>DIPO01000059.1:116486-175903 GCA_002427045.1 Firmicutes bacterium UBA5486
CAATGACAACGCAAAAAGCCCGATTAAGAATTAAAATTTAATTATTTTTCAATAGGCATTTTGATAGCAGCCAAATATATGCTTAAGATAAATATAAAATCCCTCATGATAGATAAAGGCTGGTGTGGCGCGTGCACCAGCCAATTAGATGTATTTAAAGAAGGATTATATTAGAGAGTAAAAGCTCTTAGTGTTAGTCTTCCATCGTAGCGCCCGTGGGCAATGTTACGTTGGTAAGGGATTCTAAATTGGTGATAAACCAAAGAGGACTGGCAAGCTAATTTTTCTGGAATGACATTAACGAGAGTATTGGGTGCGTCAAAATTGACAGTTGAACCAAAAGCTGCCCCATCGATACTACTTCTCATCTGGAGAGGAAGAAGATCAAGAGCATCAGGAGAATCAGCCCGTGCATTGGTGGGGGCTAATGGCCCGGCTTGAACTTCGTACTTATAATTATCATTGGCATATAGTTCAACTTTGAAAAGGTCACAACCTTGGATATATCTGCCGCTACCTGGTTCAATTTCAGCATTTCTGCCATGGCCAAGAGAGTTCCAGTCTTCATCAACATAGCCGCCGATCTCATTGTCAAAGGCTAGAACATAGGAGTTAATTGTTCCAGCATTAGCAAAGGCTCCCGGGCCAAAGCTTTGCAGCATGGTCTGGCCTTGGTTTCCGGTGACTTTCATCTCTAAATAACAGGGGATAAAAGCCCAGGTTTGAAGGGTCATCTCTACTTCTTGACCATTTGTTTTATCATTATTATCAAAGTGATACCCGGAGCGATTCATAGGAACATTGTCATACTTACCGTTTTGATCAATTTTTGTCCAGATAATAACACCATCGTCTTTTACATGATTCTGATAGTTTTCCCCCGGAATGCCGTCAATGGGGCTTTCGGCAAAAATACTGACGGAGATAGTAACAAGCATTATGATTAATAAAAAGATGCTGGTTTTTTTCATACTATTCATCCTTCCTGGTTTGTTTTATATTACAAACCGGTTTTACGCGCCTTTACCGGTGTGCAACCTTTTTATTGCGGTTATACTTCATTACTCATTGGTTTGACCGGAGAGATAGATTACTAAGGAATGGGTGCCAGTTGGATAAAGGTGCCAATCCAAGATCGAAGCGCTAAACCAAAGTTCAGTCCAGTATTTTTCGGGTTCAGAACCATCCCCGGATATGGTGGGAGAACCGGATGCTACCAGTTTAAACCCTTCGTTTGGAAAGAAGCTTTCCTTAAAACTCTTATCTTTGCTTGACTTAGAAATAGAGACTTCAATCGGAAAAGACGATCTTTCAAAGATTCTTTTTTCTCCAAATCTGAGAAAGAGACACCAAGGAGCGTTTGAAGCGAGTAAAATACGTATTGGTTCTGTTGTTTGCAAACCAATCCCAGTTAATGAAGGGATATGGTTAAAAATTATCTTTGGATTAGGGGTAGCGGTTTTGAACCGGATCCAAGGTAACAGATTGATTTTTAGGAATATAGGTATTCGCTCAGAATTACCAGTGGAGTCTTGATAAACTGCATAAATATATCCTTGATATTCACCGGGCAGATCGGAGGGGTTGAATTCAATATTAATCAAGAAGTCAGCAGTTTTTCCGCAGACTACGGAATCTTGTCCTAAATTATTGGTGGTTAATTGTAAAGGTTGATTTACCGAAACCGTCTGCTGCTGGTAGGTGAAGGTAATCCTTTCCTGCGGAATAGTTTTACCTGTACTAAGATCCACAGGAGAAGAGCAGTCAAAACTAAGCGTTTGGGTATTGTAAACCGGTAGAGAAAAAGATAAGGATACAATACTTTTTTCAAACGCTTTGATATCTCTAAAATTTAGAATTAGTGGTGGGTTGGCTAAGGCGGGTGAAAAAGAGAAAAAAGCAAAACATAAGATTATTACGAATAGGCTAGAGATCCTCTTTCGCATGCAAACCTCCATTAAAAAAATATTGCTTTTGCACAAGACAACTATTTTAATGGATCTTATGTTCCAGAAAAAAAAAGATGCATAAATTCTAAAAAATATTTTTGGATTTACCCCAGAAATTTTTGGAGTGTGGAGATTTAAAAAAGCTTTTACCCCCACAATTAAGATAGTTATGCAATTCCCTTATGTAATTTCCCCTAGTAAAAAAAGACTAAAATAATATATTAGCCTTTTTTGAGTTCTTGATTATATGCCAAATTCAATATATAATTGAAACAAATTAGATTTTTTGTTGGTGTGTCTGGAGGGGGCTGAATCCTTGAATGTAAGAAGGCAATGTCTAGTAATTTTTATATTACTATTTATCGTAAGTAGTTTCTGTGGAGGAATGGCAGCAACAAATATTGCTAACCAAAATCTTAGAAAGAAGACAGAAGGAAAAGGGTTTGGAAGTATTAACAAGACAGTTCTTCGTGGAGGATCTTGTATCCTGGGGGGGAGGGCATCTTCTGCTTTTCAGCAAATAATTACTTATGATCAAAAGACCGGCCTCCATCGAGTGGAGTATGATTCGGCGATTTATATGTTAAAGGCAGAATTAGATGCCAATCTACAAGTTAAACATAGTGAATGGCAGACTACTAATAGTGCACTTATTAAACGTTTAGGCCATGATAAAAGGGTTACATATTATGATCCGGAAGAAGAGGTCTTAAAGATTGAATATTATAAAGGGGACAGGATCAAAGAGGCCAAAAAATTTAGTTATAATAAAGATATCCTTGATAGTGATCTAATATATTTATATTTAAATAAAATATTAACAACCGACAATCAAGGCGCAACCTGTGATATTCTCTTAAAATCCCGCGGCTTGAAGATCAATGTAGCATTCCATCAACTCTCAACAAAAGATTTGCTAGATTTTACTCCTCAATATTCTTTTTTAGAGGAATTTCGAGGCTTTGCTCAAAAGATTGGGGAAGAAGGAGAAGAACTGGATGTATATGTAATGAATCTAACTGGAGTCCCTAAACTTCTCTTTCCCCATAAATATTACTTGGCTTTCAAAAAAACCACCCCCCGCCAGTTTGTGGCTTATTGGGGCGGCGCACCTAAAGAGGCAGAGTTTACCTTTATTGAATAGTAGAAACAGTTTTTTGAACGGCTTTTACTAATATAGGTTAAGTTCCTTACTATATTCAACCAAATTAATCAATTTGCGGTGGATGACATTGTTGTATTCCACTCCTGGTACCCCCTACAAGATTATCCAAATATATTTTTTCCAGTTTTAATAATTTTTGAACATAATTATACTGTTTGATGGTGTTTAAATAAAAATTAATAAAGATCTCAGGGTCAGAACACAGGATCACTATGGTTTAAGACAGCAAGGTCAATGGAGTAATTCTTAAAAATAGTTATTAAATCAGAGATTATTGGTGCTAGATCTAAAGGTACGTCCGTAAATAATATTCCCAAATCAAGATCGCTATCCTGACGGGAATTACCTTGGGCACGTGAGCCAAATAATAAGATCATCTTAATTCCATGTTTTTTAGCTAAAGAATTTAGCTTATTTTTATAATACTCCATAAAAACCAATCCCCTACTATCTTTGTCTTCAGTTTACCATATCCTAGGTAAGGATTCAATAAAGGATTATACAGTGATCGCGTCGAGACACTGTAGTTTTTTTGGAATCCCACATAAACGACATGCAGCTTAGACAGTATTTTGCGGTTAAATCTTAATAGAATTAAAAACAAAAGTAGCTACAAATAAGAAAAAATTCAGTGATTCGCTTTTATTGAATCACTGAATTTTTTTTAATAGTTCATACATCTACACCTAAACTGTTCCGGGAACTGTTGGACAATACCTTCGGACATCGCATCCGCCATTGTTAAAGCCTGCTGTTCAACCATATCATAGAGGGCAATATCTTTCTCGTAATCCTTATTGAGTCTGGCTATAGCTTCGCTTTCAGTGAGTATCAAGTGCTCGTGAAGCATAGTCATGAAGGTTTCCTTGGAAAAATAGGAATTGATGTAATTGAGAAAAGCGGCGATTTCATCAGCATTGGCAAACCATCTTTTTTCTGCATCAGTGACTGCTACACAATCATGGGCTTTGGTTGCCTTCACAAGTTCAGCGGCAATTACCAGATGTTCAGTGAGTAGTTTGGCAAATTCAGAAGATTTTTCTTCACCATAAAGGGGTAGGAGCGCTGCTTTAAAATCCAAAGGATTCCGGAGCAGACGTTTGGTTACAAACCCTAAATCAGCTAAATCTTCGGCAATGCTAATGATTACCATTCTAGTCCAGGCCACATGTTGTTCCCAGAGCATACGCATGGTATTTATAAGCTCTAATTCTGCTTTGCTAATTCCATGTTGGCAATACATATAATAACCCCCTTTACTAATAGATTATGACTAGCAAAACTGGAAAGTCCGTATCTAGAGGCAGATCTAATTGTGAGATAAAAATATTATGTACATTATAAGTATTATGGCTTATTCCTTAAGTTAGTAAATTAAACCTACTCAAAGGGAAAAGGAGGTTATTGTGGAATATATTATCAAAAGAATGAAAGGGGAGAGGCTTGAAAACAGCTTTTCCGCAATAAGAGAAAGCAGTACTAATTAAAGTATGGCAAATATCTTGGAGGTGAAGGCTTTTTATGAATAAAAAAACACAGATTAAAATATTATTGGAGATTATTGGTATTTTACTATTAGCAACTTCTTTGCCTGTCATAGGTAATTTCGATTTTCAGGGTAATTTAGATTATGTACATATATTAAAAGATGAAACAATATGGGATTTTACCGGGAATGTTTATAGATGTTATTATAATGTTATTATAGAAATAGTTGAGGATGCGAATGAGTGTTGTTGCGATCTTATATATTCCCCCCCTGAAGAAGAAGCAGAGTTCTTAAAAATAACATTAACCAAAGCGGATGGATCATCGGTAAATATAGATAAAGAAGAAATGGTTAATGAAACTCTTTTAAAGGAGAACGAAAGGAAAATAAGTTATAAGTTCGATGATAGAACCAGAGGATTATTACTTAGCTCAAGAATTAATAAACAGGGCAGATTATATAATAAATAATGAAAGTTTACTTATAGTGAAATAAGTTTGCTCTACAAATGTTTTTTACTTTATTGGATTATTGGAAGGAATGGCAAGTCTTAAGGTTACCAGAGATTATGGGTTTTCGCGCAACTAATTAAAGCCTCTATCACTTGATCTTCATCTTTACCCTCTGCTTTAATGATAATTTTGTCGTTTTGTGAAACGCCTAGGCTTAGTAAACCAAGTAAACTTTTAAGGTTTGTTTCCTGGCCTTCTTTTTCAACAGTGATCTTACTTTTAAATTTAGAAACGGCGTTTACCAGTACCGAAGCTGGCCGGGCATGTAAACCAGTGGCAGTTTTAATAGTTACTTTCAACTCTCTCATTAATACCACCCCTTAATTTTCATAAGTTATATTATGGGAAGACTATAAGGTTTTATTATCCATATTAAGTTGAGCGGAAATTGCTAAATAATCCTTGATTTCTTCAGAAGTAGAAAGCGTAAGAACCTTTTGAGTAAGAATTTTCATCTCTTCCGGTTCTAACCTGCCAAGAATATTTTTTACCTTTAAAAGTGATGCCGGACTCATACTCAAGGTATCAAGCCCCAAACCAATTAAAAGTGGTATAAAGTACGGATCGCCTGCCATCTCCCCGCACATACTTACAGGTATTCCCTGTTGATGAGCATTGTCGATTATCATTTTGATCAGCCTTAAGATTGCGGGGTGGAAGGGATCGTAGAGGTAGGAGATTTGTTCATTCATGCGATCAACAGCTAAGGTATATTGAATTAAGTCATTGGTACCAATACTAAAAAAATCTACTTCTTGGGCAAAAAGGTCAGAAATAATGGCAGTTGAAGGGATTTCTACCATAATGCCAAAAGGTACATCTTCACGTATATTATGGCCTTCCTTAATTAATTCTGCCTTGACCTCTTCGGCAAGTGAACGAGCTGTCCGATACTCTTCTAAACTGGAGATCATGGGAAACATTATTTTAAGATCCCCATCAACAGAAGCCCGGTAAAGGGCACGTAATTGTGTCCGGAAAAGATCTTTTTCCTTAAGGCATAATCGGATCGCTCTACAGCCTAAAAATGGGTTCATCTCGTATTCTAGGGGCAGGTAAGGTAGTTTTTTATCTCCGCCAATATCAAGGGTACGGATGACTACGGATTTTCCTTCCATTTTGTGCAGGACTTCTTTATAAGCCTGATACTGCTCTTCTTCTGAAGGGAGCGTATCTTGGTTCATAAACAGATACTCAGTTCGGAAAAGGCCGATGCCTTCTGCCCCATATTCTAAAGCTTTGGTAAGTTCCCAAGGTTCTCCAATATTAGCTAACAGATTAATTCTTCTCCCATCTTTAGTTTGCGCGGGAGAATCTTTAAGACGGATAAGGGAGTTTCTTTCTCTTAGTTGTTCTTCTTGCTTGAGCCGGTACTTTTGAATGGTTTCCGGATCAGGATTTAAGAAGACTTCTCCATGCTCACCATCGATAATAAGTAGATCATCATTTTTCACAGCTTTTGTGATGTTTCCCAGCCCAACCACGGCAGGAAGTTCCATCGAACGGGCGATGATGGCGGTATGTGAGGTTGGCCCTCCAAGATCTGTGATCAAACCGAGAACTTTGTCCAGCGGTAATTGAGCAGTATCAGATGGAGTAAGCTCAGTAGAAATAATGATGCATTCATCTTTAATCATAGTACTTGTAAAGGGTTTTTCTCCTAACAGAAAAAGAAGAATGTGATTACCAACATCTTTAAGATCAGCAACCCTCTCCCTCATATAGTCATTATCGGTCTGAGCCAACAGGTTGATATAAAAGTTAAGAGTTGTTTCCAGGGCAAACTCAGCATTAACTTTTTCTTGTTCAATTTGTGAAGAGACAGTATTAATTAACTCCGGATCTTCAAGAATTGTTTGATGAGCTTTTAAAATTTCTGCGGTCTCATCCTGATGATCATCGCGGGAAGAAATAATCATCTTTTTTACGTGTGCTTTAGCTTTCTTAATAGCTTGGAAGAAACGTTCCTGTTCTGCCACAGGGTTTACAATTTCCCTTTTTTCAATAATATAATGCTTTTTGGTTAGGAGAAAAGCTTTGCCGATTGCGATTCCAGATGAAGCAGGTACCCCTTTGTACATCTTAATCCCTCTTTTCATGATAAGAAATAAAAAGGCATTAACCGGCACCTCAAAAGGTTTAGGTTAATGCCTGGATTACCAGTAACACACCTGTTTTTATTATTTACTTATATTTTACACAATTACAAGCAATTTTGCAACAAAATCTTTTAAGCTTGGATTGCATAATTTATTTCGCAGCCTGTTGCAAGTCTTTTGATACTCGTGTTAAACGACAACCTCTGTAAGCTAGTCCGGTATTTTCTTTGATTTCAATAGAACACTTTCTCAATCAGATAAATTGTTAGGCTATTCCTAGCAGACCAATCTAAGCCAGATGCGTGTTAACTGATTATACATTAAATAATCCGAAAAGATCTTAAAAAACATAAGAAATGATTGCAAAATACAAAAGCATGTTATAATGTAGATAAAAAGTTAATATAAATTTAAGTAAAAAGGTTGCTATTAAATCGTCGGGGGTGTTATTTTTGCCGGCGGATTATAATGTAATTAAAGTATTCAATAATAATGTGGTTTTAGCTAAAAATGTAGGGACCGAGAAAATATTAATTAAAAAGGGAATTGGTTTTCGTGCTAAAGTTGGTGATCGGATTCCTATTAATACCGAATTTGAACGTGTTTTTGTAATAGAGAATCCTGAGACTAGTTTAAAGTTTAATCAATTAATAACTAGAATTGATGATAAGCTAGTGGGAATCTGTGAAGAGGTTTTACATATGATTTGTTTAGCAACCGGAGAAAAACTTGATGAGGACATGCATATAAGATTGACTGATCATATAGCTTTTACAATTTATCGTATCCAAAAGAATGATAAGATTGACAACCCGTTTATGATTGAGATCGAAACCTTATACAGAAAGGAAATGGAGATTGCCAGAGAAGCGATTAAATTGCTTGAAAAAGCTTTAAATATCAGCATACCTGATGAAGAAGCCGGCTTTATTGCCCTTCATATCCATTCTTTAAAATCAAAAGACAAACTGTCGAATACTATTAAATATGCTTATATTTGTAATTCGGCAATTGAAATTATCGAAGATGAACTGGGAATAGAGATTGATCGTACATCAATTGATTATGCACGGTTTGCTTCTCATATCCGTTATGCAGTGGAGAGAATTCTGAAGAATATTACAATTAAAAATGAATTGCTTTCGGTGATCAAGAAGACCTATAAAGATTCATATAAACTGGCGAAGGTAGTAAGAAAGATGATGGAAGAAGAGCTTTACACGAGAGTACCTGAGGAAGAAGTTGGTTATCTTACTTTGCATATTGAAAGATTAAAAAATGCTATTGACAAATAATAATTTATTAACTATACTGTAAATAAAAGTACATAAAATATTATTAAACAGCGTGCAACTATTTAGGCAAGAGCTGGAAGAGTTTTCTTTCGGCTCTTTTTTGTTTCTAAAATAAAAAAGGAGGTCTTAAAAATGAAAAAAAACTTTCTAGGTAGCCTTCAAAGACTGGGGAAGGCATTGATGACCCCGGTGGCTGTCCTTCCGGCGGCAGCGCTACTATTGAGGCTTGGAGCTGGTGATGTTCTTAATATCGATTGGATGTTTGCAGCCGGAGGTGCAATCTTTGATAACTTGGCTTTGTTGTTTGCCATCGGCATTGCTATTGGCTTGGCTGAAGAAAACAACGGGGTGGCGGGGCTTGCTGCTGCAGTAGGTTATTTGGTCTTAACTAGGGTAGCTGGTACTTTTGACGAAACAATCAACATGGGGGTGCTAGCAGGTATTATTACTGGCCTTTTAGCCGCGTATTCGTATAATAGATACAAAGCAATCAAGGTCCCTGATTTCCTAGGGTTCTTTGGTGGTAAACGATTTGTACCGATTATTACATCTTTTTACGCTTTAATCTTAGGTGTGTTTGCCGGCTATGTTTGGCCTTTTATCCAGAGTTACATTAGCTCTTTTGGTAATACAATCGCGACCTCTGGTGCTACTGGTGGTTTTATCTTTGGTTTTCTTAATCGGTTATTGATTCCGCTTGGGCTTCATCATGTTATTAACTCATTTACTTGGTTTCAATTCGGAGAATTTATTGACGCTACAGGGAAAGTCATCACCGGTGATCTCTTCCGTTTCTTTGCCGGAGACATGACAGCAGGAACTTTTATGACCGGGTTCTTCCCAATTATGATGTTTGGGTTACCTGCTGCTTGTTTTGCGATGATTACCACCGCGAAAAAAGAGTACCGCAAATCTGTTTCCGGGATGCTCTTAGGTGTGGCTTTTACTTCGTTCCTGACCGGTATTACTGAACCGATTGAATTTCTCTTTATGTTCCTTTCTCCTGTCCTCTATATTTTACATGCATTATTAAGCGGAATCAGTTTAGCTTTGACCACAGTTTTAGGGATGAGATGTGGTTTTAGTTTCTCTGCTGGTTTTATTGACTATGTATTAAACTTCGGTATCTCAGATAATCCTCTTGGCCTCTTATTGGTTGGTTTAGTCTTTGGTGTGGTTTACTACTTTGTATTTGTCTTTTTCATTAAGAAACTGAATATACCTACACCGGGGCGAATCGAAGAAGAATCAGGTGCGCTTCTTGGTTTAAGTAATACCGAATTGCGGGATAAAGCATCTGAGGTCTTAGCAGCTCTAGGTGGTAAAGAAAATATTAAGGTTGTTGATGCCTGTATTACCAGGATAAGAATAACGGTTAATGATGGTGAACTAGTAGATGAAGAATGCTTGAAAAAATTGGGTGCGACTGCAGTCTTAAAACTACCCGGCAATAACTACCAGATTGTTGTAGGTACGGTAGCCGATCCGCTTGTCACTCATATGAAGGCAGTAATGTCATCAAAGAATCTGACTGTATAAGAAATCAAGTTGATACAGGAGCCGTCAGGCTCCTGTATCACTAAAAAGTTTGTCTTGGTACTTTTTTAACGGGAGTTTTTCAACAAAAAATCATATTTTGCCAAAACTTTTTAGTATTACCCTGTAAAGGATGATCCAAAATTAAAATTCATTCTATTTATGCTGTTTATGGTTTCCAGTTACTTGAGGAAATTGCATTTTGTGAGGTGAGAGGATGGTAAAAAGACTTCTTGATTGTAATACTTCGGATTTTAAAGATATGGGCAAAAAGGAGATCTTAACTTCGATTAAGGCTAGTGAAGGTAGAGTTATCATAAGTGAGATTATCGGAGTGGTGCAACCTTTGCTTTATAATATAAGTAATGCTGAATTAGCGGCAGCATTTGGTGCTGACCTTCTGCTTCTAAATATGTTTGATCTGTTTAATCCTGTTTTTTATGGGCTACAAAAAAACAACCCTGATGAGATTATTAAAGAAATTAAGGAGTTGACAGGGAGAATTATTGGAGTTAATCTGGAGGCTGTAGATGAGGCATCTAACTTAACTCCGGGCAGAAGAGCTTCAGTAGCTACTGCTAGAAAAGCCAGAGAAATGGGGGCAGATTTTATTGTCCTTACAGGAAATCCCGGAACCTCAGTATCGAATAGAGAAATTGTCAAAGCTATAACCAGCATAAAAGAGGAGTTAGGAGAAGAATTAATTCTTGCTGCTGGTAAAATGCATGCGGCTGGAGTTCTAAGTGAAAGTGGCGAACAGATTATTACCGAGCAAGATGTTGATGAGTTTATCGAGGCAGGATGTGATCTGCTGCTATTGCCGGCTCCAGGGAGTGTTCCCGGGATTACCATGGAATACATCAGAGGCCTGGTCAAACTGGCACACTCCAGAGAAGTGTTAACAATGACAACTATTGGGACTTCGCAGGAAGGTGCAGACCAGCAGACCATAAGAGAGATTGCATTGCTATGTAAAATGACAGGTACTGATCTTCATCACCTGGGGGATGCAGGTTTCCCGGGGATTGCAATTCCAGAGAATATTATGAGTTATAGTATAGCAATTAGAGGCAAACGGCATACTTATTCCCGGATGGCACGATCAATTATCAGGTAAAGTGGGGAGAACTGTTGTTAGAGTAGAGGAATCTATAAGTTAAGTTAGAGATAGCCGTAGTTAAAGATTACTCGGACCTAGTTGATTATAGAATTTGTTAATAATGATGGTTAAGATAAGCATTTCTAGTCATTGAATATGAAGAAAATATATAAAAATTAATTTTCAAGTTTTTTAGGCTAAGGAGGAAGAATGATGCTGGGTCTATTCTTAAAGAAGGAGAAGATTATTGAGATCAAATCACCAGTAAGTGGGGAAACTGTCGATTTAGCAGAAGTTCCGGATCAAGTCTTTGCCAGTAAAATGGTTGGTGATGGAATAGCATTTAAACCGGAAAAGGGAATGGTGTTTGCACCAGTTAGTGGTGAAGTTATGCAGGTGTTTCCTACTATGCATGCGATCGGTCTCCGAACTAAAGAAGGATTGGAAGTACTGATCCATATTGGGATTGATACAGTTGAGATGAAAGGTGAAGGTTTTAAAAGCTTTATCCAAAAAAACCAAAGGGTCAAAGTTGGCGAAAAAATCATGGAATTTGATTTAGATTTAATTCAAAAAAAGACTAAATCAGCATTAACTCCCTTGATTATCACTAATATGGCAGAGGTAAAATCCATCAAGTTTTATAAAGGAAAAGTAACCCCGAGGACTACAGTTATGAAGGTTAGGATGTAACAGGCAGTGTTTACCCTGGCCTAAATTATTTAAGTCACGGAGAATCTGAATTCGAGACATCCTTAGCCACCAGGGGAAATCGTGAAAGCGGGGTAAAAGATGCTATAATAGATAAAAAGAAGAATAATTCAGACAAGAGAACCGTCTCCTTGTCTGAATTTATTAAAGGGGCTTGTAAGAATGAAGGCTATAAAAAACATAAAACTAATTACGGAACAGAGTATCGAAGAGCAACAAGCGGTGATTTTTGACCAACAGATTAGAGAGATTATTAATGAAAACCTGCTCGGACCCGGGATTGATGTAATTGATGGCGGAGGTGCTTATCTATCAGCAGGTTTTATTGATCTCCATATTCATGGTTGTGCCGGATACGATGTAATGGATGAAGATGACTCTGCCTTAAGCAGTATTGCCCATCATCTGGTAAAAACAGGGGTTACTGCTTTTCTTCCGACAACAATGACGATGGAGGTTACGCGGATTAAACGGGCTTTAGAACGGATAAAGAAAACGATGACTAATTCAGCTGGGTATGCCCAAATTTTAGGCTGTAATCTTGAAGGGCCTTTTATAAACAAAGAATATAAAGGAGCACACGATGAAAGGTATATTATCCGGCCGAATTATGGATTAATAAGGCCTTATTTGGATCTTATTAGGCTAATCACAATTGCCCCTGAAGAAGAAGGTAGTCTTAACTTTATTAAAGAAGCTGCCGGTTCAGGGGTGGTAGTTTCGATTGGACACAGCAGTGCAACATTTGCGGAAGCGGTTAAAGGGTATGAGGCGGGTGCTTCCCATATTACTCATATGTTTAATGCTATGACACCACTACATCACCGGAATCCCGGAGTGGTGGGAGCGGCAATGTTATACGATCTTACTTGCGAATTGATTGCTGATAATATCCATGTTGAGCCGGCAGTACAAAATATACTCCTCAAAGTAAAAGGAAAAGATAAGATTATCTTAATTACAGATGCGATGCGGGCCTGCCTTTTAGAGGATGGAGAGTATGATCTGGGAGGACAGAAAGTTTATGTTGCGAGGCACCAAGCAAGGCTTAGTAATGGTAAGTTAGCTGGTAGTGTACTGCGGATGAATGAAGCGATCAGGAATTTTATGATAAATACGGGAGTAAAGATGGAGGATGCCGTAAAAATGGCGACGATAAATCCGGCAAAGCTAATTGGTATAGAAAAGAAAAAGGGTAGTATTGTACCCGGAAAAGATGCCGATCTGGTGATCTTTGATCAGGATTTAAAGGTAATGATGACGATTATTGGCGGGGAAATAGTTTATACAGGGATTGGAAATACAGATAATTAACAGGCCCAATTTTTAAAAGGGATAGTTCTCTTGCCTTTTTGTTGAAAAATGGCTACAGAAAGTGGGTTAAAAGGTAATTTAGTGTTAAAAGGAATTTTTTATCAAAGACAAAAAGGAGATGCAAAATCTCTTTATTTGCGGTAATATTGTATTGGGTCATCTAAAATTTTGGTTACCTTAATTATTTTCAGATGTAAAGCCAATGTTTTGGTATAAGGTACAGAAATAATTATGATTGTATAAGAGGTGTAGGTAGAATGACAATATATGATATTGCAAAAGAGGCGGGAGTATCAGCCAGTACAGTTTCCCGAGTAATCAATAATAAACCGGAGGTAAATGAAGAGACGAGAAAGCGGGTTCAATATTATCTTAAAAAATACGATTATTTTCCTAACGAAACTGCACGTGGCCTCGTCAATCAGGCTTCAAAAATTATTGGTATTTTAGTAGATGATATACGTACTATACATCATACTGAAGGTGCTTATATTATAGAACGTGAGCTCGCAAAGCTTGGCTACTGCTCGATTATTTTTAATACAGGTGTGGATAATGCTTCGAAAGCAGAATACATTAAAATACTGAGACGTAGAAGAATAGAGGGAGCAGTACTTATTGGTTCTTCTTTTCAGAATAAGGAAATAGGATGTGCAATAAAAAAACACTTAAATGATCAACCTATTGTTATGGCAAATGGTTATCTTGACTTGCCGAATGTCTATGGAGTACTTGCGGATGAGCAAAATGGTGTGGCAAATTGTGTCAAGATGTTGTATGAAAAGGGCCATACACGTCCAGCGTTTGTAATAGACTTTCACACACCGAGTAATAAATTAAAACAGCTTGGATTTGAACAGGCGGTGCGTAGTTTGGGTTTAACCGAAAAACCTTGGGTGTATAAAACAGAAGGCACTCTTCAAGGAGCATACGATGTTACAACGCAAATTATAAGGGAGCATCCGGATGTTGATGGAATTATATATGCGGTTGATCTTCTAGCTACTAGCGGTGCCCGAGCTCTGATTGATATGGGCATCGCAATTCCAGAACAGGTTTCCGTGATCGGTGTAGACAATTCGATTTATGCTGAGATCAGTAATCCAAAACTGACATCTTTAGATAATAAATTACTTGATTTAAGTATGGTTGCGGCACGTACCCTAATTGATGCACTTAAAAACCGACAGACAATCAAGAAAATACTAATCTTCTCTACGATAGTGGAAAGAGAAACGACCTAAATTTTTTCACAATCAATTGTAATCGATTGCAGCTATATTAATTACTTAGGTAATAAGTACATTTTAAATTTACTCTGTTTTATTTTATGATTGTAATATATAAGGAGGCGCATTTAAGGCGCCTCCTTATATATTACAAAGTGTTGCGTAATAAACTTGTACATCTTACTAGTATATTTATAGTTGATTTATAATAATGAATATGCTATAATAATTTTGAAATCGATTTCAATACATGGAATTTACATATTATCAAAAGAAAATTTAAACCCGTAGACGTGATAGTAATTTATTACGGGAATAGTAAGCGGGGGATGAATAATTAAAATAGCAATATTAGGAGCCGGAGCAATGGGGTCTTTGTTTGGGGGATACCTATCGCAGCATAATGAAGTTTGGCTTATCGATATTGATCAACAAAAAGTTGATAGGATCAAACGTGATGGAGTTACTATTTATGGGAAAAACGGAAAACGTGTATTTCACCCAAAGGCCCTGACTGATGCTAGTGTTTTAGGTACAATGGATTTAGTTATTGTTTTTGTTAAAGCCATGTATTCAAGAGATGCCTTAGAACAAAATAAGCACCTGATAGGTGAAGATACATATGTGATGACTCTTCAGAATGGTGCCGGGCACGAAGAAACGCTTTTAGATTTTGTTTCAAAAGATCATTTGATTATTGGAACCACAGAGCATAACAGTTCAATAAGAGAGAATGGATATATCGGCCACGGTGGAAGTGGAAAGACAAGTATTGGTTTATTACAAGGTAATAATTTAAAACTACAATCGATTGCAAAGACTCTTTCAGATTCTGGTTTTGATACTACCGTTTCTGGAGATGTAGAGAAGCGGATTTGGCATAAGCTTTTTATGAATACTTCAGCGAGTGCAATGACAGCTGTTTTGCAAGTAAAACTAGGTTATGTACTTGATAATAAATATGCATGGTCATTAGTAAAACGGCTGGTGGAAGAAGCAGTCTCTGTTGCAAATGCGGAAGGTATGGAATTCATCTTGGAAGAGGTAATTGCCGATATAAAAGAGTTGCTTGAAAATGTGCGAGAAGGATATACATCAATTTATGCAGATATTCGTAATGGAGTGCCTACAGAAGTAGATACTATTAGTGGCTCAGTTGTAAGAAAGGCAAAAAAACATAATATTTCAGTCCCAAATCATGAATTTGTTGTCGCATTAATACATGCTTTGGAAGGGAAAAAACAAAGTTGATATCTTTTGGCTTACCGGTAATTCCTCTTCTAATATATTATATTTAATCCAATAAAAATTCAAGAGTAAGGAGGTGGTATTGATGTGCGTATACCGAATAGGGGACATGAGAATAATAGATCTAACAAAACCAGTGGATCCAGAAACTGAAGATAGACGTTGTAACCTTGTCCGCTTTAATACTGGCGGCCGAATTCCTGATTTCCATACAAATTTTGATATAAATAGTCACTTAGGAACCCATGTAGAGTGCCCGTACCATCATCATGATGATTGGACGGATGTGTTTTCAATGCCGCTGACAGCTTTTATGGGACGAGCAGTTTACATTAATATCGATGAACTTGAACCAAATTCTTATATTACTCCGACTGTGCTTGAAAAAAAATGTGAAGGAAAATTAGAAGAAGAAGATATAGTAATTCTCGATTCGCCGTTCAAATGCTTGCCATTTACTGACAAGACCAATACGGATGAGGATAAACGTCTTTTTGTCAATCGTGAGACAGCGATCTGGTTACGAGATAAAAAAGTAAAATGTGTTGGCTTTGGTGATGGGGTATCTATAGAAAACAATAATGAAGATGTATCTGCATTTCACGATGTTTTGATGGAAGAAGATGTTGTGTTTTTAGAAGTACTTAAGAATCTGGAGCTTTTAGAGAAAGATATTTTCTTTATGTCCTATTCTCCCCTATATATCAAAGGGTTAGATTCTTCACCGGTTCGAGCATATGCAATTGAGGGGATTACACAATTTTCATAAAAAGGAAAAAGGAGATTGATTCGAATGGTTAAAAAAAGCTTGAGAGAACTAATTGAAGAAGCAAACGAGTGTATATTTGCTCCATGTATTTATGATTGTGCTTCGGCAAGAGCAGTTGAAATGGTTGGCTTTAAAGCAATGATGTTTAGTTCCGGGGAACTCTCATTAGCGATGAACGGTATAATTGATAATGGTTTTACTAGCCTGCCAGAATTGGAATGGGCGGTCAGCCGGATCTGTGATTTTTCACCTTTACCGCTTGCTGTAGATATTGAGGACGGTTTTGGAGGCCCACTACAAGTGTATCGTACTTGCATGCGTCTAGCCAGAGCGGGTGCTAGTGCAGTTCAACTAGAAGACTCCAGCAGCATGGAGAGTGAGACAGTCCTGCTTCCCCGGGAACAGTATTATGCTAAAGTGAAAGCTGCTCTGGCTGCACTGAAGGGAACAGATTGTATGTTGATTGCACGTACAAATGCAGATCCAGCTACAGAGCTTGATGAAGGAATTGAACGTTGTAAAAAAGCCATTGAATTGGGTGCTGATATGACTACTATTGTAAAGCTGAGTAATCTTGAGGATGCTAAGTATATTGCTAGCAGAGTTCCGGGGTGGAAGATGTACCCGGATGTTAAAGCGGAAAATGGGATTCCGGAAGTGACAGTTGATCAAGTCTATCCTCTTGGCTTTAAATTTATGACAACCCATTATACTTTGAAAGCTGCTATGGATGGTATGTTAGAGCATGGTAAAGAAAACTTTAAACAACAAGGCAGTGTATATACATGTAGTAAAAAGGGAGCAACCGGCATCTATGGCATGAGTGCTACTCCATTATTTAACCCCCAAAAATGGATGGAATTAGAAGGGAAATTTACTGGAGAAGTTAAAAAATACACGATTGTTGGTAATGATGTAGATCCATTACCCGAAGAATACTCTAAGATGGTTGATGACGAATTATAAAACGAGGGATCTGGTTGAAGGTGATTAATTTTGGTGCAATCGCAGTAAACTGCGTAAGTACATAAATAATTGATCAGGAGGTAAGAAAATGAAAAAAGGTAAGCGTATGGTAATCTCAATGTTGTTATTACTGGTTTTATTTGCAGGATTATTTGGGATTGAAGGAGCCCCAAAAGCACGTAGTAGTGAGACAATTAAGATTGGCTTAATGGACACATTGACTACTACCCTAGCAGCCTCACTTCCGTGGTCACACGTTGGATATGAACTGGCGGTAAAACAGATTAATGATAGTGGTGGAATCCATGGAAGAATGATTGAAATTGTTCCAAAGGATACAGGAAATGATCCAGCGATTACTGTTGAAAGAATGAACGAACTGAAGGCTGAAGGTGTTGTCGCGATTGTTGGTCCTTCATCTGATAGCCTGGCGCCAGCTGCGGCTCAGTGGAGTAGACAGAATAAAATGGTGGTTATTACTCAAGGGACATCTTCGACAAAAGTTTCGGTTGAAAATGCGAATAAATACTTCTTTAGCTCTGGTTTCAACGCATGGCAGATCGGTAAATTGCTTGCGATTAATGCGGTAAAAGAAAATAATTTCAAATCTTTTGCTTTTGTTGGAACAGACGGTGCAGCCCCTAATGATGTGCGGAATTTCTTTTTTGAAGAAGCTAAAAAGCTTAATCCGAAGTTTAAAGATCGTGGTGATTTTCGTGTTTCAACTTCAGCCACTGAATTTTCTACAATCATTTCAGCAGTAATGGCAGCAGATCCTGATATGTTGGTTGGCGGAATTGCCGGCCCGCTCTTTATCTCTCTTGTTCAACAGGCAGAGTTGTTTGGAATGTTTGATATGCTTGATTATTACGGATGGTATACAACGGATGCCTCAAATACGCAAGGTTTTAAAGAGAATTACCCTGCTGGACATACCCATGGTATTATTGCATTACCGTTCTGGTTTGAAGATGCAAAATCCAAACAGTTTGTCAAAGAATGGATGGATATGGGGAAAGAGCTTGGCCATGGCGTAATCTATCCTGCAGATCTTGGTTATGGATCATATAAAGCTTTCTTGTCGCTTGCTGAAGCGCTGAAGATTGCTAAAGATTTTAGTAGTGATTCGATTGCCGAAGCTTTGTTAAAGGTTAAGGTCGATCTTCCATATGGTGCTCCTGCGTATTATCGAGAATTCGATCATATGTTAATTACCGATGTATGGTATGGTGATACCGCTTGGAGTGATGATTGGGAGATACCGATTGGTGTAAATCTTATTAAGTATGGTGAGGAAACCTATCCGTCAGAAGAAGACTTTTACAAATATGCAGAAAGTAAAGGGATAGATATTAAAGAAAGGCTTGGCCTGAAATAAAATAGGATTTACTTGAATTAAATAAGGGGTATGTTTTGCATGCCCCTTATTTAAAACCTATTCATCATAAAATAATGATATTAGGAGAAAAAAACATGAGCTTATCAACTTTTATAAGAACCGTTATAGTAGGGATAAGTAATGGTATGGTAAATTATCTGGTAGTAGCTGGTATAGCACTTGTAATGGGTGGTATAGGGCTAGTAAATTTTGGACAAGGAGCTTATTATGTGTTAGGGGCGTATATCTGTTTCTCCCTAACTAAACTGTTGGGATTTGGATGGGGCCTCCTTGGTGCCACGTTAATTACGGGTATAGTTGGTTACTTTATAGAAATCCCGTTCAGAAGATTATTTGGCAAACATATAACTTATATGCTTTTATATACGATGGCTTTTGCTTATATAATCTGTGACATAATGGTTGCCATTTGGGGCTATCAGTTAGTAAGTACTCCTTTGCCTCATTATTTTAAAGGCCTTGTTGAAATATTTGGAGTTAGATTCCCTAAATATTATCTCTTTATGATATTTTTTGCTACTTTGATTGCGATTGCCTTTTTTATTATGTTTTACAAAACAAAATTGGGGATGTATTTTAGAGCAATTATTTCTGATCGAGAGATGGTGGAGTCTCTTGGGATTAATGTAAAATCTTTAAACTCCATTATGTTTGCAATTTCCATTGCATTGGGTGGAATTGCTGGTGCCTTATATTCTCCACTCTCCGGACAGTCACCCAAAGAAGGGCTTGTTATTTTTGGGAATATTATGCCAATCCTGATGATTGGTGGAATGAGAAATCTAAAAGGGGCTTTACCTGCCGCCCTTTTGGTGGGACTAGTTAATTCATTTGGTGCAATCTATGTTCCATCTATATATAATTTACTACCCTTCTTATTAATGGTTATTGTAATGATAATTAAGCCTCAAGGGCTTTTTACAAAAAAAGAGTGATCTTTATTCCGGGTGTTGACAATATGATGAAGGAGAATAATTCCAATGAAAAAAAGTTTGAATAGACAGGTAAAACTAGTAATAGTTTTATTGGCAATCAGCATAGTGCCTTCATTTTTTTTGGCAGAGAATATTGTAGCGCTCCTTACAAAAATAGCAATCATGGCCTTGTTTGCAACGAGCCTGAATCTTCAGCTTGGCTATACAGATTTACCTGCCTTAGGTCAAGTTATGTATTTCGGCTTTGGTGCGTATTTTCTAACGTTATTAACAACACGTGCCGGATATTCATTGTGGTCAAGTTTTTTTATGACTTTGTTTGCAGGAATTATTATGGCCATCGTTATCGGGTTTATTTGTCTTAGGAGCGGAACTTTGTTTGGATTTATCTTTTTGAATAATGGAATTAGCCTACTTATATATTCCTTTGTGAACAAATGGATGTGGATAGGTGCAGATGGAGGCCTGCTAGGTACGCCTCGCCCCTCTTTTGCCCAGGATATACTATCTTTTCACATCTTTTCAGTTCTTGTTGTTGGAGGATGCATTATTCTTCTGTATCTGATCAGAAAGTCGCCGTTTACTAGTATGTTATTAGGGTGTCGTGAAAATAATGAACGATTGTTATTCCTTGGTGTAAACACAAGAAATGTTAAGTGGTTCGCACATATTATAAGCGCTTCTTTTACAGTTGTTGCTGGAATGCTTTTTGCAATGCGTAATACAGGGGCCTATCCTACATATTTATTGAATCTGTTATCAACGGAGATGATGATTGCCTGTATTATTGGTGGTAAGAATAATTTTATGGGTCCAGTGCTTGGCGCTGCTATTGTCACTGCAATAAATACCGGTATTTCGAACCACACAATATACTACCAGTTCTTCCTTGGTATTATCATTTTTCTTGTTGTCTATTTTCTGCCTGGAGGCATATTACCATGGATTACAGAGAATAAAGATAGGCTGCTGAAATCACCGAAATCAAGAGTTTTGAGTTCAGCTAAAAAGTAACTCTGTTTAAGAAAGGAAGTCCAAAATGAGCCGAAATCCGAATGTGATTCTTAAAACCGAAAAATTAACGCGTTATTTTGGAGCGTTGAAAGCAGTGAGTGATGTTTCGTTAGAAATAATGGAAGAAGAAACCCGTGCAATTATCGGACCTAATGGAGCGGGTAAGACTACACTATTGGATCTGATTGTTAATCGTACCTCGCCGACTAGTGGAAAAGTTTATTTTAATGGGAAAGATATAACCAATAACAAACCATTTAATATTGTAAGAAAAGGAATGTGTAAGACATTTCAGGTTAGTGAACTTTTTCCTTTATTAACAGTCTTTGAGAATGTAAAGATTGCTTGTATCCAAAAAAAAGGTGATGTTTTTAATATCTTTCCAAAAAGTCATAATTATTTAAGAGACGAAGTAATGAATGTTCTTGGGTATGTTAATATGCAACATATGAAGGACGAAATTGCCGGTGAGCTTTCTTATGGTGACCAGAAGAGGCTAGAAATTGCTATTACACTAGCCATGCAGCCTAAGATATTGCTTTTAGATGAACCTACAGCCGGTGTTGCCCGTCAAGAAGGTTACGATATTATGGAAATGATCAATAAGCTTGCTCAAGAATTTCATATGACGATCCTCTTTATTGAGCATGATATGGATATTGTTTTCAACTATGCTGACAAAATTTCAGTGATGAATGAAGGTGAGCTGGTTGTAACAGATACACCAGAAAAGATTCGTAATAATGAATTTGTGCAAAATGTTTATCTTGGAGGTGCGCTATGATTCTAGAGGTAAACAATTTGGAAGGATACTATGGTTTGAGTCAAATCTTGTTTGGAATTAATCTGGAAGTTGAAAAAGGGGATTCGGTATGCCTTATTGGCCGAAATGGTGTTGGGAAAACAACTACTTTAAAATCTATTGTTGGGCAGCTCAATCCAAAAGTAAATGGAAAAATCAAAGGTAGTATTAAGTTTGATGGAACAGAATTGGTTGGTATGCCAAGCTATAAGATTGCTAGGTTAGGTATTGCTTATGTTCCCCAAGGGCGTCATATATTTCCTACATTAACAGTAAAAGAGAATCTGCTTATTGCCGAACGGGTAGGTGTTGATGGGGATAAGACATGGACATTAGAGCGTATATACGAATTATTTCCTAGACTAAAAGAGCGAGAAAATTCTAAAGGCGAAAAATTATCTGGTGGAGAGCAGCAAATGTTAACAATTGCCAGGGGCTTAATGCAGAATCCAAAGCTGTTAATTATGGATGAGATTATTGAAGGGCTAGCCCCGATTATTGTTGAAGAACTTGTAAAAGTTGTTAGTGAACTACGTAATCGTGGTATTACAATCCTGCTCGCGGAGCAAAGCCTTAAATTTGCTTTAGAAGTTAGCCATAAGTGTTATATTATTGAAAAAGGTGAAGTAGTGTATAAAGGTGTTTCTTCTGAGATTCCAAAAGAAGTTTTCGTAAAATATCTTGGTACCTAATAGTCTGCATAGCCTAGTGGGGTAGGAGAGTACCTGAACAAACTGGAGTATAATTGAGAATAATTGTAGTAAATAATATAGTATGCATTTAAAAAGGGAGGAAACAGAATGATCAGAAGAAGTAGCGAAAAAATTGTTGAGTTTAAGGAAAATTTGTTTCAAGGCGAGGGTGGTGTAACCGTACGTAGTCTGCTGAATAATCCGGAAGAAATGTACGGAAAAGGGCGTGTTTTTGCGCATTCTACTCTTGAACCCGGATGTTCCATTGGTTTTCATATTCACGAAAATGAATCAGAAACTTATTATATATATAGTGGTACAGCTGAATTTAATGATAATGGTACTATCAAAACTGTTTTGGCTGGTGATCTGACTTTTACAGGTGCCGGGGAAGGACATGGGATAAAAAATATTGGGTCTGATCCTTTAGAATTTATAGCATTAATATTATATAAATAATGAACTTTTTTACACTCAGATTTTGTATAAATATTTGAAACTAGAATAAGAATTATTAGTAAAGATTATCCCTTTGGACTTCCTGGAGAATCAAAATTAACAACGCCTTTCATTGCTGAAAGGCGTTTGGTATAATATAACACAAGAGAACCATTACCCTTTTGATCTTGGTCGCCATCTTTTAGTGAAAACAGGTTTGGGAAAACCTAATGATTATCGAGACATTTTGATCTTACTAGGTATAGAAATAATATTATACCTTTTGACTTTCTGGAACGAATTAAAGGGATGGCTGGTTATCGTAATAGATTAGTGCATATGTACAATGAAATTGGTCATGAAGAATTCTATAATATTATTAATACCAGGCTAGGCGATATAAGAGAATTAACAGCTTTTCTTTTAAAGTATGTAACGTCTTAATGGTAAAAAAGCTTAAGTATTTAAGTGAATGATTAAAAATCTTCGTTAGTTGTCTATTTTAATATTCTTAAACGCCTTTCAATAGTGAAAGGCGTTTAGTATAATATACAAGACAAGGGGACGGTTCTCTTGTCCTGGAATTAAATATATAAATCTGGGTATTTGTTCCGATGGCATCTTCACAATCAAGAAAAGAGAAAAGAACCGTCCCCTTGTCTTCCCTTGTTTTTAAGAAACAGTAGCGAAAAAAGATTTTAAAAAAGATAAAAGGAGTAGTGTTTTATCTTGTCACAAAAAAATAAATACCCTGTTACCCAAGGAATCCGTTTTTTACGGGCGGCTAAAGTCCCTTTTGTTGAGTTTCTTTATGAATATGAGGAAAGGGGAGGGACGGTTGTTTGCGCTCGTGAACTTGGGGTTGATGAACATTTAGCTATCAAGACATTGATTATGGAAGATGAAAATGAAGCTCCCCTCATAGTCTTGATGCATGGCGATATGGAAGTTTCCACTAAAGAACTGGCACGGGTTATAGGTGTAAAAACAATCAAACCGTGTGAGCCGGCGGTGGCAAATAAACATAGCGGTTATCTAGTGGGCGGTACTTCGCCTTTTGGCACCCGGCATAAAATGCCGGTCTATATGGAGGAAACGATCTTAGATTGGCCGAAAGTTTATATTAATGGAGGAAAAAGAGGTTTCCTCGTAGCTATGGATCCCCAGGATATAAGAGAATTATTAAACCCGGTACTAGTCAAGGTGGGGATTAGCACCTGATAACTTATTAGAGAAGAAAGCATTCCCAGTAAAGTTTTGTTTCCTCTTTAAACCGGAATTATGGAAAGGAAGGATATAACTTTAGGGATATAAAGCTCGTTTATAAAAATACTAGAAATAAACTCTGACTAATATTACTACAAGAAGGGAGTATAAGATTGATGAACAAAGAAATTACCAGAGATGAAGCCTTGAAGCTATTAAAGGAGTATAACCAGGAGGAAAGCCTAATCCGGCATGCATTGGCCGTAGAAGCGGTAATGAGACATTTTGCCACGATTTTTGGGGAAGATGTAGAAAAATGGGGAGTAATTGGTTTGATTCATGATCTGGATTACGAACGTTATCCAGAAGAGCATTGTATAAAAGTCAAGGAGATATTGCTAGAGAGAGGTTGGCCGGAAGAGTATATTCATGCTGTGCAAAGCCATGGATGGGGGATCTGTTCTGAGGTTGAACCTGTTCATCGGATGGAAAAAGTCCTTTATACAATTGATGAATTAACCGGTTTGATTACAGCTGCTGCACTGGTCAGGCCGAGTAAAAGCCTACTTGATTTAAAAGTTAAATCGGTAAAGAAAAAGTGGAAAGACAAAGCTTTTGCCGCAGGGGTTAACCGTGATGTAATTAGAGATGGTGCCGAAAAAATGGAGATGGAATTGGATGAGGTGATTAACGAAACGATTGCTGGTATGCGGGAAGTAGCTGCGGAAATTGGATTAAAGGGTGATCTCTAAAAAAAGGTCCTTTCTCAGGGAAATTTCCAAGGGTTAAAGCGAGCGGCAAAAATGCCCAAAAAGGGAGGAACGATAATGATTAGGAGAAGTAATGAGAGAATTATTGAATATAAAGAGAAACAGTTCCAGGGTGAGGGTGGTGTAACTGTACGTAGTCTACTTAATAGTCCGGAAGAAATGTACGGAAAAGGGCGTGCTTTTGCGCATTCTACTCTTGAGCCTGGATGTTCCATTGGTTTTCATATCCATGAAAATGAATCAGAAACTTATTACATTTATAGCGGTATAGCTGAATTTAATGATAATGGTGTTATCAAAACTGTTTCTGCTGGCGATCTTACTTTTACAGGTGCCGGGGAGGGGCATGGGATAAAAAACATCGGGTCCGATCCTTTGGAATTTATTGCGTTGATATTGTATAAATAACAAATTGATTTTACGCTACTATTAGTAACCAGAATAAGAATTATTGAAAATCATCCGGTGTTTTTGTGGGATATTTTATTGACATAAAACGGCTTGAGATAAAATGCTTGCGATATCTTGGGGGTATTGGTGGGTGAAAGAATGTGAATTGAGCTAATGTAAGGTATCTCGAAATTCTCGTGGAGTCATCCCTAAATACCTTTTGAATAATCCGCTGAAATAACAGGAATCACTATATCCTACCAGGTTGGCAACCTCATAAATTTTAACATTTGTATCACGTAATAAATCAAGTGCTTTCTTGAGACGATAGTTTGTTAAATATTCAGTGAATGTATAATTAGTCTCATCCTTAAATAACCGGCTTAAATAACTCTCGCTGATAAAAAGGTAATCGGCAACTTCTTTGATATTGATGTCTGTTTGGAAATTATCCCGTATATATTTAACTGCTTCTGAGATATAATCTTCCCGCCCGCCTTCGGAGGCGGAAAAATATTCTTTAAAAAACAACAGTTTATTGTCTTCAATATTCTGAAACCCTTTACGTAGCTTTTCTACGTTCTTCTTCTTTTTGATTTCAGTAATTAATCTTATTAAGGTCTTTTCCAGTTCTAGCTCATCAATTGGCTTGACTAAGTATTCTCTAACTCCAAGGGTCATAGCTTGCTTTGCATACTCAAATTCACTATATCCGGAAATAATTACAAATTCGGCATCAATCACTTTCTTTACATTATGGATCATAGTCAATCCATCCATTCCCGACATTCTGATGTCCGTAAAAATAATATCCGGTTTCAATTTACAGATTAACTCCATTCCGACAAGGCCGTTTTCGGCTTCCCCAATTACTTTACAGTTAAATTTCTCCCATGGAGTGGTAATCACCAATCCTTTGCGCACTATATCTTCATCTTCTACCACGACTACGTTATGCATGAGCATTATCCACCTCTCTTTTTAATAATGGGAGACGTAGTGTCACGATTGTTCCACTCTGTGCTTGACTTTTTATGTGCAAACCATAGCTGGCACCATAATACAATTGAATACGGCGATTAACATTTTGCAATCCGATACTATCGGTTGTTGATGCTAAGTCTTTTTTAGCATTAATTAAAGCAAGTTTATTGGCTTCAATTCCTATGCCATCATCTATTATTTCAAAAATCAGCTCATCTGCTTCCTGATAGCCATTAATTACTAAATTTCCTTTACCAACCTTATTTTCAAGGCCGTGAATTATAGCATTCTCAACTATGGGTTGTAATAAGAGTTTTGGTACGTGGTAATCATAAATATCAGGGCTAATATTGATTGATACTTGTAAACGGTTTCGATACCTGATTTTTTGTATATTGATATAACTTTCAATCGTTTTGATGCTCTCTTCTACGGTAATAATCTCTTTATTTGAGCTGATAGTACTTCGTAGCAGTTTTCCCAGTTCGGTTACTATTGTTTGCAATTCATCAACCATATTTAACTTTGCCAACCATTTTATAGTATCCAGTGTATTATAGAGAAAATGAGGATTAATCTGCGCCTGCAATGCTTTAATCTCTGCGTGTTTGAGCCGTTCTTGTTTTTCAGTAATGCTGTTTACCAAAAAATTAAGCCTTGCTACCATTTTATTAAAATTCCTTCCCAGTAAACCAATCTCATCTGTGGAGGAAAATTCTACCCTTGTTTTAAGGTCACCCCCTTCTACTTGCCGCATACAATAGACTAATTCATTGATTGGTTGGGATACAGAACGAGCCATAAAGAAAGCCAGTACTAAACAGATTGCCAGGCATAACAGACAGGAGAGGATTGTAACATCTTTAATAAAATTCGTATTTTCTACGACATAATCAATAGGTACAATTCCAACCGTGGTTAATCCGGAGTATTGAGATAGTTTATGAGCAATAAAAAACTGCCTATTATTAATGCGGGTTAAAAAAACGCCAGATTTTTGATTTTTAAACTTCTCTAAAAGTGCTGTTTCTAATATCGTCTTCTCTGCTTGCGGGTTATAAAGATTAGAAAGGATACAGTATTCAGGATCTAAAACAAGAAAATTCATATTATAAAGCGTATTTAGCCTATAGTTGATGTTAAATAAATGCTCTTTTTCCAGCTCGACGATTACATAACCTATGGGACGGTCTTTGAGATCGCGGATTGCTCTTGCCAGGCTAAAGATTACAGTTTCCCCTAGATCATGACGGTGATTATTGGGGTAAATAATAAAACCATTTTTTACCGCATCAGTAGCGTTAAAGATCCCTTGTCCCTGATTTACGCTAATATCATAGATTTCCGGTACTTCGCAGGTAGAAAAAGTAACCATTCCGGTGGTATCTGAGATGAAAATCCGTACATCCCTTTTTCCAGCCAACGCTTTTACTCTCTGATTAATATAATCAATATTGGCCTCTGGGTCACTAAGAAGTGCTTTTCTGACCTGTACATCTTCGCAAAGCAGGTAAACGACGATTTCACCCAATTCGCTAATCAGTAAATCTACGCCTTCGCCAATTTTCAGTACATTATTTAAGGTCTGTTTACTTAATGAATCTTGTAGAACTTTGGTTAAAAAAAGATAGGAGATACTACCGATAATGATTAACGGAATAACTCCTATAAGGATAAATGATAATAATTGTTTGTAAAAAAAATTTAATTTCAACATTTTATAAACCTACTATTAGACAAAAAATATTAACATAAGTATACCATTGAATATTACATTTTAGTAAAATACAACGATAATGTTACATTTGATTGTAACGATATATTAGGAGTAAAAAATATTATAAAGAGGGTAAAGATTGATTAGTTTCTTGTACCCCCTTTCTGTATATAATCGTAGAGATTGTAATACTCTACTAAATAATATAATTGGAATTACCTTTTTATGAAGGTACAGCATGTAAGGTATCAAATTTAAACCCGACTCTTACCTCTTCACCAACATTGAGATCAGAGGGGTTTCCCAACCTGATTGCCATTATTGTTGGACCAGCATCAAGTAAGATAGTGTATTCAACATGTTGACCGACATAGGTTGCTTTTAGAATCCTGCCGTTAAACATCAGGCCAGGGAAGTCTTTATCGGGTAAAAGCTCTATCGTTTCTGGCCGGATAGCAATAGACATCTTAGGCGAAGAACTAGAATAACTTGTAATTTTTGCTTTTTCACCAAATATATCTAAGATTAATCCATCTGGAACGGTATCTACCAGATTGGCTTTTAATAAGTTAACTCTACCTATAAAGTTAGCAACGAATTTACTAGCTGGGCGTTCGTAAATATCAGTTGGGCTACCAATCTGTTCAATCCGCCCTTTATTAATGACGACAATTACATCAGACATGGTGATGGCTTCAATCTGATCATGAGTTACATATATTGCGGTAATTCCTAGTTTTTGTTGAAGCATTCTAATTCTTTCTCTCATATCCTCACGGAGTTTGGCATCTAAGTTTGATAATGGCTCATCAAAGAGTAGGACTTTTGGTTGTAAAACAATTGCTCGGGCTAAAGCGATCCGTTGCTGCTGGCCACCGGAAAGTTGATTTGGATAGCGTTTCTCTGTTCCTAACATATTAACAAGATCTAATACATTATGAACCTTCTCCTGAATTTTATCCGGACTTTCTTTTCTGATTTTTAGGCTATAAGCGACATTATCAAAGACTGTTAAATGAGGAAAGAGAGCATAACTCTGAAAAACCATTGCTAATCCTCTTTTGTTCGGTGGAATGTGAGTAATATCAGTTCCATCAATATAGATATGGCCCGCATCTGGATTTGTAAACCCAGCGACGATTCTTAGGGTAGTGGTTTTACCACACCCGGATGGGCCTAGGAGTGTAACAAAAGAACCTTTTTCAACGGATAAGCTTAGATCATCGACGGCAACAACTACTCCTCCTCCGGGAGATTTAAATCTTTTTGTAACATTTTCTAATTTTACACTAACACTCATCTTATTAACCTCCAATTCTCGGTGAAGTATAACTAATTTGCCCCAAACTTAATCGAATCAAACCGAAAGCTACAAAAACTATAATAATGGTGAAAAAGGATAAGACACTGGCTGGCCCTAACCGCATAATTTCTGTCTGAGCCAGGACAAGGGCTGTTAAGTGATTCCAACGTGCGGTGACCAAGAAAATTACAGCGGAAACCGCAGTCATACTCCGTACAAAACTATAGGCCAGACTGGCAAAGAATGCGGGTTTAATTAACGGAAGAGTAACATGGGTAAAAGTATAAGAAGTACTTGCCCCGAGATTGAGTGAAGCCTCTTCAATCGCCGGATCAATCTGATTTAAAGTGGCGATGCCGGATTCGATACCAACCGGAATCTCCCGGAAGATAAAACAGAAGATAATAATCCACATTGTACCCGTTAACATTAATGGCGGAGTGTTGAATGCCAAAATATACCCAATTCCAACTAGAGTCCCAGGAATTGCGTAACCTAGTAAGGTTACAAATCCCATTGTTTTTTTCCCAAAAAACTCTTTTCGAACCATGAGAAAGGCGATGATCATGGATAAAAACCCTGCTATTATGGTAGCAATCCCTGCCATGGTAATGGTGGCCCTAATGCTTAACTTGCCGACATCCCAGGCATAAACGAAATTTTCCAGTGTTAATGACCAGTTGTAGCCCCATAGTTTAACGAAACAACCATAGATAATCACACCGTAAAAGGCGAGCGTCATTAGAGAGGTTAAAGAGAGCAAAATAGTAAGTATATGTTTGGCTAGCGGATGTGCTTTCATTAAACCGGAAGTTGATGGTTTTCCTGTTACAGTAACGACCGACTTTTTACTAAGGTTTCTCTGCAGAAAAAATGCGATTAAGGCTGGGACTAAAAGGACAAAAGCGATTGCGGCACCCCGCGGTGTATTAAACATCCCGGTAACTTGTAGGTAAGCCTGGACGGATAGGACATCAAAATCGCCCCCCAGGATTACCGGATTACCAAAATCAGCTAGTGAAGTAACAAAGACTAGTAACCAGGCAGAGGCAATTCCTTGTATTGATAGAGGTAGGGTAATTGTTTTAAAGACTTGCCTGCGGGTTGCCCCAAGGTTAAAAGCCGAGTCTTCCAAATCCGGGCAGATTGCCTTTAATACCCCATCTAGGACTAGATAAGCAACGGGAAACATGCTTAGGGACTGTACCAGAACTAACCCTTTGAAACCATAAATATTGAAACTAGTTAAACCCAATAATTTCTTAGTAATTAAGCCATTTTTCCCTAACAATAGTATGACTGATAGTGCAAACATAAAAGGTGGGGAGATAATCGGCAGTAAGGACATTTGTCGAAAAAAACCTTTGCACGGTATATCAGTACGGTTAAGGGCATAGGCGTAACAATAACCGATGAAAGTAGAGATTGTAGCTACGGTTATAGCTAGTTTCATTGAATTAAGAAATGTTTTTCTTAACCATGTTTGCTTAAAAAGATAAATATAGTGTTCAAAAGAAATCCGGCCATTAACCATGATGCTGGTTATCATTGCTTTACCAACGGGGTAGACGATAAAGACTAATAACAAAGCCCAAATCGTTATTATTGTTCCTGTAACTATCGGATCTTTAATTTTCTTTTTATTTTGCAGATGGTCTGTGGTTTTTGGTTTAAGTGTTAAGTCCAAAATATTCGCCTCCTTATTAAGAAAAGTGGGGCAGTAACGCCCCACTTTTAGGACGATCTTATTTTCCGTAAACCTCATTTTGCCATCGATCGATAAGGCGCTCTTTGTTTGCTCCGCCCCAAACATCATCTTGATCCACTACTTTGACTTCGCTTAGCGGTTTAACTCCTTTTTTCAACGGTACATCAGCAAAAACTGCAAGATAGTAGCTAGCCAATATTTTTCCTGCTTTTTCGGAGAGCACCCAGTCGTAAAGTTTCTGGGCGGTTTTCAATTGGGGGCCGCCTTTAACTAAGGACATGGATGCCACTTCGTAACCTGTTCCTTCTGAGGGGAAAGCGATCTCTAGTGGATAACCTTGGTCAATAAGTTTAACTTGGTCATGAGAGTAACCCAGAGCAATCGGTGTTTCTCCGATAGCGGCCGCACGTCCCGGAGCTGATCCCGACTTGGTATACTGGTTAATGTTTTTATTCAATTCCTTCAGATAATTAAAAGCTAAGTCTTCATCACGATTGAAAACATAGATCATAGTGGTAATAACATTATAAGAAGTGCCGGATGTTTGCGGGCTGGCCATTTGAACGTGGCCTTTGTAAATTGGTTTGGTTAAGTCGGCCCAAGATTTAGGGGCCGGCAGGTTCAATTCTTTTAATCTTTCAAGGTTATAAACGAAGCATAGCGGCCCAGCGTATAACCCGCACCAGTAATGATCCTTATCTTTGAATTGCGCGGGAACATCTTTGGCATTCGGTGAAACGTAAGGAGTAGTTAAACCCTTGTTTTTAGCTTCAATATGGTTTAGGCCTACGCCGCCAAGAAACAAGCTAGCCTGCGGATTGTTTTTTTCTGCTTCAATCCTGGCTACTGCCTCACCCGTGCTTAGTCGAACCCAGTCCACCCTAATTTTGGTTTCTTTTTCGAAAGCGTTAATTAACGAACGGGCAACCTCTTCATCCATACTGACATATGCCGTTAACCTTTCAGCTGCAAAGCTAGTCAGAGAAAGAACCAAAACAATAACTAATAACCCCAATAAAGAATATTTAATTTTCAAGTGATAAACCTCCTTTGAATTTAAATTATTATTGTTTGCATATTCATGTAGGTATACCGGAGAAATAAGATTCTTTAGAAAATCTAGGATGAAACCCTTTCTTTTCACCCCTCCTTTCTAAGCACCTCTTTTTCTTAAACCCTCCTTCATATGATGTTAAGTCAATATTAACATTAAACAGTAGAAGAATAAATCAGACAAACCAATTATTTTGTGGAGAAATCTGCACACTTTTTTCTACCCACTCATTTTAGACAATCCGATCATTACTTTTTATAAAATTTCCAATTCATTAGAAGGCCTTAATAACTAAGTTTGAATTTAGTAATATTAGTGTTGTTTTGCAAGAGTAAAGCAGAACAACCACCCGTTTCAAGGGTGGTTGTTCTGGCAAAAAATTATTTATTTTGGGAAACAAGTATTTTTCTATGTTGCTTTGCTTTTTTTAAGAGCTTTATACGTAAACTATAATGCAAATACCAAATGATTAAGTATTTTTTCTACATCCTCAGTGACCTGCGCTTCGTTATGGAAGGATGTATATACAACGTTACCTTTGCCTTGCGAGAAATGGACCATTAATGGGATATTAGTTTTCTCCCCGTAGTCTGTTTGAACAGTACCCCTTAGATCAACTGTGACTCCGGTAGCGACACTATCTATGACTTCCCAAGAACCTAAATCAAAACAAATACTGGCGGTGCTTTTACCTAATAAGGACTGAATTTCGGTATTTGTAATAGTCGCGGTGATGGTCTGTTCTATTCCGCTTTTACCTGCAAACTCAATTTTATCAGGGTACATCGCATCAATTACACAACTGGCCCAGTCTGAAGTATAGATGCTGCCGCCTTGAACAACAAAATCTTGCAAATTGGTTACATTAACCTCTTCCATAAGAAACCAGTCATTCAGTCCGCATTCAAAGAAGATGACCGCATATTGAGACAGGGTTGCCTGATCACTAAATGTGGCATTGGGATCCGTAATCAATTCATAAGTAATACCCAATGAGGATAAGACCTCTCCAATGTCATCGTAAAGTCCTTTAACCACTCCAATCTTCCCGATTGGAGCTAGTACTAAATGTTCGGCATTGACGGTTTGCCCTTTAGTGACCGTGACGCTGGTTTCCGCCCGATAACTGCCTTTGGCAGCAATAATTTTCTGTAAACCGACTGGGACTCCCGTTAAAGTATAAGCTCCTTGCGTATTAGTAGTTATTGATAGTGTGGTCCCCCTGACTGTAACCGAAGCTCCGACGATCGGAGTAATCTCATCCGGTGCATAAACCAATCCGCTAACCGTCCCTGTTTCAGTCCGATTTGTTCCTCCACCACCGCCGCATCCAACGAGGGTGAATAGTAGAATTAATGCTAATGTTCCTAAGCAATATTTTTTCATCTAAGATCCTCCTTTTAAAAATTACCGCTCTCACTTTTTGCGCTCAAATTTTCAATAATTGAATTATGCAATTTCTTAAAGTGAGAAAAGTGAGATCTATCATTGAATCAATTTTAATATATTGATCTAAACAAATACTCAACAAAAGTAAAGCCATCCTAGGCTTTTACGGCACAAAAAAGTTATAGTTTAATCATTTTAAACAATCGCAACCCGTAAAAGACAGCGTGTTTAGTTTTTGTTTAGAATTATTTTGTATTATAAAATAAAGCGCTTTGGCCGGGCAAAGGTATTGTTTATAGAGAGAGTCTCCAAACAAGGATGAAGGTAAGTTGAGCACCAAAGCGTTAAATATTATAAGGAGTTGTTGAGTGATGGCAAAACGATTTTGTTTAAGCCTGGTGTTCTTATTGTTGGTGGCTCTAATCTATTGTGGGTTAGCCCTGGCGGCTTCTCCTGAGTTTTCCGCGGATATGATTATGACTGATGCCAAGGGTAAAGTGACAACAGGGAAAATTTATATTCAAGGAAATGAGAAGATCCGCCAAGAAATTTCCGATAATAATGAAGTTAGTGTCACCATACTAAGGATCGACAAAAAAGTCTGTTGGACGCTAATGCCTGAGAATCAATACATGGAGATAAAATTCCCATTTGATCCTAATCAACCCAACCCAGATTTTGAGTATGAGATGAAGACAATCGGTAGAGAGACGGTAAATGGTTATTCTTGCCAAGTGATACAGTATACCTATAAGGATAAGAAATATGGTATCTTAGTTCAATGGGTCTCTGACGAACTGGGTTTTGCGGTTAAGGCTGAAACCAAGACTACTAAGGGTAAGGTTAATTCAACCGTTGAGTATAAAAATATCGTGAAAGGAAAGCAGCCAGATGAGTTATTTGAGATTCCAGCCGGGTATGAAAAGTTTTCACTTATTCCTAAGTTGCCATTCTAGCAAGTTCAGCGGGCTTTAGGATTGGTATAAGTTTATATCTATACCAAGGAAAACGCTACCGCAAGCTTTCACGATTTTCCTTGGTGTTTAAAGTAGGCGAAAAATGAGATAAGTCTCATATTTCACCATTTATATCTATACCAAGGAAAACGCTACCGCAGGCTTTCACGATTTTCCTTGGTGTTTAAAGTAGGTGAAAAATGAGATAAGTGGTGAAAAAAGAGCCTTTGGATTTGCCTATAGCAAACCAAGGGCTCAGGTATTTTATGGCAAAAAAAATACAATGATCTGTTGGACGTAAAACCTAAGCAAAGCTGGGTAGCGGACTACCGCAGCTTAAAGCTTCTACTGGAGAGCTTTTGCTCGGGCACGATAACAATATTGGTCGGTTTATCATTAAGGTAAGACTTGGACTCGCCGCTTACTTTACCGCTCACTGGTTTAGTTTGCGAGATCATATATAGACCACCCATGCACTCAAATATAGCATTAATCTCGCCCTTTTGGTTGACGCTTCTTTTGACTGCTAAGGTCAACATAAACCCAATCAACCTTCTCATTCTTTAAGCATTCTTCTCCTCCTTTACATTGTTATAGAACATATTTTGGATTATAAATACAATGTGGTTTTAAAGATTGATTTAAGCTTAAATAATTGTTATTATTGAATCGCAACGAGAATAGGGTTAATTAGGCAAAAGGTTTTTTTAAGACCAATTAGATTTACATAATTCTTTGTAAAAGGCTATAATCTCGGAAGAAGGTTGTAAACCCAATTCTTCCGCAATAGTATGGCAATATGCCGCATACTGTTTTTTCACCGCTGATTGATCTCCCATTTTAGCAAGGGTTGTTAGTAATAAACGTAACAGTTTTTCTGAGTATGGTTTTATTGCCATTAGTTGGTGCAAATGAATCATTGCTTTTGAATACAGTTTATTTTCCAGATAATAAACGGCTAGCTTTTCTTTTAATCCGGTATATAAATTCCTTAATTCTTCTTGAACTGGGATAACCCATTGGTAGTCGAGATCCTCAAGGTAATCACCCTGGTAAAGCAATATTGCAGCTTCCAGTTTAGTAGCTAAAGTTCTGGTCATGGTTTTCTCTAAGGCCAAATGTGCAAATTCTTTAAATTGACGCTGGTCGGTCAGGATACTACCGGGCTGGAGCTGATAACGTTTTGAACCGCGAATGATAATCTCTTTATCGGTAAACTGTTGTAAAAGCCGTCGCAGATAATAAAGAGTAGTGTGAAACAAAGCGGAAGCTTTATCTGGTTCAAAATCCGGCCAAAGAGCTTCTAGGATTCGATCGGTACTTACCGGTTTATCCTGATGGGCAAGATATGCTAATAGATCGCGAGTTTTCACAGTCCGCCAACTGGTTGCGTCAAGTTCCTGTTCGCGATGGAAAACCCGGATCGGCCCAAACATTTGGATCCTGAAAAGATAAGAATCAGTCTGCTCTTGATCTACTACTTCTTGTTTTAAACTGAAGTTTTTATGTTTTATGGATGTATTACTCTGCGAGAGAGCACCGCTATTCTTCTTTATTGATGATGTATGTAGATTTAATAACTCCGCTGAAATTTCCAGCCTTTTTTTGACTTCTCTGTGGTCTCCGATTTCTATAAGAATCGTACTTAAAATCATTTCGCAAATAGGTGCAATCATCCCACCTTGTGTTAGGGCATCCTGAAGAGCCTTCTCTCCGGTTGCTAAGGCTTCAACCCACTGCCCTTTTTTGGAATATACCAATGCCAAAAAAGAACGGTTCAGAATATTGAAATAGCGGTCGTTTCCAATCTGCTGAGCTGCTTCGACACCACGCTGAAAATAATATTCAGCTGAATCAAGAGCGCTGGGCTGGTTATTAAAATAATCTACCTTTCCAAAGGCCGGGGGTTGATTATTCAACAGTCCATTGTTTTCAAGATAGGCTTGACTCTTTTCTTCTAAATATAATCCGCAGTTTTCGTAAAGTCTCATCTTTAATGCTGTCCTCCTTATTTTTAATACAGCATAAATAGTTTGAGGAATTACATAATTACCTTAGCTTTTATTTAACCAATCCGGGAAATACCTCTGAAATGTGAGATAGTCGCTCAACCCGGCAAAGCAGGGGCACATGAAAGAATGAAAATACAACTCCCATCTACAGCTTACAAAGGCGGTCATTCAACCGAGCGACGAGATTCGAGAGTTGACTTAATTAAATTAGTTGATAGGACAAAAGTTGACAGAATAAAGATAATTAGGTGTTTCTATTATAACTAATATGACTGATAAATCGTTGATATTCTCTTATAACTACTATATAATGTTTTTCCTTTTTTAAAAATCACCCTAAGGGTGATTAAAGGTCAAAATAAGGGTGATTTTTGGGGTGATTTTCCCCCCAAAAAGCGTGGTTTCTCATTAATTAATGGAGGTGATCCCTATAAATAAAAGATTTATCCCAATAATACTAGGCATTATACTGCTTTGTTCCCTCGCTGGCTGTGGCGGCGTCAAACTTGACCCCAAAAATCCGGTGACCGTTAGCATGTGGCACAACTATGGCGGCCAAATGCAGAATGTCATGGACGAAATGATTGACGAGTTTAACAGCTCGATTGGGCGGAAGAAGGGCGCCATTATAAGTGTTACCTCTATTTCAGCCTCAAAAGATATCCAAGAAAAACTTTTAATGATTGCTGCAGGCGACCCTGGGGCACCGGAGATGCCGGATATCGTAACTGCTTATCCCAAAACAGCTCTCATCTTATCCGAACAGGGATTATTAGCCCCTTTGGACGCTCAATTCACCAGTAAAGAACTTGGAGCTTATCTGCCCCAATTTATTGAGGAAGGTAGACTCCTTGATGGTAAACTTTATGTATTTCCTATTGCCAAGTCTACTGAAGTCCTATTTGTTAATCAGACTTTATTTGATCGTTTTTCAGCTGCCACGGGCGTTACCCTTGACTCCCTCACTACTTTCGAGGGGATTACTGAAGCTGCGGTTAAGTATAATAAGTGGACAGATTCTCTGACCCCCGATCAAGCAAATGACGGTAAGGCTTTTTACACTGCCGATTCCTGGTTCAATATTGCCCAGGTTGGCATCGCTCAGTTGGGTGGTGAATTTGTGAATCCAGATCACCTGAATCTTGCTTCAGGTCTTTTTCGGCGCATTTGGGATGTTACTGTTCCCCCCGTACTTGAAGGCGGCTATACGGTAACCAATGGTTACTCATCCGATCTGTCCAAGATTGGTGAGATTGTCTGTTCAACCGGGTCTACAGCGGGAATTCTTTTTTACGGCGACAGTATTACCTATCCGGATAATACGACTGAACCTACTTATTATACTATCTTACCTTATCCGGTTTTTGACGGCGGTAAAAAAATTGCTTTACAACGTGGTGGAGGCATGTGCGTCGGGCGTTCTTCGCCCAAAAAAGAATATGCCGCTGCGCTATTTTTAAAATGGTTTACCGAACCAGAGCAGAACATGCGCTTTGTCTCCTCCACCGGATACCTACCTGTTACTAAAAAAGCCTTTGAAAACAACATGAAACAGGAGATTAATACGGTGGAAAATACGAATCTTAAGAAGTTGCTGGAAGCAGCTACTCGAATGTACGAGGAATACACATTTCTGATTCCGCCAAACTATGAAAATTTTGATGCACTGAGTAAAGAATATGAGATCAAGATTAAAAATGCGATGATGGAAGGAAGGGCGGGAGTTTCGCGGGATCATCAAGCGGTATCGCTTATTAGTGAAGAAATTTATCAAACCTTCACTAATTTTTAGTTTAGTGGAAAAGGTGTTGCGAAACATGTTCAAACCAAGCATTTCGTTAAGGGAGTTTCTGGCGGAAATCCGCTTAAATGGAAAGAACGGGCTTTCCCTGCAACGGCGCTCATTTACTTTTTTTATATTTTTTCTGGTTGCCATTATGGCTGGACTATTAATGATTCTCTTTTCTACCGGGTTATTCTTTGTTGGGCGGAGGGAATGCCAGGTCTTTTTAAAGAATGAGCTTAGCCATACTACCGGGGGTGTATCGCAGGAGTTCGGCATCCTCACGGTAGAAGGTATCTTGCTGGCTGAACGTTTGACCGAACAAATTGAAAATAGACTGGAAGCCAAAGGCTTGGCTCCTTCGGAGTTAAAAAATAATCCCCTGCTTTTGGAGCCGCTCCTTAGCGAGTCAGTGGAGGAACTGATCGCGGCCCTGGAAAAAAACAAGAGCAGTGGTGTCTTCCTGATGCTGGATGCCACAGTCAATCCGGCGCTAGTAACCGCGGAACATTCCCGCGCCGGGCTTTTTTTAAAAAACATGGAACCAAACGTTATTAATCTTGCTTTTCCTGCAATCCGCTTTTTACGAGGCCCCGTTTCGATTGCGCGGCAAAAACATCTTAATTTACTGCCCCAATGGCAAATGGAATTCAATGTCGAGCCCGGTGATTTTTTCTTTACCACCATAAATGCAGCAATGGGCAGCGATCTTCCACTGTCTCGCTTATACTACTGGAACCCCGGCTGCCAATTGGCGAGTAACTGTGAGAAAGCCATGTTATTATGCGTGCCGCTTATTACTTCCGACGGTAGTATTCTAGGTGTTTGTGGATTCGAGGTTAGCGCGATGTTATTCAAATTGCAGAACACTCCCGCTAGTTCCACCTACACCCATGCTTTTACTATGCTTGCGCCTTTGGAAGGCAATACCCTCGACACGCCCAGAGCATTATACGCCAGTAATTATACGGCCGCACCCTCCCGCAGCGGTGGTTTTTTATCCATCAAAAAACCGAATAAAGGTATTTCAAGTTATTTATCCCCGGATGGTGCAATCTATTTTGGCTTACATCAAAGAATAAACTTTTATCCGAAAAACTCTGTATTTTCCGACAATGAGTGGGTATTGGCTGTTTTAATACCGGATCAAGATTTGGCGGCAAATATTATGAGGCAGAACCGGCGTATTCTGATATTACTTTTTATGTTGCTCATCTTTAGTGTAGGCGCGGCGGCGTTGATCAGCCGCAGGCACGTTGCACCAGTAATAGGCGCCCTTGAAATGGTAAAAACCGGGAAGATTGCAGAATATGAAAAAACCAATATTCAAGAAATTGACGATCTGATGGCATTTTTGGCTTCACAAGACCCGGCCGGCGAACCTTTGGCGCAGATGGAAAAAGCACCGGAAACCTTCACCTTATTCCAAAACTTTGTCAAAAACATTGAGACCCTTTCCCCGGCTGAGCTGGCCGTATTTAAGCTTTATATGGAAGGATACACAGCGAAAGAGATTACTGAAATATTGTGTCTCTCCATCAACACCATCAAAACGCATAACAAACGGATTTATTCCAAACTGAACGTTACCTCACGTAAAGAGTTGCTGGTATATGTTAAAATGATGCAGGAAAAAGAAGGCTTAATCAGCGCTGAAGATGGAAAGTAAAACGCTTTTTTTGTTCTTCTTTACCCTATTGTGCTGCACTCGTCCCAGAACCAGGTCCCGGGCGGGGCTTTTCTATTTATGCATAGAACAGGGGCTGCTCAAAATATTACTTCTGGGATAGCCCCTAAGTTAAAGTAGATGGAGCGGGTTTACTACCCCCGCCTCTGCTGCTACCACAGCCCGCCGCCGCAAAAACAAGACAGAGCAGTATACCAGTAAATAGAAACTTTTTCAAAAACCTCACTCTCCTAATCTTTTATTTCTAAGAATGAATTTAAATTGGTACCAAGCATAATAAGGGTGCGCTCATAACTTTTTTTATGAAACAGCCTCTTCGCTTTACAAGATAATGTTGTGAGCCGGACCTTATTACTGTTTTTTAAATAAACCCCCTTATTTTATTGGAAAAGTTAATGCTAATTTATTATAAAGAGTAGATTCTAAACAAAAATCAAACAAGTATTTTATAGCTAATTTGGTGAGAAGAAAAGTAGTACGCTGGCTACCGCCAGTACACATGAAATGATAAGATGGCTCAAGATTATGGAGGAATTAAAGAGTGTGAGAAGAACTTACAAATTAAAGAAATATATTCCTTATGTAAAAACAAATTAAAATAATTAGTAATGAGAGGTATAAGCGGATGAAGATAAAAAAACCCGTATTTTTTATGGCCGTATTAGCACTGGGCGCTTTGATGATCTGCCTAATCTTTTCCGGATGTGGTGGCGGAAGCAGCGGTAGCGGCGTTACAATTCGTGGTCAAGTCGTGATTAACGGTGAGCCGGCCGGTTCGGATAAAGTATCTCATTATGTCTTGGCTAATGGTAAAACATATGGTGGTGATGTTATCTCGACAAACGGCTATTTTTCTCACGGTAGAGTGGGACTGGATCAAGAATTCTGCATTCCCGGCTGCACCGTTACTATTCTCTTTGTGTCGACTGATACTATGGCTTTCAAAGAGACATATGTCTATGAGTATGTTGTACAAGATGGTGATAACAACCTCGGCCAAATTGACTTGGGATTATACGGATTCAGCCTGGTCAGTCCGGAGAATGAAGCAAAGATCGGGCCGGACATCTGGCCGCCACAGTTTCAATGGACGGCTTATGAACGGATGGATCTAACCCCGGAATACCGGCTTAATCTAAGGTGCGACCTTTTCGTTTCAATCGAAAAAACGACAAAAGATACTTCGGTCATCTTAGATGGTGATGAGACGGTTACAGTAATTTATGGTACATATGATTTAAAAAATGTCCAGGATTGGACGGTCTACGTTGAGTATCAACAAAAGAACCACACCATTCGGCACTGGTCGGAGACGAGGAACGTTGGCCTCATCCCACCGGAAGAGTGAAACAGTTAGGAAAGATCAAGATTAACTCGGTAAGGAATTACATGCTGGCCTTTACCGGGTGTCGGGGGGAGCAATTCCGGCATCCCGAGTTTCCCGGGTTGGAACTAGATCTGAATAAGGTATTTTATCGGCCGCCGGATAATACTTGAATGAGGGAAAATTTAAAAACTCATCACATTTCCGGTTTTGAAGAGGATTTAATTAACTAAAAACAATATAAAATAAAGGGCTGTCTCAGAAGTAAGATTTTGGGCAGCCCTTGTTGTATGTGTAAAGGATCTTGGTTCTGTTTTTTCATCACCTGTTTGACTCTTTTGTGGCGGAGAACGAAAGGAGTATAAGAATTAGCTAGTCATCAGCCAGGATCAGCTGTTCTAATGCTAAGGGATTAATATATACCCCATCTTTGTATGCTCGCATATTCCCACCGGAAATTTCGTCAATCAGCACAATTTGCTGATCTTTTCCTACCCGCCCAAATTCAAACTTAATATCATACAACTCAATATTTTTTTTCGCCAATTCTTCTTTTACGGTGGCGCCTATTTTTTGAGTAAGCTCTTTTAAAACCTTATATTCATCTTTCGATAATATCCCTAGCATATCTAAGGCATCCTCCGTAATCGGTGGATCGTTCCGTTCATCGTCTTTTAAAGTCATTTCAACAAAGGCATCTAGGGGTTCTCCTTCTTCAACATATTTTCCATATCGACGATAAAAACTTCCAACGGCCCGATATCGGCAAATAACTTCTAAACCTTTACCAAAAGGGGTGGCCCGTTTTACAGTCATTGTTAATTCATCAATATTAGCCTCTATATAATGAGTGGGGAACTGTTTTTCTTTTAGTATTTCAAAGAAATACTTGGTCAACCGTAGTGCAGATCTACCTGCTCCTTCCATTGCTAAACCCACCGTATTGGCACCTGGATCAAAAACACCGTTCTCCCCAGTGACATCATCCTTGAATTTAAGTAGATAGTTTCCATCGTCTAATTCATATACATCCTTGGTTTTCCCCTTAAATATAAATTTCATTCAGTTTAACTCCCCTCTTAACTTAAGCTATGTGCGTTATTTTTATTGCTGTTCCTCGGAGTGTAGCAACCCATATTTAATGATCACGCCATAATATATCCATATTCCTTCTGTAAAACACTATTGTGGTGGTGAACCATTAAAATAAAGAGCTAAAGATGATTAGCTTCCTTCAAATCAGCTTTTTAAAGTCAAGGACGCAAATAGCATAAATAGCTTATATTATTGTATAAAAGAATTCTTTGATAATCAATAGTAATGTAAGAGGGGCTTTTTGCGTTGTCATTGATTTTTTTGTCCCTACACAATATATTGATAGCCTAATACAAGCTCAACACTATATATTGTGTTGGGACCTTTTAAAAAGGACACAACGCAAAAAGCTTAAGAGCTGTTTAGTTGTTTGTGGCGTTTAGAACGATACTTATATAAATGGATTTCTAAGAGATTGGCAGGGCAGGGAAGTATTCTGTGGTAGACTATTTTATGATAATTAAGAGGGGAAAATCTATTAGTGTTTAATAAATAAAATAGAAGAAACTATCTGTAATGGTGAAGTTGAAATGAAATGTACCTTTTTAATGGTCAGGCGTAAGACTAGTGGCATACTGCAGAATAAATATATGAAAGGCGGCTCTTAATATGGAAAGGAACAGTAAATTTGATTGGATCTCTTTTTTGCTTGGAATTATTTTAATTGTTATCAGTATTTTTGTGTTGAAGAACCCTACTGCTATTATCTTGAAACTGACAAACCTCCTTGGCATCATCGCAATTGTCCGCGGCGTCATGCTAATTGTTTTTTATTACAGAGTTAAGGAGCAGACCTCATTCCAGCTAAAGTTCAGCTTGTTGAATGGTGTCTTGTTTGTTGCCATCGGTACTATCTTCTTGGCTTGGCCGGCTTTTGTTGTACGCGTTTTTGCGTATTTGGTTGCGATCTGGTTTATCATAGATGCTATTGATAATATAGTCAACTCTAATCTGATCAGGCCGGCTGGTAAAGGCATTTATGTTCTTTATATTATTTGCAGCATACTGCTTCTGACAGGTGGCATTATCCTACTATTACACCCGCTGATTGTCGGTCTGCCTATTTCCCTGTTTATCGGTTTGTCCTTAATGCTCTCCGGTATTGAATACATTATTTCCGCGTTTTTTAATCCGATGTTTTTAGGCTATTAGGGCATTCCTGATCGTTTTTCTTCTTGGGTAGGCTCTGGCCTTCGACATGGTTTCGAACGATCCACGGCTAAGGAGGCCATCATTACCTGAGGGGGACTAAGGTGAAATATGTAGGTAAGATTGTACAGCGACATTTGCGGGCATATAGTATGCCGCGCCTTTAATACTTCTTTTCTATATATGCACATAAAAAGTGGAGCGCCGTTTCTGGCGCTCCTTGACTATCGATAAGTCGTTGAATTGAGGTTAATCAAAAGTTGGCTATTAAATCCCAAGTAATATCTTGTTTGACAAAGGAAAAACTATCTGCATCCATCATTTCACTGACACTGCCTGTTAAATGTCTGGGATTAGCGGGTTTTGGGTAATCAATTATATACCTTCCGAAAATCGGATAATAAGCAATCGCACTACCGCCTTTCTTAGTAATTGCGCAAGGAATCATAACAGGGCCGATAAACAAATCATAAGTGGTATCCTTTATCTCAAGATAGATAAGAACCTCGTTTATCTTCTCACATCTATTCTTTTGTTGTGTAAAAAATCTCCTATTTTAGAGGTTTTCTGTTACTATTGTGGAATATTTCTAATTAATAAAAAATAGTTATATAATTTGGCAATGATTTAAAACAATTTCAAAAAAATATGTAATCAATAAATAGAGATTTTTTATAGTAAGGACTTCATATATAAAACTATCTATTAAAATAAAAGATAAAGCTACTCTATTTCATCACCGCCACTATTCCGTAAGACAACACCCTAGCGTATTTCCTCTTCGAACTGTTGTTCCATGACATACAGTTGTCACCACCCTTTGTTATAATAAACACACTAGAGGTTTCTACTTATTTTCTGGAATGCTTAGCTACATAAAAACTGATATACGTTCTCATCGATCAAATAATTGGTTGCATGAATGCTAGAAGTAATATGCAATTTCCCCAGATGTTCAAAATTGAGTTGCAGTTCCAAAGGGACGATTGTTGTTGGGTGGGACTGCATAGGAGAGAGAAAGAATTATTCTGCTGTTATTGAAACAGAAATAAAGATAAGTTTCCAGAAAACGGCTGGATGGTATGCCCGGCTAAGGTTTCTTTTCTGCAGAGATGTTTCAAGGAGGTACTAAATGATGAATGAAAATGTAGTCGCAATCTCTTTGGATTTTCTAAAGTCTTTTACAGCTTTGCCTCGTCAAATACAAGGCAAAGTTATAGATTTTACTAGTAAGCTTCGTAGCAATCCCAGATCCCCCGGGATTAATTACGAGAAGATCCACAATGCTGCTGACAAAAAAATATACTCGGTACGTATTGATGATACATACCGTGGGATAGTGGTTCGCCAGGAAAAAAGCGGTGCCTATCTATTACTCTGGGTTGACCACCATGATAAAGCCTATGATTGGGCCAAAAGGAAAAAATGTGCGGTTAACCCGCAGTACGGTAATCTGCAAATCTTTGATATTCAACAAGTTGAGATCATTGAAGAATCTTCAACAGTTAGCACCGGTTTATTTTCACATGTTACCAATAATGAGTTGCTGGCGTTGGGGGTGCCTAAAGAACAGCTTAACATCGTTCGAACTCTAAGCTCTGTTGAAGAGTTCTATGGATCCAGCGACAGTATACCGGAAGATGCTTACGAGGCGCTTGAATGGGTTGCGGATGGATTTACCCCCCAAGAGGTACTAGAGTTGTTTTCCGGCGAAAAAGAGGATGTTCCTGATGATAATGACTTTGTAGCCGCCTTGAAAAACCCCCGTAGCCAAAAAACTTTTGTTATTGTTGATAGAGAAGAGGAATTGCGGAAGATTATGGCAGAACCGCTGGAAAAATGGCGCGTATTTTTACATCCTACACAGAGGAAGATTGTCCGAAGAAGTTATTCTGGCCCGGCCCGTGTCCTTGGCGGTGCAGGAACCGGTAAAACAGTGGTGGCTATGCACCGGGCAAAATGGCTTGCGGGGCAGCTCTGTGGCAAGGAGAAACTACTGTTTACCACCTTTACAACCAATCTGGCGGAAGATATCAAGGATAATTTACAGAAGATCTGTACAGTTGAGGAGCAAAAACATATAGAAGTGGTAAATCTGGATGCCTGGGTTGTGCAGTTTCTCCGTGAGCAAGAATACCCATATTCAATTGAGTATGATGATAATATTTTAAACAAGATTTGGGAAGAAGCAATTACTTTATCTGAAGAAAAGACAGAATTTCCGATAAGCTTTTTCTCTGATGAATGGTCAAAGATTGTCAATGGACAAGGAGCTTTCTCGTCGGAGCTTTACTTGAAGGCTTCCCGTTTGGGTCGAGGCACAAGCTTGACTCGTAAAGAACGGATGCAGGTGTGGCGTGTTTTTGAAGAGTATCAAAAACTAATGGAAGAAAAGCAACTACGCGACGTGGATACTGCTATGTATGAATGCGGGAAGATTATCGAGAATGCCAGCGAAGGGCCACGCTATACTTCGATTATAGTTGATGAGGGCCAGGACTTGAGTATGAATGCTTATCGCCTTCTCAGAGCATTGGCAGGAGCTGAGCACCCAAATGATATCTTTATTGTCGGTGATGCACATCAGCGTATTTATAAGAATAAGGCTGTCTTATCCAGGTGTGGCATTAATATCCGTGGACGTAGCAGCTGCCTTAGAATCAACTATCGTACCACAGAAGAAATTCGCAAATTTGCTTTTGGCTTACTGAAAGGCACAACCTTTGACGATCTGGATGGAGGATATGACGATGGAAAGGCTTGTCATTCATTAACCCATGGCAAGGTTCCTCAGGTTGAGGTCTTTAAAAGTGCGGCAGAAGAATCTGATTTTATTCTTACCAAGTTGAAACAGTTGATGGAGCATGGCATGGATCTTAGGAATGTTTGTATTGTAGCACGGACCCATCGTTTATTGGATGATTATATTGCTCAGCTTACTAATGCAGGTATCAAATTCTATGAGATCAAAAGAAGCAAGCTTGATGATAGAAGTAGTGATGGGGTACGCGTAGCAACGATGCATCGTGTCAAGGGGCTCGAATTTGAACACGTGTTTGTGGTAGCAGTCAATAAACGTGTAGTACCACCGGTATCGGCTATTGATTATACAGATCCTGTGACAGTGGAAGAGGCTGTTACAGCCGAAAAATGTCTACTCTACGTTGCACTGACACGTGCACAAAAGTCAGCATATATCACCAGTTATGGTTTGCCCTCTGAGTTATTAGGATAACGTATTTCGGGATGCCATTAGAGGTCGTCGGGGAGCTTGTGTGCTTTATTCAAACGATGATGAGGGAAGGATTTTTCCTATGGATCCAAATCATGGATTAAATGGAGTGGGGGCTGTTTTGTGCTATGTGAACGGAACAAACGGAGAGTTTGATAAGATCAGTCAGATTGTGGTTAGCTAATGAAACCAACTATTTACCGCATTTAAACTAGGATAAAAGGAATCTGCTTCTGAAATATTTATACTACCTGGGGAGAAATAGTAGACATTTTTGGTTTGGATATAGGTTTTTTAAGTTAAAGTATGTACTAGATATTTTCAATCGAATATTTTTTATTATAGAGTTTAAATAAGAAAGAAATTTAATATAAGAAGAAGGTGATGTTTATGGCTTTATGACTAATAAGAGCAGGTAGTTTTGGAGAACATAAGGAATTAGCCTTAGAAAAAACATAACTGTAGTAGGTTGGGGAGGATTACCTGATTTAGTAAATATTAAAACGCGGGAAGAACTTTGCACCTAATGAATTAAGTATATCTTGAGGAAATGCAAACTTAAGGTTATTCTAGGTCAGTAATGTTTTTTCACTTTGTCTCTGAAGCTTGTTATGTAAGATGATTATAAAGAGGGTTTCCTTTTTATGTGCAAAATATTCTTGTAATTACTTTAGCAGAAATGGCAGCAGAGAGATAAATAAATCAATGTTGGTTGTAAGTTCTTTCGAATACCACGTAGTGTGTGGAAAATGATAAAATGTATGTAAAGAGGTGAATCAAAGTGGAAGAAAATTCTGTTCTAAAAAATAGGGTGATAGACAATTGTGATTTATCAATGCTCCAAGCATTTAAGGAATTGCTTCCCTTGGGTAGTTCTTTTGATATGGCTGTGGGTTATTTTTTTATAAGTGGCTATGAACTTATTCAAGAGGATTTTAATGAAATTGCTCTCAGAGGTAATATTAGAATAATAATGGGAAATAAAACAGATAGAGAAACAGCTAATGAGATTGAAAAAGGAATAAATTTATATGATACAAATCCAACAGATGCGATTATAAATGAAATTAAATTAATCGAAGAAGATACACCTGCGGCTTGTGCGGTATATTTGTTGCGAGATTTAATTGCTTTAAATAAAGTTGAAGTAAAGGTATATACTGGTCAAGCAAACTATTTTCATGCAAAAGCCTATTTAATAGGGCGAGGAAATCAAAAGTATGACGGTTACGCTATAGTTGGTTCAAGTAATTTTAGTCGAGGAGGGTTAAATGGGAATAGGGAATTAAACGTTTTGACTATGGACTCTTATGCTAGTTTAAAGAACTGGTTTGGTTGCTTATGGAATTCTACAGATGTAAGAGAGTTTTCAATGGAATTAGTTCGTATAATAGAACGATATGTCAAAATACCAAAGAAATACAAACCTTTTAAAATAAATAAAGAGGTTGATGAAAGTTCTACATATTTACCTCAAGGAATTAAACTACGTAATTATCAGGAAATGGCGGTTGAAAATTGGTTTAATAATAATGGACGGGGAACGTTAAAAATGGCTACGGGAAGTGGTAAAACTATTACTGCTTTAGCGATAGCAAGCAAATTGGTTAATAAGATTAGTCTAAAATCGATCATTATAATTTGTCCATATAGACATCTTGTTACACAATGGAATCATGAATGCGAGAGATTTGGTTATAAAGCAATATTATGTTTTGAAAGCCGTGACAAGTGGATTAATGAACTGAAAAGTAGACTTTATAATGTACAATCCATTAATGATGTATTATGTGTTATTACTACTAACGCAACTTTTAGTAAAGAAGCTTTTCAAAGTTGTATATCTTATTTTCCTCCAGAAACATTTTTAATAGCAGATGAAGTTCATAATTTAGGATCTTCTAATTTATTATCGGTTTTACCAAAAGGAATTGGGTTGCGGTTAGGGCTTTCTGCGACCCCAGAAAGATGGTTTGATGATACGGGAACACAAGGTTTATTTGAATATTTTGGGCCTATTTTGAAACCAGAGTTTACCTTAAAGGATGCATTGGAATGCGGAGCTTTGGTTCCTTATTTTTATTATCCGGTATTTGTTGAATTAGAAGACGAAGAAATAGACGAATATATTATTTTATCTAATCAAATTAAGAAGCTTGGTTTTTTATTAACTTCAAAAGACATTGATAATCCTTCGAATAATGCATTATCAATATTATTAAGTAAAAGAGCAAGGTTAATTGGGACAGCAAAAAATAAACTGACAGAACTTCGAAAACTTATGGTTAATAGGTTAGATACTTCTCACACTTTATTTTATTGTGGAGATGGAACAATTGAAGAAGATCAGAGTACAAAGGTTTTAAGGCACTTTCAAGCAGTATGTAAATTACTTGGTTCGGAGCTTAATTACCGAGTTCATTCCTATACCGCTGAGACTACACTTGATGAAAGGGAAGAATTACGATTACGTTTGGATTCAGGAAATTTACAAGGTTTGGTAGCAATTCGTTGTTTAGATGAAGGTGTTGATATACCGTCTATCAAAACCGCGATTATTTTAGCAAGTAGTAGTAATCCTAGACAGTTTATTCAAAGAAGAGGCCGCGTTTTAAGACCTTATCCTCAAAAAAAATATGCTGAAATATTCGATATGATAGTTATACCTCCGCAGGAATCAGGAATGGATTTTGAGATTGAGCGGATGTTGCTTACAAACGAATTTAAAAGATATTTAGAGTTTGCTGATTTAGCTGAGAATGCCGGTGAAGTAAGAGGGTTGATTGCGGACTATCAGCAAAAATACGGATTACACACTATTTAATAGGGAGGTTTAAAAATGAACAAAGAAATCCTGAATAAGATTAATGAACCAATAAAAAAAGCCCCAACGGAGATAAAGAATATTATTTTAAGAGTTTTGGAAATTGAGCGAGCTAAGATATATCAAAACCGGCCAAGACTTACTGAGGATATTGTTGACATTATTAAAGGGGAGATTCATGAATGAAATTAATTGAATTGCAGCTATATAACTTTAGACAGTTTTATGGGGAGCCAATACCCTATAAAATTATTTTTGCTACAGCAAAAGATAAAAATATCACAGTAATACATGGTAATAATGGTTCTGGTAAAACTACTATTCTTAATGCTTTTACTTGGTTATTTTATGAGAGTTTTACGGAAGCATTTCAAGAACCAGAACAATTAGTTAATAATCGGGCTATTCAAGAAGCACCAATTGGATCAACTATAAAATGTTGGGTTAAATTACTTTTTGAGCATGAAGGGAAAAAATATTATTTAAAGCGTACACAAGAAGTTACTAAAACGGATGATTATAAATGGACCAAGAATGGTGAAAGCATATTAGATATGCAATCGGCTGATATTACTGGGGAATGGATAATTGAAGAATCCCCTATTGATGTAATCGGACGTATTCTCCCTAAACAGTTACATCGATACTTTTTTCTAGACGGAGAAAGAATCGAGGCTTTACAACGTCCTGATAAAAAAGCTGAAATAATGAGTGCCACCCAAATATTTATCGGGGAATTGGTATTCAAAAGGTCTATAGACCATTTAAAGAATGCTGGCAAAAAACTGGAATCTGAACTAAAGCAACTTGGGGATTCGGAAACACAATCATTAATAAATGAAAAAGAGAGAAATAATGAGCAAATTGAAGATCTTGAGAGACAAACAAACATTCATAGCAATAATATTGAAGGATATACTAAACAAATTAATAGCATAAAGGTAAGCCTAAGACAACAGGAGAATGCCAAAAAACTTCAAGAACGTAGGGATGAATTAGAAAGGCAGCAATCACAACTACTAGGAAACAACCAAACTGCTTTGAATCAGTTATCAAATATTGTATCGAATTCAGGATATAAAGTATATTTAAAGAATATGGTTAAAACATTTCAGCAGATAATTGGTGACTTAAGGAAACGTGGCGAACTACCAAGTTCGATTAAAGCTCCTTTTGTAGAAGATTTACTAAGACGTCAAGAGTGTATTTGCGGCACCGAACTAATTTGTGGTGAAGAGCCTTTCGAGAAAGTAAAAGCATGGCTTGAACGTTGTGGAATATCCGAGATTGAAGAAATAGCCATAAAAATGGGTGCGAAAATTGAGCAATTGGAACGTGATACGCCCAAATTATTCGAGAGTATTGACCGTGAAAAAAAAGTGCATGATCATTGTAAAGAACAATTATCAAAAATTCAGGAGGAACTGGAACAAATCAGGGAAGATTTAGGAAATAGTCCTGAAGAAAATGTCCGTGAATTACAAAATAGACTCGAAACCGCGGAGAAAAATCTTGATAACGAAAAGGCAGAAATTGTTTTAAAAGAAGATAAAATTGTGAAGCTAAACGATGAAATTAATAACATCAACCAAGAGATAGCTAAAAGAAAAAGTAAAAACGCTCAACATAAATTAGCGCAAAAGAGATTTTCTGCATGTAATGAAGCTATTAAAATAATCGAGCAAGTACAGTCTTTACTTAGGCAGAATTTTAGAAAAGATTTAGATCAAAGAATAAAGAGAATTTTTACTGAAATTTCTTTTAAACCTTATATTCCGGTATTAAATGAAGATTATTCATTAAAGCTATATGAGGATAATGAAAGTATAAATCCGGTAGGGAGTTCTACTGGGGAAAACCAAATATTAAGCTTATCGTTTATTGGAGCGATTATTGAACAAGCTAGGGATTTCACATCGTACCAAGAGAGATTACCAGGTCCGAATAATAGCGAGTTTCCCATAGTTCTTGACTCAACCTTTGGTAGTTTAGATCCAATATATCGAAGGCATATTGCTACTCAAATTCCAATTTTAGCGAACCAAGTAATTATTATGGTATCAAAAAGTCAATGGAAGGACGAAGTGGAAAAAGCCACTTCCCCCAAAATTGGTAAGGAATATGTATTAGAATATTTGTCACCAAAGCATAATGCTGAAGAAGCCACATTGGAAAGAAAAGGAGAGACTTACAATTTGATAAAAAAAACAACAGACCAATTTGAATCGACAAATATTATTGAGGTGAATTAAATGGGCGATAGAAGGATAAGAGTTCCCAAAAATAAGGAAAAAATAATTAATATATTATTCAAAGGGGAGTCCAGAACTGGAGTATTCATTACGAAAGCCGAACTCATTACCTTTGCGGCTACTCTTGGTTACAAATATGAGAATCGGATTCCTTTTGATGACTCGTTAGATCCAATAAGACAGGATGTATTTGAAAGACATGGGTGTGATACGGTAATTAATTTAATTGCTATTGCAGACTCTAAAGATCCAATAATATTAAGAAGTTCTGATATTGATGAAGACCGAAGAATAACTATTTTTGAGGAATATGCAAATGGCGGGTTGGAAATATTGCAAGAGGAATTACGAGGAAAGGGAAATCCCTTGGAACATTTATTGCTTATGATTAATAAGGAAAGATGTGCTGATGACATTAATGAGGAAGAATTTGGTTTAGATAGGTTTTTATAAGCAATAAAATTGTATATAACATCAAAAAAAATTTGGGCGAGATAAAATAAATGAGAATTGAAGTAGTTGAGTACAGTTTAACTAATAGATTATTTGGTAAAAGGCCTTCGTATCATGTTCTATCATATAAAGGGTTTGCGGTTAGGAAAAAGAAGAGGATGAGTATTTTTGTTAAATATTAAAAAGCTTTACGAAAATCGTATTAACCAGAACATTAAATCCATTTTGTTGGGGAAATAATTAGCTCTCTAATCAACGCCAAGCGCTACAAAGGGAGTGAAATATGAAATTATCGAAGGTCAAAAAAGGTTGGATACTTTTTCCTTGATACCTCTTACCAAATTGCTAATGCACTAGAAAAGCTTTCACAGCAAGCCCAGGAAGTTGGCCTAGAAGGACTGTCAGAAAAGTCAAATTACTATGCAAACGGCTTTATTGATAATAGTTAGTCTTATTTTCATCAATACCACAATGATAGCTATTAAGATCGAAAAGGGAAATTTAAATGTAGTGTGTGATTAAAAAGAATTAATAATTCTAATAAATTCTTGAAGGTTGACATCGACCATAGGGCCCCAGGAAATTCTAATGGCGGAATCTATTAAATCTTCGCTTAGACCCATGGCTGTTAAAACATGACTTGGCTTATAATTCGCAGATGTGCAAGCTGAACCATTGGAGACCGCGTAGTATTCTTTTAAGGCTAACATTAATGCTTCCGAATCAACATTTGGAAAACTTACGTTTAGGGTATTGGGCAGACAGTACTCTTGCGTCCCATTAATTGTACAAATCACTTTTCCTAATTCGGACAGAAGATAGTTCTTCGTTTTTAAGTTATTCTCATTCCAGGTGACACATTCATGGGCTGCAATTTCTGCTGCGGCGCCAAAACCAGCAATAAGAGCCACTGGGAGAGTGCCGGGGCGTAATCCTTGTTCTTGTCCGCCGCCAAAAGTGATAGGTTGCACCGGTGGACGTAGGTACTTTTTCTGTCTAAGTATTAGGGCACCAATACCTTGGGGACCGTAGATTTTATGTCCGCTGATACTTAATAGATCATATTCCAGATTATGAAGCTCAGGGACAAGTTTGCCAAAGGTTTGCGCAGCATCGATATGAAAGTAAACATTAGTATCCTTCAATAACTCCCCAATTTCATGGACGGGTTGAATTACTCCCGTTTCATTATTGGCATGCATCACCGATACGAGTAAGGTATCTGAACGTAGTTTTTCATTGACGTTCTTCACGTCGATCCGCCCGGTCGAGTCAACATCGATTAGATCAATGTCGAAACCTTGTTTTGCTAGATAATTCAGAGGTTCTAAAACCGCCTTGTGTTCAATTTTGGTTGAGATAAGATGTTTGCGGCCGTTTTGTTCGCCCCAACGGGCTAAACCTAAGATAGCGAGGTTATTGCTTTCAGTTGCCCCGCTGGTAAAGATAACTTCACTGCTATCAACGGATAGAATTGAAGAGATCCGTTTTCTTGCTCGTTCAACTATTTCTTTTGCTTTTTGCCCAAAGATATGGGTTCTGCTTCCGGTATTGCCGTAATGATTTTGGTAGATATCCCGCATTGTTTCTACTACTCGAGGATGGGTGGGGGTAGAAGCATTAAAATCTAAATAAATAGTCATCTTTGCTCACTTCCTAAAACTAATTCGATGAGATCATTAATTGATTTAATGTAATTACTGGCTGCCAAATACGAGATCCCTCTATGTAAATGTAAGCGGAACTGTTTGGCTAATGTCTCTTGATCAAGGGGAAGCTCATCATCCAGACAACGTTGGATGAGTAAAGCTTCGTACAGTTCATTATATTCTCCGCCAAAAACATACCAGCTCATCTCGACATTACTGTCTGCCGGGACTTCAATATCTAAGGGTGAAGTTGGTTCACGCAAAGAAAGACAAAAGGCCCATCGGCATAAAATATTCCAGTTTTTAATCCCAGTTTTTCCTTTGAGCCTGGACAGTTGGTCTTTGGCCGTATTCGATAATCTGATTTGTTTAACGATCATGAAAGGACACTCCTTTTCGGTTCGGCGAAATACCCTTTCTCAATGGTGGTTTGTTGCACCTCTTCATTGAAGTTTAAGAGATATCTCCGGCCGATATACGGTCCCAGTTCGGATAAATAGGGACCGATGATTTCGGTGTCTGTTGATAAGACGATCACTTGATGACTGGCATTTGGTAAATAACGGATTGCAAAATTCATCCGATGGGAAGAGTCTAGCCTTCCCATCGGGGTATCGATAATGACCGGGAGTTTTTTGCCGGAAGATTTAGCTAATCCCCAAAGGATCGAGATGGCGAGCATTTGCCGTTCACCGCTCGACAATCGTGCTTTAATGATTTTGCGGCCTTGTTTATCTTGGAGGTTTATTCTCAAAGAATCAGGATCAATAAATATATTCCCGATCAAATCACTCTTATGGGTTAAAAAGAGAAAGGCTTCCTTGATCTCCTCAGCAAGTTTTTTAATCTTGGATTGAGTTACGCGTTTTTTAAAAAGCTTCATAGTCTCCCGGCTTTTTATAGCATACTGAATAATTCGTTCCGATTCGTACATTCCTGTCAATTCAGCGGTTACCCTTTTTAATTCTCCATCGATTAACCTTAACGCATAGTCAATAGAAGCACGTTTATTTTCTAATTCTTCGTAGCGCTGTTCGATTTTTGCTTTTGATTCTGAAAGCATCGTAATCTCTTTCAGAATGTCACTAATAGTATCTAAATTAATCTGCGCCTGTAAATGGTGGCTTAGATTTTCTTGTTGTAATTCGTTTTCATTGAGGGAAGCTAAGAGATTTTTAGCTCTATTTACTAACTCAGCATTCATGTGGGTCAATAACTCATTCAGTTGCGCCATGGCCAAAGGAGATAAAGAGTAAGGCGATTCTATTCCAGCCAAGTTCTGGAGCTCTTCTTCTTGAGTAGCTAAGACCTCTTCAATACCAGCAAATATTTCCGAATTACGAGGGAGATCTAGTAGTATGGTTCTGATCTTCCGATTCCGGTTTATTAAGAGATCCAGGGCGCTTTTCGCCTCTTTGGTTTTTTGATCTATAAAAGCCAGTTGGGCAATTTTGGTTAAACCAGGTTTTAATAATAAGAGGGGTAGCGGCCCAGCCGCTAAATTAATTAGATCGGCTTTTATTTGTACATATTGTTCCTGCAAAGAATAAAAGTCGTTTTGCATTTGATTACGAAGCGCAGCAATGGGTCCACCACTGTGTAAATAAATCTCTTTTTTCTGGTTTAGCTGTTCATTAGTTCTTGCTAGATCGACGTGGGCTTTGGCCAAATCTTGCTCTATTAATTGTTGCGCCAAATCCAGCTGCTCTTTTTTTTCTTGTAATTCACAAAACTTTTTTTGGACTTGGTTTTTTTTGATCTTTGACTTATTGCGGCGAATTACGGTTCCCAAATCTAGGATTAAACGTTCCACCAAATCCAGACCAAGCATGGTAAGGATTGCCTCCTGAATATTATCTGGTGTTTCTTCTGCCTCTGCCAGTGAACTTATTTTTTCACCATCAAAGAAAAACAGACCGGAAATTGCAGATGGTAATAAGTGTTCGACATAAGAATCCCAAGTTTCCGCCAGATAAAAGTCGGGTTCGTCATCGTGCCAAACTTCTAACCGGTCGGTTACTAGGATATTTGCTAATTTCCAGGAACGTTTAATTTTAAGATTCGTAGTTTCAGTTTCGTTAGGGACCTCCAAATCAATTTCGACTGCGGCACCATCTGCGATGGATGTATCCTTATTAATTAAACTTTCCAGGTAGTCGGAATAACTATTACCGGAGTTGCGGAATGAAATTGAGCGGCTGCCATATAAGGCAAGGAGGATCGCATCTAAAAGACTGGTTTTACCCCCGCCGTTCATACCGCCGATTAAGGTAATCACTTTTTGATCATGGTCGCCGGCAATGGGGGTGATTGTTTGTTCGCCGAAATATACGCCAAAATTATACAATCGAATACTACGAATAATCATTCTATTTCCTGTCCTTCCTCAAAATCAGAAAAATCCATCTCAGATTGGTGGTTCTTTTTGCTCATATAAGCGATCGCGTCATCTTCATCCGCATAGATGCATCTTTTAATTACTTGTTCTAGTTCATTAAGGAGACTTGTTCGGCGAATCTTTCCTTGTGCACGTTGTTCTATATCAAGGAGGGAAGATTGTAATTCAAGGTAAACATAATTATCACCACATAATTCCTTGATAAGATTCCATTCGGCAAGTCCGAAGGCACCGTGTGGAAGATCATTAAGATAAGGATAGGGTTGACCTGTTACCTCTTGGTAGATGATCGGTAGGGAATCATCAAATTCATGCTTCTCAAGCACCCAGATTCTACGGATCTCTCTAAGTTCCTCGTCTGTAATTAAGGGTTGAATGTTAAATCCCGAAGGGGCTGATGATTCTACTGTTTGCTGGATTTCAAGCAAACGTCGGAGTAAATACTCCCGCCATGGCTTTAGGTAAGGGCCGCGAATGGTTCGACCGTTACGGAAATTGATCTTGATGGAACCATCTTTTCTTCGGAAGTCGCGATGTTTATAATCGTCAATCTTACCATTTTCATCTACATTGCCGATTTCATTTCTCAGGTCAAGGAGAGGAGTTAACCATATTTTTTCACTATCATTTTGAATCATTGCTTCCATAGATTTGTCCTTTTCGACTAATGTACAAACCCAACAACCGAATCGACTATTACCACAGCTCGGGGTAGAAGTATCAACTACAAGCGGACATTCATTATCCTGAGAAGCGCCGCGATACATTGCCAACAGATCTTTATTATTGACTCCCCAGGGGTTTTTATATTGCAATAAATAAAACCAAACCTCATCGTTGCTCCAGTCTTCAATTGGAGTAAAAACCCATGAATTTGGTAGGCTGGAATTGGGACTTAGCCATTGGCGAATGCGGTTTTCTTCATGTTTTTGCATCGAGGCGGCACGGGCAGCGCTCTCCGCTTTTCTGGTCCCCAATAATAGGATCGTTTCTCCATGGCCTTTTACCATATTCAGGATAAAGTCGTTCGATGGGTTGATCTTCAACCGGCTTGTACACCATCGAAAACCTTGGCGGGGCGCAGGGTATCCATTACCAATTAAATTGACCCAGTATGAATCTTTTATTTTCGGGGTCAGACGGTGGGGAATAATCGGCATTTTTTGTTCTTTTGCCGCTTTCACCATTAGTTTTAACGATTTATTCACCCAGGAACAAACGATCGGCTGTTCCACTAATGTATCGGTACTAATCACGTGTATGTCCTTTTTAAAACGTTTTTCGTAAGATAGCAAGGCGATGCTGTGCCAGACGAGTTGGAGCGTTGCTGTTGAATCTTTTCCCCCGCTATAACCGATAATCCATGGAAGATCGTCTTCTAGATATAAATTTTGCACTCTTTCCATCAGTTTTTGAATGTAATCTTTGGTAAGTTTATTGGTGGACATTGGGTTCAACTCCGCTATTATTTTTTAGCCCTTTTAAAAAAGCTTCTTCAACCTGTAGTTCTTCCGGTTCTAGTTCTAGACGTAATATTTTTTTAATACGGTTAGTCAAAAGAATGATGTTGTTATGAGCCGTTGACACTTTGCCCCCTACCATCACCCGTCCTTCCCAAAACGGGGCATTGGTTTTCCGCCAATCAACTCCTTTCAATCTATTGAGCTCTTTTCGCCATGAATGGGGATACCTAGCCAGTAGAGATTTCCCGGCACGGCCGATGGCGACTAAAGTTATTGTATGAGCGGTTACGTAATTTTTCCGCAAATTAGCAGCACTCATTGCTCCTTCTTTCACCCAGCCGAACTCAGGAATTAGTTGTGTTACAGCTGACCAAAAGTCAAAGCTGATCGCAAAGAGTTTGTCCATTGGTTTATTTATATCAGTAAGTAATTCGTGATTAGCACGATAAATCCCGCTTAAAGTAAATATTTTTGTCGAACGGTTTGATATAGTCGATTTTTCTAATTCGGTAAATCCATTAAAGATTTCCACCTTATGTATGAGGTCCCTAGCCAATTTAGCATAAGGATCCCGATGGTCGTAAAGAACGCTCAGCGATTGGGTGGGACGAATCGCATATCTGTTTAAATCAGCAAACATCTGTTGGCATCGCTTGAGACCTATATCAATAAAAAAGACACAGGCTATGGTTTCATTACCAAGTTCGGGACGTTTTTTCAGCGCGGCTTCAATTGCGGCTCGGCGGTGTTGTCCATCATTAATGATGAACCGAGCTTCCATGGGGATTTTTAAAGTTCCCATCGTATATTGATGGGGGTTTTCAGAAACCGGGATAAATTCGACTTCGCCATCGATGGAAGCTGTTAAAGCAGAGAGGACATATTCATTGGGGTTATTAACAATATAATTACAGATCTCCGGAATTCTTGCTTTATTAATGACCCGTTGAGCCCGAAATTCCGGTTTAAGTCCCTGGTCGTCAAATATTAGCATTTTTGGTATGAGTTTTAGCGGACACATCGTAACATAGTACTCCTGTTTTGCTTGAATGCCTCTTAGCGCTGGGAATGAAAAGATAAATGAACTTAACATAAACAAAACCTCCTATTGTATGAAAGACCATGAAAACTAAAAGGAAGTTTACAAAATTGGTATGGAAGTCTATATAATTGTCTTGGAAGTTTAATTCGACATTATTTTAAACAATCCTTCTCTGAATTAACAATATTTATAGGAATGAATAACAAACATCCTTTTTCGTGAAGGATGTTAAGAGTATGCAAAGAAATATAGATAAAAGCAGTTAAAGCTATAAATATATCCTTCTGAAAATTAGACAGAAAAATTTTCCCTTGCCAAGAATAAGGAGTATTGCTTTTGATAAAGAGCTAATGGAAACAAAGATCACGCAGGTGCTAGCTTTAAAACCGTATATAGCGTGCTTATGGTTTTTTATGAACAAAATCGGTGAAAGAAGGGACGTGCTGCTCATCGCAGGGCGTTAGACATATAAGGGGAGCCTGACTGGGAAAGTGGGAGGAAGATGACAGTAAATAGCCGCTCAGCTAGGAATGAAAAACACGTGCTATCCCCGGTAGAGGGTGGAATAGTTGATAAGATCCAGCCCTTTTTGCAATACACCAAACCCTTTCCACGCTCGGGTTCTCTTGCTGAAATCTTATTGTTTTTCACTAGCTTTGCAAAAAACACTTATTAAAAAGTCAAGTTCTAAAAACGCTTAAAAACGAGTAAAACATGCCAATAAGTGATGCTTTTCATAAAAAAACTCCTTATAATAGAGATATGGTAGTTCTTGTCCGAATCTCTAAAATAAGGAGAACAAAAATGCAGGACAAGGATATCATAAAATCTACATTTTTTCAATTCTTTAAACCGATTGTATGTGTCAAGTATTCGTTGGCACTTTTTTCTTACAAAATCATCCATTACTGTTTTT
>DIPO01000046.1:0-6279 GCA_002427045.1 Firmicutes bacterium UBA5486
AGGGCTTTTTGCGTTGTCATTGATTTTTTCTGTCCCTGCACAATATATTGATAGCCTAATACAAGCCCAACACTATATATTGTGTTGGGACCTTTTAAAAAGGACACAACGCAAAAAGCTTTGTTAATTTCCCTCTTGACAATGGTTGCCAAAAGACTGTATAATTTTAACATTGGTAAAAAGATGGGTAAATTGTATAATTACTTAAAGCTTTTTTGACCAGAATAGTGTTTATTACAAGGGATTATCCGTTTTTCAAAGATACCCCTTTAATATAAAATAGTTTTTGGGCAAATATAAAATAATGTAATTATACATATCCTACATCAAGAAAAGGAGGTTGGGAAAATGAAAATCAGATTAGTAATCTTGGGCTTCTTCTTTTTGTTAGCTGTTAATAATAATAAATTGATATCCCCACCTCTTAAAAGTTTTATCTTTTATATCTAATTTCAGAGCCGTGGAGATATCTTCCACGGCTTTTTTATTGTTTATTATAAGAAAAGGCCATGGATCTCCGTGGTCTTTTCTTTTTGGAGGTGGGCACTGGCATTTTTCTCTACTAGTATTGAACGGGTTCCTTTAAAACTAATAACTGTCACGGTTTCGATGCTCATCGCTTAAGTTGGCAAGTGTTTCCAAGAATAAAATACAAAGGCTGTCTTTTAAACGAACAGCAAAAAATGAGTATTGAATCGTATGAGCTGAAAAAGCGCTAACGGTAACTTCTAGATGAACAATTAGAATCAAAACATAGCTTAAGGAATTGCATAAAAGGATGTGAATATGTGAAACGTCTACTCGCGTACATAAATCAGTTTAAATGGTATTTTATCTTTGCGATCTTAGCCTTGCTGGGCGGAATTGCCTTAGATATGGTAAACCCGCATCTATTAAGAATGATAATTGATGAAGTAATTATTGGAGAGAAACTCGATCTTCTTTCTAGCCTGCTTTGGGGGTTGTTTGGTATCACTCTAGGGCGGACCATCCTTGGTTATGCTAAGGAGTATCTCTTTGATTATGGCGGGCAAAAAGTTGTTGAATACCTGCGGGCTGATCTCTTTGACCATTTACAATCTTTATCCTTTGATTTTTTTGACCGTACTAACACGGGTGAACTAATGTCCCGGCTGAAAGATGATATCGATAAAATCTGGGGGGCAATGGCTTATGTTATTATGTTGATTATTGAAAATACTGTCTATTTTATAATTGCCAGTGTAATCTTATTTTCCCTTAATTGGAGGCTCTCACTTGTGGCCTTAATGATTATGCCGATTATTGCTTGGATCGCTGTTAATCTAGAAAAGAAAATTAGCGACGTCTGCGACCGGATTAGTGATCAAGAAGCAAAGATTAATACTACCGCCCAGGAAAATTTAGCTGGAGTTCGACTAGTCAAAGCCTTTGGCCGCGAAAAACATGAAATCAACAAGTTTTTTCTTCAAAATCAACAGAATTATGAATATAAAGTAAAACGAGCTTTAATTTGGGGAAAACATTTTCCACAGATTGAATTCCTCACCAATCTAGCTATTGTACTAGTTACTGTTTACGGAGGTTTACTAGTAATCAAGGATACGATGACAATTGGAACATTAGTTGCTTTTAGCAATTATATTATGATGTTAATCTGGCCAATGCGGATGATTGGATGGCTTACCAATGAATTGGCTGAATGCCGTGCTTCAATCGGTAAAATTGAGAACCTATTTGCTGAAGAACCAACAATTAAAGAACCAAAAAACCCGATTTTCCCGGAGAAATTATATGGACATTTGGTTTTTGAAAATGTCTCATTCATTCATAATAACACAGTTATTCTAAAAAACATTGACCTTGATGCTAAACCCGGCAGCACTATTGCGATCATGGGAATGACCGGTTCCGGCAAAAGCTCCCTCGTAAATTTAATTGCCAGATATTATGAGTGTACCAGTGGAGGGATCTACCTTGATGGGATTAATATTAAGAACCTGCCGCTTAAACTTCTTCGCCAGCAAGTCTCTGTAGTAATGCAGGATACTTTCCTTTTTTCTTCAACTATTGAAGAGAATGTTAAGTTTGGTTCGGAAGCAGTTACTAAAGAGCAGATCAAAGCAGCATTGAAAACAGCCGCCATCGATAATTTCATTGCCGAACTCCCAGAGGGGTTAGATACAATCATTGGTGAACGGGGAATTGGCCTTTCTGGCGGCCAGAAACAACGTTTAGCGCTTGCCCGTGCCTTGATAAAAAAAGGTGTAATTCTCATCTTGGATGATGCTACCTCTAACCTTGATCTGGAGACTGAATACCAAATCCAAAAAGCTTTAGAAAAACAAAAAGGCATCACGAAATTTATTATTGCCCACCGGATTTCAGCCGTCAAAAACGCTGATGAGATTCTGGTGATTGATAATGGTGAAATCGTAGAACGAGGTACTCATCAACAGCTATTAGCGCTAAGAAAGAATTACTACCAAACCTTTAGAGACCAGTTTCAGGGGATCATAGCTCTAGAACCGGAGGTGAAATCTTTTGCCCATTAATAAAGCACAAAAAAAGAATAATAACTCAATCAAAATTGCGGTCATTATTAGGCTATTTTCTTATTTTAAACCTTATAAACTTCAAGTAGTTTTAACGATTCTTCTGATGGGAATAGTTACTGGGGCTGAGCTTCTTAACCCATATCTATTAAAACTAGCAATTGATCAGTATATTGTTGCTAAGAACCTATCTGGTCTTTTGCGCTTGGGTTTAATCATGATTATGATAAAACTTATTTCCATGTTCTGTACTAGAGGGCGAATTAAGATTATGTCGGAAATGACGAATAAAATCCATCTGACCATCAGGCACGATTTATATACCCATATCCAAAAGCTCTCTCTTTCTTTCTTTGATAATCGGCCAATCGGAAAGATCCTGGCTCGAGTCATCGGTGATGTAAATTCCTTGAATAATCTCTTTAATAGTAGTGTTACTAATCTCATTCCTGACATCGCAACTATCATTGCAGTAATCGCCATTATGCTTTCAATGAATTATCGCCTGGCTTTAGCCTCTTTTGTCACGCTCCCGTTTTTAGTAATCTTCATGGGTGCGGTTGAAATTGTTTCTCACCAGCGATGGCACATTTTTCGGAGAAAAAGTTCCAATACTAATGCTTTTACCCATGAAAATTTCTCTGGAATTAGAATCGTTCAAAGCTTTACCGCGGAAAAACGGACCAGTAGAAGTTTTAAACAACTGCTCGGGGAGAATCTTAATGCCTTTATCCGTGCTGTCCGTTTAAATGATTTATTCTGGCCTTCGGTGGAGTTATCCTGGGGAATTGGTACAGTGGCTGTTTTCTGGTATGGAATCCGCCTTTTAAATACAGGAACTATAACAATCGGATTATTAGTCGCCTTCTCTGGTTATGTCTCAATGTTCTGGCGGCCAATAATGAATATTAGTAGTTTCTATAATACTTTAGTCTCTAACATCTCAGGTGCGGAACGAATCTTTGAGATTATGGATATTAAACCAACAATTTATGATCTAAAGGGAGCCGTCTCTCTTCCGCCGATTAAGGGAGAAGTCGTTTTTAAGAATGTTACTTTCGGTTATGAAGATGAGCAGATTGTCCTAGATCATGTCAGTTTTAATGTGAATCCCGGAGAAACGGTAGCCTTGGTTGGCCCGACCGGAGCTGGGAAAACCAGTATAATAAATCTGATTAGCCGTTTCTTTGAACCTCAAGAAGGCGAAGTGCTGATTGATGGTTATGATATTCAAAAAGTTACCTTAGAGAGTCTCCGCAGCCAGATGGGGGTTGTACTCCAGGATACTTTCCTTTTTTCCGGAAGTATTATTGATAATATCAGATATGGAAGGTTAAACGCTACGGATGAAGAGTGTATAGCTGCCGCCAAAGCCGTTCATGCTCATGATTTTATTGTTAAGATGGAAAAAGGCTATCAGACTGAAGTGCAGGAGCGCGGTTCTAGGCTCTCTTTTGGCCAAAGACAACAGATTGCTTTTGCCCGGGCATTACTAGCTGCTCCGCAGATTCTTATTCTTGATGAAGCCACAGCCGGGATTGATACCCATACAGAACGTTTATTACAAAAAGGTATTGAACAACTCCTGGTTGGACGGACATCATTTGTAATTGCCCACCGGCTTTCCACCATCATTAATGCAGACCGGATTATGGTAATTGATCAAGGCCATATCGTGGAGATGGGGACACATAATGAATTGCTAAAATTAAAAGGGATCTATTATCAATTATATATAGCTCAATTTAAATTTCTTACTGAAGAAAAAGAAATCTCTGCCGGAATCTAATGAAAAGGCCGCCTCTAAAGGCGGTCTTTTACTTATTCCATATAAGCCCCTTTGCTAACTGGAGCTGCTCGATCAAAATAACGTTTTAAAATCCCATGTCTTTCTTTATTTACCGGAGGAACCCACTTCTCTTTCCGCTTAGCTAATATCTTATCTACTTCTTCAGAAGGAAGTTCTTTCCCAGCAAAACCAATGACCTCAAGTCGGCGGTGGGGAATATCTATCAAAATTAAATCTCCCGTTTCAATCAGAGCAATTGGGCCCCCTAAAACAGCTTCCGGCGAAACATGACCAATACAGATTCCCCTAGTGGCCCCGGAGAAACGTCCATCTGTAATCAAGGTGACAGTAGATGATAATTCAGGAATAGAAGCAACAGCTTCAGTCATCATAAAGAGCTCCGGCATCCCTGAACCACGGGGCCCTTCATTCCGGATGATCACAATATCTCCTGGGTTAATCCGACTTTCTATGATTGCCTGGTAAGCCAGGTCCTCAGATTCAAAGACCACAACCGGTCCTTTTTTAATAAAATCCTGGTTGGAAACAGCCGCATATTTAATAACCGCATGTTCTGGGGCAAGATTCCCACTAAGGACAGCTACTGAACCTTTTTTCTTGGTGGTCTCTGGTGAACAAATAATATCTGAGAAGTTAATCTTATGGTTAGCCAGATAAGACTTGATCCGATCAACATAACTGTCTTGACCTAGTTCTTCTAAATTCTCCCCTAAGGTCTTCCCAGTCACAGTCATAACCGATAGATCCAAGTGGTCACGGATTAACCATTGAATCATCGGGATCCCACCAGCATACCATAGAAATTGAGTAGGATACTCTCCACTGGGCTGCAGATTAGTCAGATAAGGTATCTCCTGGTTAGCCTCATTAAACAATTCGAGCGGTAAATCATACCCTGCTTCATGGGCAATAGCCGGAAGATGAAGAAGAGCATTCGTTGAACCACCAATTGCAGCATGAACCTTAATTGCATTTTGAAATGCAGCAGGAGTCAAGATATCTTTTACCGTAATCTTCTTCTTTATTAAATTGATTACTGCATTCCCTGCTTTCCTGGCTCTACGTTGTAATTCCTGGTAATAGGCAGGGATCAAAGCAGAACCCGGCAAAGCTAAGCCTAAAGCCTCGGAGATGCACTGCATTGTTCCGGCAGTCCCCATAAAAGGACAAGCCCCACAAGTTGGAGCAGAACTGAGAGAGAAATCCCTAATCTCATTAACAGTAACTTTCTGTTGTTGCTCCCGCAGAGAGATATCTCCCCCCAGGGTAATAGTCGTGAGGTTTGGTCCAGAGCTCATTGTTCCACCCGGTACATGAATCGCTGGCAAATTTAAACGAGCCATTGCCATTAAATGAGCGGGAATTGATTTGTCACAACTGGAAATTAATACCGCACCATCCCAAGGAATAACTGAGCCGTGTAATTCAACCATATCAGCAATAATCTCCCGGGAAGCTAAGATATAGTTCATCCCAGAGTGTCCCTGTGCCCAACCATCACATAAATCAGTAACATGGAAGCGGGCTGCCTTTCCTCCACTTTCCATAATTCCTGTGGAAACAGATTTGCTTAGAGTATCAAGATGGATACTACCGGGGTGACTTTCCCCATAAACATCATCTACAAAAACCTGGTATTTAGAGAGATCATCTTCAGTCCAACCCATTCCTAAACGTAGAGCATCAAACTGCCGCCACCGGTTTCTCACCTTTTGGGTACGGGTAATACTGGATTGCCATTTATTATTGGGAGAACTCATTATCACACCCTCTTCCAACCTTTGTTTCATCTGTATTATAGATAATTTTATCTTTTCCGACAATATGCTTTGCTTATTTGTAATATACTTTTGGTTAATTAGAAACCCCGTTACTAGTAGGGCTTTTTGCGTTGTCATTGATTTATTCTGTCCCTGCACAATATATTGATAGCCT
>DIPO01000046.1:6355-27499 GCA_002427045.1 Firmicutes bacterium UBA5486
TCCCTGCACAATATATTGATAGCCTAATACAAGCCCAACACTATATATTGTGTTGGGACCTTTTAAAAAGGACACAACGCAAAAAGCTTTAGTAAAACCTTTTCTATTCTCACCCATCTTATTTTCCGCATATTATAAATTAGGGAATTTCCAGACTAATACCCTTTTCAAGGAGGTTTAGCAATGAAACGGGCTCTGGTCTTATCAGGTGGAGGCTGTAAAGGAGCATTTGAAGTTGGAGCAATTGAACATCTACTAACAAAAGAAGGTTTGGATTTTCAGATTTTCACCGGTACAAGTGTTGGTGCACTAAATGCCGCATTTTTAGGTCAAGCCAGAAATCGCCAAGAGCTTTTGGCAATTGCCGAAGAATTAAAAGAACTCTGGTTGGGGCTAAAGGGAAACCATTCTATCTATAAGACAAGTAGATTGGGGATTTTTAAACTTATTTTCGGTGATTCATTATATAAGCCAATTGGTCTCCAAAATCTAATCAGAAGTAAAATAAATTTTCAGCGGCTCTTTGATCCAGCTACCATTATTAAGATTTCAGCTGTAGCCCTGGAAACTGGTGAACTTTTTTATGCCGATAGCAGAAATAAAGAATTGCAAGAGGATTTTCTCTTGTATGTTTTAGCCAGTGCCAGTATGCCACTATTCTTTCCTGCAGTCCCAATCGCCGGTAAGCATTGGTATGATGGAGGTTTAAGAGATATTACTCCCTTGGAAGCCGCTTTTAAAGAGCATCCCGATGAAATTGTAGTCATTATTACTAATCCCCTTGGTTCTCGTTTTGAAGCAGTACTTCCACAGGTAAAACCTGGAGGGGCAATTAGAGCTATTTTACGCACAATTGAGATTCTACTGAGTGAAATTGCGACTAATGACCTACAGTTAGTTCAGGCTATTAATAAGTACTGGTGGAAATATCCAACAAAAAAAGCGGTACCCATTAGAATTATTGCGCCGCAGAGCCCCCTGGCTGGAGAACATGCCTTGGATTTTAATCCGAAGAGCATCCGGGAGAATATGCATCGTGGTTGGGAAGCTGCTAAAAATCCCCGCCTGTTATTAGCAAGTAATCCAAGGAGCTCCATACTCAGCTTTGCTGGGGCATGTAAAGGGTAAGAAACAGAGTTTCATCCCAGTTATTACCAAGCAAAAATTCAAATGACAAGCAGCTAATAATGAATTTCGAATTTAATTTTCAAACATAAATTGTTTCCTATTAAATTAGGGGATTGCATTATTTAAAAACATCTTTAAAAATGAAAAACGGCTAATAGTATATAGCCGTTTTAACCTGCGAATTTGGGTTGAGAGCGACCTTTAACCCCGGGTTTAATCATAAAGACCCCTCCTGCCTGTGGTTGGCGGGAGAGTTCTTTCTCATTTAATTGGTACCGTCCAGTAGTTATATATAATTCATCTAGATCCACACCGCCAAAAGTACTAGCCGTAACTTGAGAAACCGGAAGGTTAATTACTTGCAGTTGCTCACCAGTCTCCGGATCCCAGCGAGAAACTTGGGCACCTTCCCAGTGGGCTACCCATAGTTTACCTTCTTCATCAATTGTCATTCCCGCCGGAAACCCGGGTTGCTCAGAAAAATCAATGGCAATCCGGCGGTTATTTAAGGAGCCGGTTTCTGGGTTGAAATCAAATGCGACAATCTGCCGTGTCGGTGAATCAATAAAATACATCTCTGTATAATCAAGGTTCCATGCTATCCCCCAAGGAATTGTCGTATTCACCAGCACGGGGCGGACTGTATGATCCGGATACATACAGTACAAAGCCCCCCATGGCCTCCTGTTGCGTCCATCAAAGGTACCACCCCAAAAGCGTCCCGCAAGATCACATGTGCCACTAATAAACCGAATTTCTGGCAGATTTGGTTCCGAATGAAACGCAGGAATTACTTCTTTGGTTGTTGGTTCTAGAAGGTAAAGCCCTTTTTGCAGAGCAATTACTGCTCCTCCTGAGTCACGGGGGATAAAAGCCCCTACTAATTGATTAACCTCCAACCAATGGTCAGTTCCGGATGGCAGGTGGTAGGCACTAATTTTGCTTCCCATCATATCTATCCAGTATAAGATCTCTGTTTCCTGATCCCAATAGGGATTCCCTCCTAAAGAAACTTTAGCATCAATCAACAATTCAACCTGGTTTTTCAATTGGCCTTCCCTCCTTTTCCACCCATTTATAGTATTCCCTTTTGTAATAGATAATATCCCCTCTCCTACACTTTTTTAGAAAAGAGGAAATAGAGAGAATTAAATTAATTCCTTTATTAAGCTGAGGGAATTACATTTTTTTTAAAAAAATAAATTTCTCCGCCTAAAATTCGGCTGACTTAACGGTTCGAGGGAAGGGAATCACATCTCTAATATTAGTAATCCCTGTTAGATACATTATCGCCCGTTCAAACCCTAAACCAAACCCGGCATGTCTTGTTCCTCCATACTTTCTTAGTTCCAGATACCACCAGTAGTCTTCTTTTTCCAGTTGGAATTCTTTCATCCGCTCTTCCAATAGTTCCAAACGTTCCTCTCTTTGACTACCGCCAATGATCTCGCCAATGCCAGGTACTAATAGATCCATCGCCGCTACGGTCCGGTTATCTTCATTCATTCTCATATAAAAGGCTTTTATCTCTTTAGGATAACCCGTAACAAAAACAGGCTTTTTAAAGACCTTTTCTGTCAGATATCTTTCATGTTCTGTTTGTAAATCACAACCCCACTCCACTGGATAATCAAATTTTTGGGGTGACTTTTTAAGTAGATCAATTGCTTCAGTATAGGTCAAATAACCAAATTCGGATTGTACTACATTATCTAATCTGTCCAGAAGCCCTTTGTCAATAAATTTATTAAAGAATTCCATTTCTTCCGGAGCATTATCTAGGCAGTAGGTGATCAGGTATTTTAACATCTCTTCCGCTAATATCATATCATCTTCCAGATTAGCAAACGCAATCTCCGGTTCCACCATCCAAAACTCTGCCGCGTGTCTGGGAGTATTAGAATTCTCCGCCCGGAAAGTTGGGCCAAAGGTATATACATTACGAAAAGCCATACAAAAAGTCTCTGCTTCCAATTGCCCACTAACCGTCAGATTCGCCTCTTTACCAAAAAAGTCTTTAGAAAAGTCAATCTTTCCTTCACTATCTCGGGGTATATTCTCAAAATCTAAGGTAGAAACGCGAAACATTTCTCCGGCCCCTTCACAATCGCTTCCCGTGATTATTGGTGTATGAACATAGACAAAGTTTCTTTCTTGAAAAAAACGATGAATAGCATAGGCAGCAAGTGATCTAATCCGAAATACTGCCGAAAAAGCATTGGAACGCGGCCTTAGATGGGCGATCGTCCTTAGATACTCAAAAGAATGCCTTTTTTTCTGCAAGGGATAGTCTGAAGTTGATAATCCTTCAATTTCAATACATTTTGCTTTAAGTTCAAAGGGTTGATTAGCACCTGGGCTCTCGACCAATTCCCCTTCGACTATTATTGCTGAACTTACTGGTAGTTTAGTAATCTGCTGAAAATTATCAAGTGTATCATCCACTACTATCTGCAAGTTTTTAAAGAAAGAACCATCATTTAGCTCAATAAAGCCAAAGGATTTTGAGACACGAATCGTTCTAACCCAACCACTAACCTTAATTGTTTTATTTAAGTAAGTGTTTTGGTCGCGAAAAATCTGTTTTACTAGTACCGAACTCATTTTTTTGTTTTACCCCCTAATTTCATCATTTTCATAGTATTAGCATGCCAGACTCCTTTTACTTTTTTTTATTTAAACCCAACTAAAGATTCTCTAATCTTTATCTTTTAGGTTCAATCGTATTAATCACTATCTATTCTGATCAAAGAAAAAGTCTTTGAAAATCAGAACTATCCCCTTAAATAAAAATCAAGTACTTTATTATGATTTAGTCAATAACCGGTACAATTATGAATTTCCCTCTAAAACATTCAGTACTTTTAGAGTAAAATAATATCATTCTTCTCACACTGCTTCATCATTTCCTCCGGCCAGACCGAAGCCTGCACCTCACCAACATGGGCTTTTTTCAAAAAGTACATACAAAGTCTAGATTGCCCAATCCCACCACCTACGGTATACGGTAATTCTCCCGCTAATAACTCTTTATGAAATTGGAGACTTAGCCGTTCTTCCAAACCCAATTCTTTTACTTGTCTAACTAAGCTTGCCTCATCAACCCTTATTCCCATCGAGGACATCTCCATAGCAGTCTGTAACAGAGGAAACCATAAAATAATATCCCCATTTAACATCCAATCATCATAATCAGGAGCTCTCAGATCATGTCTCTTCCCTGAGTTCAGGATTCCCCCAATATTCATAATAAACACTGCTCCGCACTCTTTGGCAATAGCATCTTCGCGTTCTTCCGGCGAAAGCTGAGGGAATCTATCCTCTAATTCCTGTGTCGTAATAAAAATAATCTCATCAGGTAAATCACGGGGTAAAACCGGGTATTGCTGGCAAATATAGTCTTCTGTTTCTTTTAATACTTTATAAATCTGGTTAACTATCTTTTTCAGCATCTTAGTAGTTCTTTCTTCTTTTCTAAGCACTTTCTCCCAGTCCCACTGGTCAACGTAGATCGAATGGAGATTATCCAGGACCTCGTCCCGGCGAATGGCATTCATATCTGTATAGAGTCCCTCACCAAAGTTAAATCTATATCTTTTGAGCGCCATCCTCTTCCATTTAGCTAGAGAGTGAACGATCTCACACTGATGCCCGTTTATCCCTTTTACACTAAAGCCAACGGGTCTTTCTGTCCCAGTAAGATTATCATTTAGCCCAGTCTCTGGTCTAACAAACAAGGGAGCTGAAACTCTAACCAGACCTAACTCTTTTGCTAACACATTTTCGAAATAATCCTTAAGCTTTTTTATGGCAATTTGTGTATCTCTAACCCCTAAAACTGATTGGTAGTTCTCAGGAATAGTTAAAGAGTAGGGTAGTTCCTTCATTATTAGCCTCCTATCGTAAGCTGTTAATTTCTCATTAGTACGTTTTTTCTAAAAATCTAAGATCGATCAAAAAAAGAAGCTTATTTGGTAGATAATTCTTTACTGAAATATAAATCCCTTTTCTTAAACAGTAATTTAAACTAGATTCGCCTTACAGCAGTATTAATACCCGGAAAAAGAAAAAAGACGGGTGCCCGTCAGTTAATTATAAGGTTTTTCCATTAATCTATGCTAACCTTTTTTCAATCTGTAGCTCTGAATCCTTATACACTTCCGGAAAATCATCTGTTGTTTGAAGATGCTGAAGAATCGTTTTAGAAGAAGTAACTTCGACTACCACTGCCTGTTCCCCATTGCTAAGCAGTACTACACTACCCACTGGATACACTGCCACCGATTGGATAAGGGCATCTACCACCTTAGGATCATATTTTAATGGGCTGTCCTGTTCCAATTCGGCAAGTGCTTCTCCACTCCAGAAAGCTTCTCTATATGCTCGATCTGAAATCATAGCATCGTAGGAATCTGCTACCGCTACAATTTTAGAATAAAGATGAAGATCTTTTCCAATCAGCCCCATTGGATATCCAGAACCATCTTCTCGCTCATGATGCTGATAGGCTATATTAGCTGTATGAAAAGAAAAATTAGATATATATTTAAGGATTTCAAAACCATATTTGGTATGTTGCCTGATCTGTACTGTATCTTGAGTAGATAGTTCATTAATTTTTTTAGTAGATGATCCAATATAAGCTGTTCCTAAATCATGAAGAAAAGCTCCAATTGCCAACTCTTTAAGCTGTTCTCTTTCTAGTTCCAGTTTTTTCCCCATTAAAATTGAGAGTATACAGACATTAATCGAATGATTGTAAATATAATTCTCTATGGTTTTTGTATCAATAAGATTAAACAAGGCATCTGGCCTTTGCAAGACATCTCTGAGAATACCTTCAATAGTAATGATTACCTTGTTAGCATTTATTGGCTGACGTTTAACAGCACTAATCAGGGAATCCCATAAGACAGCCATGGCTTCGGCACGAATCTTATCACTAATTAACCCGGAACAATCCCACTTTTCATCTTCATTATTATAAATATATAAATGAGTATAACGTAGGTTTTCTATCCTTTTTATATAGGAAGGGGATAACTTAGTTCTTTTTTTTAATAATATTTTGCCATCATTACTAAAAATCGTATTCGCTAGGAACATTCCCTTGTCAATCTTAGCTAAAGGTAAATATCTCATTACAGAACCTCACCATTCTAATAATTTTAAACACCTTCCTGTATTATCGTGATATGAAGGAATTGCATAATTGCTGATCTCACTTTTCGCATTCTTTGAGCAAAAGTCAAGCAAAATTAATTCTCTAAAAACTATATGAAAAACAAAAAACCAATTAAATTAAGAAAGTGCAAAAAGCGAAACCTTAAATATGCTAAATTACCGAATAATAAGGTTATTCTTCAAAAAAAATCCTTTTCCTTTAAAGCATTTTAAAACCTAAGGAAACTTTGACCTAGATTAATAATGTTGATCTTGATTATCTATACAAAATGAGCGGTTAAAATAAAAAGAGCTGCTAATTTGTCGGTTCTATAATTTAGCCACAGATTAATTGGATAATATCATTAAATAGAACAAAAACCCCTAGTAACATTAGGATGGCAAAACCAACCATGGAGATTGCTGCCTCCCGCTCTGGAGGTAAAGGTTTTTTCCTAATACTTTCCACAGCTAAAACCAGAAGTTTTCCGCCGTCTAAAGCCGGAAAAGGAAGCAGATTTGTAGCTCCTACAGCAATACTAATCAAAGCGGAAATATTAAGCAGATTAATAAATATCAGATAAGGAGTAGGACTGTAGCTGACAACCTCACTCATAATACTAACAATCCGTACGGGGCCCGCTAATTGCTTAATAGAAACTCTCCCTGTTACCAACCAGACTAAAGTATAGAAAACACTTCTGATTGTTGAACCAATATAGATCAATGGTTGTTTTAGAGTTTCTCCGACACCCCCACGCACCATTTGAAAGCTAATCCCGGTCTCATAGTAAGCGGATCCCTTTTCCAATTTAGGTTTAATAACCAACTTTACATTTTTACCTTCTCTAATTACAGTAAGATTAACCGGCTGGCCCTGGCTGTCTTTTAAAAACTCGCTAATATCTTGTTTGTTCTGAATTTCCTGATCATTTAGTTTTATGATCCGATCTCCGGGAAGAAGTCCTCCCGCTTCTGCCGGAGAACCCGGTTGAATCTCACTAACGACTGCGGACTCCTCACCATATTGTTGTTTAGCTGCAAACCCCAATAAATATCTATTTTCCGGAATTATATTTGGCCTTAAATACACTTGTGTTATCTGTCCTTGACGTTGAATCTCTATTTCACTAGGCACACCTTTAGAGACCATTAAAAAGGAGTAAAAATCCGAAGGAAGTAAAACCTTTTTCCCATCATACCTAATGATTCGATCTCCGGCTTGCAGGCCGGCTTCGTAAGCCGGGGAACCTGTAGGAACTTCTCCTACAAGCGTAGAGTTATAACCAGTCATAAAAAAAACAATACACAAAAAAAGGAAGGCCGATAGAAGGTTCATCAGAGGCCCAGCTGCAATCACAGCAGCTCTAACCGGTAAAGGTTTGTTATTAAATGCCCGGTTACTGGATGATGCTTCTTCTTCTCCTTCTAACTGAACAAAAGCGCCAACTGGAAATAAGCGTAAAGAGAAAAGTGTTTCCCCTTTTTGAACGGCAAAGAGTTTCGGCCCAAAAAACAGCGAAAATTCTAAAACCTTTATTCCAGCTTTTTTGGCCACTAAATAGTGTCCCAATTCATGAATTATCACTATGAAATTTAAAGCTAAAATAGCTAGTAGTATATTCATACTAATCCTCCTCGTTTATAGCTATCGTTAAGGATTTCCGTCTTTATATAAACGCTTATTCGGCTATAAGGTTCCTTCTTACATAATACCTCTCAAAGCTCATCGCTCGCATGTACTTTAACAAAAAAGGGCCCCTTTTTTTAGAGACCCGTGCAATTATATTTTAATAGTCTCTTAGGTGTTGATTCATCTGGCTTTTATTTAAATCACTTTGTGATGTTTATAGTAGCCAGCATGAACAACTACCTATTAATATGTAATCCCCAATCCCAACTGGAAACTAATAGCTCTAGCATTTTCATTGTTTGGATTTACCTCTCCTAGCAATCCTCCACGAAGATCAACGTTTTCTACTACTTTAAAGGCCAAACCCAACTCACACATCGCAATTAACTGACTATTAGCCAATGATAAGTTAAATCCCCCCATTATATCAACATACTGATCTAAAGCCATTGAAGCATTAGCGCCTAAAAATGGCGCCTTATTAATAGCCCCCACCAATAGTGCAATATTAGAATCCACTTCATATTTTGCTCCAATTTTGCTAGAATTATTTCTCATCTCAACATAAGCCCCAATCTCCGGGGTAATTCCGTATTCTGCTCCTAATTGTAACCCATAATCCCCAACAAACATAAGAGTAATCTCTCCACCCTTTGCTCTCACTTCAGCGGTGTTTAAACCAAAAGCAGCGCTAGGTAAGAGTAGAAAGCAAATTGTAAGTAAAGATATAAAAACTAATTTTTTCATACTTCTCCCTCCATTGTTCTTTTTAAATTCTAGATTCAAAAGGTAATCACCTTTTAGCTATAGAAGGTAATTTATGGATACTAATTTTTATCTAACTACCGGTCAATTTCTGGTGACAGCTGTTCAAAATATCCTTGCTCTACCAAGTATTCCTTTAGTGGTTCCTTTACCATGTAATAACGGTTTGAATTATTCCATAATGTAAAACCCGGTGTCCTTGAAGACAGAACCCCATTTACCTGCTTTAATAGATACTCAGTATATACCGGACGAGTCATCCAAAACTCCCAATTTAGTAAAAAGGCTTGGACATAAGGACGGATAATACTGTTTCCGGTGACTAGAGTATTAGCACGGAAAGAACCTTCTTTGTAGATTAATTCTGCCCGCTCTAAATAGTCCCCCGGAAGAAAACCAGAAGAAAAATGGGAAGGATAATACATTGGACAGATTACATCAACGTATTCGGAGAATAAGCGGATATTCTGTCCGGTAAGGCCTTCCATCTGGTACCAACAGTTATAACCATAAAGATCAGTACTGATCGGTATCTGTAAACGTTCTCTAGCCATTGCCAGAAATGACTCTAAAGCATCTATTTTTTCCGCTCCTACTGGTTGGTATTTATAACTAATTCGCTCTATATTACCATCAGTAGGGAACCGGATATAGTCAAATTGAATCTCATCAACACCAAGGGCTTCTAATTCTTCTGCGAGCGCTATATTATACTCCCAAACATCAAAGGAGAAAGGATCAAGCCAGTGTTCTCTCTGGGTATAAATTTCTTCTCCTGCGGAATTCTTCTCTTTCACCATGTATCTCCAGGGCTGATCAGTATATCTATCCCAGGCTGCGTATTTATATTTATCATACTGGTATAAACGGTTGTCTTTAAAGACAACAATCCTACCGATTAGATAGACCTGGTGTTCCCGGGTTTTTTCAATTAATTCCTTAATATTAATTCTTTTTCTTATTGCTCCTGCTTTTTTAGCTAAAGGGACCTGCGTATCATAGGTTACATATCCGGAATCATCTTTAAAATCTACTACCATTGCATTAAGTCCATTCTTCTCCATAAAATCCAGATGTGCCTCTAGACGCCTCCCTTGAGCAAAATCAGGCCTGACATATATACCATATTTATTCGCAGCTCTTCTTAATCTTTCTTGCTTCTCTGGATCATCTTTACCTTTTTTTAATTTCTCCTCTTTGGCAACTAATTGAAAATCGGGCCATGAGTATAAAGCTATACTCTTTTTCCTAGTAATCTGTAACAGCCAATCTGTTTCTAACTTTCCACTAACATTTTCCGTCTCCGCTTTTTGCCGGAAGAGAAGATTCTCTATTAATGGCCGTTCGACATTAGCCAAATTAAGACTTTTTACAGTTTTTTGGGTTTTATTATACAAATATAGGCCATTACCAAAGCCACAGGAAAAAACGATCTGATCCGGTTCCTCCGGATGATAAGCAAGAGCCGAGATCTCTTCCAGATTACTTTTACTTTGATATAGAAAATCTAAATCCTTAGATACTAGCGACCAGCTTTGACCTTTATTTAGAGTCTCATAAAACCCGAAAAACGAAGTCCCTACTAATATTTGTTCACTATTAAAAGGCGAAAGGGCTAAGGCTGTTATTATACTACCATTGCTAAAAGGAATAGGTTCCCAGGTTTCACCATAGTCTTCTGAGATAAAAAGCTGGTTTTTGGTTGAGACTATAACTCTTTCGTTATTTTTGGGATCTACTCCGATTGCTGTTAGTTTACGGACTTGATCACGATCAAAAGGATATATTGACTTATGAGGAAGCCCTTCGTTCCTTTCCTCCCAGGTTGCTCCAGAGTCAAAAGAGGCCAAAAACCCGTATTCAATTGAGCTTCCATAGGAAAGCCTGGGTCCCGTATAAATTATCTGTTCTGGCCTCTTTTCAGGCTCCTGAGTACTGGCCTGTACTTGGTTATTAACCTCAGATTCTGTAGTTTCTATAATCTCTTCAACTTCTTCTTCTTCACTAATAACCACGTCCTCCATCCCCTGGCCAGAAAGATCCTCCGTTGCTATTGTTGCTGGTATAGTCAAAACAGTTAAGCAGATTATTAATAGTAATAAACGAAATTTCATCTTTTACTCTGAATCCTCCTCAAGCTTGTTACCACATTTTTCTTTTAAATATTCTTCTGTAATCTCAATTGAATTCCTCTTTACTGATCTATCTTGACTCACAGTTCATTGCTAATCACTCGACTCACAAAAAAGGCCGGCGTATATTGTTACGCCGGCCTTTAAATCGCCATTTAAATTTTTAAAATATCTTTTTATTGGCCCGAGCGACAGGGAGGTCGCGAGCCCGCGTGAGCAACTACTTAAGATTTTCCGGGTTTAAACCCGCAAGCTCTGGCACGGTAAAGATGCCGTCTTTCCGGACTAACTGATCATCAAAGTAGATCTCTCCACCGCCGAATTCCGGACGCTGAATAAGTACAAGATCCCAATGGATCGCTGATTTATTGCCATTATCGCATTCATCATAACAAGATCCCGGAGTCAGATGAATACTGCCAGCAATTTTTTCATCAAACAATGTATCTTTCATGGGAGTAAGAATATAAGGATTTACCCCAATGGCAAACTCCCCGATGTATCTTGCTCCTTCATCAATATTTAAGATAGCTTCAATGCGACTAGAATCATTAGCCGCAGCTTTAATGATTTTTCCATCCTTAAAATCAAAAGTAACTGTTTCAAAGGTAAATCCTTCATAAATCGAAGGAGTATTATAAGTAATTCTCCCATTAACTGATTCTCTTACCGGTGCCGTAAAGATCTCCCCATCCGGAATGTTCCGATGGCCATCACATTTGATAGCTGGAATTCCTTCAATGGAAAAAGTAAGATCCGTCCCCGGGGCGGTAATCCTGACCCTGTTTGTTCTTTCCATTAAATTAATCAACGGGTCCATTGCCCGGGACATTTTTGCATAATCCAGGTTACAGACATTAAAATAAAAGTCTTCAAAACTCTCGATGCTGGTATTGGCTAGCTGAGCCATTGATGTATTGGGATACCGTAATACACACCATTTGGTATGTGGTACACGTTGTTCAGAATGTACTGGTTTCATGTAATAAGTCTTATAGATCTGTAATTTATCAGCAGGAAGATCTGCCCATTCATTAACATTATTTCCGGTTCTCAGTCCGATATAAGCATCCATCTCCGTCATTCTTTCGCGATCCCAATGAGCCCAAGCTTGCATCTGGCTAGCTTCCGCTTCCTTCAAAAGTTCCCGCATTAGTGTTTGATCCTTTAATGATAAAAAGGGTATTCCACCAATCTTATATACATTACGAATTAAAGATTGAGTAAGTGCATCTGCCCGTCCAGTCACTTCGATTAGTATTTTTTCACCTGGTTGCAGTGCTACTGAATATTTGATCAATGAGGCGGCCAATTTTTCAATACGTGGATCTTTCATTTTTAAGTCTTCTTCCTTTCTTTGTTTTCCTGTTTTAAATAACCCGGCATTAGGCTTAGAGCATCGACACACAGGCGAGTAGAGGTTAGTCCTAGGCTACATGAAATTTGTTGTCTTTTTTAAGATCTTAACCACTTTTCTAATGACCAATCAACTTCCTAAGGGAAGAGTAAAATAGAATGTACTGCCTTTTCCTAACTCACTGTCTACCCATATTTCCCCGCCATGCACCTCCACCAGGCATTTAGTGATAAATAAACCAAGTCCCAATCCTTCACCCTCATTATTGTCAATCTTTGCCCTGTAATACCTGTTAAATAGGTTTGGTAAATCAACCTGGGATATTCCTCTTCCTTGATCTTTTACCGCAATCAATAATTTATTACCTTCAAGAGTCGGAATAATTTGGACCCTTTTATTTTCCGGAGAATATCGAAGGGCATTAGATAAAAGGTTAATAATGATCCTTTCTAAACGATCCGGATCAGCTTTTACAGAAGGTAAAGTTTTTAACTCCTTAAACTCTATTCGACTTACATCCAACACACCTTTAACCCGATTTAAAAGATCATTGATAAAACCATTAAAATCAATCAAACCGGTTTTCAAAATAAACTGGCCAGATTCAAGACGGGTTGAATCTACAAGATCAGAAATCATATTATTCATACGCAGAGTAGAGGTATTAATCACTCTAGCACTGTTTAAGATCTGCTGATCTTTCCGGGCTAGAATCTCAAGTAGTTGAGCATGGCTTAAAATTACTGAAAGTGGCGCACGAAGATCATGAGAGACCATATGTAAATAGTCTTCTTTCATTTGCTCCAATTGACGTAGTTCTGTTACATCACGCAAAGTAATTATAATTAGAATAATATTACCTTTCCGATCTTTAACCGCATTTCCACTAGTCAATATACGCCGCTTACTACCATCCGGACATTCTAATACATATTCTTCATCCACTAAATACTCACCATGGATTAGACGAGCTACAAAATATTGCTCTGGAATAATCTGAACCCCATCTGGATGATAGAGACGGTTATCAGGGATCAGTTTTGTAATGTTCTCAATCCCTTTTTTAACTCCTGTTATTTCTAAAGCTAGCTTGTTTTTAAGTAAAACCTTACCCTCAGTATTGATTACCACTACCCCTTCACCAATATTATCCAGCAATACTTGCAACTGAGCAGTTTGGCGTTCTGCCTCCGCCCTGGCTTTTTGTTCACTAATCAGTAAAGCAGAACGTTCTTCATTAACCCGCGCCCGGTCAATTGCCAAAGCGCATTGTCTAATTAATAATTCACCACTATCAATTTCTTCAGAAGAGAATTCTGCCCGCCTTTTGTAAAAACTAATCATAACAAAACCGAAAGTTTGATCTGCAACTACCAAAGGTAGAAATAGACTACTCATAATCCCCTGTTCCAAAAAATACTGTCTTTCATAGCCTTCTGCTTCAGCAATTGTAATATACAATGAGCGTTTTTCTTGTGACACCTTTCTAAGATGAGGCCAGTCATTAATCAACAAAGTTTTGCCTGTTTTCTTTTTCTTTCGTAATTCATACATCCAGCGTAAATGTTGTTTATCATCCTCAAACAAAAAGAGGATCCCATTATCGCCACCGAATAGCTTTGTAATTCTGGTTATTGTCGTCTCTACAATTGATAAAAGTTCATTTTGAGCATTCAATTCAATGGCAATTGAAGCTAAGTCTTCCGCTCTTTTTCTTGATTTTACACGAATGGTTACATCTTGAACTAATGCAAGTACTTTCTCTGTCTTTCCTTGAGGGCCCAATAATGGTACAAAATTAATATCTAAATAAACCTCTTCTTCCCTAACTGTTGAGCAAATTAAAGCATCCCGAATATTTACCGGTACACCATATTGATATACTCGATCAATGATTCGCCTAATCTGATTAGCTATTTTTTCGGGGAAAAGCTCATAAATAATTTCCCCTTCCAGATTAACACCCACTTGTGAAGTTATAGTCTGGAAATATAAGTTTGTTAATTCATATCGATGTTTTTTTCCACTAAAGACAGCAACCCCAATGGGAGCCTTTTCAATTAGTTTTTCTAAAAACTCCCGTTGATCCCTGTTAATTGCTAAAAGCCTTTCCCGATCCAATTCTGTTTCTTTCTGATTAGAAATATCTCTTACCGCTACTACACCTAAGATCAGTTCTCCATTCCTATTACAAACAGGAGTCCCACTAAAACTACCAATCCAGCATTTCCCCTGAGCAAGCTCTTTTATGATCATTTCTTGGTTAAAAAAGGTCTGCCCTATTAAAGCTCTTGATAAAGGTTGACTGCTTACCGGAAATTCTTTCCCTTCCATGTCACTAAAACTAAAAAGTTGAGAGAATTTTTCCAGATGGCAAAGTGCCTCATCCATCTTTTCAAATCCAAACATCTTTAAACAAGCGGGATTCATAAATACTATATTCCCTTGTGGATTAGCAATAAAGATCCCCTCTGTCAGACTATTTACTACTGCCTCTAATTGGGCAAGACTGGTTTCGGCTAAACCAGCAAGATTCTCCACCCGTTTTCTTGTTTTAACCTGCTCCGTAAGATCGACTGCAATAAATAATAGATCGGATTTATTCTCGGTTGAGGTATATAACGGCAAGATCGTAATTCTCCAATAGGTGATCCCCCGCTTAAAACCGGTATATTCAAACTCCGGCTCCAAGTGTGGTTCACCCGTTTCTGCTACCCTTTGAAGAATTCTCTTTAATCCACTTTCCTCTACATTCGGTATAAATTCTCCAAGCTCTAAACCTGACAAGTTCCCCTTATTGTATGGTGCCTCCAAACAGCTTTGATAAACCGGATTTGTAAATTTCACTTTTAATGAACGACTATCAAAAACCACTACTCCTACTGGTAAATTTTTAATTACAGCCTCTAAAAGCTTCTGTTGTTTTGTAACTTTTTGTAATAAACGTTCTCTTACTGTTATATCATGAGTTACAACTACAGCTCCAACAATCTTTCCTTTAACTAGAAGCGGGGCCGATGAAGTCTGCAAAATGTACTTTTTCCCCTTAATATTAGTGAAGATTATTCTTTCATTTTTAACTACCTTTCCTTGTAAGGCGCAGCTGGAAGGTAGCTTACTAAGACAATTTTTCTGGCCATTTGGGCATTTTATACTGACTTTATTTATCAATCCCTTTTGGTTTAATCCTATTGGATTGAAACTAGCTTGAGTAATTGCCATAGGATTAGCATGGATGATGTTACCATCTGTATCATAAATTAATACAGCGTTGGAGGTTGAATTTGCCACCGCTTCCAGTATTGCCGCATAATGTTCTATTTCAATACGTGCCTTGCTCAATTCATCATTAGCTTTTTTAAGTTGTAATAAAGTATCATTAAGGTTCCTATGAGAACAGGTTTGCTCAGTTACTTGATTTACAATTAAGAGCCATCCTCTTAATTTATGGCCAACACCAAAAACAGGAGAAACGCTTATATCCATGCAGGTTTTAATTTTTTCTTTCCCAATGTTAAGAGGCTGATTGTAAATCTTAAATGCCTTGCCGCTGGCCTCCACCTTTTGGCATATTTCAACCAGTTGACTACTCCAGCCGGGCATCACCTTTTCGATCTTGGCCTTAATGATCATCTTCATGGAAATCATCATCTGCTGGGCGAAACTCTTATTAGCAGCTCTGATCTGATAATACGGATCAATCAAAGCTATCCCTTCGGTAGCATTTTCAAAAATAGCAGCAAGCAAATCTGCTTCTTCCTCCAAGGATAATTTAGTTAAACCTATATCGTTGGCCGTTTTCTCCATAAATTCACCCCTTTACTAAGATATTTTTGCTAAATATAGGTAATATATTCTTTATTTTCCTTGTAAATTCCTTTTTTCTTATTTGACAAACAATTAGTTTATAACATTACATAATTTAATTATTTTATTGTGTTATCTTTCGGTTAAAAATAATAACCGCCACTTACAAGTAGCGGTTATTATACATTATTTTTCTCTCAAATCATTTAAACCTTAAACTTCTCATGCCATTGAAAACTGCCAACAATGTCACTCCCACATCAGCAAAGATCGCTTGCCAGATCCCAGCTACTCCTAAACTTCCCAGCACAAGAAAGATAAATTTTATCCCCAGCGTCATAATGATATTCTGCCTGACAATACTCCTGGTTCGTCTTGAAATCTTAATAGCGGTAACTAGTTTTTGTAGGGAACCATCCATTAATACTATATCTGCAGCTTCAATAGCAGCATCACTTCCTAAACCCCCAATCGCTATCCCAATCTGGGCTCTAGTTATTACAGGAGCATCATTTATTCCATCACCAATAAAAGCCAGTTTCCGCGATGGTTGAGCCTGAAAAGGTTTCTCTAGTTCTTCAATTTTTTTCACTTTCTCTTCCGGTAGAAGCTGAGCATAGTAATGATCAAGGCCCAGTTCCTCTGCTACCTGTCGGGCAACTTTTTCATCATCACCGGTAAGCATCACTGTTTTTTTGATCCCCAACTCTCTTAACTGCTTAATAGTTTCCTTAGCCTCCTCCTTTATTTGGTCGGAGATTACTAAATAGCCAGCATAAATATGATCAACTGCCAGATAAACTATAGTTCCATCCAAATCACAATCTTGATGTGGTATCTTCTCTTTATGAAGTAAACGGTCATTTCCCGCAATCACTCTTCGCCCACCAACAGTTGCCACTATTCCATGAGCTGGGATCTCCTGATACTCACTAGGCTTTTGAGAAAGTTGTTTTTTTCCAAACGCCTCCCGGATCGATTTGGCAATCGGATGATTAGAATACTCTTCTGCCCCCGCTGCTAATGATAGTAACTCTTCTTTAGTAAACCCGTTTCGGGGTACAACTTCTGTAACAGAAAAGACGCCTTTGGTTAAGGTCCCAGTTTTATCAAAAACCACTGTATCCAAGCGAGCTAATATGTCTAGGTAATTTGCCCCTTTTACTAGGATCCCTTTTCTTGAGCAAGCTCCAATTCCGCCAAAATAGCCTAACGGAATAGAAACCACTAAGGCGCAAGGACAGGAGATAACTAATAAAACCAAAGCTCGATAAAACCAATCGGAAAAACTAGCTCCCGGTACCACAAGTGGTGGAAGAAACGCAATCAGTAGCGCGATGCCCACTACCACTGGTGTGTAATAATGAGAGAAGGTGGTAATAAAGCGTTCAGTAGGCGCCTTTCTTTCCGCTGCTTCCTCTACTAATTCTAAGATCCTCGCAACTGATGAATCCTGATAAGTTTTTGCTACTTTAATCTGTAAAACACCTTGACCATTAATCATCCCTGCAAGAATATCTTCTCCTTTTACCACCCGGCGAGGGACTGATTCACCAGTAAGGACTGAAGTATCTAAATAAGAAGAGCCTTCAATCACTTCTCCATCTAGAGGTACCCGCTCCCCGGGCTTAACAATAATAACCTGGCCTACCTTAACTGTTTCCGGCTGAACTTTAGTTATTTCCCCGTTACTGATCAGGTTAGCATATTCCGGTTGAATCGCCAGCAATGCTTCAACATCCTGTCGCGAACGATTAACCGCCCGTTCCTGAAGATACTCGCCAATTGCATAAAAAAGCATAACTCCTGCTGCTTCTGGTAATTGCCGAATAGCAATCGCGCCAATCGTAGATATTGTCATCAAAAAATTCTCATCAAAGAATTCTCCACGAATAACTTGGCGAATGGCTCGGTATAAAACCGGCCAGCCTACTAAAGTATAAGCTATTAAAAAGACCGCATACTCTGCCCAGGAAAAAGGAGTACGTCGTAATTGAGGTAAGAATATCAAACCAAAGATCATAAGTAGTCCAGAGATAATGAGTACTTTAGTCTGTGCTTCTTCTCCCTTTTTTTCAGTTATCGATCCCCTAGCTTTATTTTCAATTTTTCTTAATTTAACCTTCGGTTCTACTTGCGTAATAACTTCTGAAGCTACTTCTTCTTTTCCCTCAGGAAGATTAATACTTTTCGTCACAAAATTAACCTCTACATCCTCTAGGCCTTCCATTTTTTGAAGTTCCTCTTCAATCTGTGCTGCACAAACTACACAATCTAGTCCTTCGAGTCTATAGCGCATCTTGTCCCTTCTTTCTAGATAGTTTAAAAATTACAATTTTAGAATTGCATAATTGATTAATTTAAAATTAACACATATCTGATTCCGTAACTTATCGATCTTTTCGGGGTTCGTCACTCATTTGATTGTATAATTTATCTTTCTTCTGCAAAGTGCTCTTGGGCTTCACGAATTAGATTCAAAATATGATTATCATCCAAAGAATAGTAAACCATTTTCCCTTCCCGGCGATACTTCACAAGCCTAAGTGTTTTAAGAAGACGAAGGTGGTGAGAGATTGCAGGCATACTCATCTCTAAAACTGCAGCTATATCACAAACACAGAGTTCTTTCTGGGCTAAAAGATAAAGGATCTTCGTCCTGGTCTCATCCCCAAGAACCTTAAAGATTTCTGAGAGGCCTACTACCTCCATTACCTTATCCCGAAGCTCTTCAACCTTTGTAGATGGGCAAAAGTCATCACATAGATCCCTATTCATATCTTTATTGTTATTAATCTTAATCACTCTCCCAACGATTAAGCGTCCGCTTAATCGTATTATAAATACTGGCCAATATTTTGTCAAGAAGTATTCTTTTACATAAATAATTTAGATTTATTAAAGAATTGTGTAATTCAATTATTTAAACAGAATATATTGATAACCCCACTAGGAAAACAATATATTCTTACTTAAAGGAAATTCTTTAGAGAATATTCGTCATAGTTTGTTTAGGCTATCATTCAACGAGTGGTTAGTGAGAGTTACGAGATACATTAGGCAATTCTCTCAAATACAAAAAACTAAAGGTCCATTTTTTTATAATGAACCTTTAGTAAAAATTGCTGTTTCATATATTGCTATTATCTTCTTTAGCACAGCTAAGCCAGAGAGAATATGCCCGAAATAATTATACACTAAGATTAGTCATTTTTTATAAACCTCTCTCCTTTAAACTGGCTTTGCTTCTGTTTCTTCATCATCATAATCATCAAAATACCCATTTTTATATAAACCAATATTGACACTTATAAAACAGAAGCATAAAACCGCAAGAAGACTTAAACCGATTGTCGACTTCTTGGTCGGAAAACAAGGTTCGTGTGGTGGAACGGCTTGATCAACCCAGCTGATCTCGGTAAACGGAAGCTCTCCTACTCCTTCAAGTTCCGATAATTTATTAATAAATCTATTTTCTAAAGTCAATAGTGACTCATAGGCAATCTGTTTTTCCCGTAAAAGGTCTACCGGAGGTGTATCTTGAGTAAATTTTACTAATAGCTCTTGGCGTATTTGAAGATCATATAATTTAACATAATATACAAATATGTTTCCAATTATGTTTTCGGGGCCCGGGATCTGTTTGCCATAAACCCTTTTCATGATATCAACTGTATTTACCTTCTCCCGCCAGATCTTTTTCATTAGTTCTTTAACTTGCGGGGTATTCCAACTTCCATTCATTAATCCGAAGACTAGTTCTTGCTCTAACTCATCAAATTTCGAGCGTTTAGTCTTGAGGAGCCAATTATTAGGTGTTAAAATCTTTTTAATCTCATCCACTTCATACTTATGTAATGAAAGATAAAACCCATTTATTTTCTTGTTTGTGTAATTAAGATCATTACCGAGCTCTTTTAGATATTTATTTCTTTTTTCTTCAATTTGGCTTGTTCCTAGTGTCTTAATTACTTCTCCATTTTCCTCCAGAAGTTTAAGCTTCTTTTCACGGATTTCATTTAAGCGAAGAATAATATATTCCTTACTTCCTTTAACTTCTGTTTCACGCTCCATGATATTTTGATCCATTAATACCTGAAACATAGTATTAACTAATTCTGCAGCTTGCTCCGGATATTGATGGGAAAAACTTATCTCAATGACACTACCCGGTGAAAGTGACCTGATTCTCATCTTTTCCTTGAGCTTAATAAATTCAGGTGAATTAATAGGATAATTATAATTCAATCTAAGCAAAGCTTCATTAAGAAGAGTATTACTTTTTAACTTTTGAACTGTATTTCCAATCAAGGCACCCGTTTCTTCCTTAAGAAGATCCAGGCTTTCTATTGTTCTCCCTCGTTTTTCTAACTTAATACTGCCTTTCACCCCATAGGTTGGAGAAATGTGCTTTATTAAAAAAAAGGATAAGAAAAATATGATAAACGAAAAAAACACCAGGAAATAAATTTGCTCATATATAACTTTTGAAACACTTTTTTCTTGCACTATAAGCACCTCCGACTCGATCGCTAATATTTCCGCTTACCCTCTTTGTATTAGTATCGGTCTTTTAGGTGAATTTGTTAATAGATAGACAATATCCGACAATAATTAACCTGGTAAATTGCTTTTTCCCTGTCCAGTTATACTTCTATGTCGAAAACCGGGATAATCCCGGTTTTTTTCTTTTAAAAGATAAAGAGTTTAAGAAATATAAATTCTTTATCTTTTTCTTAAAGCACCAAAACAAAAAGGCCGTTTCTTAAAAAACGGCCTAAACTTATCATAATTGGTGCGCCATCGGGGATTCGAACCCAGGACTTGCTGATTAAGAGTCAGCCGCTCTAGCCAACTGAGCTAATGGCGCATATTATGGTGGCGGTGACTGGATTTGAACCAGTGACACTACGGGTATGAACCGTATGCTCTAGCCACCTGAGCTACACCGCCTTAAGACAATTGCAAAGTAAATTATAATACATCTTTCTTATTTAATCAAGAGGTATTTTAAAATTTATACAAATTAAAACCTAAAAGGTTGTTCACCATGGTGAACAACCTTAGTTCTATACCTAGAAAATACAGCTCGAAACCCTTCGCTCGTAGGAATGACAGCCTTTATAAGCTATAGACATTTTCATCATTTCATGTGCGCG
>DIPO01000046.1:27619-31356 GCA_002427045.1 Firmicutes bacterium UBA5486
CCAGCGTGAGCGACTACCTAGAAGTGAGAGAAACGTCCTCCGCCTCTTCCGCCTCTTTTAGAATCCAGACTCTTTTTCAGATCTGACTGGCGTTCATCCGAATCTTTCATAAACTTCGCCAACTTGTCTTCAAATGATTGTTGGCTTTGCCGTCTAGTTTTGGGTTGGGCCTGTCTGATAGAAAGACCAATTTTCCCATCTTTCATTGAAAGAATTCTTACCTTAACAATATCATTTAGTTGTACAAAATCCTTGATATCCTTAACATAAACATCTGCCACCTCAGAAATATGAACCAATCCTGTAGTTCCGGGTGAAAGCTCTACAAAAGCTCCAAAATTAGTAATCCCAGTAACCTTTCCATCAACAACCTCGCCCACCGCAAAAGACATACTCAGTTTTTTCCTCCCCTTTAAAATATCAATATTATATATAAGTTAATTAATATATTATATTATATTATATCTTAGGGGAAAATGTGTTGTCAAGTTATGCAACTAAATATTAGCTTATTCGAAGCCTTTCATCGAAAGAGCAATCCTCTTTCTTTCCATATCAATATCAATTACACGTACTTGTACAGTTTCACCGACAGAAACTACTTCTAGGGGGTGGTGGACATACTTATCCGATAATTGAGAGATATGAACTAATCCATCCTGTTCTACTCCTATATCAACAAAAGCCCCGAAATCTACTACATTCCTCACTACTCCACTAAGCGTCATCTCCGGTTTTAGATCTTCCATTGTTTTAACATCCCTACGAAAAACCGGTTTGGGCATCTCTTCTCGAGGATCCCGCCCTGGACGGCAAAGCCCATCAACAATATCTTTAAGAGTAGGTAGTCCAACATCATTTAATTTGTTTGCCGTTTCTTCCAGGTTGAGAGCTTTCAGTTTCTCCCTAATGGCCTCTAACTTAGTAGGTTTTCTTAAATCATCACTCTTATATCCTAATGAAGTTAAAAGATCCTCCGCTATATGATAAGATTCCGGATGAATACCGGTATTCTCTAAACTGTATTCCCCTTCCGGTAGCCTGAGAAAACCTGCAGCTTGAGTAAAGGTATGATTCCCTAGTCTTCTAACTTTCAGTAATTCTTCCCGGCGTTTAAATGGGCCGTTGCTCTCCCGATACTCAACAACAGATCTAGCCACAGCAGGCCCAATTCCGGCCACATTCTCTAATAATGCAGCTGATGCAGTATTTAAATCTACTCCTACATAGTTAACGCAGGACTCTACAACCCCTTTTAGCGTTTTGCCTAAATTGCTCTGATTAACATCATGCTGGTATTGACCCACTCCGATTGCTTTTGGTTCAATCTTTACCAGTTCCGCTAAAGGATCCTGTAAACGGCGGGCAATCGAGACTGCACCACGCATCGAAACATCAAAATCAGGTAATTCCTCACGAGCCAACTTAGAAGCGGAATATACAGATGCACCAGCCTCACTCACAACCGAGTAATAGACTTGTAGCTTGGAATCTAAAAGCACCTCGGCAATTAATTCTTCTGTCTCTCTGCTAGCAGTTCCATTTCCAGTAGCAATCAGATCTACACTATATTTTTGAAGGAGAGCGGTTAAAGTTTCTTTCGCTTTCTCCCACTGATTCTGTGGAAGATGGGGAAAGATGGTTGTAGAATCTATCACCCGGCCAATCTCATCTACTACCACCACTTTACAACCGGTCCGAAATCCGGGATCGATCCCCATTACTTTTTTTGATCGAACCGGGGGCTGTAGTAGTAATTGACGAAGATTCAAGGCAAAAACTTTAATTGCCTGTTCCTCAGCAACTTCTGTTAAAGCTGCCCGGATCTCCCTTTCAATACTAGGTAAAATTAACCGATTAAGGCTATCTTCAGCTGCCGCTTTAAGTTCGGCCAGAAAAATATTTGCTGGTTCATTAACCACTAACCCTTGTAGTTTTTTTAAAAGAACAGCATTCTCAATTTGGAGCCCTACTTTTAAATGGCCTTCCTTCTCCCCGCGATTGAGCGCTAAAACCCGGTGCGGGGGAATTTTCTTGACAGGCTCCGAGTAATTATGATATTGGCGATAAACAGCAGCTTCCGAAGTTTCTTCCTTGATTTCGGAGCATAAAAGGGCATTCTCCCAAAGGTCTCCCCGGATTATTTTTCGCCATTCTGGATGATCAGAGATTTGTTCAGCAATAATATCCATTGCTCCGGCTATAGCTTGTTCCGGATCTTCAACCCCTAAGTCAGGATTGACATATTCCGCAGCAATTTGCTTTGGATCACCATCAGTAAACTCCTGAGCAATCATAATTTCAGCAAGTGGCTCTAAACCTTTCTCCTTAGCCACTGTTGCTCTGGTTCTACGTTTAGGCCGGAAAGGCCGGTAATAATCTTCAACTTCCTGGAGTATCGTCGCCTCTTTAATCTCCTGTTCTAATTCTGGCGAAAGCTTACCTTGCTCATTAATAATACGTAAAACTTCTTCTTTTCTGGCTTCCAGATTTCTTAAATAAGCTAGGCGTTCTTCCAAGTTCCTTAGTTGTTCTTCATCTAACCCACCGGTAACTTCTTTCCGGTAACGGGCAATAAATGGCATTGTATTTCCTTCATCAAATAGTTTAATCGTCCGTTCTACCTGTTCTGGTCTGATATTTAATTCTACAGATAATTGCTTAGTCAAATCCAATGTTTCTACAAACACCCCTTTTATTCCATTATTCTCCTAAATGTATGTTTCTAAATTCTTCGGCTTCCAACTTTAACAACTGGTTGAGATCTTCCTCTTTAATTTTAGCTTCTAAATCCTCTATTAACCTTTTTTTCTCTTGTAATACCAATCTTTCTTTCTTTAACCGGCGATTATTTAATAATAATCCATAAACGCCAGTACAAATTTGATAGATTAAAGATGAAACCATTAGAAACAACAAAAAAACAACTATACTAGTCTGGTATTTAAAAAAATACTTACGTCTCCCTGTTTTTTTCTCTGGAGGAATCCCTCCTGGAAAATAGCTAAGTAGCTTATTCATCATCTTCTTCCTTCCCGTACGCGCCACTAAGGCCAAGGGTAGCTCCGGGTAAGATAATTACCACCTCATAGCCCTTGGTTTTTGCTCGATTATATAAGGTAGCAACTGTACTAGGGCTCATTCCTAAACGAGTTGAGATCTCTGCTGTACTCACCCCTGTTTCTTTAAGCACCACAACCTGTCGTTCTCGAAAGCTAAGGTTCTCAACCCCACGAATCTCTATTTTCATTTTTAAAAACCTTCTACAGTAATTCTACATTAGTTCTACATTAGTTCTACAATTTTATTACAAATACCTTCTTTAGTCAATTCTATAATTTAAAAAATCCCCGTTTCCCTTTAATTTTTCTTTTTATTCTTTTTAGAAATACTACAACTGGAGAACGAAATAACAACCGATAACAACAGACTCCTGCCGCTACACTAAGCCATAGATAAATCCTGAGTTCTCCCCAATTTGCGAAAAAAAATACAGGAATAAAGACTAGCGCTGATAGGAGCCAAAACAAAAAATCTCTAATTTGTCCTTGCTCTTTCGCAGGTTTGTTAAAAGTAAAAAGATCATAAAACAAACTCCAACCCAGTCCAGTAAAGAAAAGAATTGATATGGTACTAAGTTGCCAATCAATACCTTCCATTTTTCTCCCTCATCTCTTAATAGGGCTTTTTGCGTTGTCATTGATTTTTTCTGTCCCTGCACAATATATTGATAGCCT
>DIPO01000046.1:31520-43003 GCA_002427045.1 Firmicutes bacterium UBA5486
AACGCAAAAAGCTTTAATAAAAACTTCTTAACTTTTATACCATTATGCCTTTGAGAGAAAAATATTCTACAGTTGTAGTATAAAAAAAAATACGTTTTCAGAGTAGATTCTTAAACAACTTTTCCTAGGTGTCGTACTACCCAAATCAGTAGAATAGCCCATAATACCAGATAAATCGGTAACAACCACCGGAAGAGAGCTTTACTTTTAATTTTAAAATTATAAAGTTTGGCTAGTTGTTCCCCGCTGTCAAAAGCTAAGATCTTCCCTATTCTTTGTAAATAAACTCTTGTCTCTTTATATTTTGGTCTTACCCTATCTAGATCTACATTGGTAAGGCCGGCATTATATGCCTCCAAAGCCCTGCCAATCTCACCTTCATAACGATCAATTAGATCCTTTAGATACCTTACTCCTGTGGCAATATTGGCTTCAATATTATATATACAATCTCTACCATGATCCGGTTTGCCTGGTAAATGCTTGCCATCACATTGAGAATTGGGATTATAATACTGCCAAACTAAAGGAGTAATTTGCATTAATCCACAAGCACCCTTCGGGGAACGAGCCGCTGAATTAAAGCTACTCTCTACTTGAATCATGGCGGTAATTAATTGAGGATTTACATCATAAATTATTGCATTACCACTAATGATTCCTTGCAGTTCGGTGCTTACCGGGATTGATATCTCAGAAAAAGAAAAAAACTTCCCTAATAACCTTTCCATTTGATCCGTCTTCATTTCCATAAAAACAAAAATAGTGGTCATTATAAGAAATAACAACACCATTAAACAAATATAGGCAAAAAATATCCTTTTTGAACCCCGCGGCCTAAAAGCATCCACTAACAATAAAACCGGGCTACAAATAATCAATAACACCCATCCTAAATAATTCTTTTTTCTACTGCTTTTTTTTGCCTTTGTTATTACCGACCGGCCCGGCATGGGATTAGTAACTTGCACAAAAACACCCCTTAGTTTAGAATATTAAATCCTTCGCCAAGATTACCTGTATTATTTTGGAAACATATTTATATGTTTTCTTCCTAAGCCGGTGTTTTCCTGCTAACTCAAAGAATTGCATAATTCAATTATTAAAATTTATCCACAATCCTCGTAAATAGCTAAGAGGTAAAAATAAAAGAACCCGGGTTTACCCCGGATTCCAAGTAAGTCTTAATCTAATTACTCTTTATTTTTATATTTAAGTGCTGCCTCAACAAATCCCTTAAATAAAGGTTGCGGCTTATGAGGCCTTGATTTAAATTCTGGATGGAATTGGGTAGCAATAAACCAAGGATGAGCAGGGAATTCAATAATTTCTACCAGATTTTTACCAGATAAGATTCCACTGATTACTAAGCCCTTTTCCTCCATTTTTTCTATATATTTGTTATTTACTTCATATCGGTGACGGTGTCTTTCTTCAATTTTCTCCTGATTATAGCTGTTATATGCTTTGGTTCCGGGAATTAAATTTATAATATTCGAACCTAATCTCATCGTTCCTCCGAATTCAGCAACCTCTTGCTGTTCCGGTAAGAGATCTATTACTGGAAAAGGAGTATGGGAGTCGAATTCCGAAGAATTTGCTTTTTCCATTCCACAGACATTCCGGGCAAATTCAATAATAGCACATTGCATGCCTAAACAGATTCCAAGAAAAGGCACGCCTTTTTCCCTAGCATATCGTACAGCCGCCATCTTCCCTTCTATTCCTCGGCTGCCAAAACCTCCAGGAACTAAAATTCCATCCATCCCAGAAAGAAGTCTCTCTGCACCTTCTACCCCGACCTTCTCTGCATCTACCCAGTGAATTTGGACCGAAGAACGATAGGCAACCCCAGCGTGGCGTAGAGCCTCTGCTACACTAAGGTAAGCATCAGGTAAGGCTACATATTTACCAACAATCGCAATCTCTACACTATTTTGTGGATTTTTTGCTTTCTCAACAAACTCTCTCCAGTTAGCCAAATCACGTTCTCCACATTTAAGGCCCAAGCGTTTAATAACAATCTCATCTAATCCTGCCTTTTCAAGATAAAGGGGGACTTCGTAAATCGTATCTACATCCTGATTAGAGATGACTGCATTGATATTAATATCACAAAAAAGTGCAATTTTTGCCTTAAGCTCTTCAGATATAGGCTGTTCAGAGCGGCAGACAATAACATCTGGTTGTATACCTATACCCCGTAGTTCTTTAACACTATGTTGGGTTGGCTTAGTTTTCAATTCAGAAGAAACAGCAATATATGGCACCAAAGTAACATGAATATACATAACTTCATCCCGGCCCACATCTGTTTTAACTTGCCTAATTGCTTCCAAAAAAGGAAGACTCTCAATATCCCCTACGGTGCCTCCTATTTCAACAATCACTACTTCTGCTTGGGTTTCAGATGCCACTCGGTAAATCCGGTCTTTTATCTCATTGGTAATATGGGGAATAACTTGAACTGTTCCGCCCAGAAAGTCTCCACGCCGTTCCTTCTTTATTACTGACCAATAAATTTTTCCTGTAGTAACATTGTTGTTCCCTGATAAGTTTTCATCAATAAATCTTTCATAGTGTCCAAGATCTAAATCGGTCTCTGCACCGTCATCAGTCACAAATACTTCGCCATGTTGGTAAGGGCTCATTGTTCCAGGATCAACATTGATATATGGATCCAGCTTTAAAACCGTAACTTTGACCCCTCTACTCTTTAAAAGCCTTCCAATTGAAGCTGCGGTAATCCCTTTCCCTAGAGAAGAAACTACGCCTCCGGTGATGAATATAAATTTTGCCATTACTCTCCCCCTAGATGATGGTATACTTTTCTAAATTTTATTTGGTATTTTACTAAACTGCTTAAATTGAGAATTGCATAATTATTAATTATTAAGGAATCGTATAATTCATTAAATAAAACCACAGGCCTCACTTTTCGCTCCTACCTAAATTTAACTTTTAGTTTGGTCTTTGCTTAAAGAGCACAAAATGTGAGTTGACAATTAGCAATTCTCTTATTTAAGAAAGAATCAACTAACTTTTTTCCTCGCTTTGGTAATCAACCTGTGAAGCTGGGGGGTCCGGATATTTCTCAAGTAAACCCCAAAACACCCTAATCCCCATCACCTGTAAAAAACCACCATAGAACAAAAAGAGCAGAGGAGCAATAATTGTACATAATACCCCAATCACTAATAAGACTAATTGTACTAAGATTGTATATAAAGTATTATCAAGGGTTAATAATAAAGTTTTCTTAAATACTTTTTTCCAATTGTTGTCTTGAAAAACTATAAAGCTTGGTAAATAGAAACTTGTTAATAGTAAGAAGATTAGTAAATACAATAAGAAAAACCCGATAAACTTTATGAATAAATTATCAACTACAACAAAACAGATTAAAAGGTCAATTAAGACAAAAATAACTGCTCCCATATATAAGCCATATACTGCCGCGGCCCGCCAGTAAAACTTACGGAAACCTAACCATAGGCCTTTTATTTCAGCTTCATAAACTATTACATGATCCATTTGATAAACCAAGGCTGCCTGTACCGGGCCAAAAATAAAAGCTGAATAAGGAACACCAAACAATAGTAAAAAGATTAAAAGGTTAAAAGGATTGTCTCTAGTTTTCAAATAAACAATAAAAGAATTATAGAATAGCATCCCAAGAGGCAAAACGGAAATAAACCAAATAATACTAATAAGCATCGAATACCCAATATGGTTGTACAGATCAATCACTGCGTTCTTTAAGATTAAAAAAATATTACGTGGGGATTTTTCAGTAGCCATTTAATCATCCTCCTTAACTAATTTTAGCTATTACTGTAATCTATATTCAATTTGAGGAATTGCTTATTAATTTAAGATTTAACAAAAATCTATTAATAGTCCCTTTATGGCTAATGGGTTGTCCTAATATCGACTAGCATACCACAATATTTCGTTTTAGCTAATCGTGTTTCCTCAATTAAAAGAAAGGTCACTTTAAGAGAGTGACCTTTCTTTTTTTAGGAGACTTTTTGTTGACCAGATGGGGGCCCTTCTGTTTTGGCGAATTCCTTCTTCTCTTTTTTTCCGTATTCAAGTGTTCTATGATCTGTTATATAAAACCCCGAACCTTTGAAGATAATACCAACATTTTTGCTAATTAGACGTCTAACTTCCCCACCACATTTTGGACAAGTAGTTAATGGGTCTTCCGTAATCTTCTGGAAGTATTCGAATTTTCCACATTTCGCACAAGAATAATCATATGTTGGCATTTCCTCATTCACCTCCATTGAAAAACTATCAATTTCATTTATGAAAAATCTGATAATCGCTTACGTTAGCTACCACCCGCGCGCATAAATAAATGAAAATAGCACTTTTCAGCCTACAAAGGCTATCATTCATACGAATTAAGAGTTGTATTTTACTTTTGGTTTTTAGTACCCACATTTTTATAATATAGGACAATTATTCGTTGTTGTCAAGCGATTACCGATTAAGAATACTTTTTTCTATATTTAAGGAATTAGAAGATTCTTACTTCCTTTCTATTCTTTTTAAAAAAAAGCGCCTTTTCGGCGCTGCATTTAGCTAGTTACTGATCTTTTTGCTATTAACTTTTTTGGAATAAGTAGTTTTTTCCCAGTAATTATCTCCTTCTCTGGGTCAATTAATCGGTTTTCGCTGATTATTGAATCCATAGTTGTATTATAACGTCTGGCTATTTTCCAAAGAGTATCCCCTGGCTGTACTAGATAGAATAACATACTTGGCTTGGGTATATCCTGGGGAATTACTAAAACAACATCTTTCACTAAAGCTAAAGTTCTGCTTTGCCAGACTTTTACCCTAGTTTTCAATTCTAAAGTAAATTTAATACTTCTCTCATCTAATTGTTCTACTCGTAAACGATTAGCATTAAGATAAATACGGGCTTGCATCCCATCTTCCACGCCCGGCATCTCTAAGAATTCTGCAAAAGACACGGCCTCTGTCTCGCCTCTTCCCCAAAAAGAAGCCTCAACTGTTGATTCCTCCCCATCTATTCCTTGCGATTGATATACGATACCCAACTGAGCCTCCCCCGTAATAAGCACTTGCTCAAGCTCAGTTTGAAGCTGTAGTTTTGGCCCGGACATTTTTGCTTGTAAGAGCCGGCCTATATTTTTTAGCTCTGATGGAAGGAGAAGCGTCTTTTCAACCATAATCGTTTTTTCTGTTTCTCCTATTATTTCTTCGATTTCACCTGCCCCGCGTTGAATATCCAAGATTTCTTCTTGTTCTGAAGTTAAATCTAAAACGACCTTTACCGGTTTCGGCCTAACTACATCAACCCGAACATTAATTATAACTTGTAAACGGCAGCTTTCAGGAGTAGAAGATTGCATTTGAACTCCTTCAATCCTAATTTCGTGATTAGCAGAAAATTCATTGGATAGCTGTGGATTATCCTGAATTATTTGAAAAGGAATGGCCCCACCATTATCCTCAGTCCAGCGTTGGGCTTCTATGCCTCCTTCTTTTCCTTCATCCGTTAGGGTTACATAAACTAAATAAACTTCCAGTTTGCCTTCGATACTAACCCTACCTTTGGAAAGCGTAGCACTCGAATCCACGGGTATTACTTGACAGTCGAGAATCCTGGCCAGTGGAGGCTTTGGATAGGTAAGCGGAAAATGATTATTGACCTCCCGGTTAAGATAAGTTGTAAGAACTAATTCTTCACTAATTAATTGCTCAGTTACTGGTTGAATCTTCTTTTCAGACTCAATCTCTTTAATAAACCTAACCATACTACTCTTTCTGGCCCAAATTTTAACTTCTATTTCTAAGTGGTATTTTACTACTTCTGCTGCTTCTGGTTGTAAAATCAGGTTTACTAAACAAAGTTCCCAATCCCAATCAGCTTTAAGTTCAGGAAGATTGATTTCTTCATTGAAAACCGCTCCTTCTTCTCCTCTCCAAACTACTCCATGTTCAGAAACTCGATCTTGAACCTCTTTTCCCCGATAAACTAAATGCGTTTCAATTTTCCCAGTTAAAAAAAGTCTACTACCTTGAATATCTCCTTTTACCTCAGATAGATAACCATGATACGAAAGAATCTGCTCAACCTCGGGAAACCCCTGCGGAACCGGAAGTTCTCCTTCCGCCTTAAAAAAATGACTGGTGCCAAATAAGACCTTCCCCATAGTAAGCTGGTCATAAAGGCATTTTACCAATATTTCTCCCCCCTTATCGATCAACTGGCTTCATCTACACCTTATTAATTCTTACCCTCCTTTATAAGGCTCTTTGTTTTAAGATGATCTTTATTCCATAATTATGCTTACTCTTCTGTATTCATAACCAATATCCGGGGGTTGGCCAAAAAATATTTGTTCATTTCTTCTTTTAGAAACTCTTCCCAACTATCAACCCCGGTAAAAAGCACCCCACGAAGATTCAAAGCATCAATCTTTTTTAAAATCTCCCGGATCGTCTTCGAATCAGGTATTAAAGCTTCTCTCGCTTCTTCTTTGAGTTTATATTGATAATAGTACCATCCGTTTTTTCCAATCCTGATTGGGGGAGCTGTTTTATTGATCCGTACAATTTTACGCCCGCGGGCAGTAAGAAACTGCTCTTTCCCTGATTTTAATCTTTCCCTTCCACAGAGATCAAAATGGATAATCAAACGGGTACAAGGATAATAAGATAAAAGAGTTTTCACTTGTTTAAGCCACTTTTCATGGGTATATGAATCTGAAACTCTTATTAAAGGAGAAAAAATTATCCCGTCGGCTTCTTCCCGTCGGGGCAAATAAGATAATTGATTGTCAAGCCACCATAATACTTCTACTTCATTTTCCTTTCGTAATCTTAATGAGGCTTTTCTTAGAGTTTTCTGTGGCTTACTCTCGGAAAAATTAATAATTAATCCTTGACATCCGGGATATTGCCTTTTTATTTTATTTACTTTATCCGGTTTTTTCAGTTCTTCAATAGTAATCTGGAGCAAATCCGCCTCTTCGGAGCGGAAATTTGAATGATTTACCTTTTCTTTTTCTAAAAGTCCGGCAAAGATAACCTCTCTTTTTTCAATTAATATTTTCTCCCCAATTTCAACTCTTTGTTTTCTCTTCCTAGATTCCAGATCTTTTAAAGCCTCTATTCCCACACCATAAGTCTTTGCTACCTCGGCTACTCTTTGCTCAGGCTCAAGTTGATGTAATATCCGGTTCCATATCCTTTTTTCCTGTAAGAGCTTTATTGTATCCGCTCCGGTAATACCATCAGCCGAAAGTTGGTAGGATCTTTGAAATACCTTCACCGCTTCTCTTGTTAAAAAATCGTACCATCCCGATTCTTTTCCATGGTAAAAGCCGAGTTCTGCTAAGGTTTTCTGTAAACATAAAACATCTTTCCCTTTAATTCCTAACTTTAATGCCCGTTTGCCTAGTGGTAATTGATATACAGACTGTATCGTCAAGCGGGGCATTTTCCCATCTCCCTTACACCTTTTATAAGATTTACATAATTTTCTAGCATCCATTTAACTACAATATAAAGTGTTTGACTTAAATTAAACTGTCTATAGATTGTTATAAAATTTTTAGCAATCTAATTACGCAATTCCTTAATATGAGGGAATTGCATAATTACCTTAATCATTTATTTAACTATAATATATAGTGTTTTACTTTTATTCGGGTTAATTGTTTATAATTAGACAATTACTAGTGGGCTATCAATTTATTGTGGTCGAATCTTAAATAATTGAATTATGCAATTCCTTAAATCTACAAACAATTATATGTTATGAGTCTCTTTGTCTTATTGTGACATAATAATAACAAGTTTTTCCTATTTATCTCTTGACACTAAATCAACCTTTAGTTAAAATATGACCAATACTCACCGGGAGGAGGACTTCCATGTCAAGAATTTATTTTTATGATACTACCCTCCGTGATGGTTCTCAAGGAGAAGGAGTCGTATTTTCCGTCGATGACAAAATAAGAATTGCTAAAAAACTAGATGCTCTAGGAATTGACTATATTGAAGGGGGTTGGCCGGGTTCTAATCCAAGGGATCTCGAATTTTTCCGGAAAGCTAATAATATGAATTTCCGCCATGCTAAACTTGCAGCTTTTGGCAGTACCAAACGTGCCGGAAACTGCGCAGATCAAGATCCGGTTCTACAGAATCTACTTGCGGCAAGTACTCCAGTTGTAGCAATCTTTGGCAAGAGTTGGGGTTTTCAGGTAGAAAACGTCCTCCGGATCTCTCTGGAGGAAAACTTAAATATAATTGAAGATTCTGTCCGCTTCTTAAAAAGCAATGGTAAAGAAGTTGCTTATGATGCAGAACACTTTTTTGACGGGTATAAAGCAAACCCTTCCTATGCTTTAGATTCATTGAAAGCTGCTCTTCGGGGTGGAGCTGATGCTCTCGTTCTCTGTGATACTAATGGCGGAACTTTGCCTTTAGATTTTATGGAAATTTTTCAGGCTGTACAAAAAAGTATCTCTGCTCCAATAGGCGTTCATATTCATAATGACAGCGGAATGGCAGCCGCAATTTCGATTATCGCTGCTCAACAGGGAGCAATTCAGATCCAAGGAACTTTTAATGGGTATGGGGAACGCTGTGGAAATGCCAATTTAACCACCATTATTCCTTCTTTACTTCTAAAATTAGGTTTTGACTCTCCAGTTAAAACTAATCTAAATTTACTAACTAAAACCTCCCGCTTAATATCTGAACTCTCTAATCTACAACATGATGAAAGGCAACCTTATGTTGGTTCTTCCGCTTTTGCCCATAAAGCTGGTATGCATGTAGATGCCATTAAAAAGAATCCTGTTACTTTTGAGCATATAGAGCCAAGTTTTGTTGGCAATTCCCGGCGGTTTCTCCTTTCTGATCAGGCTGGACGGAGTACTATTCTTATGAAAGCACAAGAGCTAATCCCGGAATTAACAAAAGAAGATCCTCGAGTACAAGAATTAACAGATAAGCTTAAACTCCTTGAACACCTTGGCTACCAGTTTGAAGCTGCTGAAGCTTCTTTTGAGCTATTAATTAAGAAGGCTTTTAATCTTTATAATAAAGTATTTTCCCTGGGTGGTTTTAGAATAATTGTGGAAAAAAGAGGAGACGAACCAGTCTTTTCCGAGGCTACTATTAAGGTTACCGTTGATGGAGAAGAAGAGCTAACAACTGCTGAAGGGGATGGGCCTGTTAATGCCCTTGATTGTGCTATTCGAAAGGCCTTACGCCGATTTTACCCCCAAATATCTGGTTTTCAACTGGTTGACTATAAGGTTCGTGTTTTAGAAGAACACCGGGGCACTGAGGCTATGGTTCGCGTCTTAATCCAAACGACAGATGGGAAGAAAAGCTGGGGAACAGTAGGTGCTTCTGAAAATATTATCGAAGCCAGCTGGGAAGCTTTAGCAGATAGTATTGAATATGGTATTCAATACTCCGGTATTACAGATGAGTCGACATCTTGTTCGGAAGCAAAGGAAAGCAGCTGAAACTAGTATTCAGCTGCTTTTTTCTCTTTCATCCTTTGGAGTTCTTCTAAGATTTCCTGAGCACTATTATTTTCTGGATTTAACTTTAGTACCTGCTCGAATTCGCTAATCGCTTCTTCTGTTTTGTTTTGCTGATAATAAATTGCTCCTAAAATATAATGAAACCCTTCAATCCGGTCTTCTATAGCAAGCCCCTTTAGACAATCCTCCTGAGCCCCGATTATTTCTCCTACGTGATAGCGGTTAAATGCTCTATATAAGTAAGCCTGGAGTAGCAGCTTTTTCGTTTCTTGATAATCCGAAACTAGTTCCCAACTTTTTTCTAGATAAAAAATTGCTTCATTTAATTTTTCTTCTTTTAACTCATTATAACCTTGCTCCAAATATACAGCGGCTAGTAGTTTTTTTGTCATCGGATACCCCGGATTCATTTTGTAACTTGCTTCCAATTTAGTTACCGCTCTTTCCTTGTTTCCTTCCTCAAGAGCTTTCCTTCCTTCCTCTAAGTAAACATACCACTTATTCTCTGGAGGGGTAATTGCCATGTTGATCATTAAAACAAATAAAAGAATAAAAACCAGCATCCAAATCCACCTTTTAGAGATGAAATCTTTCTTGCCTAAGCCAACTGCATAAGCACTAAGAAAGCCTCCAACTACTCCCCCAAGATGCCCAAAATAATCGATTCCCGGCACTATAAAGCCTAAAACTATATTTACACCTAGCATCACCCAGAGGTTCTTGCCAAACAGCTTTTTAGCCGTAAAGGGTTTCCTAATCCAAAAATAAATTAGTGCTCCAACTAAGCCAAAAATTGCTCCAGAAGCGCCTACCGAAATTGTTTCCGGTCGGAAAACTGCACTGGCAACAGAACCAAAGATTCCTGAGACAAAATAAAGCCAAAGAAATCGTGGTTTACCAAAAAAGCGCTCTACTATACTACCAATTTGTAGAAGAGCTAAGGAATTAAAAAGAAAATGCTGCCATCCGGCATGAAGAAAAAGTGGTGTGACTAAACGCCATGACTCTCCCATCCAAATCCGTGGATTATATTTGGCACCAAGGCGGATCAGGACTTCGATATTATTGCTACCCCCTAAAAAAACCTCAATTAAAAAAATTATCAGATTAACAAAGAGTAGGATATAAGTCAAACGCTGGGGAGGATACAGCTCAACTTCCTCTTTCGCCTCCGGTTTCTCCATTTTATCGTAATTATTTAAAGAATCCAAACTTAAAGATATAATTTTCTCTTCAATTTCCCAGCGATAGTGAGACTTTATTAATACTAGATCATGCTCTGTTCTCTCCCAAACAGCCTCAACCCAAGGCGTCTCCATTAAGTAATTAATCGTCTCTTGGCTAACTAAACCACCGCTCACTGGAGAAAACATTAGTACCCCAATCGCTACCGGAGAGCCAGTATTTCTTTGGGATAAAACAGCTTTTATAATGAACCTTTTCCAATCTTCTTCTGTCTTTAAACTTGTCCCAATAATTATAAACTTTTGTTTGGAAGGTTCCTCTTTTTGCAGCAGCAGAAAACCGTCTTTAGAAAGTTCTCTTTCTTCCTGATAACCTAAAACACAGAATCGAGCAATTATATTTCTATATTCTTCAGGATTCATAAAACACACCTTCCCTTGTTTTGAGTTATTTCGTTATCTGTTTTATAAACCCTTTTCATTCCCCCGTTATTAACTCAGCTTTATACTAACAACCACATAAGGGGTTTGAACAATTAACAAGTCTCTATATAACAACCTAGAAAACACTTCGAAGAATATCGATTCACCTAGCTTATAATTTTCTCCTTTTAATTTGTGTGGGCGTAGCCAGCGCGAACGACTACTTTTACACTTCCTTAAAGCTTTTTGCGTTGTGTCCTTTTTAAAAGGTCCCAACACAATATATAGTGTTGGGCTTGTATTAGGCTATCAATATATTGTGCAGGGA
>DIPO01000046.1:43092-44801 GCA_002427045.1 Firmicutes bacterium UBA5486
TATATTGTGCAGGGACAAAAAAAATCAATGACAACGCAAAAAGCCCTAATAAAAAAAAGCCGGAATTCCGGCTATTCGCAAAACTGCATAGTTTTTACCTGAAAATCTTTAAAGTCACTGAGTTGGCCTGTTAATCTCCTGGCTGCTGCTTCCCCTTGTATTACAAGAAGAATTAAACCATTACTCTTGTCCTGGCTCGGTACTCCTAGACGTCCAATAATATCACTGCCATATTCTGTAATGATTTGCTGTACTTCGGGAGCAAAATCGGAACGGTTTTTCACTAAAATTCCCAGCACAAAAATTTCTTCTCTCATTTTATCTCCTTTCATTGCTTACTAAGACAGGCACCACCCTTTGATTTTTGGCATAACCTGAAATAAAAATTAGTATAAGGAGGAACCACGATGTCTGAAAACGAGGTAAAAGGATTACCAAAAAAACGTGTTTATAAGAGACGAAGCACGGTTCCGGATAAAGAGTTTGTTCCTGTAAATTCTAACGGTCTACCACCCGAGGATTTAGAGGCTTTCCGTAATTTACTGCCTAAACTTAGCCCTAAAGGGCGCGAAATTGTTTCGCTCTTACTCAAAGCTTTTAATGAAAAAGGAGAAGTCAACCCTAATCAATTATTACAAACAGTAAATCTCTATGCTAGTCAGGAAAAAAGCAACAATTTAGCACCCCTATTAAATATGTTGCCTCTCTTAACCTCCTCCTTAGGAAATCAACAGGGTATTAACCCTGCCGTCCTAACCAGTTTATTAGGGATGTTAATGTCAAACCGCCCGCGAGATTAATACTAACCCCGGGCCTATTTAACCCGGGGTTAGCAACTTGTTTAATTAATGCTCTTTTTTAAACGTACCGCCTTTGATTACTGTTCCATTTGTTTTGCCAGAAAACCAGCAGCGGTTTCCGCAACTTTAATCTCTAAATCACCCATCGTAACCCCGGGTTCCTTGGAGGTTAGGATCACCGCACCTATAGGATCCCCCTCTGCAATAATTGGGGCTATAACCTGTGCGGTAAGCTTGCATTCTCCATCATCTTCTAGTACAGAACAAGCCTCGCAATATTCATGATCGCCCGGTTTTGGCATTAAAACAACCTTTCGATCTTCTATTGCTTGTTCTACCGCTTTAGAGATTGATTTTTCCATAAATTCTTTTTTTGAGGTTCCAGCCACAGCAATAATCACATCCCGATCAGCGATCAAGGCAATATGCCCTGTAGATTCATATAATGAGTCTGCATACTCTTTAGCAAAATCACCAAGTTCTCCTATCGGGGAATACTTTTTAAGTATTACTTCTCCTTCTCGGTCAACAAAGATTTCAAGGGGATCTCCCTCCCTAATCCGGAGGGTCCTGCGAATTTCCTTTGGAATAACAACCCGACCAAGGTCATCTATCCGCCGGACAATACCGGTTGCCTTCATCCATTTTCCCTCCTTCTCCTGAGTTCTCCATCCACCACTTGGTATATAAATTCAACTTTCTTCAGAATCTAGACCCTTCTTTCGTGGTTCCGGATTTATTTGTTTACTGATATTATATACCTTGGCTAGCAGGAATATTCATTTATGCCCTTGCCTTCAATAGCGGATAGATGGTAGGTTTTCACTATTAGATTTCCCTCACATCAGATGAATATACCTTCTTATACAGAGTTTTTCACCTTAAGAAAAGCTTTTTGCGTTGTGTCCT
>DIPO01000046.1:45000-70743 GCA_002427045.1 Firmicutes bacterium UBA5486
AATGACAACGCAAAAAGCCCAAAGAAGCACATGATTATTTGCTAGTTATGCAATTTCTTCACCTAGTAAATATAGAAGCGAATCTTTTATTAGTTTCCACAGTTCCGATGAAGTACGCCCGCTCGTCCGCCAACGGATCGTCAGTTGTTTTCCTGATTGGTACCTAACTTGCCCACGATATTTGATAATTAAAGAAGCAACCCGGTCCGCATTTAAGCCAGGAAGAAAACGGGCAACTATATCTCCACGTTCTGAAGAAACAGAGCTTATTCCAACATGTTTAGCAAGAACTTTAAATCTTGCTATTTCGATTAGGTTCAAAACAGCTTCCGGAGGATCTCCGAACCTGTCTATAATCTCTTCTTCAAGTTCATCCGCTTCTTCTAAACTAGAAACAGCAGCTATTTTTTTGTAAATCTCCACTTTTTGACTAGGATCGCTAATATATTTCTTAGGAATATAGGCATCTATTGCTAACTCAATTGTCGGATCAGGAGTATCAGGTTTCTGCTCACCACGTCGTTCTTTAATTGCTTCTTCTAAAAGTTTACAGTAAAGGTCAAAACCGATCGCAGCAATATGTCCATGTTGTTCGGGCCCTAATAGATTCCCTGCTCCTCTAATCTCCAAGTCACGAAGGGCAATTTTATACCCTGAACCTAAATCGGAAAAATCTCTAATTGCTGCCAACCTTTTTTCTGCCGCTTCTCTTATAAGTTTATCTTTACGATAAGTAAAATAAGCATATGCTACCCTGTTACTCCGGCCTACTCTACCTCGTAACTGATATAATTGAGAGAGGCCAAGGCGATCCGCATCATAAACTATCAAAGTATTAACATTAGAAATATCTAACCCGTTCTCAATAATCGTTGTGCAAATTAATATATCTGCAGAACCTTCGTAAAAACCGAGCATTACTTCTTCCAGGGTATCCTCATTCATCTGCCCATGAGCAATCTCAATTCGTGCTTCTGGGATCAGTTGTTGCAAATAGTTTGCCATCCGTTCGATGCTCTCTACCCGATTATAAACAAAGAAAATCTGTCCGCCTCGGTCTAATTCCCTACGGATTGCTTCCGCAATGACTTCTTCATTAAATTCAACAACATAAGTCCTGACCGGAAACCGGTCTTCAGGGGGAGTCTCGATTACACTCATGTCTCTAATCCCAATCAGAGACATATGCAAAGTACGTGGAATTGGAGTAGCTGTTAGCGTCAGCACATCAACATTCTTCTTAAGCGCTTTAAGCCTTTCTTTATGTGCTACCCCAAATTTTTGTTCTTCATCAACAATTAAAAGGCCTAGATCCTTAAAGGAAATATCCTTCGATAAAAGGCGATGGGTACCAATGACTAAATCAACCGTCCCATCTTTTAATCCTTTAACTACTCTTTCCTGTTCAGCAGCAGACTGAAAACGACTTAAAACTCCTATTTTTACCGGATAACCACTAAATCGTTGCGTAAAAGTCTGAAAATGTTGCTGGGCAAGAATTGTAGTAGGAACTAAAACTGCAACCTGTTTCCCTTCAATAACTGCTTTAAAAGCTGCCCGCATTGCTACTTCAGTCTTCCCGTAACCCACATCCCCACAAAGCAAACGATCCATTGGTGTGGCAGACTCCATATCTTTTTTTATTTCTTCCGTTGCCCGGATCTGATCTGGAGTCTCTTCATAAACAAAAGCTTCTTCAAACTCTTTTTGCCAGACTGTATCCGGCGGAAAAACATACCCTTTTGCTGTAAAACGATCGGCATATAAAACTAGTAGTTTATCAGCCATCTCCTTAATTGACTCTTTAACCCGGTTTTTTACTTTCTGCCAATCACCACCACCTAAACGATTAATTTTAGGCGGTGTTTCTTCTAAACCTACATACTTCTGAATAAAATGAACCTGATCTGTAGGGACAAAAAGCCGATCCCGATCAGCATATTCTATTTCAAGATAATCCCGGCCAGCTCCATCAATCTCTAATTTTTTTATACCCACATATTTACCAATACCATGATTAATATGAACAATATAATCTCCAAATTTAAGCTCATCAACATTTGAAAGACGAATACCTTCTTTGGTAAAACGGGTTCTGAGCTTTTTCTTACGCCTAACTCGACCATAAATCTCGTTTTCAGTAAGGATTAATACTTTATCTAAGGGTAATTCTAATCCACTAGAAAGAGAAGCAGAAGTTAGATAAATCATGCCAGGAGAAAAACCTTTCTGATCCATACTTTCTGTTGTTAAAAAACCCTCATCCCTTAAAGACGTTTTTAGGTTTTCCAAACGTTCCTCTCCGGACATACTTATAATTACTACCCACTGTTCATTTATTCTACTGCGTAAATCTTTAATTAATCTATTCATTTGTCCAATAAAAACCGGAGCTGGGCGCAGAGGAAAAACAACCGTCTGGTTCGGTTCTGTTCCTTTTAAGGCCTTTCCTAAAGCAGACATTTGAAGGTTAGAATTCTTGGTTAAAGATGATTGTAATTCAGAAAGAGTTAGATATAAATCTATTTCCTGTGGAAGGATTAATCCTCTCTCCAAAAAACCACCAATTGAACGTTTGTTTTCTTCTTCTAAAGCACGAAGATATTCTCTTCCCCTTACTGGTTCATCAAGAATAACCAACCCAGCTGTTACATATTCCAAAAAAGGTACAAGATCTGAACGGATTAGAGGTAAAAGCCGGTCAATACCCGGAAAAACTATCCCATTTTCTACTTTTTCTAAAAGCTCTGCGAACCGGTTCTGAAGAAAAGAAGCCGGCTCATTAATACCATGAGCATCTTTTTGTTTTAATAACCGTTCCGTTTGTATCTGAAGAAGAGTCTTAATCTTCTCTTTTGCTAATTCCCACTCCTCATTAGTCCATAGACCCTCTCGCGCAGGGAGGATCTCTACTCTATTCAGTTTATGAATAGATTTTTGGGTCTCAATATCAAAGCCACGAATTGAATCTACCTCATCCCCAAAAAATTCAATCCGCAAAGGTTCACGACGATTAGGAGGAAAAAGATCAACAATTCCGCCTCGGACACCAAACTCCCCGGGAATTTCAACCTTCTCTACTCTTTCGTAACCCATTATTACTAATTTGTTAAGAAAGTTATCTCTTTTTCCGATCTCTTCGCCTACCTTAATATTAATAATAAAAGCGCTTAAGACTTCCGGAGGGATTACTTTCCTTACTAAAGCAGGCCAAGAAGTAATCACTAACCGCCTTTGGCCTTTGTTTAAAGTGCTAAGAACCGAAAGCCGCTCTCCTGCTACTTCTTTTTCATAAGCCTCTTCGTGTGCTAAAAGGTCATACGCCGGAAATACCAGAAGGATCCCCTCGCCCAGAATCAATTCCAGATCTGAAGCCAGTCGCTCAGCTTCAGAAGGGGTATTAGTAATAATCAACATCCCCTGATTAAACTGTTCCCATAAGGTTGCCAAAACAAAGGCACGTTGGGAACCACTAAGTCCCTGTATTAGTGTTGTTTTCTTTTTCTGTTTTAGAAGCTGAAAAAGCGTTCGGGTTTCCGTCCAAGTTTGTAGTTGTTTTACAAGCATACCGAACAAAGATAATTCCCCCTACCATAAGAAAAAAATATCTCCTCAGAAGAGCTTATTAAAGAAAGTACTCCAGATCAATAACGATTATTACTGATTAATTAAGTTAAAATTAATATTATTAACTGAAGGAATTGCATAATTGCCTTTGGCCTCCATTTGACCACAATATATAGTCAAAGGATTGTCTGATTTCCAAAGACATCGCTAAAATTTAGAAGATATTATTAGAGAATTCCTAGTGAGAATATCATGTTGTGGTTAAACCTTAATTATTCATTTATGCAATTCCTTAAATTAACCATAAAAACTAAACTTGTAGCTATTGAATAATATACTAATCAAGAAAATCTTGGCCATTGGGCAAACACCTGGTAATAATAATTAGCATAACTCAAGTTTATTCTTCGTGTTTTTTCTGCTCTTTAAGTAAAGAGGGTACAAAACCATTATATACACTCATAGCCTTTTCGGTTCCTTCTTTAATCCATGTTATTACAGCATTTGCAGCCCATAAAGTTACCTCAGGAAGAAGCTCTTTCTCTTCCTTACTAAAGTTCCCAAGGACGTAGTGGATCATTCCAGACTTTGCAAGTGGAGAATCGACTCCTATTCGCAATCTCGGAATCTCTTCACCGGTTATTGCAATAATTGATCTAAGTCCTTTGTGCCCTCCAGAACTCCCTTTTTGCCTAAGTCTAATATATCCAAAAGGAAGAGAAACATCATCGGATATTATTATTACCCTATGCAGTGGAGCATGATACCTTTCTAGCAAAATTTTCACTGCCTCGCCGCTGAGGTTCATATAAGTTAAAGGTTTAGCTAAAATTATTCCGCCATTTCCTGTTCGGGTGGCCCCGTAGATTAACTTATCTTCCTTGCGATTTAATTGTACATCAAGCAACCTGGCTAAATGGTCCAATACCAAAAACCCGGCATTATGCCGGGTTAAGTTATATTTTTTCCCAGGGTTACCTAAACCAATCACAATATAATTCATCTATTTTCACCAATGAAACCTTTCTACTATTCGGGTTATTCCGCTTCAGTAGTTTCAGGTGCTGCGGCTCCTTCTGTCTCTTCAGTTAATTCTACTTCTTCATCAGCTTCTTCTTCGTCTTCATCAATTTCCATCTTAGGAATAGTTGCTACTACTACAGGTTCATTACTATCTGCAGTAAATTTTACTCCAGATGGTAGTTCTAAATCCGCAATTGTAATCGCTTCATTTACCGTTAATTTTGAAACATCAACTTCTATTTTTGCTGGAATCTCCGCTGGTAAACAAGAAACCTCTAATCGATAGTGGATCTGATCAACTACAGAACCATCATCTTCCCTTTCCTCTTCGCCAACCAGTACCACCGGCACGTTTACATTTACCTCTTGTTCCATAGAAACCTGGTATAGGTCTAGATGTAAGGGAGTTCTTTTTACCGGATCATACTGAATTTCCTTAACTAGCACTGGTAAATCTTCGGTCTTGTTACCACGAGTTAATCTTAGCATAAGCAACTGGTTTGTTCCTTGTGTACTAAAATATTTACGGACTTCCCTTAAGTTAAGACTAAGATTTTCTTGTGCATTTCCGTATAAAACAGCAGGCAAAGTCCCTTGTTGGCGAAGACGATATGCTGCCCCTTTACCGGTTCCTTCTCGTATTGCCGCATTTAGCACTAATTCCATAGATAACCAACCTCCCGCATTAATATAGTAACTATTTATTATTATTTATCTCCAAAAACATTGAATTATTATATCATAATAATCTTTAGTGAGCAAATCTATCCCTTTTTATCTTGCTGTAATTTTAACGCTTACTGTTTTGCTAGGATACCATCCTTCTTTAAAAGCCCTCATTTTTAAGATCGTCTCTTCTTTAAGTTCTAGTGGTTGGCTATAAACCAGTGATTCCTCAGTAGGTTCTGTGCCATCAAGTGTATAACAAATTACAGCCCCTTTTATTAGGCAATTGAGCTTAACCATTTGAAACTGTTCCTTTTTCGTCGCACTAATTTCAAAAGTCGGCCTACTAATTTTATGCACCTGTTGTGCACGGGCAATCGCCAAGGCATATGCCGGAACATCCTCTGTTATCGTAGAACCCGCTCCAATTACTGCTTTTTCTCCTATATTGACTGGCGCTACCAAATTGGTATTACTACCGATAAAAGCTCCATCTTTTATAGTAGTCTCCCATTTATTTCCACCATCATAATTACAAGTAATAGTTCCAGCACCAATATTCACATCTGTCCCGATCTTAGTATCTCCAATATAGCTTAAATGGGGAACTTTACTCCCTTCCCCAATCTGCGAGTTTTTCACTTCCACAAACCCGCCAATTTTGGTATGTTCTTCAGCAGTAGTTCCTGGACGAATATGGGCATAGGGTCCAACATTAACATGATTCTTTAACCGGGTTTGCGTAATCGTACTAAACTGAATCTGACAATCATCCCCAATTATTGAATCAGAAACTTGAGAAAATGGGCCAATATGACAATTTTCACCGATTTTCGTATTCCCTTTAAGGATCGTGCCAGGATAAATAGTAGTATCTCTGCCAATTTTAACACGGGGATCAATATAGGTGACCATAGGATCTATGATACTAACACCTACATCCATAAGCCTTTCTAAAATCATTGCTTGCATTACCCGTTCTGTTTCTGCTAAAGCCTTCCGGTTATTAGGGCCCAAAATTTCTCCGGGATTACTACATCTTACCGCTTTTAAATTTTTGCCTTGTTTAGCTAACAAGGCTATAACATCAGTTAAATAATATTCTCCTTGCGCATTTTGTGGTTGTATTTTTGTAATTATTTTCTTTAATTCTTGATAAGAAAAACAATAAATCCCTGTATTTACTTCATTTATTGACTTCTCTGCTGCTCTGGCATCCTGTTCTTCAACTATTCCCTTCAGCGAACCATCAGAAGAACGAATTATTCTTCCATATCCTGTCGGATCTTTAACTTCGGCAGTAAGAACAGTAGCTGCTGCTTTCTGAGCCTGATGTTCCTTAATTAGACCCTGTAAACTGTCAGCAGAAATAAAGGGGGTATCTCCATATAGTACGAGCAGATCCCCGGAAAAGCTTCCCATTTCATCACAAGCTATTTTAACCGCATGCCCTGTACCAAGTTGTTCCTTTTGCCATGCATATTCAACCTGATCCCCAATCAGGTCTATAACTTCGTCTCCTTTATATCCCACTACTACTAATGGTTTTAATTCAGACAATTTTAAAGCTTCCCAGATTACATACTGAATCATCGGAACACCGCATATTGGAAGAATAACCTTTGGAAGCTCTGATTTCATTCTCGTTCCTTTACCAGCAGCTAAAATAAGTGTTTTAAGCTCGGACACCTTAATGCCTCCTAATGCTGTATCAGCTAATTATATTTTAAACAATCATCCATAAAAAAACTCCGCCGTAGCAGAGCGAATTCAAAAAACAATATTTAATGGCTGGGGCGGTTGGATTCGAACCAACGCATGCGGGAGTCAAAGTCCCGTGCCTTACCACTTGGCTACGCCCCAACAATTATTGACCATCCCAATAGCATTGATAATTATAACAAATATATTGGGATCATGTCAATAGGCAATTGCTTCTTTTTTTTATTTATTATTCTGCTTTTTCGTATTCTTCCAAAATCGCATTCTGTATAAGTTGCCTAGTATCAGAGTTAATCGGGTGGGCAATATCTTTAAACTCACCAGATGGTGTCTTCCGACTGGGCATAGCAACAAATAGCCCTTTTTGACCCTCGATTACTCTGATTTCCCTCACGACAAACGCATTGTCAAAAGTAATGGACGCAATGGCCTTCATTTTACTCCCATTATCAATTTTTTTAAGACGAACATCCGTAATGTTCATATTTTCACCTCTTTTTGAAAATAAAGTAAGCTTTTTACTGTTTCGACATAAAAGCTTGAAATCCTTTCCAGTTTTAAAATTTTGCTAAAACAGATAAAAAAAGCTTTTCCTAAAAAAGAAAAAGCTTTTTGCTTATTTTAAAATTGATTGAACCAGCTTTAAATCACTTGGCTTATCCACGTCAATACCTATCTCCGGATATAATGAAGTAATTCCTGCTACTTTTAGCTTAAGAATCTGTTCGACCCGAGCCTCAATTTCCGCTATAGTTAAACGTCCCGTTATAAGCCGGAAAAGAAATTTTAGCCCTAACATATTACAAAGTTTTAATGGGTGTTTTCTAAGTGCAATGGCCTGCTGAATTAGCTCACTATAAGATAGAATTACCTTTGATTTAAGAAGTACTACATTCCCACCAGTAAAGATTCCATCTTTTAACCGTACATAAGTCCTTTTTACGCCTTGATATTTCTCTTCGATCTTCTCTTTAGGCACAAACGAATAATAAATATCTGCTTCTCTTTTAGAACATTCTCCTAAGAAATCTTGGAGTGCCGCTTGTGAGATTAAAGGTATATCAGAAGTAAGCACCAGTAATAATCCTTCCGAGTCAAGGTAACGAACTGCTTGAAGAAGGCTATCAAGCATACTTTTCCCCGGTGGTAAAACCTCCACCTTTGGCCATTTACTTTTGTCAATGATCCCTTCCTGGGTAACAACAGCTATTCTTTGAATCTCCTCCATACCTTCTAGAGTAGCAATTACAAATTCAATCATTGGTTGATTATTAATCTTAATACCAGCTTCATATGGAGAATCATCTGCTTCTCTAAGAGAACCAGTATTCATTGCCCCGCCAAGAATAATTGCCTCCATGAAACTCCTCCTTAATCAACCGAGCTGCATGCTAATAATTTAAAAGTTTTTCCGCCCGGATAACCTGCATCATACTGTTCTCAGCATTCTCTATATGTTCTTGTGCTAGTTTACGTGCAAGTTCAGGATCCCTGGCTGAAACAGCATCTACAATCTCCCGGTGTTCATGTAGAGCTGTTTTCATTCTTCCCGGATAAGAAAGCGAGGTCAACCGGTATCTTTGAATCTGTTCTCTAAGATTACTAATTATTTGGGTTAAACGTTCGTTTCTACTGGCCTTATATAAAATTTGGTGAAAACCAGTATCTACTTCAACCATCCCTTGGAGATCAGCATTACCTATCTGTTCCGCTGCCATTACTAAATGCCGTTCAAGTTCTTCTAATTCGTCATCAGTAATGCTTTCTGCCGCCAAAGCCGCAGCAAGCCCTTCAAGGGCCCCACGAATTTCAAAGACTTCTACAATGTCTTTCATAGAAAGAGTCGCTACATATGCTCCCTTTCTTGGTATCATATGTACTAATCCTTCCAGTTCTAGTTTACGAATAGCCTCTCGTACGGGGGTTCTACTAACCCCAAGTTCTTCTGCCAATTGTAACTCCATTAGCCTTTCTCCTGGAGCTAGGTGCCCAGTAATAATTGCTTCCCTCAACGCTTCAAAAACTAGTTCACGCAAGGGTTTATAACTATCAAGTCTGATTGGAACTAAAGGTTTTCTCTCCATTATTATTCCCCCTTTAAACCTGTTATCTCCAAACCCCGCCCTTCAAGAGTTCCCTCATAAGTCCACCAGCCCATCTCTTTTAGTTTCAACTTTGCCTCTTCAAAATTTAAAGATTCATTTGGCTGAAACATAAAAAGTGTAGGGCCACTCCCTGTCATCCTTACGAGAAAACCCTTATCAGATAAACACTGCATAACTTCTTTGATTTCAGGAAAAAGTTTAAAAGTCGCTTTTTCCAGTATATTACCCCAATACTTAGCTATAGGTAAAATCTCTCCCTTGTTAATTACCGATATTATACTTTTAATATCCGGATGCCGATCTGTTGAAGTTAAGCATAAATTTTTATAGACCATAGCAGTACTTACTGTAAAAGGTGGCTTAGTTAAAAAGACCGATTCTGCAGGAAGGGTAGGTAAGTTCGTTAGTTTCTCTCCAATTCCTTTAGCCAAAACCGTTCCACCAGTAAGGCAAAACGGAACATCAGCCCCAATCGATACTGCTAATTTTTCTAATGTTGAAAGTGGAAGTTCTAATGCCCATAACTCATTTAATCCCATCAAAGCAGCTGCTGCATCAGCACTTCCTCCACCTAATCCCGCCCCTACTGGTATTCTTTTATTTAATATGATCCGTGCCCCTCTTTGTATCCCCGTGTATTCTCTGAGTTTTTTGGCAGCTTTAATAATTAGGTTCCGATCATCAATCGGAAGACGCCGGTTTTTAGTTTCTAAGGATAAAACAGAAGCCGGAAAAATAAGAAGCTGGTCATGGAGATTAATCGATTGCATAATAATCTCAACTTCATGATACCCATCTTCTCTCTTACCAATAACATCTAGTGCTAAATTAATTTTCGCAAATGCTTTAATCTTTATTTTTCTCATATCACTCTACTATTTGCTTTCTTTTTTTAAACTCCTTTAATAATTGAGGTAATTGCATAATTTAAAAAACCCGCCTTTTATTTGGCGGGTAAATATTTGACCGTGCACCAGACCCTTGACGAACTCTTCCCGATCGTGCCATGGTAGTTAGCTCCAATCAGGTTACCCTACGGCACACAAAGTTTACAGCTTACCGTTGCTTCCTCCCGGACCTGGCGGGGTTCACTGGTCTTTGTTGCGCAGGACCTAATCTTCAACACCACTTGCCATAGCCGGTGCCACGAAAAGCCGCCTCAAGCCGGAATTCAACCCTGCTATAGCGGATTGCAGGTTACAGGGCGCCGCTACCTCCCCGTCTAGCACGGCCAAGATTTAAAACTAAGACCAGACTATTATAACATTTTTCAAGCTGAAAAACAAGAACTTGCTCTTTAAAGGTACTTAATGGCAATTACATTACTGCTTAAATTTAATCTAAGTCATAACAGAATAAATAGCTCGTTGCTTTTAGAAAAGCAATCATTATTTTATGACGCGATTATTAAATGCAGGTAGAATAATTAGCTCATCAATAGTTATGCAATTCTTTAAATAAAATTAAAACCGGTTATCTAACCGGTATTTTTTATGGCGGAGAGACTGGGATTTGAACCCAGGAGACGCATAACGTCTACACGCTCTCCAGGCGTGCGCCTTCGTCCACTCGGCCATCTCTCCATAATATTAATTTTATGCTAGAGGCTAATTCTTTATTCAAACTCGAGTCTCTAGCCTCTAGTTGTGGCGGAGAGAGCGAGATTCGAACTCGCGAGGGGCGTAAACCCCTACCCGCTTTCGAGGCGGGCGCCTTCAACCGCTCAGCCATCTCTCCAAAAGAAACCCGGTTGCTTTATTGACTTTGTCACTAATTCAATATTTTACATATAATCAGGCAAAAGGTCAAGGTATTTTATTTGGAATTTTATCTTTTTAATTGAAAAAACTTTTTGAGCAATTCTCCAGATTCTTTAGCCAAAACACCACTCACCACTTCCATGCGATGATTCAATCTTTCATCATTAGCAATATTCATTAAAGAACCAGCAGCACCAGCTTTGGTGTCGTAAGCTCCAAACACTAGTCGATCTAATCGAGCATTGACCATCGCTCCAGAACACATCGGACAGGGTTCTAGTGTAACATAAATTGTCATTCCATGCAATCTCCATACCCCACGCTTGGCTGCCGCTCTTCGTATTGCAACAATCTCTGCATGAGCCGTAGGATCTTTAAGATTCTCCCTGAGATTATGACCTCGTGCATAAATTCCCCCCTGGTAAACAATTACTGCCCCGATTGGTACTTCATCTAAGGCAAAAGCTTTTTCCGCCTCAGCTAGTGCCTCTCTCATAAAATAAATATCGTTTTTATCCATAGCCGCCCTTCCTCTTTGGAAATATTGATCATTAGCTTTAACAGTAATGTTTCTGCCACCTTATCACTATTTTACACCACTTCCTTCTATCCTCCAAATGAATCTAATATTTATCCGTTTTTAAAGTTCTTGACATCATAACTGCTTTATGATATTATATTTTTTGCCTTATAAGTGCGCTCGTAGCTCAGTTGGATAGAGTGTTTGACTACGAATCAAAAGGTCGCAGGTTCGAATCCTGCCGGGCGCACCAGTTAAAACAAGGTTTAACCTTTAAGATAAATAAGAAAAATGATTTACTACTGCTTAACTACTGCATATAAAAAACCGGAAGGGTTCAGCTTCCGGTTAGTACATTTAAGCCTTTTGACAGGGGCTTATTTTTTATTCCCGTTAACATACCGCCAACAATCTCCGCTGCATCTTCTACCATCCCCTGAGTAGCATGGCCATAAGTATCCATTGTCATCCCAAAGGTAGCATGGCCAAGCATCTCCTGAAGTGCTTTAGGGTTTACTCCCGCCTCTAATGAAAGGGTGGCGAAGGTATGCCGCAAATCATGGAAACGAACATCTTTTAAACCGGCTTTTTTCAATAGGGTTTTAAAGTGTCTTACAAAGTTATCAGGATCTAATGGTTTCCCTAGCTCGGTACAGAAAAGAAGGTCATTCTCTTGATAAATCTCTTTAAAAGCATCTTCGCCTAATGTCTGCTTAAGATTCTCTTTCTCCCGGGCCTGCCGGTCTCTGTGAATCTTCAGTACTTCCAGAATATCACCGCGTAAGGGCATTACTCTCCTTGATTTCGCTGTCTTTAGGCCTTTAAAGATTAATCCTTCCTTTGCTCTAACTAATTGCTCCCTAACGGTTAAGGTCCTTTTCTTGAAGTCTATATCCTCCCACTTCAAGGCCAGAAGCTCACCACGCCTTAAGCCGGTTAAAAACTCTAGATGAAAGGCCGCGTAATGTCTACTCTCCCGCCAGGCCGTTTGAAGAAAGGCTTGTACCTCTGCCTGAGAGAATGTTTCCATCTCTTTTTTTCGTTGCTTAGGGAGTTCTACCGCCTCCACTGGATTATAAGCTATTAACCGTTCTCTAATCGCTTGCTTTAAGGCCATGTTTAAAGTAGTATGAATATATTTTACTGACCTGGGAGACAATCCGGTCTCTAGCTTTTCATTAATCAGTTTTTGAATATCTCGGGTTCTTAGGTCTTTCAGTTTAACCTTCCCCAGGGTCGGGTTAATATGACAGCGGACCATCACTTCATAACTTACCCATGAACTTTCCTCAATGTGAGGCTTCCGGCCCTCTAACCAATCATTAAGCCATTGTTCCACCGTTAAAAGAGTAGGTTCTACATAGGTTCCACTCTGAACTTTATGAAGGGTCTTTGTAAGTTTATCCGCTACCTCTCTCCGGGTCTTACCATAAAAGGTTTTTCTCTTAGGTTTGCCAGTCTTCGGGTTAATCCCTACAGTGGCCTGCGCTACCCAAAGGCCATCTTTGCGCTGATATATACTGCCTTCGCCTCTGCCTCTCCTTTTTTTAGTCTCCTTTTTCTCTTTAGCCAAGCCCATTACCTCCTTTTTGTAATTAGCTCTTCTAGCTAAAATAACGGTTTCTGATAAAGCTGACATCTATCGCCGCCGGTTCCTGTTCGGTCTCGCCAAGAGATTCCTCTTTCTCTGGCTCTATCAATCTTGACCGCTGGCCGGTTCCTTGTAGAGTCTCAATCCGTCTTTTTAAGGCTTCTATCTCTTTCTGAATCTCGCTCTTTTCAATCTCGCTGTTTTCAATTAATTGCCGAATTGCTGAAGAGAAGTTTATATTGGCTTTTTCTAAAGACTGGATCCATCGCTCTACTTTAGGGTGTTCCTCTGGGCAATAACGGAAGGATTTACTCTTCGTACTCATAACCATTAACCTCTTTTACTTAGTTTATAAATGACCTCTGCGCCCATCGCGTTAAGCCACTGACCGCTTTCAGGTGCTGAATGAACCTCACATCGGCCGCCTAACCGTTCTTTAAAGTACCGATGAAGAGAATAACCGCCGCCGCCAGTCATAATAATGTACTGGTACCGATTAAACCTTAACCGGGAATTTAACCGGTCGTAAATGTCGCTTGCTAACTGATTGTAATAGCTCTGGATCTCGGTCCCTATATATACCGGGTGCTTTCCATTATAGAGGGTTCTTTTATTGATAATAGCATTGGCTAGCTCCCCCTGGGTGATTTCTAGTCCCCGTTCCTCTAACCGGGCCTGTAGTCCTGCGTAAGCCCTAAACATCCCTAAATCTAAGCTACCGCTTAAAGTGTCAAAGGGTTCTCCCCCTGGGTTCATACTGATATAATTACAAGTCTGATCGCCTACGTCCAGGATAAGAACATTAGAAGATAGAAGGTCCGGAAACCTTACGTTTAAGAACTGATCATATACATAACCGAAGTAAGCCATTTCTCCCTCTGGAAAAACAAAGGTTTCTGAGATGGTAAAGTCAATGACTCTTCCTTTTCTTTCTCCTGCCTTATGCTCTACCCGGTGGTAGCCCTTGAAGGCCTCTGCAAGTCGTTCCCTCTGGGTTCCCCAGTCCCTAGCCGGACAGTTAGTTAGAAGGGTTATTTTCTCCCCTGGGTTAGCTAACAGGCTACAGGCAGTAAGAACCAGAAGAAGGTTCTGCCGGTTGGTCTTGTCGCTGCTTCTTTCCTGGATTCCACTAACTGACTGCCTAAAGGCTAAATCACCGATTAGGAATCCTTCCCCTTGGTGCTGAATGAAAAGGTCTCCTTCCTTGTCCTTAATCTCCAGGTTAAACTTGTCCGGGGCAGGTGCTACCACTGATTGAAACAATCTCCGCTTTCCCTCAGAAAGAGCTTTAACAAACTGCCGGCCACTGTCAACAACAATAATCTTATTACTCATGGGTTATCTTCCTTTCTTGTAATTATTTTATTACTTGTAATACAGATTAACGAAAAATAAAGCAAAGTTAAAAGGGTTCTTGAAGCATCTTTTCTAAGTTCTTTAAAACCGCTTCTTTCCCCTTAACAAACATAACCATGCTCTGATCATTGCCAAATGAATCATTATCTTTCATGTGGACCTTATTAATGCTTCGCTCCCAATTAATGAATTCTGCAAGGCGTTCCTTGTATCTTTTTGTCTCCATATAATCCGCCTCCCTTTCTTTTTTTAGGAGTAGGGGAGAGAGATCCCCCCTACTTACCACTTCAGGCCTTATTACGGGCTTTATAAACCAAAAAGGAAACGTAACGATCTGTTATAGAGTCAATTTCCGGATCTCTTTTGCCATCAATAAGTTCCGGCCAATAAAGACCATCTGGATCTTTAAGCCTCAAAGCCTTCTTCCAAGCGTTGGAATTCCTATAACATACAAAGCAACGGGCTAGAGACCTAGCCTTTTCTTTAGTACTGGAAGCCTCTCTTATGGCAAAAGCTACACATTGCAAACCGTTGAATAGCGCCGCAATACTAGAGAGTTTTTTCAAAGAATAATTCTTGTCAATATCTATATTGTTTTCTTTGGCTTTATTAAGTAAATGCTGGTAAACGTCTAAATATACCTTTTCTTCCTCTAAGAAAGAACCTAACATAGTTGGCCGCCTCCTTATAAATTTGATAGTGTTTAATTTCTTTTAACCCATTAGCAGGACCCTGATAGCTGTTAAGCCGCCCTTAATGCCATCACATTGGCCGGTGGCAAAGGGGGCCCCGGTTTAGTATGTTTCTGTTTTCTAACATCGTTAAGGCAAATCACCTTTTTCATTGTTTCCACCTCCATAAGTTTAAATAACTTTAATTAACCTTAATTAAAGTATATACATCTGTTAAATAAAAGTCAATACTTACCTTGAATATTAATTAATTTTATGGTAGGCTTTTTGTGGAGGTGTTTAAGATTGAAAAGAAAACGGGTTTCCAGCTCTGTTGATCCTGAACTGTGGGAGATGTTACAGAAACTATCCGAAACAACTAGGATCCCTGTTTCCCGACTTCTAGATGAGGCTATTGCCGATCTATTAGTTAAACATGGTAAAAATTAAGCCTTTTAAACCCATTTAAATGTTATTATATATATAAGAGTATAGGACATTGATTAAAACCTCTCCTGGGTCATTCTGTGGCTTCTGGTGGGGTTTTAGAGTTATAGGCGAACATACATTCTATCAAATCTTTTTAATAATGCTGACCTTGTAATTAAATGTTATACAATTACACCGCCAAACTCCGCGCCGCTATTAGGTTTGTATTTAAAGTACTGCTTTAAGTGCTGCAACAAACAAGGAATACATCCCTTCTCCTGGGTTTCTTGGCTTTTGGTGTAGAGAGCTTTTTCACTGGGTCCACTTTTCGGCATAGTGGTTCCGCTTTACTTTTTCTTAAGAAAGTGCGGGCGACGAATTTCGTCGAGCCATCCCTTCTGGTCTGTCCGTTTTCCGGACCAACCTTATATGTATACAACCAGCAGGAGAAAAGGGGAGGGAGTTGCCTCCCTCTTTAGCCTTGACTGCCAAAAAAGATTTCTCGGTTTCGGTCTAAAACTCTTTCCCGGTGGTCGCTTAAGGATTCCGTTTTCCCGTCAAACTCCTTGGCTATCTCCTTTTCTAGCTCGCTAAAAGGTGAATCAAGATAATCTATCCGTCCAGTAATCTCTTCCCCTTCCTCTAATCTTTTAACATTAAACGTTGCAAAATCCTGAATCCTATCAATGACGCCTTCCAGAGAATCCGCGGCCATTATTGCCTTAGCCTGGTCTTTTTCTGCTGTGGTCATGTTCTCTTTTCGGATAACTTCAAACTCATAGAGCTTACCATGATATTCATCTTTACTTGATAGAATATTCCGCGCCACTCGTTCAAACTCGCCCTTTTTAACTGGCAAGCCTTCTTTTATAACTGCCCTGTAGGCTGCTATAATTTGATCCGGGTTCATTGATGACAAGTCCTGATGTACTACAGTTGCCCAATATCGCGCCTCTTCAAGGTTTGCAGGTGTTGCTTTCTTATAGGCCGCTGCATAATCCTTTTTACCGCTTTCCCTCATGGTGTCAAGTGCATTACAAATCTGTTCAAAGGTTTTTACTCGAAGCTCCGCCATCTTTTTCTGTTTAAAATCTTCTGCGTACATTTCGCTGTTGATCAGTTCCTGTCGTTTAGTCTGATAGGAAGTGATAAGTTCCTTGATTTTTCCGGTCTCATCCTTATACTTCGTAAACATAATTATCATCCTCTTTCAATTTGTTTTTATCTATGTTAACGCCACTTAGGGCCTTGTTTTAGCTGCTTTCAAGTTCCTGCCGTTCTTCCGCCCAAACATCCTCCAGTGTCCCCACCGGGAGAACATATAAATCAATCATGTTCTTATAGGCTATTTTCTTCAATTCTTCAAGGTCGCCAATCTTCGCCAGGTCTGGGATCTCTCCATTGCTGAAATAAAGCTCAAAGTCCACTCCGGTAAAGTCCCGGTCTGGGTAGCCGAATTGCCAATCTTCGCCAATAACAGCGAAAACCCATATTACCGGCCGGCCGTCAGATTCTCTAATGATTGATTCAAGTCTAGATAAGCGCTTACTTAAATTCATGATAATCTTCCTTCCAATTGCTGTTTATAAAGCTGTTCTCGCTCTTTGCTAACAGTCGCATCTGCAACGGGGAGAATATTCAAGATAATATTTTCTTCATAAGCTGCTTGCTTTAAGGCCTTTACATCTTCTAATTCAATTAAATGAGGATTCCTTTCCGCGTGTCCGGGTAGCATCTCAAATTTTACTCCTTCGCCGTCGTTTATGCTTTTTTGGCCATCTTTAAGAAATGCAAACACTGTACAAACTTTAATTATTCGAGGCCTTAAAGCTTTTTCAAGCTTCCTTAATCGCTTTGTTAACCGCTCCATCCTTTTTCCTCCTTGCTTACGGTCTTTTCTAATTCGTCAATTCTTCGTTCCTGCTCCACTAGAATAATAAGCTTGGCTAATATTTCTATTTGCTCTGATAACCTCCCGGCTGTCTTTAGGATTAACTCCCTCGGGTCAGCGTGTCTAACTTCCCATCCTTCTACTTGCAGGCCGCCGCTTTCTTCAAGTCTGGCTAAGAGGTGGGAGAGGGCCTTCTTTCTCCTCCTGGGCTTTCCGTCTTCGTCTGCTTCGGAAAAAATAACCTTAACCTCATTCGCCCTGGGTTCAAGTGTGTACTGCTCCGGGTTATCCGGGTCTTTTAACCACTGGTCGCAGGCATCAAAGAGTTTATTAATTCTCGTAAAACATCGCTTTAGCTCGCTAATAACCGTAATGGCCTCCCGGGTCTCTTCATTCTCTTTAATCGCTAAGTTTTCCCTGAAGACCTCCGCCAGTTCTTCCTGTCGCTTAATCGGCTCTGCTAACTCTCGGGCCAGGTGTTGTTTATGACGATGGAGAGAAGAAACGCTAATATCTGGGAAACGTCCCGCAATGTTCCGTAAAGATTCCCCTTTAGCTAATAACTTATTTATTTTGACTGCTTCCGGGTGGTCGCAAATGCTACATCTCCGCGCCATTTCTCAATCTCTCCTTTGTTCCGGTCCCTGTCCCGCGTGTCCCGCTGCTATTAAATATCATCAATAATCACTGTACCCTTAAAGTATGGAGGGACCTCTTTCTCACTAGACACAATAACAACCCCCGTAAGTTCTTGGTTCCTTTTTTGTTCTATTTGTCGTTCTAGCTGTTCTAATCTCTTTTCGATCTGGCCATTCATTTAATCGCCGCCTTTCTTTTGCAGTACTCTTGCAGTACCCACTTTTGAAGCCTTGCCTGGTAAGGGGTTAAGCGCTGGTGCTTGATACGCTATCAAAAGATTTGCTCCTTTTTGAGTCCTTTTTCTTAGATGAGGTTTGGCTACTTCGCGCCCACTTATGACACTTCGGGCAAAGGATACGGGCATTTGGTAAAGCATGAATTATAATCTTTTTGCACTTCTTGCAATAGTAAGGAACAAGCTTTTTACTGTTCACGTTCTCGCCTCCCTTCCCGTAGTGTGAAAAGTGAAATCGCCTTATGAAACATCAGTTTAACCGCGCCGGTCCCTCCGAATCTATTTAAGGATACTAGGCAGTCAGTCTCTGATGGATCGTTGCCGGGTGGATAGTTGTCCGTATTATAATAATCGTCTCTGTATAAGAACATCACCAAAGCCGCATCCTGTTCTAATGCTCCCGAATCCCTCAAATCGCTAGGCTGTGGGGTTTTGTCTTTTCGCTCCTCGACACTTCTTGAAAGCTGGGAGAGCGCCAAAAGAGGTGCATTAAGTTCCTTGGCTATTAGCTTCAGCATCCTTGAAGTTTCAGTAACTTCTTCGTATTTACTGCCGCGCCTGGTCTCCGCCTGAATCAATTGCAGGTAGTCAATGACAACAAGATCTAAGCCATAAAGCGCCTTAAACCGACGAAGTTTAACCAATAAGTCAGAGGGTTTTATGATTGCCATATCATCAATGAAAAGCTTTGCTTCATGGATTTTATCGCAAGCTTTTGCAACTGTTTGAAACCCTGAATCAGGCATCGCGGCAGGGTTCTGCAGGAGATCGCCTTTAATCCCTGATTTTGCGGATATAAGCTTCTCGGTCAATTGCTGGCCGCTCATTTCTAGACTTACAAAGTAAACTGAATGCCCTGCCATTGATGCATTTAAAGCAATATTCAAGCCTAAAGTAGTTTTACCCATTTTGGGCCTCGCCGCCAGTATGGAAACCTCCCCGCGCCTAAGTCCGCCAGTCATTCTATCTAGGTCGCTGTATCCGGTTTTAAGGCCAATCAGTCCCTTGTTAGTACGCCTTTCCTCTAATTCATCATAGACATCTACTAAAAACTCTTTTAAAGGTCTTGCTGGTGGTTTTTGGCCAGTGGTAAGTATTTCAGAATCTTCCGCTATGGCCTGAGATATTACTTCTTCCGGGTCGGTACCTTCATTAAGCCTATCGATAGTCATCAAGCATTGTTTACGCTTCTGCCTTGCCAGACTCTTCTTTCTGGTTATTTCTGCGTAGTGGGCAACATTGGCAGGGGTGGGAACTACTCCGGTTAGGTGCATTAAATAGGTTAGGCCGCCGATCTCTTCAAGTTTTCCGCAACTGTCTAGCTCGTTTTTCACTGTTACTAAATCGGGTTTTATCTTTTTTTGCTCCATGTCAATTAATATCTTAAATAAGGTCTGGTGGTTTTCTCTATAGAAATCGTCAGCGCTTATGATCTCCCGCGCTTCATCTAGGGAAGGAGTACCTCCGATTAAGCAACTTCCTAATGTTGCCTGCTCTGCTTTATCATCAAAGTACATTTTCATCCCTCCCTAAATAAACTGCGCTTTGGGCATAAAGTCTGGCCAGGGTTTTCTTCGTCGGATCTTCTTCTGGTTCTGGCTCATGAAGATAATCTTCAAAAGCCCTATGGCGTAAAAAGTTAACGCCCTTTTTGATAAACTTCCGTTCTGTTTGGTCTCTCTCGCATTGATTGGCGTATCGTTTACCTGCTTCGATTAGCTGACTAGGCGGGAAACCTTCCTTAAGCAACTTCTGCCAAGTCTTGAATGCCTCTGATTTACCTTCTTTCTTTGGGTAGGTCCCCCAGAAGGCTATAAAATCCTCTGAGTAGTTCGGGGATGATTTTTTTTGCATAGTTATATTATTTATTACATTATTATCATTATTGTTAGTTGTTAGGTCTTTGTTAGGTCTTTGTTGGGTTTTCACTTCTGCTTTGTTAGGTTCATTGTTAGCTTTCATGAGTTCCCCCTGATAAAGGTGCCAATTCACTATGTTAATAAGTCTGCCGGTTTTTGTACTTTCGTATGTTAGAAATCCAAGTTTTTGAAAACGTGTTAGCGCTGTCCTTACGTTTTGGATAGAAACTCCCTTTCCGGCTCGTTCAGCAATTGAGTTTAAACTAGTGATCATCTGACCTGGCAGGACTTTAAATTTTTGTCCTTGCCATTCCCATTCATTTTCTTTGTGATTGGCCATTAGTAATAATGTAATGAGAATGCTTTTTTGCTCTGGTGTTGATTGCTTCCAAATTGATTTATCTAACAAACATCTGAATAATGCAATATATCCGCCAGTGCCTTGATAGTTCACGTCTCCACCGCCTCCACTGCCTGATTAACCGGCCTTCCGCGCTTCTTTCTCCAAAAACTCAAAAAATAGATGAGTGGGGGTCATCAACCTTTTGCCGATCTGAATTTTTGGAAAGTCCTCCCGCTTAAATAGTTCGTAAATTGCTGTTCTATTTACTGGAAGAATTTTTTCAATGTCCTTTACCTCCAACATAAGCGGAAGCTCCTTGACCTTCTCTTTAATTGCCTCTGAGACTATGCCTTCTGGCCAGTCCCTCGCTTGCTTTGCGTTTAAGGGTATAACTTTACCTTGCATCATTTTGCTTCACCTCCGCGAATCCTGGAAAGACTTCATTTTCTGGAACTTCCAGCGCCGCCGATAGTCTTCGTCTCCAAGCTGGATAAGGAAACTTTTTGCAGTTCTCGATTGTAGAAATGTCAGTAGGATTAACATCAGCCATCTTTGCCAAGTCAAATTGAGAAAGACCGCGCTCTTTTCTTATTTTTCGTAGATTGTTTTCCCACATAATTAACACCTCGCTTTCAAAAGGTTTGACTTATAGCTTATATCTAAAGTATAATATAAATATGTAGTATGTAAAGACCTACATTAGGGTACTACATTCACGGATACTTAGCATACTAGGAAAGGGGAAAGATTAAGGTGAAACTCAAAGAAAAGGGCAACATAAGCTTTGCCATAACAGGGATAGAATGGCCAGTCTATAATAATTATTATTTGGTGGAAGCTAACGGAAAACAATTGATTCAAGGGTTTACTGAATCCGGCTTTGAAAAGTATAATCCACTTTATAGAGATGGCAGGCTTAATCTTACGCTTTTCAGGCAATTTGTTGAAGTCCCGGAAAAGGCCGATGACATATTCCTTTTCGTTAAAAAGTATGGTTTACTTTGGGTAGATAAGGAAAGTAAGCCTCGCGGAGAGGAGAATTCTGTTAGTGATATTATGGAAGAGCTAAGGCTTTTTAAGAAGGTTAATATGTTATATGAATTGTTGTTAAGACTAAAAGACAATCCTGACGACCAAGAGGCGATCGGTTCGGTAAGCAACATAGTAGAGTATTACCAAGATTTGCTTTACCAGAACGTGCGTATATTGCCAAAAACCAATAAACCTTATTACATTGATCCTAAGCCAGGGATCTATAGAGTTAAAGAAGAAGGTGAAGAGGATTATAGCGACTATTATTACATCAAGCCTTTTTTAGAAAACGACCTATTATTAACTTCACAACGGAATTTAGACGGGCTTGCCAGGAATAAAAGAGCGATCTCTAGTTATCTAGTTTCAACTGTAATAAATAAATTGGAAGAAGGAATTTCCCCTTCCTATCATGGGATTCCCGCTAGGGAAGATGAGTCTCTAAACTTTTCCGTTTATCCATCTTTAGAATGTAGGGATCTGGCTTCGGCTATGTGGCTACAGTTTTACATAGTTTTGCAGGGTAAAATTCGATTGAAGCCTTGTAAAAATGAAAATTGCAACAGGTTTATTGAAGAAGGGAAAAAAGAATACTGTAGCCCATCATGTAAAAAAGCTAAAAACCAAAGAGACAGAAGGAGAAGGAGAAGCGAGGAAGAAAAGCATCAAAAAAAATAGAGAATAAATAAATACTACTGCAATTACTACTGCATAAGAGATAAAAAAACACCTTACCAGACTTAACGGTAAGGAATTAATTACCAGGGAATAATAAGAAAAACCCTGCTAAACCGTATTATTTAATACAGAATAAAACAGGGTTGAAAGTTAGATTTGCAACTACGAATCAAAAGGTCGCAGGTTCGAATCCTGCCGGGCGCACCATTTTATTTCTGGATCTGTTATATTATTTTTTATTACCATTATCCTTAATTCAGCTTAGAAAGCCATGAGATCGTCTTAGTGGCTTTTTTTATATTAACTGTGAATCTTTTTAGCCTAACACTACTTGCTAATTAATAGGGCTAAGATCCATTTTAAATTAAAATCCGAAGAACTTCATCTTCGGATTTTAATTTAATCATAAATTCTATAAATTGATAGTTTAATTATATTGCTTAGCATATTAAAAACGCCAAATCATTAAGCAAATTTATTAACCTTCTCTTTCTTCAGTTATCCGTTTTCCCCTTAACTCCCCTAGAAGCTCTTTAAGATCCTCATAAAACTTATCTGCCAGGTTTTTTCCTTTCCACGCTATATCTTGTAAAATACCTAGCTTATTAGAATTACCATTAATCGTTGCTTCCCTTGGTTCATCTATAAGCTGACGCCAGCGTCCGGTTATAGGGTTCCTATAGTAAAAATGTTCACAGCTACCATGTTTATATATACCTGTGACTTTTATTTTTATCAAAGGATCCTTTTTCACTACCGAAACTGAGTATTTAATCCCTGGCATAATTTATCCCTTCTTCTTCTCTCCTTTTTGTAACACTGATATATATATTATATGCACAAACAAAAGATTTAGTCAGCTTTGGATGTCAGTTTTTACCTCCATTTTCTATTTAAATAAATTATGTATCTATTTTTAAGGATTTTATTTAATGCACCTTTCTGTTTAGTATCTTTTGGTATCCTTAGATTCTCAAGGTACATTTTGTTCTAAAGTATTTACAGAAGTTAAACGATAATATATAATGACAAGGAAGTCTTCCCCCAATGACATGGAAGTCAAAGCCTCACCTTTGGTGAGGCTTTTTTACCTTAGCTATCTTAAAAATGAGGTGAATAAATGAAAAGCCACCATAAATTTATTGTATTTCTTTTTTTAATTATGATTTTTATGACAGGCTGCGATGATCAGAGTGTTCTTAAAGAATTAACTGGAAAACGCCTGGGTATAATTATTGATACAGATTTAGAAGAGAAACCCTTAATTGAAGTAGAAGTAGCTGGGTATATAAAAAGAAAAACAGAATTCGAAGTAGTTACCGGGCAAATACTTAGCGGTTTTGGTGATTACAAAGAACGTTTTACCAGGGAATATTTCTTTAGCAAACTTGGTATTGACTATTTACTAACAATTAAACTTTCTGACTATGTTTATAAAGAAAATCAACCCAGTTTCCGTTTTAAACAAGATGACGTAGACCTAAAGTTTACCCATTCTTGTTCCATAGCCCTTTCTTACTTATTATATGATCTAGCAACTGAAGAACTTTATCACCTAGGCCAGAGCACTGGATATTCAGAAGATTCCATTCGCATGGGTACAGGCTCTGATGGCCTTCGTGTGGATCTTAGTAGAAAAGATCGTTCTAAATTAATTGTTGAAGCTACCTTAAATGCACTGCGGGGAACTGATCTTCTATAATATTATTTGTCTCTCCTAAAGATACACTTTTACATTAAACCACAGTTGCGGACTGATCCGATTTCTGTTATAATATTATGGCTAAGATTTTTTTAGGCCCCGTAGCTCAGTGGATAGAGCAGCGGTTTCCTAAACCGCGTGTCGGACGTTCGACTCGTCTCGGGGCCGCCAGAGATTTTAAACCTGCTCCTTTTAAAGCAGGTTTTTTTTACGATGCGGGAAGTTCTTCAGTTAGGACCTTTATTTTAGAAGCTGAAGGAGGCAAGATAGTAGCTTCTGCTATTTCTCCGCTGACAGAGTTGGTAATTGTCGCGGGAAATCCAGGGTGGATAAGGATTAAGGAGGCTGCTGCCTCCTTTTTAAATTTGTATTAATAGGGTTTTTAATGGATGTGTATAAGAAGTTTAAGAAATTTACTTTTTTTAAAGTTTTTGATGATCTCTTAATCGTAGGTAATTAGGGGTTGCGGGTTACCTGGTCAACATTGATCTGGTCTGAATTTTTATTGACGAAAGTTTTACAACAAGTATCCATACAGGTTGAAGCACTCATGGGCGGAACATTTGATGCATCCGGAGCATCAATATGGTCAGGTACCTGGGCTGCCCAGGAATCTCTGGAGACTAATATCTCTGAAGCGTGACAAACATTTCCTTGGTTCCAATAGTGACAATTATTTATACTGCAATGGATTTTCGCCACTTTCTTTCCTCTCCTTGCTCTAATTTATTGAAACTATTTATCGAAGTACATTGATAAAATTTCCTAAGAACATAAAAAATAAACTTAATTTTGGATGGTAAATTTACTTTAAAATGGGATCCAAAGCCGGAGGAAGTATTAGCTTTAAAATTATTTAATGTATTCCCCTTTTTTCTCCTTTACGAAATAATGCTACTGTTAATATTTTCCTCAATATACCATTATATTTCTTGCTTTATTTCGGTCATTGCATACTTGGTATATATGCAGACCCTCATCTATTAACTTTCTTTAAATAGGAGTATGGAAGCTGACTATCGAATCTTTAACATGAGCCTTAGGTTTAAAAGGAGACGATTTTATGGAAAACATTATTACACACCCTTATCATGATAAACTGATTATATTAAAGGGCAATGTTAATAACTTAAATTCAATTTACGAACTATACACTAAAGACTTTCCTTTAAATGAACGGAAAGATTATCAAATTTTAAGTTCTTTACTAGAGAAAGGCCAATATAAGCTTTTGCTTTTAAAACATCCAGAGATCGACGATATTCTAGGTTATGCCTTAATTTACGATTTATCAATTATTGGTGCCCTATGGCTGGATTATTTGGCAGTTAACGCTAACTATCGAGGTATGGGCTATGGAACATATTTTTTTAATCAACTCTTACATCAGTTTGGTCTAGGAATCACCGGTATGTTTTTAGAAGTTGAAATACCGGATCAGACGGACCAGATTAAGTTCCATAAGCAGAAAAAAAGAATACAATTCTATAAAAATCGTGGAGCAAAAAGACTTAATATCAAATATCTTTTTCCTTCCATTGATGGCGAATTTCCTATGTATTTGTATTTTAAAACAAATTTAAATCTAAATTATCTTTCTGGATCTTTGGTAAAACAAACTTTATCTTCAGTATTTAAAGGTTTGCATTCTGATGTTGCTGAAAGCACTTTTATCCTGCAAAAAAATTTAGCCATTATTGCCGACCAGATTATTCTTAACTGAGTAATTATATCTTTACCTAATCTCACATTCGCAAACTAATTTTGCATTTAAATACAAGTCCAAAATTTTACCTGAAACGGAAGAAGCAAGCCCACTCACAAAAAAGCCCGGTTCTTTTTAAGAGCCAGGTTTTAATATTATTTTTATCAAAGCCTAACTTTCATACACAATATAAAAAAGCCTGAATCTGTAAAAAGATCAGGCTTTAAAAAATATTCCTTGCAGCGACCT
>DIPO01000002.1:0-5125 GCA_002427045.1 Firmicutes bacterium UBA5486
AACAGGCTGAATCCTAAGCCCCCGTCCACCATGGCCATTGATTTGGAAAAACTTCATCAGAGCTATTTGTGGAGCGTTCTTGATACTGCCAATCCGGTTTATATTACTTGCTGAAGAGGCCGGGGGAGGGATATTATGGGAACAAAGAGCGTCCCCTTACTTCCCAGGAGCTTGATTTTTATTAACGATCATTATATGGTTTATTATTATAATAGAGTTTGAAATACCAGCTGTGCTGGATGGTCATGGCGGATGAACAGAGAACAGGCATCACAGTGGGCAAATTCAATAATCTCGTCAACAATCAGATCAAAAAGATTATCCAAGCGATTTTCCGAACTTAGAGCAATTCCAATTTTAGTTAATAAAAAGGTAATATTTTTATATTCCAATCCTGATCACACTACTTTATCTCAAAATACGATCAAGGAGAATGGGATCAATCCCATTGTTTCCATGCCTATTATATTTTAAAAAGGGTCGGAATACCAGTATTCTACAGACCCGATGGCCGCCATTCGTTCACTGCGACAAGGACTAGTCAATTTTTTGACAAAACTAAGGAGTGTTTAGAATGCCATTACCTTTAGCTATTATTTTAGGTATTGCTCTTGGTATCGTTATTGCCGAGTTTAATATAATGTTGTTAATATGTGTGGTTATTTGTCTTCCGGGATATTATGCAGTGAAACAATTTATGGGAGAAAGAAAAATAGATGGCCCGTGGATCATTGATTGGGGTCGGCTTTTACAAATGTTCTTAATCCAGGCTGCCATATTAGGAGCTTTAGTTGCATTCTCAATAGCTGACGATAATCTAAATAAACTTTTTATTATAACTGCTTTTATTGTCTATAGTATTTTATCTGCTTTAGGTTGGGCACTAAGAAAAGAACCTGTTAGTTAATAATACTATTTTTCCCTTATGCGTTTATGGCAAAATAAAATACATCAATAAACTGAAAAATCATCAACAGCACCGCGAAAATATACTACCCTCCGTCAGACCGTCACCAATACCCAGTAATACGAACTAAGAATCGCGAAAGGACACAAGCGAAGATAGCCAGAAGCACTATTCCCCCGATTACTTCTGTCCAACCTGTATTGCCTGCCAGTAGGGGTAAGACAGGGAGTAAACAAGTTTAGATGTCCTCATATTATGGGTAAATGCGATTGTCCTTTTGGCTCCGCCTGGTGTTCTGATAGCAACTATGGGATGGTGGTAAAAACTAAAGTTAAAAACGATCCGAGGTTATTTTCAACTCCGCACCGGGGTACGGCCAACTGGCAGAAGCCTTACAATAAACGTACATATTCGGAACGATGTTTCAGCCGTTTCAAGGAAAACCTTGGTTTGGAAACCGGGTTAAACGTTAGGAAAATCAGTAAAGTTGAGAGCCACGCTTATCTTTGTGCTATAACCATGATTGCAGCCGTAATAGCAGTTAACCAAGATAGCAGTACCCAATCCTTGACTGCATAGACTAAATATATAGGGTTTTAAAAGAACAAAACTAATTCAAGGGGGTAGTTTGCCTTTATTGCATAATCTGACCATTACTATCGTGTCAATATGGTAATAAATGTATTGCTGTTTGTGGTAGGTAGATTTGACTACTCTTTTAATGCGCACTTTTTTGAATTATGCAAAAGTCTCACTTCCTAAAACAAGTAAATAATTATTGAAGATTCTACGGAAAATCCAAGAATGCAATTTATTTGAATAACAAATCTAACTAACCCACCCATGGCTGAGGGGCCACAACCACCGATAAAAAGCGAGTTATATGCGCTTGTTATATAGTAGGATGGGGTAGTAAACAATACCTCACCCCTTAACCCTCACTCCTCACTTTTATTACTAGGGAAACACTTATTAATGCAAATTTACTTCCCCTGCGCAGGGGCTTATGCTAGAATATAGGGGAAGATTTTTGGGTGGTTTGATGATGAAGATTGCAATTGATGGACCGGCCGGTGCGGGAAAAAGCACTGCGGCCAAGATTTTGTCTAAATTTATGTCATATATATATATTGATACTGGAGCTATGTACCGGAGTCTTACCTGGAAAGCACTGCAAACGGGGACAAATCTCGATGACGAAAAAGCCCTCTATGAGCTCGCCACCAATACCAATATCCATTTCCAAAAAGACGATTCTCAACAAAAGGTATTCTGTGATAGCTTTGATGTAAGCGAGGAAATACGTTCACCTCGTATTAGTTCGTATGTTTCCAAGCTGGCATCCTATCCCTCAATAAGGCAATTAATGGTACAAAGACAGCAAGAAATGGCCTGTAACCATTCAATAGTAATGGATGGAAGAGATATCGGAGAGTGTGTATTACCGGATGCTGATTACAAGTTTTTTTTAACGGCCAGTATTACGGAAAGGGCTCGCCGCCGTTTAGAAGAAATGAAATCTCAAGGTTATGAACAGCAACTTGAGTCAATAATAGATGAGATTAGGAAACGGGATGAAGACGATGCCCGGCGGGAAGTTGGGTCTCTTAAGGTATTACCGGATTCCATTGTGATAGATACTAGTAGTATGACAATTGAACAGGTTGTAGAGAAGATTCTATCCATTATCCGGGAGGATTAGGATGTTATATTCGTTTCTCAGGGCTATTATTCAGGTTCTTTTTTCCCTGTTCGGTTTGAAAACAGAAGGATTACACAATATAGCGGAAAAAGGTCCTTTAATACTGGCAGCCAACCATGTTAGTTACTGGGATGCTATCGTGGTGGCCGCCGCAGTAAAACGTCCGATTCATTATATGGGCAAAGCCGAATTATTTGATTATCCTTTGCTGGGATTTTTTATAAAAAAACTTAATGCATTTCCGGTTAGAAGAGGCATCGCTGACAGAAATGCTATAAAAAAGGCCCTGTTGGTTCTGGAAGAGGGAAAAATCCTGGGTATATTCCCTGAAGGGATGAGAAACTTAAAAGGGGAAGACTTGAAGGCCCAGGCGGGAGTAGCTATGATAGCCCTTAAATCCGGAGTTCCAGTAGTACCTGTAGCTTGTATAGGTACTAAAAGGATTCTACCCTTGGGATGGTTTCGCCCGCTAGTGGTTAGAGTAGGCGATCCTATTGGTCTTGAAGAGTATCAGGGGCAAAAAGTTAATTCGGCAGCTATGGAAAAGCTAAGCAGTGAGATTATGACTAAAATAAATCTTCTTTTAGAAAAATAAAGAAGGATTTAGCTATATTATTACTGAATAGTAATATTGTCTGTGAGGGAAATAAATTGTATGTACTACTTGCTCGAAATGCAGGATTTTGTGCTGGGGTAAGAAAAGCAGTTAAAATTGCGGAGGAAGCTGCAAGAGAACCTGGTAAGTGGTTTAGTTTAGGACCGCTGGTTCATAATGACGAAGTAGTAAATTACTTTCGGCAAAAAGGCATAGAGCCGGTGGACATATTGGAAAGAATTGGGGAACAACCGGCCGGGATAATAATCCGCTCCCACGGAACTTCTCCTGAATTGATAAAACAAGCCCAGGAACTCGGCTTGGAAGTTAGGGATGCTACCTGTGTTCTAGTAAAAAATATTCATGAAATAGTGACCCGGTTAAGAGGTGAAGATTATGATATAGTTGTTTTCGGGGATGCCAGGCACCCTGAAGTCGAAGGAATATTGGGGTGGTGTGGCCAGGGAGCTAGTGTAGTTGCCAATGCTGATGAAGTTGGTGATTTACCTGTTATGCAAAAAGTAGCACTGCTTTCCCAAACCACCAAGGATGAAAAGGAATTTCAAAAGGTAGCGGGAGCTTTAAGTAATAAATGCCGGGAACTAAAGGTTTTCAATACCATATGCTCAGCCACCAGGAGCCGACAGGAAGCGGCCAGAGAATTATGCCGGAAAGTAGATTTAATGCTGGTAATCGGCGACCTAAAAAGTTCAAACACCCGCACTCTTAGGAAGGAGTGTCAAAACACCGGAGTCAGGACTTTTCAAATACAAAAGGCTTCTGAAATCAAACCGGAATGGTTGGATGGGGTATCAAAGATCGGAATTACCGCAGGAGCTTCGACTCCGGACTGGATAATTAAGGAGGTATTGGATAGGATGACGTTGTACGAGGAAGAAAAGATGCTGGATGAAAACCAGGAAACCAATCAGGAGACTATGCAGGAAACCAATCAGGAGACTATGCAGGAAACAAGCCTGGAGCCTATGGAGCCTGAAGTCAAGGAGGAAACGCCCGCCAATGAAGAGTCATTTGCCAAGCTGGAAGCCGAAATGGCCGATTTTACTACTCCCAGTAAAGGAGATGTAATAAAGGGCAAGGTTATTCAGGTGCTGGATGATGAAGTAATGGTGGATGTGGGTGGCAAATCTGAAGGAATTATCCCCCTGCGGGAGATGTCCTTGCAAGATATAGATTCCGCCAAGGAACTGGTTGAAGTTGGTGACGAGATAGAAGTAATGGTATTAAAATGGGATGATGATGGTACCATTCTGCTTTCCAAAAAGAAAGTTGATGCCAAAATACTTCTGGATGAGTTAGAGGAAAGCTTTAAAGAAGGAAAAGTAATTACAGGTACGGTTACGGGCAGCGTTAAAGGCGGTTTATTGGTTGATGTTGGAATCGTAGCCTTTTTACCCGCTTCTCATGTTGAAGATGGTTATGTTAAAAATTTGGATGAATATATTAACCGGGAATTGTCTTTTAAGATAATTGAATTCAATCGTAACAAGAGAAGAGGTTCTCAGGTAGTGCTTTCCCGCAAAGAACTGGTAGCCGAAGAAAAAGCCAAACAGAAAAAACAGTTCTGGGAAGAGATCGAAGAGGGACAGGTTCGCAAAGGCCGGATAAAACGGCTGGTAGATTATGGTGCTTTTATTGACCTGGGTGGTTATGAGGGTCTATTACATGTTTCCGAGATTGCACATACCAGAATTGATCAACCTTCCGATGTCTTACAGGAAGGAGAAGAAATAGATGTTTACATCCTGGCTCTGGATAGAGAGAAGGAGAGAGTATCCCTGAGCCGCAAGAAATTACTTAAGAGCCCCTGGGAGATAGTGATGGAAAAATTCCAGGAAGGGGATATTATTGAAGGTACAGTAGTGCGGATTGCTCCATTCGGAGCTTTTGTTGAAATCGA
>DIPO01000002.1:5206-10542 GCA_002427045.1 Firmicutes bacterium UBA5486
TTCGGAGCTTTTGTTGAAATCGAAGCCGGGGTTGACGGTTTGGTTCATATTTCCCAACTGGCCAACCACCGGGTGGAGAAACCTGAAGATGTGGTTCAAGTTAACGAGAGTATTAAAATAAAAATACTAAGCATTGACCCTGAGGAAAAGAGAATAGGACTTTCCCTGAAGGAAGCCCTGAATGAGATGGAGAATCAGGAAGTACAAGACTACATGGAAAAACAAGAAGAGAACGAATAAGTATTTTAGGAGTGAAAAGAAATGCCTATTTTTGACTTTGAATGTCAAGATTGTGGTAAATCTTTTGACAAGATGCTTTCCTACATTGACAAAGATAAGGTTCATTGCCCGGAATGCGACTCCTCCAATATAAAGCAGTTATTTTCGTCTTTTAATACCACCAGATGGGGTACGAAGACGAATAAGCTGCCAGGCCCCGATAGCTGTGGAGGATGCAGTAACAGCGGGTGTCCAATGAGGTTTTAGGCTGCCGCTGGCAGCCTTTCTTACTTCTAGAGCTGCTTTTTGTTCCCTTATATATAGAGGTTGAAGGATAATATGAAATCAAGCGGTATTATTTTGGCCGGAGGCAAAAGTTCGCGCATGAAATTTAACAAGGCTTTTGCCCGAATAACTTCGCAAACGGCCATTGAAATTATAATTAAAAAGTTTCAGGCTTTTTTTTGTGAAACCATTATAATTAGCAATGATCCGGAGGAATATCTGCACCTGGGCCTGCCAGTATTTACCGATGTTTATCCCCGACAGGGACCGGTAAGTGGTATTCATTCAGCATTGTATTATGCCAGTAATGAAAGCATATTTTTGCTGGGATGCGATATGCCTTTTATTGAAATGCAGGTGGTTGAATATATGTTGCAAAAGCTGGGGGAGTATGACAGCGTCGTTCCTTGCATTGACTCCCAACTACAACCAACATCGGCTGTCTACCATCGCAAATGCTTACCCCTGTTTACCTCTTGCCTGGAAAATCAAAGACTGAAGTTAACCCGTATCTTCTATGAAGAAATTGATGCCCTGCTTGTTCAGGAGGAGGAATTAGCACAGTTCGGCAACCCCCGCGAGATTTTTTTCAATGTTAATGACCCCGGGGCGCTTAGTATAGCCCGGGAAATGGCAGGGAGGCTGATCCCATTAGAAAGCAACGAAAATCAGAACACCTGGTAATAGCCAATAGACTAAGCGATGGCCCGGTTAGCCCCGGATTTGAGGACATAAGATTAATAAATAATTCGCTACCGGAATTGAGCCTGGACGAAATCGACCTGAGCCTTAATTTCCTGGGTAAAGAACTGCAATATCCTCTCATGGTAAATGCTCTTACCGGTGGGACCGCACAGGCTTTGGCCATTAATCGGTCCCTGGCGCGGATGGCACTCAAATACAGTCTGCCTATGGCTGTTGGTTCACAGAGTATTGCCTTGGAATCTCCGGAAGCTGGTCCATCTTTTAGCATAGTTCGAGATATTAATCCTAATGGGATAATACTGGCAAATATGAACGCAGCTACCAGGGTAGAAGAAGCTCTGGAAGCTGTTAGAATGATATCCGCTGATGCACTGCAGCTACACTTTAATGTAGTACAGGAGCTTGCTATGGCCGAAGGAGACCGCAATTTCAAAGGCATAGTGGATAATGTTCGTCAGATTGTTCATGAATGTCCGGTGCCGGTTATTGCCAAGGAAGTTGGCTTTGGTTTTAGCCGGGAAGCAGCCCAGTGTCTAATGGAAACCGGAATCGAAATCCTTGATTGTGGTGGGCAGGGAGGCACGAACTTCATTGTTATTGAAGACCAGAGAGGAGGAAATTTTGCTGGTGAATTAGATACCTGGGGTATACCCACCGCCATAAGCCTAATGGAAATATTGCAGCTACCCGTTAAGCAGGTAATAGCTTCCGGTGGAATCCGAAGCGCTCTTGATGCGACCAAGGCATTGACATTAGGGGCGGATTTGGTGGGGATGGCTGCTCCCTTGCTTAAAGCCTTTGTTTCTGGGGGTTTGGAAGCCCTGGATCAAAGCCTGAGTGGATTTTTCTACCGGCTAAAATCGGTCTTTCTCATGTGTGGCGCCCGGAATCTGCAAGAAATACGCCGGAAGCCACTGATAATTCTGGGAGAAACTGCTGAATACCTGCGTTTGCGGGGAATTGATCCCAGCTGCTGGGCTAGGCGTTGAGCCGGCATACCAATAAAACTATCCCGCTTTTATACCAAGGATAATCCCTTCTATTTTTCCTCATTTATACCATAAGTACTACTCCTTTTATTATGAAGAAAGCATATGTTATTTCCGCATATTATCCACATAATCCAAAACAGAAAGGGAAAGCTAATTAGAGCAAATTTTCTTTAAGAAAGGGTGGAACTAATGGCGAATTTCCCTTTAGGGCTAATTGCTCTGGTGGTGGTATCCATATTAATTTATTTTGGGGTGGCGCATCGGGTTCTGGATCGTTTGCGCTTAAGCGATAGAGCAGCATTAGGGCTTATAGCCCTGATTATTGTGGGCAGCTTTATTGACATCCCCCTGAGTACCAGAGTAACAATAAATTTGGGTGGAATCATTGCAGTTGGCCTAGCCCTTTATGTGATTATCGGGGCGGGAACTGCCTTTGAAAAAATGAGAGCTGTTTTGGCAGCGGTGGTTACCGCCCTGGCTCTATTTTTGGCAGCCCGTTTCTTGGGAGCGGAACCGGAAAAAATATTTATTGACCCTATTTATATTTATCCCCTGGTGGCAGGAGTCGTGGGTTATCTGGCCGGGCGCTCCCGGCGAGGTGCCTTTTTTGCAGCTGTCATGGGGGTATTGGCTCTGGATATAGGACAATATCTTTATTTGACCCGTAGCGGAATTCGTGGAGTGGTACATGTCGGTGGAGCCGGTGCTTTTGATTCACTGATTCTGGCAGGAATCATTGCTGTCCTCTTGGCCGAATTAATTGGGGAAACCCTGGAAAGGGTTCAAGGTGGGCCCGAAACGGAAGACAGGCCGCAGGAACTAGTAAAAAATTTGCGGGAACCTGAAGCAGCCCATAAACCTCTTCCCACTGAAGATTCTGAGAAGAACGAGAAAAATGAAAAAAGTAGTGGTGAGAACGGAGGTGCTGAAGATGCTTAAACGCATGCTGATTCTTTTTTTAATGGTCCTAATAGGCAGCTGCGTTGGAGGAGGTACTTTCCTGGCTGCTTATGAGGAACAGCCGCCGGATAAGTGTTTTACTTTATTGGATGAAAATAACAATGTAATTCATCAGACGGGAAGTAAAGTATATACCGGTGATGAATATATTAGTGCCAGCAATGGCAGATATAAAGTGGTGGAAATAATAGGCAACACCGCGCGCTGTAAATATCAGGGAGAAGAAAAAATGCCGGTATTGAGCTATGACAAGAAGAGCAATGCCTGGAATTTTAACAGTAAAGTACAGCCGGTAGTTGCCGGAAAACGACCTGCGGTAGCAGTCTATCATACTCATAGCGATGAATCTTATGTTCCCAGCGATGGTAAAGAAAGCATTGAAGGCAATGGTGGTATCTATGATGTAGGTCAGGTTATGGCAAATAAATTACAAAAACTAGGATTTGAAGTGCAATACAACAAAAACAATCATAATCCTCACGATATCAATGCCTACAATCGTTCACGGAGAACTGCCGCCAGCCTGTTGAAAAAATCGCCAGATACGATAATAGATGTCCACCGGGATGCGGTTCCGGCCTCGCAATACCAGGCGCAAGTTAAGGGGAAGGATGTTACCAAAGTTAAACTGGTGGTAGGACGAAGCAATCCCAACATGAAGAGCAATTTAGAATATGCTAAAAAAATCAAGTCCGTAATGGATAAAAAAACCCCCGGTCTTTCCAACGGAATCTTTATTGGCAAAGGTGATTACAATCAGGATCTTAGCCCGCGCGCCATGCTGGTTGAAGTCGGAGCTCATACCAACAAAAAAGAAGATGCAGAAAAAGGTATCAGCCTTTTTGCAGAAGCCCTTCCTACAGTTTTAGGTTACTCCAACAATCCTGTCAACCAGGCCCCGGCAGCCAAAAAACCGCTGTCCGGCAGTGAAAACCAGGCTGCGGGCACAACTATATTGATGATAGTAATTGTAGTGGCTGCTGCTGTCGGTGGTTACTATCTATTAAACCGGGGTACCAATAAGTAAATGGAAAGATATGCTGTTGCCATTGTGGTAGGGATAGCAGCGGGTTTTCTGGACAGGTTGATTATGCTGCGCAGTGATTATCGCTTCTATCCCACCTATCCCCATGGTTATTTGACCCACCTGGCTCTGGGTTTTATCGCTGCCGGTCTTGGAGCGGTTGCCATACCAGCCATTGCCAAGCCCGATTATGTTGCAGTAACTTTTCTGGCCTTGGCTGCCCAGCAATTTAGGGAAATACGCAATATGGAGCGAGAAACCTTAAGTAAATTAGAAGAGAGTAAATTAATCCCCCGAGGGCCGGATTATATTGAAGGTATTGCCCGGGTCTTTGAAGCCCGCAATTACCTGGTGATATTAACGGCTATGGCAAGCAGTGCTGTAGCTTATTGGTGGCGATGGGAATATGCTATAATCGCTGCTTTCCTGTGCATAGTGTTTTCCACAAAACTGATGGGTGGTTCTTATATAGGTGAAATTGCCCAGGTGGAAAAGGGGGAAATAAGTTTTGACGCCTCCATTCTCAAGGTAAACGATGTCATTATTATGAATGTAGGACTGACTGAGACCAGGAAAAAAATTATGCGAGAAGGTATGGGAATTATAATTAAACCGCGTGATGATAATGCACGACTGACCCTGGATGCACCAGGCCAGCGAATGGCTATAATCCATGATGTAGTATCAATATTAGGGAGCAAGGTGGATGTATCTGAAACGGAGCTGAGGCCCCTGGCAAGAAAACAAGTAGATAAAGGTTACCTGGCTTTGTTTTTAGTGGCCAATGAACCGGATCTGGAATACTTGATGGAAATAATTAAAAGGGTTCCGGTTATTGAATCAACCCGGGGCACTACTCTTAAAAGCTTTTTTGGGCGAAAGGCGGCAGATTAGTGGATAAAGGTTTTAAGGGCGGCATATTAGCCATAGTAACCATGGACAAGGATAAAGTAACTGGTGGTGGTTGTCCGGTATTTCTGGCAGTTGACCAGAAAGAACAAGAAAAGCTTGGCCTTTTCCTGGCGCGTATATTGGATGGCATAGTTCATGATCTGGAAAATGGAGTTTATTTTATTTGCCGGCATTGAGTTGCTGAAGAAGTTCTTAGTTAACTTTAGTTTGCATAAATATACCGCTCAGCTACATTAAAA
>DIPO01000002.1:10689-16133 GCA_002427045.1 Firmicutes bacterium UBA5486
TATTTATGCAACCCTTATGCAACAAAAAGGAGTTTTTGCGTTAGAGTTATGAAGATAATTTATCATTGTTTTGGCGGCTCACATTCGTCGGTACTGGCGGCAGCATTACATTTGGGCTTAATTGATAAGAATAAGGTTCCCGGAATGTCTGAAATGATGAAAATACCGTATTTTGATAAAACCACTAATGCTGATTTTGGTTCTATTAGATTAATGGGTATTGACGAATACCATAATGAAATATATGTGCTGGGGAAAAAAAACCTGGGAAAGAGGTATGGCAATATTTTAATGGGTATTGCTGAAATCCTGGGGGTAAAAGAGGAATTGCTGACCGTTGATTGCATGAGCCGGGTAAATTGGAGCATGAAAATTGGGGGTTTTACCTCGAGGAGAATGGGATGGGTAAGCCTGGGGCGGCCAGTGTTGGGTAAAGGTACCGAAGCAGCCTTTTTGGATTTGGTTAATCTAGTGGAAATAACCCGGATGAAGGTGATGAAAAAGGTACAGGTGAGATAAATGAAAATTGTTTTTTTGGGAACTACCGGAGTACAACATAGCTTGATTGCAGCTCATATTTATTTGGGACAACTGGGGAGTGAGGATTTTAGATCATTGGAATACTTTTGTGATTTATCCAAGGAATCCAGTGGATTTCCCATTTTTATTGGAGATGATGCCAGAGGGAATCAAGTTTATTCCCTGGGGGTGGGGAAAGATCTGCAAATGGGACAAAAGACTATTGAAAATCTGTTAACTATTCTAGGATTTTCTTCTCAAGACCTTATGCTAAGACCGGTATCAATAAAAGCGGAAAGACTTCTGGCATGTTTGGGGAAAATCCCCCGTTACCTGGGGGGGACAAAGATTAATCTATTTTTTTCTATTATTATTTTGCGGCAAGAACTAGCAGCTATAAAAGAAAATGTAGAACAATTTTGTAATTAGTCAGTGAAGAAAACATTTCCTGTTATCCTTAAGCCCCATTTTTTTGATTTTTAAGTTCGCAGCATTGCTAACATGCAGCACTTTTCTAAAACCCCCATACATTTCTTTTTATTTTCCAAAAAACTATATATACAAAACAGCAATTCGTTGACAGATTAGTTCTTTTATGCTCCAATAACATGTAAGTAATCGTTAACTAACGAGGAGGTTTTTATGGCCAATAATTATATGAAGCGAAAAGACCGGATAATTCTAACTGCTGTTGAAATTATTGATCAATTGGGAGTTCAAGGCCTGACTATCCGGGAGATTGCTTCTCGTCAGGAAATAAGTGAAGCTGCTATTTACCGCCATTTTGCCAATAAAACGGAAATATTGCTGGGAACGATTGATTACTTTTCTTCCTATGACGCTTTATTATTTAGAACGATTGAAAACCAGAATATGAAAGCCTGGGAAGGCATTACCTTTTTGTTTGCTTCTTATATGGAATATTATGAAAACTATCCGGCAATTTCTGCTGTTAATTTTACGCAGGAAGCTTTTCAATTAGAACCCGAAGCTCGGCAAAGAATGGAGAATGTCATAGATGATCGCTTGCGATTTATTAATCACCTGGTTATCAAGGGGCAAAAGGAAGGTGAATTTACCAGAGATATTTGCAGTGAAAGCATAGTGGACATAATTTTCGGTACCGTACAATTTATAATCCTTCGCTGGAGAGCTAAAAATTATGATTTTGCCTTGAAGGAACATGTTCTTTCGACTTTATCTATTTTAATAGAAGCGTTTTCTACAGTTAAATTAGAGAACCGCTTTGTCTGGGGGGGCGTTTTTAATCAGGAGGTTTCAGCTTCCGCGCTTGATAGCGTTTTAACCAGACCCGGATTATTCCTGGAGAAGGGTAAAGACCAAGTGAATGAAAAAAGTGAGGGTTGATTTTCATCCTGGGAAAGCTTTGCAACATAAGAAATATTGGGGGGAGTATATTGAAAAGTGTTCTTATAGTTGATGATGCTATGTTTATGCGTTATACCCTCAGAAAAATACTGGAGAAAAATGGATTTATGGTGGTTGGTGAGGCTGAGAACGGGCTTCTGGGTGTTCAAAAATATGGGGAACTGCTGCCTGATATTGTTACCATGGATATTACCATGCCAGAGTTAAACGGTATTGGTGCGGTACAATTAATAAAACAAATAAACCCAAGGGCCAAAATCGTAATGATTTCTGCTATGGGTCAAGAGCAATTGGTGCGAGAAGCTATTCTTGCCGGAGCCTCCAATTTTTTGGTCAAGCCCTTTAGCGAAGAAAGATTTATAGAGGTCTTAAATTCAATATAATTTATTAGAGGAGCGTTGACAGATGGACAAAAGCTTGAGCAAAGAACCTATGTTGGAGATGTTCATATTTGAAAATCTGCAGCTCTTGGAGCAATTAGAGCAGACTATATTGGCCCATGAGAAGGAGCGCTGTCTGGAAAATGCAGTCATCAACGAAATCTTCAGGATAATGCACACTATCAAGGGATCGGCAGCCATGATGATGTATGATAGTATCTCTTCTCTGGCTCATGCCATAGAAGACCTATTTTTCTATATTCGTGAATTCCATCCGGACGAGATGGACTATAGCAAGATTTGTGATATTGTTCTGGATGGTATCGATTTTATCAAGAATGAAATCGGAAAACTGGAAGAAGACCAGGAAGCGGATGGAGATTCATCTCCTTTCGTTGAAAATATCGAACAATACTTGTTGCTGATAAAGGAAGCTTCCGCGAATAGTAACCTGATTAATGAAGCTGCAGCCCGGCCTGCCGGGCTGCAAAAAAAATTCTACATATCTACCTCCAAATCTCCTCCCACTGAGAACATAAAGCGCTACCATGCTCTTATATATTTCACCCCTGGTTGTGAAATGGAAAATATACGGGCTTTTAACCTGGTACATAAACTTAAAGATCAGGCAGACCAGATTGATTACCTACCGGCAGATATTATTGAAAACAATGATAGTGTTGAATTTATTAGAGAAAACGGCTTTGCCGTTATATTTACTACTCACCTGCAACAGGAAGCAATAAATGAACTTTTTATGAAGGAGGCTTTTATAGATAGCCTGGATCTACGAGTGATGGAAGATGAAGAATGGGAGATAGAGCAACTAAGGGCTCGTAATCAGATTATTCTAGAAGAAGAGCCTTCCGTCAGCAATAATGAAGTTCGGGAAATAGGAGCCAATCTGCATTCAGGCAGCACCCGGCAGAGCTTAATTAGTGTTAATGTCGATAAGCTGGATAGGCTTATGGATATGGTGGGCGAGTTGGTAATTAGTGAGACTATGGTAGCATTCAACCCTGATTTGATGACTGCGACCAAACTGGAGAATTTTCACAAAGCCACTCGCCAACACCGGAAGATTATCAACGAAATGCAAGATTTAGTGATGTCGATACGTATGGTGCCATTGAGTATGACCTTCCGGAAGATGAACCGTGTAGTAAGAGATATGAGCAAGAAACTAAAGAAAAATGTGGAAATGGTAATCATTGGTGAAGAGACCGAAGTGGACAAGAATATTATTGAGCACCTTTCCGACCCGATTATGCATCTTATTAGGAATGCTATTGACCATGGTATTGAAAGCCCGGAAAAGCGCGCTAGTTTGGGAAAATCACCGGCAGCCCGGGTCTACCTGGAAGCTAAAAATGAGGGCGGAGATGTCTATATTATAATAAGAGATGATGGAGCAGGGTTGAACAAGGATAAGATACTGGAACGAGCCCGAGCCCGAGGTTTGATGCAAAAACCCGACAGTAATTTGTCTGATGGAGAAATATACTCCACCATTCTACTGCCGGGTTTTTCTACTTGCGAAGAAATAAGCGAGTTTTCCGGGCGTGGTGTGGGAATGGATGTGGTGCATAAGAATATTGAGGAAGTTGGGGGAGCGGTGCTGGTTGACAGTACTCCCGGACAGGGAACCACTATTACTATGAAAATACCCCTGACTCTGGCCATTATAAATGGTATGCGGGTAAAGGTAGGGAACTCCATTTATATACTTCCCATTACCTCCATCAAAGAATCTTTTAAAGCAAAGCCTGATAATATCATAGTTGATCCTGACGGTAATGAAATGCTTATGGTCAGGGGTGAATGTTATCCGGTTCTGCGCTTGCATCAAAAATTTCGGATTGAGTCAGCATTAAAGGAGATTGCGGAAGGAATCATCGTTATTGTGCAAAACGATTCCGGAAGCATATGTTTATTAGTTGATGCCCTCTTGGGAGAACAACAGGTAGTAGTTAAGGCTCTGCCCAAATTCATTGGCAAAATAGCCGGTATCAGTGCTTGTACCCTACTGGCGGATGGCAGAGCTTGCCTTATTATTGATGTGGCAAACCTGATTATCCTAGCAAAGGTTAAATGATTAAAAGCAATGAGTTGGGGAAGTGAGTTTATTAAATTATGGAGAGGGGTGGATGCTGTGTCAGAAATACTGGATGAAGCAGTACTGCAGGAGGAAGATACGCAAAAGGGGAAGTTCTTAACCTTCCTGGTAGGAAAGGAGGAGTATGGAATCGAGATAAAATATGTTACTGAGATAATAGGTGGCATACAAGCCATTACTGAAATACCGGATGTACCGGAATATGTTAAAGGCATAATCAATCTTAGGGGTAAAATCATTCCTGTTATGGATGTAAACCTGCGCTTTAATAAAGAAGCTCGTGACTATAATGATCGCACCTGCATAATAGTTATCGATATTGACGAACTTTCTGTAGGTCTTATTGTTGACAATGTAGCGGAAGTGATATCCATTGCTGATGCAGATATAGTACCCCCACCTGATGTTCGTTCTGGTTTTCATAACCGTTACATAAAAGGTATTGGGAAAATAGGCAGTGAGGTCAAGTTGATTCTCGATTGCCAGCGCTTGCTCAGTACTGAAGAGTTGGAAAACCTTGACTACATAAACTAATAGGATAAGCGGAAGAGAAGTTTAGTGATGAAATCATCGAAACTGGAGAGGAGGCTGAATTAATAATGGCTGGGAAAAAAAGCAATATGGATAGCTCAGAAGAGAAAAACAAAGAAGAAGTGATTGGGAAGGGCAGTGTCCAAAAACAGGATATGGGCAGAGCTTTGCCCGAAAGAACTACAGGGGAATTGCAAGAGGAAATCAACCTGCTGGTTGAGGCGATAAAGGCAGGGCGTTTGGATGTTCGCGCGAATGTGGGAAAGGCCAGTGGGCTTGAAAAGGAGTGTTTGCTGGGAATAAATCAAATGCTGGATGCGGTTATTGGGCCTCTTAATGTGGCGGCAGACTATGTGGAGCGGATATCGCGGGGTGATATCCCATCAATAATTACGGACAGTTACAATGGTGATTTCAATGCCATAAAAAACAACCTGAATACCTGCATCGAGGCGGTGAATTTGCTGATAGCTGATGCCAACCTGTTGGCCCGGGCTGCGGTGGAAGGA
>DIPO01000002.1:16221-16506 GCA_002427045.1 Firmicutes bacterium UBA5486
GCGGTGGAAGGACGGCTGGATACACGGGCTGATGCCTCCCGGCATCATGGAGACTTCCGGGCCATAGTGGAAGGTGTGAACCATACCCTGGATGCGGTTATTGGGCCTCTTAATGTGGCAGCCGACTATGTGGAGCGGATATCGCAGGGTGATATCCCACCAATAATTACGGACAGTTACAATGGTGATTTCAATGCCATAAAAAACAATCTGAATACCTGCATCGAGGCGGTGAATCTGCTGATAGCTGATGCCAACCTGCTGGCCCGGGCTGCGGTGGAAGGA
>DIPO01000002.1:16611-37243 GCA_002427045.1 Firmicutes bacterium UBA5486
GTGGAAGGACGGCTGGATACGCGGGCTGATGCCTCCCGGCATCATGGAGACTTCCGGGCCATAGTGGAAGGTGTGAATCATACCCTGGATGCGGTTATTGGACCTATGAAGGAAGTATCGGCAGTGATGAGAGAAATGGAACAAGGCCACCTGGGGGTTAATGTTAGGGGAGACTACAAGGGAGATTTCAAGCTGGTAAAGGACACACTAAACAGTACCATTGAGGCCCTTAAGAACTATGTAAACGAAATTTCCAATGTTTTAACCCAAATGGCCCGTAATAGCCTGGATATAGAAATAAGCCAAGATTTCCGGGGTGATTTTAGCGCTATCAAGGATTCACTTAATTATATTATAACTTCATGGAATGAAACCATGAGCGGTATCAATATGGCTTCTGATCAGGTAGCCAATGGTTCGGGCCAAGTAGCGCGCTCTAGCCAGTTTCTAGCTCAGGGGGCAGCCGAACAATCCAGTGCTATTGAACAGTTAACTGCTTCCATAACTCAGATAGCTGCTCAGACCAACCAGAATGCAGCTAATGCCAACCAGGCTAATGATTTAGCTTTGACTGCCCGTGATAATGCCATAAAAGGGAATGAAGAAATGAAAAACATGCTGGAAGCAATGGAAGCCATAAATGAATCTTCCAACAATATTTCCAAAATAATTAAAGTAATTGACGAAATCGCCTTTCAAACTAATATTCTGGCTTTGAATGCAGCGGTCGAGGCGGCTCGGGCAGGACAGCATGGTAAAGGTTTTGCGGTGGTGGCCGAGGAAGTGCGAAACCTGGCAGCCCGCAGTGCTAGCGCCGCCCGAGAAACTACCGATATGATAGAGGGTTCTATTAAGAAAACCGAAGCCGGAACCAGAATAGCCAACGAAACCGCCGAAGCCCTGGGTAAAATTGTGGAAGGAGTCACCAGAATGGCTGCTCTGGTGGGAGATATCGCAGTTGCCTCCAATGACCAGGCTACCGGCATATCCCAGATAGACAAGGGAGTAGAGCAGATCTCCCAGGTAGTGCAAACCAATGCTGCTACTGCTGAAGAAAGCGCTTCTGCTGCTGAGGAATTGTCCAGTCAGGCCGTTTTAATGAAGGATGAAGTCGGTAAGTTTACCTTAAAGAAGAGAAATGAGCGTGCTATGCAATTGTCCGACCTGAGCCCGGAAATGTTAGCCCTGGTAAAAGAACTGCTGCAAAAACAAAAGATAATGCAAGCGGTAGAAAGTAGAGAGCCCAGAGCCCTAGAAGCTGCTTCCCGAGGTAATTCCAGGCTGCAAATCTCTCTGAGCGATAACGAGTTCGATAAATACTAGGTTATGATTCATTCATTTTAATCGACTTACCATGCAAGAGGGGGTTTATTTGAAAAGCAGGTGATAGTATATGATTAACTTATCGCAACAGGAGTTTCACTGGCTAGCTGACTATGTTTATAATTATTGCGGTATTGACTTGAAACAGAAAAAACACCTGATTGAAAGCCGTTTGAGCCATCATTTGCTGGAAACGGGGTTTTCCAGCTTTGTCGGCTATTATAGACACTTGCTGCAGGATTCCACTGGGGAAAGCATTACCGCTATGTTGGATCGTATTACCACCAATCACACTTACTTTATGCGGGAAAGCCAACACTTTGACTTTTTCCGGGATAGGGTACTGCCTGAGCTGTTGAGTAAAGTGAAAAACCGGGATCTCCGCATCTGGAGTGCCGGTTGCAGCAGTGGTGAGGAGGCCTATACCCTGGCTATGGTAATTCGTGATTTCTTTAGCTCTCAACAGGCAGCATGGGATACACGGATACTGGCTACTGACATTTCCACGCGAGCTTTAAAAAAAGCTAAAGAGGCAGTTTATGCGGAGGAACAAATAGAAGCTTTGCCTGCCGGTTGGAAACTACGGTATTTTCAGGAGATTAACCGGGATAGTTTCAGGATAAAAGAAAAAATTAGAAAACAAGTTATTTTTCGCCGGTTCAACCTGATGGAAAGCCCCTTTCCTTTTAAAAAAGCATTTCAGGTTATTTTTTGTCGCAATGTTTTGATATATTTTGATTCCAGCACCAGGAGCAAGCTGATTCAGCGTTTTTACGACTCTATCGAGGATGGTGGTTATTTTTTCATAGGGCAGGCCGAGTCAATTAATTGGGATAACAATAGATTTAGCTATGTGATGCCAGCCGTCTATAGAAAGGAGTAGTTGCTTCTTGCGGCTCAGAAGAATAAAAACGCTGATAGTAGATGATTCTCTTCTGTTTAGGGAAACCCTGGCGCGTGGTATTTCCCGTGATCCGGCTATAGAGGTGGTGGCTACTGCAGCCGATGCCTTTAAGGCCAGGGATATGATTATTAAACATAAACCGGATGTAATGACCTTAGATGTAGAAATGCCGCGTATGAGCGGTATTGAATTCTTGCGGCGGCTTATGCCCCAGTACCCATTGCCGGTAGTAATGATCAGTGCTCTCAGTGAAAGTGTTTTTGATGCTCTTAACGCCGGGGCGATAGACTTTGTAGTCAAACCGGATATGAACCGGAATCAGGATCTGGATTCCTTTATCAGAGAGTTGATTCTTAAGATTAAGATTGCTTCCGTGGCTCGTTTGGGACGGCGAACAGAGGTTTCAAAACTACTGCCGACAGGAAAATCACAGGCCGGCCAGGGTTGGATTATTGCTATCGGTGCATCAACCGGTGGACCTGAAGCTATTTACCAAATTGTTAAGAATTTTAACCAAAACACTCCCGGAACAGTAATAGTGCAGCATATGCCCGCCGGATTTACCAGAATGTATGCAGAGCGCTTAAATGATACGTGTGTGGTCGAAGTTAAGGAAGCGCAAAATAATGACCGGGTAAAGATGGGACAAGTGTTAATAGCCCCGGGGGAATATCAAATGCGCCTGAAGCAAAAAGCTGGGGATTATATGGTTGAATGTCATCCGGGTGAAAAGGTAAATGGTCATTGCCCGGCGGTAGATGTACTATTTGATTCAGTGGCCCAAAGCGCTGGAGCCCGGGCGGTGGGAATCATATTAACCGGTATGGGCAGTGATGGAGCCCGGGGACTACTGGCCATGAGAAAGGCGGGAGCCAGGACAATTGGCCAGGATGAAGCCTCCTGTGTGGTTTATGGCATGCCGAAGGTGGCTTGTGAATTAGGGGCGGTAGAAAAGCAATACCCCTTGAATTATATAGGACAAGCGCTGTATAAGCTCATAAACCAACTACTATAACATATTAGGGTGATGTTTGATGCTGGAAGCAGATAAGTGGGAATATGCGAAAACCATAGCCAGAATACAGGATGAGAGGGATCATTTACAGATTATCCTGGAGAGTATAGGTGATGGTATCATAACTACTGATATGGAGGGTTATATAAATATGATGAACCCGGTGGCGGAAAAATTGACCGGGTGGAGTCGGAAGGAAGCCCTGGGAAAACACCTGGATGAGGTTTTCAGGATAATTGATAATACGAGCAAACAGCCGTTGGAGAACCCTTTCGATAATGTCTTTACCCAAGGTTCAAGCCAGGGCCTACTTAGAAATTCAGCATTGCTCGACCGTGATGGAGAAACGCGATTTGCTTCTGCCTGTGCTTCGCCTATTATAGATAAGAATCAGAAAAGGGCGGGCATGGTAGTGGTATTTCGCGATATTGACCGGATTAAGAAAAACGAGGACGAGATTCGTTGCCTATCCTGGGTTTTGCAGCTAAGCTCCAATGCCATAATTATTTTTGACACCCAGGGCATAATCCAGTTCATAAACAGCCGTTTCACCCAGTTGACTGGCTATGAAGCATGTGAAGTGGTTAACCGGAATTTGAGCCTTATCAATAACCTGCCTTTAGATGTTGAAAAAATATTTGCCCGGTTGCGGGCAGGTGAAGAGTGGCATGATGAAGTTTTTTTCCACAACCGCCAGCTGGAACCCTGCTGGTGGTCAATATACTGTACTGCGGTCAGAGACGAGGAAGATAAGATAACAAGTTATTGTAGTATTATTCAAGATATAAGCGAGCATAAGCAGGCTGAAGAAAACTTGAAAAAGGCCAAGGAAGCGGCGGAGGTGGCCAATCGCGCCAAGGCCGAATTTTTAGCCAACATGAGCCATGAAATTAGAACTCCCCTGAACGCTATTATTGGCATGACCAGTTTGAGCCTTTTATCCAATCCTGAACCAGATCAGAAGGAAAACCTGGAAATTATCAAAATGGCCGGTGATACCCTGTTAAGTATTATTGATAATATTCTAGACTTTTCTAAAATTGAAGCCGGCAAATTAACTATTGAAAAAATTGATTTCAACCTGCATGAACTGGTTGAGAAGAACATCGCCATACATAAAGCACGAGCACAGGAAAAAGGACTGCTTTTGCTCTATTACATAGATCCCGCCATACCAGTCCAGGTAAACGGAGATCCCTATCGTCTGCAACAGGTTTTTAACAACCTAATCGGCAACGCCATCAAGTTTACTGACCAGGGAGAAGTTGAGGTGCGTTTAAAACTGCTGGATATGTTTGATGATCATATTGTTTTACAAGCATCGGTAGCCGATACCGGAAGAGGTATAACCGCTGGCCAGCAAGAAAAGATGTTTGAAAGTTTTTACCAGGGGGATAGTTCAATAAGCCGTACTTATGGGGGTACCGGCCTGGGCCTTAATATCTCCAAGAAAATTGTGGAAATGATGCAAGGCAAGATTTGGCTGGAAAGCGATATCGAGTCAGGTAGCACCTTTTATTTTACGGTTGAATTGGGAATCCCGGAACCCTCTAAACTGGAGGCTGAATCAAACCAAACAATTAATCAAAAAGCTGATACCGAAAAAATCCCATCCTTGTCCATACTGGTGGTTGAGGACAACGAAGTAAACCAAATGGTGCTCTCTAACTTGCTCCGCTCCCAGGGCCATCAGGTGGAGGTGGCTGCCAATGGGGTCGAAGCCCTGGAGCTGCTGGATAAAAATAACCATGACTTGGTTTTTATGGATATATTAATGCCGGTAATGGATGGACTGGAGACAACCCGCCGTATTCGTGAACAGGAAGAAATAACTGGATTCCATATTCCCATTATCGCTATAACCGCTCATGCTATATATGGCGACCGGGAGAAATTCCTGGCTGCGGGTATGGATGATTACCTCGCCAAACCGGTTCAAATGGAGGAACTCAACCATGCCATTAGCAAAATGATTAAAAAGGCCAGGTCAACGACAACAACCATCAATCATTTGGATATAGAACCCTTAAGCCCCAAAGATCTTTTTTTTAAGGTTGATAGCTGCTTTTTGGAGCAGGTTGAGAAAGCTATTTTGAAACTTGATCTGGCATTATTGAGCCTTGATTTGCAGCAGGTGGAAAAGTGGGCTCATGAGATAAAGGAACTGGCCTACCAAATGGATGAGATTACTATTAAGAACCTGGCTTTTAAGATAGAACTTGGTGCCCGCAAAGGGGATCTGGATCAATGCTGGAGTCTCTTTCGGAAACTGCAGGAAATATATGCTTACCTTTCTTCTTTGGGATCTTGATATTAAAGATACGGTTAAGGAGGTTTAATAATGAAGGTATTGATTGCCGAGGATGATTTGGCTAGTCGCAAGTTCCTTTATAAATTCCTTTCCCGATACGGTAACTGCGATATTACCGTAGATGGTATCGAAACCATAGATGCTTTTTTGTTGGCCCATGATGAAGGCCAACCCTACGATTTGATATGTTTGGATATAATGATGCCCAAATTAGATGGGATAAAGACCCTAAAAACCTTAAGGGATTTGGAGAAGCAGCGTGGATTGCAAGACTCAGAGCTGGTGAAAATCATAATGACCACCGCCCTTAATGAGCCGGAAACGGTTTTTAATTGTTTTGATTCAGGATGCGAAGCTTATGCAGCCAAACCCATCGACACTGATAAGCTCTTGGAGGCCATAAAGCGCTTGGGATTGTTGGACTAGAGGTAGCACGACGGGAAAGGCAGAGGGGGAAAGGTACACAAACTTGCGCAGCCAGGATTTTTGATGGATAATGGTTTTCAGGATTCTGCTGCGGAGGAAAAGATTTTGACTGCACCTATAAAAGACATAATGGAAAACAGCATTGCCGGGGAAATGGATATAGAACCCGGAGATATACTTTATAGCATTAATGGTAATGAAATAAATGATATCATTGATTATGAGTTCTATTCCCAGGAAGATAATTTGCTGGTGAAAATTGAAAAGGCCAATAGCGGGGAATTATGGATCCTGGAGATTGAAAAAGAGTACGATGAAGAGCTGGGCCTGCTTTTTGACGGGCTTATTTTTGATAAGATGAAGTTGTGTCAGAACCGCTGCCTTTTTTGTTTTGTAGACCAGCTTCCGCGCAAAATGAGAAAAACCCTTTATGTAAAGGATGACGATTACCGCTATTCATTTCTGCTGGGAAACTTTATTAGCCTGACCAATCTGAATGAAAAAGATTGGGATAAAATCCTTTCTATGCGACTAAGTCCCCTTTATGTTTCGATACACTGTATGCAACCAGAATTGCGGGCCCGTCTTTTCAACAACCCCCGGGCGGCTAATATAAAAAGTGAGCTGAAACGGCTGCAAGAAGCCGGAATAGAAGTACATACGCAAATAGTTCTCTGTCCCGGCATTAATGATGCTGAAGTTTTACAGCATAGTATAAACGAGCTGGCTCAGTTATTTCCTTCAGTGGCCTCGGTTGGGGTGGTACCAGTGGGATTAAGCGGGCATCGCCAGGGGCTTCCCCCTCTTCGGGGATTTACGGTGGATGAAGCCATAAAGACCATCGAACTAGTAGATAGCTTCCAGGATGAATTCCGGCCCCGCCTGGGGCGAGGGTTTGTTTATGCCGCTGATGAGTTTTACCTAAAAGCGGGAAGAGATTTTCCGCTTGCTTTTTATTACGATGATTATTGCCAGGTGGAAAATGGGATAGGCCTGGCTCGCATATTTGTAGATGATTTTGCTGAAATCGAAGCCAGTTTGCCTTTAGTGGTAAAAAGGCAAGAGGTCTATCTGATCACCGGTGTTTCAGCTGGACCAGTGCTGGAAAAAGTAGTCAGCCGGTTAAATCGGATAGAAGGGTTGGAGTTGAAGATAATACCGGTTAACAACCGCTTTTTTGGCGGCGAAGTTACAGTTACCGGTCTCCTAACCGGTGCTGATATTATTGCCACCCTGGGTCGGGATTTTGCAGGTAAAAAGCTAATAATACCCGAAATAGTCCTTAAAGAAGGACAAGATATTATGCTGGATGATAGCAGCCTGGAAGAACTGGAAGAAAAAACTGGAGCCGAAATAATTATGGTTGATGGCAGTGCTCGCTCTTTGGTAAGAACAGTGCTATCGCTTACGGAGGTATAATCATGAAACCGGTTGTTGCCATTGTAGGCCGTCCCAATGTAGGAAAATCCACCTTATTTAACCGCCTGGCCGGGGCCCGGAAGGCGATAGTGGAGGATATACCCGGGGTAACCCGGGATAGATTGTACGATAGTTCGGACTGGAACGGCCGGGAGTTTATCATTATTGATACCGGCGGTATTCGTTTTAATGAAGGGGATATTTTTGCCCGCGAAATCAAGCTGCAGGCTGAGCTGGCAATTGAGGAAGCCGATGTCATAGTACTGGTTCTGGATAGTAGAGAAGGCATCACTGCTGAAGATGAACAGGTGGCTAATCTTTTAAGGAAGTCCAATAAACCGGTCGTATTGGCGGCCAACAAGGTCGAAGAATTCAAAAAACAATTGGATTACTACGAGTTCTATAAATTGGGACTAGGTGACCCCATTCCGGTTTCGGCTATGCATGGTTATAATACTAATGAACTGCTGGATGCGGTAATTTCTCACTTTAAACCTGCCAGGGAATATGAAGAAGAAGGCGATGCAATTAAAATTGCTATAGTAGGGCGTCCCAATGTAGGAAAATCATCACTGGTAAATGCTTTATTAGGAGAAGAAAGAGTTATAGTCAGCGATGTTCCTGGAACTACCAGGGATGCAATTGATACGCCTTTTCAATATAAGGGGCAAAACTATTTATTGATTGATACTGCCGGTATGAGAAGAAAATCGCGCATCAAAGAGACAACGGAGAGATACAGCGTAATACGGACTCTAAAAGCGATTGAAAGGGCTGATGTAGTGCTGATTATGCTTGATGCCACTGAAGGGGTAGCGGAGCAGGACAAAAAGATTGCCGGTTATGTGCATGAGCAATCCCGGGCCAATATAATAGTAGTAAACAAGTGGGACCTGGTGGAAAAAGACGGGCAAACCATGAATCGCTTTGATAAAGATATTCGCGATGAACTCAAGTTTCTATCCTATTCCCCCATAATGTATGTTTCTGCCCTGACCAAAAAACGGATATTTCAAGTGCTGGAGATAGTAAACTTTGTGGCAGAACAGCACCACCGGCGGGTAAATACTGCGGAGCTTAATCAAGTGATTAATGAGGCCATGATGCTTAATCCCTTGCCCGGAGGGGGCGGCAAGAGAATAAAAATACTATATAGCACTCAAGTCCGTGTTGCCCCGCCTACTTTTGTTTTTTTTAGCAATAAGCCGGAAATGGTACATTTCTCTTATTTGCGCTATTTGGAAAACGCACTGCGCAAGAATTTTGGTTTTGAGGGAACTCCCATTCGCCTGTTGCTGCGCCAGAACACGGAGCATGATAATTGATAATATATAACTCACTTTTCATCGGTGGTTGTGGCCTCGGGCCATGGGGGGTTAGTAGGAAAATGTTTTGATATAGAGGAACAGTGTTGTCAACAACCCCGTCCCCGTGTCACGTGACACGCGTGAAGCTAAAAACAATTATTAGAATCAATGACTCGGAGGGGAGATTTATTTGAAAGAGGCAGCCTTACTTGTTTTGTGTTATTTGTTGGGCTCTATACCTTTCTCTTACTTTTTCACCCGCATGCTTACCCGGCAGGATATCCGTAAGAGGGGCAGCGGTAATGTTGGTGCCACCAATGTCTTTCGTACTTCAGGCCCCGGAGTGGCCCTACTGGCTTTTCTTGGTGACCTGCTAAAAGGACTCCTGGCGGCCTGGATTGGCCAATCCACCGGCAGCCAGCTTTTGCTGGTTATCTGCGTGATTCTGGCCGTAATAGGCCATATTTATCCCGTCTTCCTTGGTTTTAAAGGAGGGAAGGGAGTAACCACATCGGCAGGCATCATCCTTTTCCTGATGCCCGATGTAACCGGCATATTATTATTGGTTTTCCTGGCCATAGTCTATTTTACTCGCTATGTTTCTCTGGGTTCGATTACTGTTGCTTGTCTGCTTCCTTTGGTAAGCCTGGCTATGGGTAAGCCCTGGTCTTATGTAGTAATTGGTATTTTAATGGCTGCTTTAGTAGTCTATCATCACCGGGAAAATATTGACCGGCTTAGGAATGGCAGTGAAGCAAAAATAACTGACAAAGCCTAGTAAAACGGAAGACAGAGGACGGAAGGCGGAAGACGGAATATAAGTAAAACGGAGGGCGGAGGACGGAAGTGTTGTTAGGTATCGGGGATAAGTTTAAATAATATGGAAATAACGGAGAGTGGGAAATGCCTAAAATATGTATTCTGGGGTCTGGCAGCTGGGGGACAGCCCAGGCTTTGTTATTGAGCAGTAAAGGATTTCAGGTAATTCTCTGGGGACGGGTTGAAGACGGGGTGGATAGCCTGCAGCAGGAAAGGGAAAACAGGCGCTTTCTGCCCGGGATTAGGCTTTCGGATAGCATAGTGGCCACCAGTGACCTTGCCCAGGCTCTAAAAGGAGCTGATATGGTGGTTATGGCTGTTCCCTCACAATCGCTCAGGGAAGTCTTGGAAAAGGCCCGGCCTTACCTGGAGAAAGACAGTTGCCTGGTAAATACTGCTAAAGGGCTGGAGATAAGCAGTGGCATGAGAATGAGTCAGGTAGTGGAGGATGTGCTGGGCAGCCAAAGCAGAGAACGTTTTTCTGTTTTATCAGGCCCCAGCCATGCTGAGGAAGTAGCCAGGAATATTCCGACGGCAATAACGGCAGCATCTTACCACAAAGAGATTGCTTTTCTAGTACAGGATCTTTACATGACTCCCTTTTTTCGGGTATATACCAATCCAGATGTAGCTGGGGTTGAACTGGGTGGGGCCTTGAAAAATATTATCGCCCTGGGCACCGGAATCGCTTCCGGCTTAGGATACGGAGACAACACCCAGGCGGCTTTGTTGACACGGGGTTTGCATGAAATAATTCGCATGGGCGAAGCTATGGGGGGTGAAGCCCGGACTTTTTCCGGGTTGAGCGGTATTGGAGATTTAGTGGTAACCTGTAGCAGCAGGCATTCACGAAATCGTCAGGCCGGGATATTGGTCGGCCAGGGATATAGCCTGGAAGAAACCCTGATGCAAATCGGTATGGTGGTAGAGGGAGCCCACACCATAAGAGTGGTCCATCGTTTGGCTACCCAATTAAAAATAGATATGCCTATTTGCACTGCTTGCTATAATGTTTTGTATGCTAATAGAAAAGCAAGAGATGAAGTCGATGATTTAATGCGACGACAAAAAAAACACGAGATAGAAGAGATAGTAAAAAGAAAAAAGGAATGGTGAAAAGTGGGGTGAAAACCACACTTTTTTTCTTTTCTGGTTATATTACCGAATATTGATAAATATACTTATACTGTTATAACGCAGCTATGGTTTAAGGTACTCATAATCGAAGGGAGGGTGCCTTTTAAAAGTCTAAATCAAGGGAGGGAAAATGAGAAGTGGAAGGAAACAACATCTTAAAGGATATTGCCGAAAGAACTGGAGGTGATATCTATCTGGGTGTGGTGGGGCCGGTTAGAACGGGCAAGTCAACTTTTGTGAAACGCTTCATGGAGTTAATGATACTACCAAATATACAAGACATTTTTGAGCGTGATCGGGCTAATGACGAGCTCCCCCAGAGCGGATCGGGTAAAACCATTACCACCACTGAACCCAAATTTGTACCCAATGAAGCAGTGGAGATAACCACGCAAAATGGCATAAGCCTCAAGGTAAGGCTTATTGACTGCGTGGGGTATTCTGTTGACGGGGCTCTGGGTTACGAAGAGGATGAAGAACCTCGCATGGTTAGAACTCCCTGGTTTGACTATGAGGTTCCCTTCGAAGAGGCAGCCGAAATAGGAACCAGGAAGGTTATTACTGATCATTCTACTATCGGTATAGTAATTACCACTGATGGAAGCATAAGCGATATCCCCCGGGATAATTATGTTTCAGCTGAAGAGAGAGTTATCAATGAACTCAAGGAACTCAATAAACCATTTATTGTTCTCTTGAATTCGACCCGTCCGTACGAAAAAGAAACCCTTAATTTGGCCGAGGAACTCAGCGAAAAGTATGAAGTCAGCATTATCCCCGTGGATGCTGCCAGAATGAGTACAGAGCAAGTATATGGTATCTTGGAAGAGGCATTGTATGAATTCCCGGTTCAAGAGGTTAATATCAAGCTGCCGCAATGGGTAGACGAATTAGAAGAAGACTTCTGGTTGCGCCAAAATATGGAGACGTCTATCCGTGAAATTCTTAATGCTATACGCAAAGTCCGTGATATCGACCGGGCCGTGGAGCAGCTTTCCGACATGGAGAATGTCAGTTATGTCAGCCTGGAAGAGATGAATTTGGGTACAGGAACTGCCAGGATAGAGGTAAATGTACCGGAAGAGCTCTTCTATCAAGCATTGAGTGAGGTTAGCGGTTTCGGAGTGGAAGGAACCCACGACATTATGCGTATTATGAAGGATCTCAGTGTGGCCAAGAGGGAATTCGACAAGATTGCCTCGGCTCTGGATGAAGTGAAGGAATCGGGTTACGGAGTAGTAACCCCGCGCCTGGAAGAAATGTTCCTGGAAGAACCGGAACTGATCCGGCAGGGTAGCCGATTTGGAGTCAAGTTAAAAGCCAAGGCACCCTCATTACACATAATAAGGGCTGATATAACTACGGAAATTACCCCTATTATTGGAACGGAAAAGCAATGTGAAGAACTGGTGCGCTACATGCTGGACGAATTTGAGGAAGATCCAGGGAAAATATGGGAGTCCAATATTTTTGGCAAATCGCTACATGATTTGGTAAGAGAGGGAATCCAAAACAAATTGCACCGTATGCCGGAGAACGCCCAGCACAAGCTGCAGGATACCTTACAGAGAATTGTTAACGAGGGCAGCGGAGGCTTGATCTGTATCATAATTTAAGGATTATAGATAAACTTTATAGTATTAGTAAAAAAAGCCGGTATTGCAACCGGCTTTTTTTAAAGAGTTTAATCTTCTAGACCGTTATGCGGTAAAAAAGGATATATGTAGGATTGTTGCGGGTAAACACCTATAATTATTTCCAAAATACCACTAAGCGCTGCAGGATTTTCCTGATATCTGTCGAAGGAATACCCATTATCCTGATGCTATCCATCAAGCTTGCTAACCTACCCGCTAATATTCGCTGTGTTTAGTCATTTAGATATATAACAATGTGGTTTGTAAGTTATCGTAATGCTTTTTAGCTTTGGTACCTTAAAGTTTAGTATTTAAATCAAGCAAGGATGTGTTTATTTGATGCCAAAGGACAGGCCTGCTATGGAGTTCACGAACAACTCGAAAGAAATTAAACTGGAATCGAATAATGGCGGGCTTTATATATTGGAAAACATTAATGGATTAATCCTTTGTTGTAACAGCAGCGGCAGTTTAACTTTTGCTAACAAAAAGGCCCGGGAGATGATGGGCATTAAGGTTGAAGAGGTACCGGAGTTAAATATTTTCGACTTAGTTACTCCACAGGAACATAATCTGCTAGAAAAAAAAGTGTTTACTGCCTTACAAGAACATGTTTCATTATCTTTTGAATCCTGTATTTTGGATGCAAAGAAAATCCCTAGACTTCATCGACTGAATATTTCAGTGCCGGTTGATGGGAAAAAAGATGAAGATGTAGTTCTTATTCTCCTGGAAGATCTAAGTGAAAGAAGACAGATGGAAGAAGCCTTCGTAGAATCAGAACACCGCCTGGTCCATATAATTGATTTCCTGCCTGATGCTACCCTGGCCATTGATTGTAATGGCCGGGTAATAACTTGGAACCGGGCCGCCGAAGAAATGACTGGAGTCAGAGCCAGAGAGATTATAGGCAAAGGTAATTATGAATATGCTCTGCCTTTTTACGGTTATCGCCGTCCGCTTTTGCTGGATCAGGTGCTGTCAACCAGTACTGAGTGGGAGCAGAGTTATACATTATTGGAGAAAAAGGCTCGCAGCTTGAGAGCAGAAAATTTTTGCCCCGCTGTTGGGGAGAGTGGAGCCTATCTCCGGTTAACGGCAGCGCCTTTAATAGATGCCGATGGTAAACGTATCGGTGCCATAGAATCGATTCAGAATGTAACCCGGAAAAAACGGGCAGAAGAGAATACGGCTATACAGCGGGACCTGGGTATTTCTATGATAGCAATTAATGGAATGGAAGAAGCTTTGTCCATTTGTCTAAACTCGGCATTAAAAATCAGCGGAATGCATGCTGGGGCTATATTCCTGGTGGACAATGGAGGCGACAAGTTGACCTTATCGGTGCACAGAGGTCTTTCTCCAGGATTTGTTGAACAAGTAAAGACTTGCGCTTTTAATACTAATTCTTCTCTTTATGCCCAGGCTTTATATTCCTCTGCAGATAAACTGACGGCCTATTTTGGTGATATTGTTCTCCAGGAAGGCTTAAAGAGTATAGCGATAATACCCATATATCATAAAGATAAGATGCTTGCTTCTCTGAAGCTTTCTTCCCGTATAATCAGCGTAGTTCCAGAGCATAGCCGTCAGGCCATAGAGAATGTGGCAAATTACATAGGATCTATAATAGCTCGCCTGCAGGTGGAGGAAGAGTTGCGGGAGAGCGAGGAGAGATATCGGCAATTGGTTGAGGTTTCACCCGATGCTATCGCTGTTCACATAAACGGTCGGATAGTTTTCATAAACCATGCCGGCGCCCGACTGCTGGGAGCAGAAAAGGTTGAGGATATTCTGGGTAGAAGGATAATAGAGTTTATACATCCGGAAAGTCGCCAGATATACATTGATTTGATGGAACCATTAGCTGCTAATGGAGTATTCCCTTTAACGGAAATGAAGGTAATATTAATAAATGGTAAAATTATTTATACTGAAGTCACCGGAGCCGCTTTGGTATTTGAGGGTACGCCTGCTGTGCAAATCATTGTACGTGATATTACAGTGCGTAAAAAAGCACAGTATGACCTTTCTCGGGAAGTATACAAACTTCGGGTGCTATATGACTTGGCTGTGGCTATGTCATCCAGTCAAAGCATGGACGAAACCCTGAAGCTCACCGCAGACAAGAGCAGGGAACTTTTCGCGGCTGATTGTATCTTTATATTCTTGATAGATGAAAGCAAGAATGAAGCAATTCCCCATACCCTGTCCGGCAATAAATTGACAGATTGGCTAGAAGTCAGGATACCTTATGGAAAAGGCCTGATTGGTATGGTTGCCGCCAGTGAAAGTGGATATATCTTAGAAGATTACTTTAGCAGTACTCTTTTTACCCATATTTATGATGAACTGGTGCTGCAAGAAGAACTGCTTTGTGGTTTGGCAGCTCCTATTATTACTGGAAATAGTCGCCTGGGAGTATTGGTGGTAGGCCATAGAAAACGAACTGTGTTAACCGAGGCCAATCTGGACACCCTTACTTTGATTGCCAATCTGCTAGCAGTGGAGATTACCCGTGACCGGGCTGAAGAAAGCCTGCAAAAGAGTTTGGAACATTTAAAAACAGTGTTTGAATGTACAGTCAACGCTCTTTCCATAACTGCAGAGAAGAAGGATCCCTATACTGCAGGGCATCAGCGTAGGGTAGCTTCCCTGGCATGTGCAATTGCCCAGGAAATGAAACTTCCCCAATACTATATTGATAATGTCAGGACCGCTTCTATTTTACATGATATTGGCAAGTTGCAGATACCTACAGATATACTTACCAAACCCGGAGGCTTGACAGAAATAGAAAGACTACTGGTAAAAACCCATCCTCAGGCAGGATACGAGATTGTTAAGACTATTCCCTTTGCCCAGGCGATATCCACTACTTTATTACAACATCATGAGCGAATGGATGGTTCTGGCTACCCCCAGGGTTTGTCCGGTGAGGAGATTCTTTTGGAAGCCAGAATACTGGCTGTAGCTGATGTGGTGGAAGCCATGGCGTCCCACCGGCCTTACCGGCCTGCATTAGGAATTGAAGCTGCCCTGGATGAGATAAGATACGGAGCTGGAATAAAATATGATGCAGAGGTAGTGGAAGCTTGTCTGAAGGTTTTTTCCAGTAATAATTTTACTTTTGAATGATTTATGATACTGCTATGATTTGCTTTATTCCGGTAACAGGAAAACATAATTGTCCGGGGAGGTTGCGAATGATTAATAGGGCTTTGATTAATAATGCCAAAAAGTTTCTGAATATTCTGGCAAGTATTGAGGATGGCTATTATGAAGTAGATAAAGCGGGAAACCTGGTTTTTTTCAACCAATCTTTGCAGGATATGCTCGGCTATTCCAAAGAGGAACTGCTGGGTATGAATTATAAGCACTACATGACAAACGAGGATGCTAAAAAGGTTTTTAAAACTTATAACCTGGTCTTTCGTACCGGAGAAGCGGCTAAAGGATTTGACTGGCAGCTAATAAGCAAGTCAGGAAAAAAGCTCTATGTTGAAACTTCGGTTAGTCCCATTTTTTCTGCTGATGGGGAAATTACCGGTTTTCTGGGGATAATTCGTGACATTTCCGAGCGGAAAAGAGCGGAGCAGCAAATAAGGGAGTCAGAGCGCCGATTGGCGGGTATTATCAGTTTTTTGCCTGATGCCACCTTTGTAGTAGATATAAGTGGTAAGGTTATTATTTGGAATCAAGCAGCGGAAGAAATGACTGGGATTAAGGCCGAAGATATAATTGGTAAAGATGACTATGAGTACTCAATACCTTTTTATGGTTATAAAAAACCCATGCTAGTAGATATTGTAATGGAGGAATCGACTTATGCACATAACTTAATAGCTGATGTAGAAAAAAAAGGACACACCCTTATCAAGGAAGTATTTTTTCCGGCTGTGGGCGATTCCGGGCTTTATTGCTGGGCCGCAACGGCCCCGCTTTTTGACAGCGGTGGCAATCAAACTGGTGCCATAATCTCATTAAGAGATATTAGCCGTCGCAAGCAAACCGAAAATGCTTTACAAGAAAGTCTTAAAAAAGCGCAAACTATCCTTAGAAGTACAGTAAATGCACTGGCCATAACCACTGAAAAAAGAGATCTTTACACGGCGGGGCACCAGCGCAGAGTAGCCCAATTGGCCACTGCCATTGCCCGGGAAATGCAATTTCCCGACAACATAACCCGGGGTATTTATATGGCAGCTACTTTACACGATATCGGTAAAATGCAGATATCTTCAGACATTTTAAGCAAGCCGGGTGAACTAAACGATATAGAAACCCTTTTGGTAAGAACTCATACCCAGGTGGGTTATGAGATTGTTAAAACTATTCCTTTTGAGCTGCCGGTAGCTGATATGGTCATCCAACATCACGAGAGAATGGACGGTTCTGGTTATCCACAGGGCCTGGCCGGTTCTCAGATTATGCTGGAAGCTCGTATTTTAGCAGTAGCTGATGTGGTTGAGGCCATGTCTTCACACCGGCCCTATCGACCAGCCCTGGGTATAAACCTGGCTATGGAGGAAATCCGGCGCCATCGGGGAATCTTATATGACCCGGATGTAGTAGATGCCTGTCTGCGACTTTTTGCCCGCGGGCAAATTGACTTTCTATAAGCTTCTTCTTTTTTCACCTTTTTTTGCCCACTACTTTCTTCATTGACTAGCTTATGTTACTATTTCTTTGAGTATCGATATTAAAGCCTCCATAAAACAGCTGGCAAAATGATTGGAATAAGTGCCGGGTTTTGGTTCAAGTTTGTATATCAGTAAAAACAGGAGGAAATCAGATGATTGGTGTAGCTTTGCTCGGATGCGGTACTGTAGGCTCCGGGGTAATTAAATTGTTGCAAAAGAATAGTGAAATAATTGACAAAAGAATTGGGGAATCGATTGTAATTAAAAAAGTCCTGGAAAGAGACACAGAGAAATGCCGGTTGCTGGGAATTAAAGATGAGGCGATAACTCAGGATATCCAGGAGATTCTCGATGACCAGGAAATTGCCATAGTGGTTGAGTTAATTGGGGGAATAGAACCTGCCTTCTCCTATATCATGGCAGCTTTAGCCCGGGGAAAGCATGTGGTAACAGCCAATAAGGATCTGATAGCAATAAAAGGGAAAGATCTTTTCGATCAGGCCAAGGAAAAAAGGGTAGATTTCTATTTTGAAGCCAGCGTTGCTGGGGGAATACCCATAGTATATCCCATGAAGCAATCCCTGGCTGCCAACCAGATCCAAGAGGTTATCGGCATCTTAAACGGCACCACCAACTACATACTCAGCAAAATGAGCCGGGAAGGTCGTGATTTTAATGAAGTTTTGGCTGAGGCTCAGCAACTGGGTTATGCTGAATCCGACCCGTCCGCAGATGTAGATGGACTGGATGCGGCTCGCAAGATTGCCATTTTATCATCTATTGCTTTCAACAGCAGGGTTACCCTGGATGATGTATATGTGGAGGGAATACGCTCGATTACGGCAGATGATATCCAATATGCCAAAGAATTAGGTTATGTAATAAAGCTTTTAGCCATAGCCAAGGAAAACCCGCAGCAAAAAATAGAAGTTCGGGTGCACCCGGCTTTTCTACCCAAAACTCATCCCATGGCCGGAGTAAACGATGTATTTAACGCCGTATTTTTACGTGGAGATGCTGTGGGGGAAATTATGCACTACGGGCGGGGAGCAGGACAAATGCCAACTGCCAGTGCAGTATTTGGGGATATTATTGAAATCGCTCGCAATATCTTGTATCACAGTAATGCGCGCATCGGTTGCAGTTGTTATGATAATAAGGCAATTATGGACATCAAAGAATTGGAAGGCGAGTATTATATAAGAATGATAGTAGAGGACCGGCCAGGAGTTTTAGCGGGCATTGCCGCTGTTTTTGGGAATAATAATGTCAGTATCGCAACCGTCTTGCAAAAGACGAGCAAGCAATGTTGGGCTGAGCTTATTTTAATTACCCACCGGGTTCGGGAGATGCATCTAAGGGATTCGCTTACTCTACTCAAAGGGCTTAGTATAGTAGGTGAAATTAAAAATGTGATTCGTTTGGAAGGAACAGATAGAGAAGCAGACTAATATTATACAAGAAGGAGTGCTATGTTTACTGTTAAGGTTCCGGCCACAAGTGCCAATCTAGGACCGGGCTTTGATACTCTGGGTTTGGCCCTGCAATTATACCTGGAGATCAAGGTAAAAATAATTCCGCCAAGCGGCGGGATTAGATTTTTTGTCGATGGAGAAGAATATCCAGAAGAAATCTTTGGGGATAACCTGCTTTACCAGGCCATGAAAATAGTATTTGCGGAAGCTCATGTTGTAGAAGTGCCTGGACTGGAGCTTACTATCAATAGCTCCATTCCACCGGGAAAAGGCCTGGGAAGCAGTGCCGCTGCTATTGTTGCCGGTCTATATGCGGCCAACGAAGTTCTGGAGAAGAGATTTGCCCAGGAGGACTTAATTAGCTGGGCGGTGGAAATGGAAGGGCATGCTGACAATGTTGTTCCCGCAGTGGCGGGAGGACTCACCACCGCCATGCTTTATAGGAAAAAGGTGTATTATCAGCAATTTTCTTTTCCCCCGGAATTAAAGCTGGTTGTTGCCGTACCTGATATCCCAATATCCACTGATGAATCAAGGCAACTACTGCCGAAAAAGATTAATTTTAAGGATATGGTAAATAACCTGCAACGGGCCTCCTATTTGTTGGCCAGTTTGATTAAACATGATTTTCGCCATTTGCCAGCGGCTATGGATGATGCAATTTTTCAGCCCCGGCGCAAACAGTTAATTCCCGGTTTTGACAGGGTGTTTTCTCAGGCTCTGGGAAATGGAGCCCTGGGAGTTGCCCTTAGTGGTTCAGGATCTTCTATCATCGCTTTTTGCCAGCAAGAGGAAAAGAGAGTGGCTCAAGCTATGCAAGATGCCTTTGCTGTGTCCGGGGTCCAAAGCCAGTTAATGATATTGGCAGCCGATCCGGATGGAGTTAAAGTTTTGAGGTAGTATAATCTTATGGATTTGGAGTGAATTATCTTGTCACTAATTGTAGCAAAGTTCGGTGGAAGTTCAGTCGCATCAATTGATAAAATCAAGCATATTGCCGGTAGAATCAAAGAAATACGAGATAAGGGCGATGATATAGTTGTAGTTGTCTCCGCTATGGGTGATACCACCGATGAACTGATTGAGCTGGCCAGTCTCACCGGCCATGATTTATGCAAACGAGAAATGGATATGCTTCTGGCCACCGGAGAGCAGCAATCAGCAGCCTTATTGGCCTTGACCCTTAATAATTATGCTTGCCCTTCTGTTTCACTTACCGGCTGGCAGGCTGGAATAAATAGCGATGACAGCCATAGCAAGGCGCGGATTACCGGGATTAAAACCGATCGTATAAAAAATGAAATAAAAAGGGGTAATGCGGTCATTATAGCTGGTTTTCAGGGCCTGTCTCCCTTCGGCGATATCACCACTTTGGGGAGAGGGGGGTCCGATACTACTGCGGTGGCATTAGCTGCCAGTCTTGATGCTTTGCGCTGCATGATTTTTACCGATGTAGAAGGAGTGTTTACCGCTGATCCCCGAATAGTAAAAGAAGCCCAAAAACTGCCGCAGGTATCATATGAAGAAATGCTGGAAATGGCCAGCCTGGGAGCGGGAGTATTACAACCCCGGGCAGCGGAATTTGCTATGTTGTATAATGTTGATGTGGAGATTCTGAGCAGTTTTAGTCGTAATCCCGGAACCATAATAACGGAGGTAGTCAATATGGAAAATCATAGAGCAGTAAGTGGGATAGCGCATGATTTAAATTGCGCTCGTTTTGCTTTGTTTGATGTACCCGACCAACCGGGTATAGCCAAAACCCTATTTAAGACCCTGGCTGCTGAAAGCATAAATGTAGATATAATTATCCAGAGCGCCATGAGAGATGGAAGGAATGATATTGCCTTTACAATCGAAGAGAATGATCTTAGCCGGGCTGTTCCAGTGGTGAAAGAACTGGTGGAAAGTATCTGTGCTTCGGGTATGGCCTACGGCAAAGATGTAGCCAAGGTATCGATTGTCGGAGCCGGTATGCAGAGTAATATCGGCGTCGCCGCTGCCATGTTTGAAGCTCTGGCGGACGAAGGTATCAACATACATATGATAAGCACATCAGAAATCCGCGTTTCCTGTGTTATTGACGAGTGCCATATCAAAACTGCGGTTAAAGCTCTACACCGGAAATTTGAACTGGATAAGATAGAGTAAATATAGGGTTTGGAGTTCTTGACGAATACCGGCTTTATGTTATACAATATTCTTTGCGTCGGGGT
>DIPO01000002.1:37346-54619 GCA_002427045.1 Firmicutes bacterium UBA5486
GGGGTGTAGCTCAGTTTGGTATGAGCGCTACGTTGGGGACGTAGAGGCCGCTGGTTCAAATCCAGTCACTCCGACCATTTTTGAAAATTCGGGCTTTTGAGGGGCTTAAAATGAGTCAAAAAATGTTTTGATATTTTAAGACCACAATTCCTTCACATAAGACCACTAGGTTTTTTCTTATTCAATGTTGTGTACTTACAGCATTAAAAAGAAGAAAAGGAGTGGTTTTTTTGTTGCTTAAATTTGCCATTAAAGAATTTCAAGAGGATCGGGAGTTTAGACAAATATCAAAAGCTACATTAACGAATTACATGGGTTGTCTTAAAGAATTCCATACCTATTGCTTGGAAAAAGAAATTATTGAGGTTACGGATATTACTAGCAGCACAATAAAATCCTATCTTATTTATTGCCAAAAAGAACGTGGCAATAACCCCACTACAATTAATTCTAAGTTACGCTCCATTAAAATCTTCTTTAACTACCTGGAAGAGAATGAAATATTAACCTCAAAAAATAATCCAGTCCATAAGGTCAATTACATAAGAGCCAATGTGAAGATTGAAGTATTTAGTGATGAGCAGATAAATGAAATGCTATCTTACTACAGAAGGTTGAAGACAAGGGATAAATCACTATATGCATTCAGAGACAGTACCATAATTATCACCTTATTGGGTACTGGAATGCGATTAGGTGAACTTTGTAACCTTAAGTGGTCAGATATAGACTTCGAGAATCAGCATATCATTCTATTTGGCAAATTACAGACTCAAACATCTATTCCTATGGCTGATAGGTTAAAAGGTGAACTTCAGGAATATAAACTATTCTGCCAAAAGCAGTTTGGGAAATTACCAATATATGTTTTTGTGGATAGAACAGGGCAACCACTAACCCCTAATGCTGTCAAAAATATGTTTAAACGGTTAAAACAAATTATGAATTTTCCTAATGTCCGTTGCTCTGCTTATGATTTTAGACATACATTTGCCCATCGTTTCTTAATGAATGGGGGAGATGTATTTACACTTCAAAAATTATTAAGACATTCATCTCCTGCAATGACAGCAAGATATTTAGCAATTTGGGGAACCGCATTACAAGAAAGGGCAAACCAATTCAATCCGCTTAATAAATTCGATTTGTAACAAATATAAGGTGTATATGTAACATATCGTCTAAGAAAGTCGAATCTATTGTAAATACCTGATGTTGCCTTTAATATCTAAAGAAAAGGAAGGAAGTGAAATTATGGGATGTTCAACTTGTGAATATTTTGATGATACAAAAGATATGGTATGCCAATGTCCAGAAATGTCATTAGAGAGTAAAAACGAGATGATTTCCCAATACGGTGATAATTGTTCATTCATTTTCGAGATAAAAAAATCAGCAAGTTCTAAAACATCAGCCGAAAACCAATTAATCGAAAAACAAATAAAAGAGATAATCATCACAACAACTAATCATATTGACGGATACCGAGTAAAAAAATATATTGACATTGAGAGTGTTGAAATAGTAATCGGTACAGGAATATTTAGCGAAGTCACTGCTGGAATTGGTGATATATTTGGGTTGCGTTCAAATGCTTATGAGGGTAAACTAGCAAATGCAAAAAAGTCGGCTATGAAACTACTCAAATACAATGCTTATAAAAAAGGTGGAAACGCAGTAATAGGCATAGATATTGATTATACAGAGTTTTCAGGAAATCGAGTAGGGTTGATTATAAATGGAACGATAGTCAAAATTGAACCAATTATCTAACCTCTTTAGTAAACGCCTAATAAGGCGTTATTTTTTTGGCTATCACTTGATCTTATTCAATCAATAAAACCCCTTCTAAAACACTTCAAAAATGCTTACCCTTACCTTACCTATACCCGCATCATTTTCGCTTGAATTTAAAGCGAATTTGTTGATTAAATTCATTGCTTTTTGGGTTAAAAATAACCAAGATCATTAAGCATAAAAAGTACTAAAAAAACCAGACACAAAGATATTAAAGAAAATATAAATAGTAAATAAAAAATGTTGCAATCTTATTAAAAACAAAATATAATTATAAATATAAGAAATAAAGGGAGTTGATAAAATGGCCTTTGAAATTTGGGATGCAGAAGAAGTCATTGACCAAAATAAACCTTGGATAAGATTATCTAAGAATGGAAGTATTGTTTTGTCAAAATCCTTAAAAAATGCTTTAAGTGATAGAATTCAGCTTGCTTATGATAAGAAACAAAAAATGATTCGCATTAAAAGTGTTGGAATTGATGAGCCAGGAGTTGATTGTGAGAAAACGAAAATAAATGCAAAATCTTTCATGAAAAAATTTAATATCATAATTGAGGAAACAGAGAAGTATGAAGCTGTTTTGAAAGACGATGGGGCGTTTTATGTGAAGCTTTAATTATAAATATAAATATGAATATTAAAAAATGTCTAGTTTTATGGAAAGCTAGACATTTTTTATTTAAAAATAAAAAAATAGTTGACAATATAAATTTATTAAATTAACATATATCATATAACAAAAACAAATAAGAAGGGAGGAATTAGTATTGCGAAAAGATGAAATGTTAGGCAAAAAAATTAATGTGCGTTTCCCGTATTATTGCAAAATTCAACGTATTTTGAAAGAGGATATTAATGGACTTTATGTAAGTTATCAAAACCAAAGATGCGGTGTAAAGCCTGACACGAATTGTTTAGGTGAAGTGATTAAGGGGCGTTATATTGGGACTCATCCCAAAGTTAGATAATGAATGGAGGAATTATAAATGTTTGATCAGCAGTGTTGGGTGATAAAAAATCAAGATGGGTATTATGTCAATGCCAAATTCAGAGCATTGTTTTCAGGTATTACCACTGGTTTTACAGGGTACGCAAACAAAGAGACAATGCAAAAGGATTTAGGCAGGTTAGGAGAGGGGTATCATTCAGAGTATATTAATTTAAAAAATATACCAAAAGGTAAAAGAGTATATTTGGAGGAGGTATAATTTTTTATGGCTAAGATAATTTCTTTTCCTAAACACCAGCAGGGAAAAACAAACCCAATTGAAAATCCGATTTATTGGATACCGCAAGAAAGTGATGGACTTGTGACAGTGGGAAAGAAGTATAAATTATATCTCAATGAGTTTGGCGAAGATGAACATATCTTTGATGATCGTGGTAATTATTCACTGTGCCAGTTAGTTTTGGCTGGTGAATTTGTACAATAAGTGCCTAGCACTTGCAAGGGGATTTTCTCCTTGCCCTTTTTGGATTAAAAACAAAATATAAATATATCGGGAAAAGGAAGCCATAATTTCATATGGTTTTTTTATTGCTATTTCAAAAATGATTGATGGTGGTATATTAAACATAGGATAGTAAATTATCAGAATAATAAAATTCATGTTGACAGTATGAATAATTAAATAGTACAATAATATATTTATACCTTTACAATATCTGACTATGGTGGTACAATAAAAACATATTTAAAAAAGGAGGCGAGATCGGGGAATTATTATAATTCAAAAAAATCCTTGGCATAACAGTAGCAAGGGAATTCCCTGTATATTTACAGGTTCTGTTTTCTTGCTTTTTTGCATTTTAAAAAAATAAAAATGGAGGGATAAAGAAGAATAAATGACCAACAACGAAGATGTAATTAAACTTGCAGAGTTAAATAAAAAATTGAACTCATTTAATGAGATAAGTAATGCTAAACAGGTATTTTCAGGGGAGCGAGACGAACGTGATCCGATTATAGATCGAATCCTTAGCGGAGAAGATATATACGCACAAATCAATGGATTAACCATTGAAAATAAACGAATCAACGGATTAGCCATTAAAATGAGCCAGTATTATTTCAAAACATATGGGGATGATATTGATTATACATATTTTATTGATTTTATTGAGCAAATTGTACGGATATTGCTAAAGAATTTTAAACTTTATGATGATATTAAAGAACCAAGGGCATTTATGGCAAACTACTTATTCAAGCAAAAAGTAGGAAGTTTTAAAAATCGGATTTGGGCTTATTTTAATAAATATTACCCTAAATACTTTGAACCTTTTAAAGGCCACAAGTCCCTGGATCAAATGCTGGAGAACCAAAGATATGATAAACATGATGCTGATTTTCACCAGTCAAACAAGTCATATATTGATTTTTACGAGTTCGGGGCGAACAGCAGATATGACAAAGATATTATCAATAACGAAACGGATGATTTGGAAAATATTATCGAGGAAGAAGAATTACTATACTCAAAAGATGAAGATGAGGATAATGATGTATTTGTAATTCCAAATGCAAAAAGCTATCCAACTGTAGAAAATGCAGTAATCACTAAATATGATATTCCTTTTGAAAAAATCAGAATAAAAAATATTGAATTGACTGATCAAGAATATAACAAAAAAATAGACAAAAGCAGAAAAAACAAAATAAAGAAATGGCAATTATACAATAATGAAACTGGTTATTTTCCCTACAATATCACTAAATATCAAACAGGGATTAATTATTTTTTGCTCAGAGATAATAAGGATGAAAGGGAGAAATTTAGGGACAACAAAGAGACTGATCTTATTTTTGCGGTGTGCGAGTCAGAACCAGATTTTGATTTAAGTGAAATCACTTTTGACAGAACAACCGAAAATTATTTAAGAAAAATAATTACTGAAAACCTAAAAGAACGGCCACAGATGTTAATCAAGCATTTGTACTATGAGATGATGCCAGTGGATGATGTTGTTAGCAAGATGGGTTTTAGTAGTAAAACTGCCATGAACAAAGAAAAAAGCAGAAGCTTGATACTGCTAAAATATCAAATATTAAGTGATTTTGATTATATCATTGCAGAATACGGTGATACAAAGCTTGCTTATTGGGCGAAAATGATTAAAAAAAGGCATGAAAAATATATTTGCGAAAAAAAGGGGAAAAAAGTTATCTAATAAGTGAGGGATATTGAAGAAATATTACATACAATTACCCTAATTATATCATAATCAATATTACCAGCATGATTTTATATTGTCAAGAGTCCAACTAAATATTTATTAATAACTTGGTATTATCCCCTACTTGTAGGGGTTAATATATCCTAGTTTTACTAAAGCAAGGGTTTTTCATTTAATTATGCTGCCGTTGACATTCCGGTAGTCAATCCGGAGTCCTCCAAAGCAACCTTCAACGGCTGAGTAGTGGGAATCTTATGCACTACACAGAGTGCTTGAATTCACAAGCACTCATTTCTTTTTGGTTAATTGGGATTTAAAAACCCCTTTTAATATATAGATAAAAAATGGAGGTGTAATTACTATGCTAAATTTGGAAAAGGATTCTTATTCTAAGGATGAAGTTATTGAATTGTTTAAACCGTTTGAAACGGAAATAACCGATCTCAAGAATAATGTCATTGAAGGTAATAAGGCTATTGAAAAAGTCAAAGAGCTTGAAAAAGACAATTTGATTAACAATATCAAACTGGAAATGGCAAAAGTAGGACTTGATGCTGACACTATGTTTGATTTGGTTGAAGCTAATTCCATTGAAAAAGCCCAGGCCAAGATTACTAAACTGGCAGAATTGAAGAAGCAAAATAAAATTGATAACTCATTCCGGCCAGAGGATCACAAGCAAACTGATGAATACTCCAATGCTGAAAAGCAAGGTGATGTTCAAGGAATGCTTAAATCCAAAATATCAAAACTATTTCAATAAAATGAAGGAGGAATTTTAATTGATTAAAACTGCAAATCTACAGAATGAAATTATTGATCTTTCCAAGGAATTAATCTTACTTGACAATATTAATCTACCTTTTTCCAGCTTGCTAATGAGACGAGCACAGAAGGTAGGAAGTGTAATTGTAAACTGGAAATATGAAAATCTGGATAATACTAGAGGTACAGCCCTTGAAGGTGCTGATATTACCAGTTTCCTCACCAGTACAAGAAATACTGGTGACAAAAACATATGCCAGATAATGGAAAAGGCAGTTAGTGTAAGTAATACCGCACAAGCTGTAGAATTGGAAAATATTAATGATCTTTTTGCCCACGAACTGAACAACAGGCTATTGGAATTAAAACGAGATCTTGAATGGTATTTGATAAACGGTACATATACTGAGGAAGCTGAATCCACTCCCCGCCAGATGAAAGGTTTGGTTAATTTTATAACTGAGGATAATATTATTACCTCAAAAACCGATCCTGATTTTAATACTCTAAATGCAATGGCAAGAAAGATGAAAGAAGCTGGAACTGCCAGCCAGAATCTTGTATTACTATGCGATTATAATATGACAGATAAAGTCTCTTATCTATTTAATGATAAAACTTATTACCAGGGGGTAACCAATGAGTTTGGAAGTCCGGCAGTTAAATTCAATTTAACATATGGCTCTGCCTATATTTATACTGTGCCATCAATGCCTACAAATAGTATGATACTGGCTAATATGGACTATCTTAGATTCTGCAATCTGAGGAATGTCCAATATCATGATTTGGCAGTAACAGGTGATTCAAGAAAAGGATTTATAGTATGTGAAAACACTATGAAATTCCTTCATCCTACTGCTGCGGTAAGATTCTTAATTGATGTGGTTGCTCCCACGCTTGCTAGTGTTGCAATTGATGATACTAAGAAAATAGTAACAATTACAATGAGTGAAAAGGTAAGTAATGCAACTGCTGACCTGGCTGCTTTGAAAGAAAAAATAACTATTGCTACTGATGGTACTACATTTGCAGCCCTGGGTGCTAATGATAAAGTTGCTATTATTAACGGGAAATTGGTAATAACTTTTGCTTCTGCTTTGAGTACCGCAACCAATAAAATTAAGGTTGGTGCTGATGCTGTAGCAGATAGTGCTGGAAACAAAAACGCTGAATATATCACTGATGCTATTGATGCAAGTGCTTAGTAAAGCCTAGCTTAAAAAACATAGGGGTATCCTCAAGGGGATACCTCCATATTTTTTAACTATTATTAAAATATTTTAGAAAAGGAGAAAACAATAATGCCTAAATTACCAAATATGAATGAATTAATGGATTGTGAACAATACCGGATTTGGCGTCAACGTAATAGAGTAAGATTAATTGATGTCGCAAAATATTGTAATTGCAGTGTATCCAATCTATCCCAATGGGAAACAGGATCAACGAATTTATCAGATGAGCTGAAAAGGAAATATACGGAGTATATTTATCACTTCAAGAAAGGGAGAAATGATTAGATGAATATTACTATAAAGATAAATGACGATAAAGAAATAATCATGCAACCGGAGAAAGAGAACCAGAGCATTAAAAAGATGACGGTAGGTAAACCAGTATTTATTTATGGATATGAATTAGCAAATCATCTAATAAATAAGGGATTCTCTATAAAAAAGATAATGCCAAATAATATTTCAAATGAAGGACTTATATTTTCATTCCATAATGTCAAAGGGATTGAAAATGAAATAAAGAAGTGGAGCCGGAAAAAGTATAATCAGATGGATGAAATTATTATTGAAAATGAAGAAGGAAGCGAACAACAAGAATAATAGCAATAAATAGGGATTTTGTGATATTGATAAATGAAATAGATGAACTACTGCATACCTAATTTTGCTTTTAAAATCTTAATAAATATGAATTTAAACGCTTTTTAGGTATGCAGTATTAGAATTTAAACGCATATCTATGTATGCAGTATTAGAATTTAAACGCATTTTTATATACAAAACACAGTGAAATAATAGAGAAATAACAAAATAAAAAAGAAATAACAAAGTAAAAGAAAAATAGTAAATAAGAAAGATTTTATTGCTAAATAAATTTAGCAATCCACATCAATTTATTTATTTTTTAATCTAATCATTTGTGAAATTTCACAACTTCCTGCAAAGGAGGTATTAATATACAAAAAGATAATTATATTCGCTTACCTAATGATATTTATGATGATTTATCTATTACCAATAAAGAATTTACTATACTGATTTTATTGTATAGATATTATGTAGCAAATAGATCAATTGGCATATATTCTATTCAAATGCTAATTGATTTATTAAGAATTAATACTAAAAATAATACTAAGATTATTGGTGAAGTCAAAGATGCAATACTATCTCTTATAGAAAAGAAATATATTACTGATATTTGTAATTTAGACGGAGAAAAAAGTATTGATAATAAAAATTCATTCTTCTATTTAGAATTACCTTCTCCACCAGATGAATTTTATTTTATGATCAAAGATAATGATATAGATACAATATTAAAATATTGCCAAACTAGAAATTTAAGTAAATATGATTTAATTAGATACTTTATTGCTTGCAGAAGAATGTCCAATAATCCAGAACATTTTGGCTATTTAACACAATTGAAGCTTAAAGAGTTGATTAATGATTCAAGAACTATTCAGCGTTACAATAATATTCTTCAGGATGAATTGCATTTGATTAGATATGATAATAACTATTTAACTCCTGAGAAAAAGTATTGTAGAACTTTTATAGGTTTATATGACGATGAGTTATTTGATAAAAAAGTTAAGGATATGGCATCATTTGAAGGTTTAGTTTTAACTGACAAAACTAAATCTAATAAGAAAAGAAGTATTAAACAAAAAATCAATAATACTGAGGTTGATGACAAAACCAGAATTAAACAATTGGAAGAAGAATTACACAAGTTGAAGTATAAAGAACAATCCTCTGATGATGAGGAGATTATACAATTATTAGAGGAATTAGATAAAGACAGTATTACCGAAAGCTTAAAACTAACAAAACAACTTGAATATGAAAAAGATGATGATCCTTGGGAAGAATCGGAAGATGATTATCCATTTGTTGATGATTGGGGTGAACCAGAACCAATACATAAAAAATGTATTATCTGTAGTAAAGAATTCTTTGCTACAAATGAAGATGAAAGAAAATGCCCAGAATGTATAGCATTTATTGAAAGGCATAATCAAAAAGCTCAGGAACAAAAACATGATTATTCAGAATATGATTGGTAGACTTCTGCGGAAGTCTATTTTTTTTATGGAGGTAATAAAAATTGAAACTTTTACAAGAAGTATATAAACTAACGAGCAATCGCAGAAGGATTTATTTTCTTTGGAAGAATGGCCTATCAAACAATAAAACCGATTATGGTTTATGGTCTAAAGAGGATATTCTTGATAAGTTTTTTAATGGTAGTGAAGAAGCATTTAAAAGAATGGAATTATGGGAAAAGTCCGATGAATACGCTAGATTAATGTATATTCTAACTAAAGAACGTATGAATTCGGATTTTTTTGATATATATGATTCTATTGTTGATAAGGCCAAGCAGGGTGATGAACGGAGTATTAAAACCTTTCTGATACTTCAGAAGGAAGTAAAGAGTAATCTTAAAGAACTGAATAGAAAGTCGCAAGCGATAGCAGATGATGAAGATGATGGTTTAGTAATTAATTAATAAGGTGCATTAGTGCAGGTAATACCTGCTTTTTTTATGCCCGGAAGGGGGAATTATGAAAACCGAAACAAAGCTACAGATGATTAATTCAGATTTTATTCTTTGGTGTAAGAATTTCATTAAGATAATGAACAATGAAAACCAGGAAGTAATATTTAAACCATTACCAGAACAACAGGAATTAATTGATGGGATGGAAAGCAATAAACATACTATTGTGCTTAAATCAAGGCAATTAGGGATTACAACGGTAGTTAGCCTGTATTATCTCTGGAAAGCTATTACAATACCGAAAACTACATACTTAATTGCTTCATACAATGAGGATAGCACGAAAGGTATTGGTGAGAAATTAAAGCAGATGCTTTATTCCATGCCGGATAAGTATAGGCCAAAACTACAAAGGGATAATGAATTTGAACTGAAGTTTCAGAACCAGTCACGAATAGTTTTTAAAGTTGCTGGAAATAAAGATATTGCCAGAGGTTTAACCCTGGAAGGGGTATTACTATCTGAGTTTGGTATGTATGATGCGGAAGTACAGGAAAATGCTATTGCTTCAACTGATCCTTGTTTATCAAAAAATCATACTTCTACATTCGTTGTTGAAAGTACCGCAAAGCAAGGAACAACGGATTATTTTTATAAATTGTTTATGAATTCTTACAGGAATAGAAGTAAGTTTAAATATTATTTCTTTCCCTGGTATTGTGAAAGCAGTAAGAAAAACTATAAAAATGAAATTGATATTGCTGAACAATGGTATAGAGACAATAATCATGGGCGAATGTTAGCAAGTGCTGATATAGAGCCATATTTCATACCCTTATATGAACAAAAATTAGTAACCTTAAAGCAAATAGTATGGTATCAATGGAAACAGCAGGATATGAGTCAAGAAAAAATGTTTTCAGAGTACCCTAGTTTCCCCGAGGAAGCATTTTCCACAAGTTTGAAGGGTTTAGTATTCCCGATAGAAAAAATCAATGACAGATACATATATATCCCTGATCCATTGACATATAACGAGATAAGCCCATTACCAGAAGTTTTAAGACCTTATTTTAATAAGAATCTGTTTGTATATAAGGATTTACAAAGAAACATGAAGTACCATATGGGGGTTGATATTGCCAGTGGTACAGGGCTGGATTACTCCACTTGTGCTATATTCTCCAATGATGGGGAAATGGTAGCAGAATTTTATTCAAATAAGATACCTTTATATAGATTTGCAGAAATTGCCTACCAGCTTGGTAGGTATTTTAATTATGCTCAGATGCTTATTGAAAGAAATTATGATGCTGGACAATTCGCTTATAAGATGCGTCATGAATTTGGCTATATAAACGTAGTTAGGACTAAAAAATATACAGATAAGGGTAGAAGTTTTGTCTATGGTTTTGATACTACAGCGACAAGTAAAGTCCAATTAATAGAACTCTTTAAGAACGCTTTTATAAACGGTGATATATTGATTAATTCCAGGAAGCTTTTAGATGAAATGAAAGCCTATGTAATGACTAACAAAGGCAAAATGACCGGAAAAGCTAGTAATGATGATATGATAATTGCTTCAGCTTTAGCGGTGTATAGTTTGACTAATAATTCAATAATACGGAGGTAGATATATGCAAACTTTAAATGATTACATAAAAGATAATTACGATGGTTCTCCTACATGGTTTAAAGATGCAGTTGGGGAAGCATGGCAACAGAACAGAATTAGAAATATTCTAAATGTCAAAGAGTATCTAAGCGGTAAACATTTGATAAAGCAAAGACAGATAGAGTATTACAATAATAAGCCGTTTAGACCAGCGGCAATAAACATGAATTATGCAAAGATGATAACTGAATTCCAGACCCAGTTTTTATTGAAGAATAAATTAACTCTATCATGTGATGATACCGAAACATTAAAGATTATCAGGGATATTTATAATAAAGGGAAATATCCACTGTTTGATCCCAAACTAACCAATGCCATGATTAAGTCCGGAGAAGCATACGAGTATGTTTATTTGGATAGTGGTGGGAATATCACAAGTAAATTACTTGATGGGGCTGATTCTTACCCAATATACAATGATATGGGACAAATGATAGCTTTTATTTATTACTATTGCATTGATGCAGTAAGCTACTATCAGGTATATACCCCTGAGACAGTAACCACTTATGATGATAATGGTGGTAATCTAAGAAAGACCGGAGAATATGAGAATATTAGCGGTTTACCTATTGCTTATATTATTCCATCAGAACTGGATGAATTACAGGGTGTAAGTAGTATTGTTGATTATATAGATATTCTGGATTCTATGGAGAAGATTATTAGCAAATACCATGATGCTTTTTATAAGTTTTTACAACCAACACCAGTAATTAAAGGTGATCCACTTAATCTAGGTAGAGATGGAGAGGCAAAGATTGATCCTAATGTAGTAGGGTACGCTTTACAGCTAAAAGAAGATGGTGATATGGAATACCTTACTGGTAAGATGGATTATAACAGTCTTAAAGCCTTGTATGATATTCTAAAGCAATCATTACTTGATGTGGCTGGATTACCTTCTGTAGTGATGGCAGGGAGTGAGATAAGCAATATAAGTGAAACATCTATTAAGATGCTTTATTCGCTGAGTATGATTAAGGCAGCCATGTTTGAGCAGTATTTGAAGAGGGGATTTAATAGTAGATTTGAACAGATAGCAAAGATACTGAGGTTAAAGGGTATTGATCTGGATATATCGGATTTAGAGGTTATATTTGAATATAATCTGCCAAACAATGCTAAAGAGATTATTGATAATTTGAAAGCATTAAGGGAAATAAATGCTATATCGTTGCAGACATTACTTAGTAGAAGTCCATATATTTATGATACGTCTCAGGAAATGGAGTTAATTAAGCAAGAAGGGAGTAAAGCAGAGGTAGATTAATAATCGGGATTATGGTGAAGAAATGGCGAGGAAATGGGAACATTAATATGTGGATATTATTGAAGTCAATAGAACAGATGTTCGTTCACCCGTTCGGTTCCTGTTATTTATAGCGGTTCGGAGCAGATATGAGAAGCAAGGAACGAAGGGAATTAATAGAACAAATGTTCGTAGAGGTACAGGGATGAAAATAATAATGATGGCCTGGCACAAGCAATGAAATAATACAAGATAATACACATTATATAGTATCAGATGGCTCAGAAGAATGAATAAAATATGTATAGAAATATCAATAAAATTACCAGTTTTACAGCAGATAATTTCCATTTATTAAGCGAATTTTATGCAAAGCCCAATATATAGGGATTTGATGGCATAGCAATGGTTTACATAATACTTATTGTAGGAAGTTGAAGCATTATTTGCATTAAATTTATACAACCGAATGCATAAATATACATCAGGAAAATATGGATAAGTCAATCAAAAATGGTTGGCTTTTTTCTCTGGATACCCCTAAATGGTTTTTTTGGGGCGTATCTAACCTAATTTTCAACGTTTATAATTTTTACTTAAAGAGGTAATATATATCATATAATATGTTAAAATACTATATGGGGGTGAAGATATGGCTACTGGTAAAATTATAGCGGGTGATTTTTCTAAAGATGATGTAATTAAAATAGTTGCTGGAAAACCTGCTATTGTTCCTAAAGATGGTGGATTATTTAGCAAAGTAAATTTCATTAATAATGATATTAAAAGTATTGAAATAATTACTGAGGAAAATAAAAAGAAATTTATAGGTACTGCCGGTTGGGGATTAGTAGGTGGTTTAGCATTAGGGCCATTGGGCTTAATTGCAGGTATATTAGCAGGTGGTAATAAAAAAGAATTTTTAATTGCTTGTGAATTAAAAAATGGTAAGAAATTAATTGTAGAAGTTGATAGTAAAATATATAAATCTATGTTAACTGCCAGTTATTAAATGATTTATATTTCATTTAATATCAATAGGGAGGTGTTTCCATGCCATTTATTAAATGTCCTATGTGCGATAAAGATATATCCCCAAACGCAGTAAGTTGTCCTAATTGTGGTGAACCTATGAAAGAGAAAAAGGAAATTTATGATATTTGCAATGTCGTTTTAGTTGAAGTTTTAAACAAAAATAAAAATTATATAAGAATAATTAAACAAATCAGAGATATTACAAATTGTGGGCTTAAAGAAGCAAAGGACAGTGTTGATAAAACTCCTTCAACTATAATTAAAAATATTGATTATTCTAAGGCCGAAGATTATAAAAAATTATTTGAAGATTTAGGCGCAATTATTGAATTAACTCCTTTAAATACAGATAGTAAATTTAATGAATTTATTGAAGTGGAAACAAAAATTAATCATGAAGTTGTAATTAAATGTTCCAATTGTGGTTCAGTAAATACTAAAAAAATTAGTGGTGCAAGTAAAGTAGGCTCTGTTGCATTATTTGGCATTTTTTCAGTTGGTAAGCTTACAAAGACATATCAATGTAATAAGTGTGGTTATAGATGGTAGTAATGATAATTATAGAAGTGGGGGGTGAAATCTAAATGAGCAATTTTGGCAAATACGATAGAATAAATATGTTTGCACTGGAGGTAGTTGCTTTAGTATCGGCAGGACATAAAGAGACTATTTCAGAAGTAGAAAAGCATATGTATGATAATGACCTTGTATACTTCATTTACGAAAAATACGAAGATTCATTTGAAACAGATTTCGGAAGAAATAGTAAATATGATATTGAATCATATAATCAATTTTTTTGGGATATGTCTGGATATATTAATGGAAATGAATCAAGGAAATATGGCATTATTAATGAAAATGATGGCCTGTTGTTGATCATAGCGGTTATTCTTGATTTATTAAAATGTCCAATAGAATAAGACATTTTTTATAAATACAACTGTATTAACACTTGTATTTATTCTCCTTCTGCTATATACTTGTATTAACAAATATATATATAGGAGGGATTACCTATGAACAAACAGGATTACCTAAAACTAGATGATAAAGCAAGAGTTAATTTCCTCAATGCAGAACTATCAGCAGGAAAAGATATAGACCAAATTGCAAGCGAATTAAATATGCAAAAACAAAACCTAGTCAATCCACTAAACCAAAAAGGGTATTATTTAATTAATAATGTATTTACAAATGTATTTACTTTAGTAGTACAAAATACAGAAGTATTAACGGATGTATTAACAAGGCTAGAAGCATTAGAAAAGCACAATACAAATGTTAATACATATACCAATACAGAAGTTGATACAATGATTGATATTCCAGATGGTGAAATCAAATTAGTTTCATTTAGAATGAACAGTACAGTTTATGAAAATTGGAAGCAATACACATCAAGCCAAAAATTATATAAGTCGCAGGATTTATTAAGTTTTGCTTTATTAGAATATATGGAAAAACACAAGTAATAACAAATGTATATACAAATGCTAAGTACCTCTTTTTAGGGGTACTTTTATTTTTAAGGAGGAATTATATGAGTTTATGTTTTGCGCTACAAAAACCAAATGAGATATATATTGCAGGTGATTCAAGGGTATCAGTTGATATTAATAATCAAAAATTAAGATGGCATGATAATTATACAAAAGTTCACAAAATAGACGATAAAGTTATATTTATCGGTGGTCAATCTGAGATTATGGTTTCAATTCTTAATAAGTATAAAAAAGCAAGTAATCGTTCTGTTGAGAACCTGCGAGTAATAGCGGAAACTGAATACAGAAATAATCATATTACTAATAATACAGGCAGAATGATTGTTTGCATGATTATTGCCGAATTTATTGAAAATGAACCTATGCTTTATTTTATTGGTGATGAGAATAATTTTGAACTAATGAAGATTGAATTAAATGGAAAAGAATATAATGATGTACTTTTGGGATGTTGTTGCGATTCAGCACATGAGAAATTCAATTATTCGGATTTTAAATCTGATGATTTTAATGATATTATTCTTGCTTATAAAAATCTATATGACCAAGTTACAAATGAGGAAGTCGGTGGAGAATTAACCATATATAAATTAACAAAGGATAGTATTGAAAAGAAGTCGTGTTTGCTTAGTGATCCTGAAAATATAAGACAATTTCAATCTTTTTTAACTTGTTCTCAACTATTTATTGGTAATTCACCAGTCAATGCAATTGTAAATAACAGGATTGATGATAGTCATTTGAATATTAAAGCATCCACCATTAACGCTTTAAACATAACTGCAAAATCAGTATCCTCAGATTGGGTATATGCTGGAAATATAAATGCTAGTCAAATCACAGCAGGAACAATTTCAGCAAATAGAATTAATACATCTGGTCTAAGTTCGGAAAAAATATATAAAGCTGGATCACCCAACAACTACGCCATTATTGGTGGAGATTATTGTGATTTTAAATTGTATAATTCTGCTGGATATAATTATTTTACGGTTTACGATGGTGTAAGTGGTTCTGGAGCATTACAAGACAATCAAGGAACATTCTTAAGTTTTGGTGGTCAGAACGCACGACCACAAGGAAAATGGGATTTTTCGGATTGCACAGAAGTTAAAGGATTAAATTCTGTTGCTGTATTTGGTTAGGAGGCAATTATATATGAATAACTTAGAACGCTTAAAAATGGAAATCAGCGATATTTCATATACTGACGAACAACTGTCAGTATTCTTATTGGAAAACGGACTTACTGGGATAACAGATTATAATCCCCAAAGTAATACAAACAAAAAGAATATTCTTAAAACTGCTTTATCAATTCTTGAAGCTATTGCTAATAATCCGCAACTAATGAAGTCTTATAAAACTGAAGATATCACAGTCACTGAGTTTTCGGAAAACCTACAAAGCAGGATTGACCAACTTGAACGAAAAATAAGAATGCTGCCAGATGATGAGAATGTATATCAGGATGGTTCATCCTTTGTTTACATTTTTAGCGAATAAAACTTAATAAAATAATAAGAAAATTGCTCCCAAAAAGCCTTTAAATTGCTTGGGTAATAGTTTGTATACCCCTGCTGAAATAAACGCTTTACAGGAGCAATTTTCTATTAAAGATAGGAGGATTTTATGAACATATTTAAGCATATGGATAATGATTATAATTACATCCTGAGTATGGCAGGGGATGATATTCAAATAAACGATAGTACCCAGGTTAAAAAGGCGATTATAAATAACTTGCCTGTCAATAGTCAATCTGATTTACGAACCATATCGAGTACCGAAGAATTGAACCGGGGGGATTATATAACATGGGATTCGGGTAATAAGTGGTTGATTATATCGGAGATTGGGCATAAACGATTCAATTACTATAAAGGAATCATCCAAAAATGCAACTATAATATTAAGTTTATAATTGATGGTATAGTCAAGGAATTCCCTGCAATTGTTGATTCTAAGTATTTTGATGTTGAAACAGGCCAATACATAAGTGTGCCAACTGGTAAAGTAATTGTTACCATGCAGCTTAATGAACAATCCAAAGAATTAGGATTAAACCAAAGGTTTATTAAGATGGGTAATGCTTTTAAGGTAGTTGGCAAAGACCTAACCAGAAGTGGTTTACTGATATTACATTGTGATCTTGATACGATAGATACTACTCATGATGATGTAGAAAATGAAGTTGCAAATGGAAAGGACTATGTTTATTCTCTGAGCATTTCTAATGGGGATACTGCCAGTATAAACCTAAATGATACCTTACAATTAACTGTAGCGCTTCAATTAAACGGAACTACCG
>DIPO01000058.1:0-31394 GCA_002427045.1 Firmicutes bacterium UBA5486
AGTTTTATGCAACGCTAGTGATGTTGGTTATACCGAAAGCGGCGGTAATGAAATAGTAATTCAGCATAGTGATAATTTATTGACCAGGTATGCACATCTTGATGAAATTAATGTGAAAGAGGACCAATTTGTTAAAGATGGAGAAAAGATTGGTACAATGGGTAACACCGGAACAGTATATTCAACCAATGGTGGAGATGGTAGCCACATGCATTTTGAGGTAATAGAGAATGGTCAAAGAGTAGACCCAAATAAATATTTAAATCTAAACCGGGCTAAATATCAAGCAGGAGATTATGGTAGTACTTATGGTTCCAGTTCTGCATACGGGTCTAATACCAGCACGTATGGAAGTACAGGTACGAGTACATATGGAGGTTCTGGTGGTGGAAGTGGTTGGTATTGGCATGACATAGAAGGTGGAACCATTTTGTATGATGAAGAAGGAAATAGACTATATTATACACCAGATCCCAGTAGAAAGGATCCGTATGCGGGTGATCCTTATGAAGTCAGTTCTACCTATGAAGGTACTAGTAGTGGTGGTGTCGAAAAAAAGCTTCCCGATGATCCGGATTTAAGTGACTATGACCATAAATTTGAGCCATTAATTTTTACTACAAGCCTAAGGGATTATATTGGTGATCGTGTTTCTGATTTTATTATTGATAAACTTTTAGGGCCTGTGTCAAAATTAGCTGCTGCATTTGGTAATAATAAAATATCTTCGGGAAGTACAATAGCAGTTAACTCCAGGCTAATAGCTAATAATGATAATAATACAATTACGGGACATTATAGTATAACTTGCACCAAAGTGACAGCTAACGATGCTTTTGATGGTTTATATACTAGTACAATAACTGAAAGTGGAACTGAAGTATATTCTTTTGTAGGATATAATGATTATGGCCAATTGTTATTTAAACATAATAATATGAATTTCACATACAGCGAGATTTATGCTAAGTTTAATCCGGAAAATTTTCAAAGATAGATAGTTAGGAAGGTATTTTTAAAAAAGGAGGAGGATTAATATATATAAAGATAATAAAGTTATATCATGGTTAATTATTATACTATATGTATTTCTATTTGGTACAAATCTGTATTCTAATGACTTGGATGAAGAATATATCTTTTTAAAGAATAAAGGGTTAGAAGCTGTAATAAGAGATAAAATTTCTAAGCCCGATGGTTCAATAACGAGAAGTGATCTGAAAACAATTCGGGAATTACAGATCGGACATGGCCAAGTAGAGTCACTAAACGGCATAGAAGCTTTAGAAAATCTTGAAATCCTTCGTATTTCCACGCAACTTGAAGATATTACCCCACTAGCTGCCCTAATGAATTTAGAACTCTTAGATTTGAGTAATTGTATGAATATCAGCGACCTATCTCCACTGGCCGAATTGTACAAACTGGAAAAATTGGCTGTGCGTGGTAATGAGATAGTTAACATTGAACCAATAGCTAAATTGTTCAATCTACATAATCTGGATTTATCGATCAATGAGATAAAGGATCTTCAACCACTATCCCATTTAACCCAATTAGAACTTTTGAATATTGGTTCTAACAATATTGTTGATTTGTCTCCCTTATCCGGGCTAACTAATTTGAAGAATCTTAATCTCTATTCGAATAATGTTAGCTGTATTGAATCTTTAGGCGCATTAACAAACCTTTGGAAATTGAATTTGTCAAATAATGAGATCGATGATCTGGATCCTTTGTGTAATTTGAAACATTTAACCAGTTTAACGCTGACCAGGAATAATATTTCTGATCTCGGTGTGTTAGAAAATCTATCTGAATTACAATGGTTAGACATCAGTGATAATCCAATTCAAGATATTACACCATTAACAGATCTAACCTCGCTAACTGATTTATTCCTTTATAACCTGGGAGTTAAGGATATTAATCCTTTAGCAAAGCTGGATAAGATCATTCAATTAAACTTAGCTGATAATCACATTCAAGACCTCTCTGCATTAGCAGGGCTTAAAGAGTTAAAAATATTAAATTTAAGCGGGAATCAAATATCGGATCTTAAGCCCTTACAGAGCTTACTAAATTTAGAAAAATTGTTTTTAACCCCCGCCATTTACGACAGTTTTACTAAATTTGGCCCGATCAATATTGAAGCTCAGGAAATAAGAATCAGTTTAGATTCCGCTGTAGAAGTTGATGCTGAACATGACAGCATTACGGCGCTTTATAGTATAACAGCAATGAAAATCACGGCTAATGATACTTTTGATGGTATATATACTACAACAGATACTAGAAGCGTAGCCGAGAAATATAGTTTTATCGGATATAATGATTCCGGCCAAAGGTTATTTGAACGCAAGGGGATTAATTTTACCTATGAAGAAATCACTAATATGTATAATTTCGAAAATTATTTGGTAACGCCGAATTCGTTCGATCCTTCGATCCTTGATAATTTTTCATTCCAGATGTAGAATCAAGGCCTAAAAAAGCGACCGTAACAGGATCAGAAATTGCAATAAAAGGTATAAAGGGGAAACATGCATAAAAAAAGCGGATATAATGGCATTGTTCTCGAAGATATTTGGACTCTATTTATTGGTGCGAGCGCTGGAGTCCTTACCGCAAATAGGATTAATTACAGTCAATCTATATTTGATCCCTCAAAATCAAAGAATCACTTATCTACTCGGGGGTGTTATCCCATTATGCAATCCAGGGAGACAGCGGGGGACTGGCGATGGAATTCGTTTAATTTATTTCCGCGAAAACTTCCGGCATGGGTACGGTAAGGCCTGTAAAATACGTTGAATTGGTGGTGTCCTTTTCGCCAAAGGTTTGCATGCTTTCGATTTCTCGATCTTTGGTAAAGGTGTATTGCACAACGGTTTTGTTTTCCGGATCGACGATCCAGTACTCGCCGACTCCGCTTTTCAGGTAGAGGTTTAATTTTATCGCCAGATCCTTTCCTCGGGTCGAAGGGGAGAGCACCTCCACAAGTAATGTGGGGGTTCCTTCGTATTTGCTTTCCGTCGTAACTTTCTCCTCGTCGCAGATGACCATGATGTCCGGTTGTACCACATTTGGATCTTCTTCAAATTTAGTCGCCAAACCGAAAAGCTTGATATCAAGCGGAGCGGTTAGGGAACGGCAGGGTTTACCTTTGAAATACCGGTGAAAATGCCAAGCGATCTCGTTAACTACGATTTGATGCTTTTAACTGGGTGAGGCCAGCAGATAAACCTCGCCAGCAATCAGTTCGTAGCGTTGATCGGAGGACTCGACCAGTACCATGTATTCTTCATAGCTGATTCTTCGGGTTGAATGATAGCTTTTCGCCTCTTCATGGACGATAAAGAAATCCGGTTCTGTGTAACGGACCAGTTTGACGACGCTTTTCCCGTTTTTCACCACAATAATATCTTTCTGCTCGGTTAGGGCTAAATACTTCCCGAAAGCATTCTGTAGGTCAGTAGTGGTCACACGCATGGGATCTCCTCCTGTCTTTATAGGTATAATTACAATCTAACAATAGCTAAAAGGCAATGATACCATAGCTAATCCCAGCGTAACGTTGTAGGCCATTTTGTATAGAGAATAAAAAAAATAAAAGCCTATTCAATAAAAACGAAAGGAAGTAAACAATGGGTAAGCGAGCTTATCGTATATTGTTATCCTTAACCATTATCACGATAATAGTTATTTCGGTAGCTTCATATACCCAAGCAGATGCGGAAGAAAAGATTGGAGAAGGTATAGTAGTTTTTGAAGAACAAAATTTTGAGCAATTTATGCTTAAAAGATTAGATAAGGATAATGGCCCCATCTTTAAAAAGGAGATTACAAATATTGAGGAATTATTCATTCCTTCTCATACAAAATATGAGATTCGGTCACTTGAGGGGAAACAAAATATAACAAATTTAAGCTATTTAAGTATTGACAGTAATAATATATGGGATTTAACTCCCCTTCCAAAGCTGGCACAATTGGAAATTTTGGAGATTACACGTAACTGTGTTGTGGATGCTAGTCCGTTAGCAGGGTTAAAAAATTTGAAGAGATTAACAATAGATGGTAAGTATGCTTTTACCAAATCTAATCAAATTACGACATATCAAATTGATAACATTAATTTTCTCAAAGAATTAAAAAGCCTGGAGTATATAGATTTAGGCAAGCATAATATTAGCGATTTAACGCCTTTAGCGGGGTTGATAAAATTAAAGCAACTAAAATTATTTGGTTGTAAAGTCGACAGTTTAGAACCATTAACCGGGTTAGAAGATTTATTCTACCTTGACCTAGAAGAAAACCATATAAAAGATATAACCCCATTATCAAGTCTAGATAACCTGGGATTTCTGAATCTAGACTCTAATGATATTGAAAATATATTAGCACTCTCTAATTTAAATGGGCTTGTAAAGCTGTCATTAAGGAATAATAAGATTACAGACACTGAATCTCTCAGTAATATGGCTAATTTGGAGGAGCTAGATATTGGAAATAATAATATTAACGATTTAAGTCCATTAAAAAAGCTAGCCAACCTGACATATTTAAACATTAGCGGTAATCCAGTAGAAAATATACAGGTTATGTCCAATTACGAGAATTTGGAAAGACTCAATGCTCTTGATTGTCAGATACAGGATATTAGCCCCATTAATGATTTGATTTACTTAGAATTGTTGTATATGGATAATAATAACATTAACAATCTAGAACCATTAATATTCCTATTGAATCTGGAAACATCAAAATTAGCTAATAATAATATTAAGGATATCGAACCATTAAAATATCTTATAAAGCTACAGAAGCTTTCTTTAGAAAATAATAATATTAGTGACATTACTCCATTGCGTAATTTAGTGAATCTGGAAAGTATAGACTTATCTGGGAATAACATAACGGACTTAAGTCCATTGCTGAGAGTGAGAAACCTGACGAAATTATATATTAAAAACAATAGGCAGCCTCTTGACTTCGAAATAATTAAAAGGTTGATCGATCGAGGTGTTAGGGTGGAGATCTATTAAAACAGGAAAAAGCGAATGGGGAGGATTTGAAATGGGGAAGCACAAGATCTTACTTGGGTTAATTGCCCTCATCGCGGTTTTAATTTTTAGTACTAATCTGTAAGCCCAATGGTACAATTACGAGAAGTGATTTAAAAACGATTGGGGAATTACAGATCGGACATGACCAAGTAGTCACTAAACGGTCGGTATTTGTCAAGATAGTTGTTGCTTTAATTAATCAGCGGTCCCCGTTTTCACACTATTATGTTCGTTAGTTGGGTTAAGCGCAACTTGATCAATCCATGTCCAATCTCTTGTTCCTTTTGACCATCTTTCGGGGTTCCTGGTACGGGCTGCTTTGTAAACCAGATCCCGCCCAGGCGGCGGCTTCTGCTAAGGCTTTTTCTTTATGCTGAAGTTCCCTTGAAAGGTCTTTAATTGTTTCTTTATGGGTTTATAAACGATCAGCCGATCAAAAAAATGAGTAGGAAAAAATTAATAATATTTATGTTTACAGTTATTTTAGTTGGTTTTTATTCTTGCCCAGGATTATCTTTTGAAGAAAAAGAGGAAATTATTTTTAAAGATTATCCTTTAGAAGAAGTTGTAAGAAAATTGATTGATAAACCTGAGGGTACCTTATATAGAGAAGATCTTAGAAATATCTCTAAATTTATTATACCGCCAGGGACTTCCAGTCTTGAGGGCATTCAATATTTAGAAAGTGTAAAAGAGTTATGGGTTATAGAAACAGATATTGAGGATTTCCAATTAATATCTTCTTTAGAGAAATTAGAGCGTTTATATATGTATTATAATAATATAGATGATATCAAATTTCTTGCTCGGTTGACTAATTTAAAAGAACTAAGAATTCAGTGTAGGTCCGTAGGACAAATTAGAATTAATATTTCTCCTGTTTCAAACTTGCGGAATTTAAGATCCCTCGAATTAGCTTTCCTCGATTTGGGGGATATTACTTCCTTAGCAAATTTAAAGAGTCTCAAACATCTAAGTTTACCAGGAAATACTATAAAAGATTTGGGGCCATTGGTAGACCTAACAGAACTTGAGCATTTAAACCTTTTTTCAAATGATATTATAGATGTTGATGCTTTATTAAGATTGACTAATTTAAAAGAATTACATTTATCAATGAACAATATTTCAGATATATCTCCTTTAATAAACTTAACCGAACTCGAAAAATTGATTTTATATGATAATAAGATAAAAAATATTAGTGCTATTAAAGGAATGACCAAACTAAAGAATCTAAATATTAGTGCCAACCTGATAGAGGATTTATCTCCTGTGTCTCAATGTAATCACTTAATAATTTTAAATGTAGCAAAAAATCTTATTACAAGTGTGGAACCTATATCAAATCTTACTAATTTAAAGAGCCTTACACTGGCTTTAAATGATTTGAATGATATTACCCCTCTTTCAAGTTTAACTAGATTAGAACGCGTGGATTTAAATAAGACAAGGATCAGGAGTATAGAACCTTTGACAGAGGCCAGGAGGTTAAAAGAATTAGATCTTTCCAATTTAGCAGAAGTAGATGATTTATATTTATTAAGGAAGTTTCCCTTGTTAGAACGTTTAGAGCTGTGCAAAACCAGGGTTAAAGATCCCTCCTTTTTAATTGAAATGTTAAGTTTAAAGTATGTAGACTTAAGGGGGAGTCAGGCTAATATAGAAGGGAACGAACAGGTTAATGCTTATATAAAGGAGTACAATATTAAAGTAATGCAGTAAAAGAATAACTATATTTAAACTAGTGGAGTAATTTAATACTTGAGGTAATTGCATAATTACCTTTGGCATTCATTCAACCACAATATATAGTGTTTAACTTTTATTAGGCTATCAATATATTGTGGCTGAATCTTAAATAATTTAATTATCAATTCCCTAACTTATAAAATAGGGGGTATAGAATGATACATGGAAAAAGATTATTATTATTATTTATATTCATTATATTATTATATTCCTACTCCGGATTAACTTATAATGAAAAGAATAGAATAGAGAAAACCCCAGGTTTATCGTGGATATATAACTGTGATTATGTAGAAGAAAAGCTTTATATAAGTAAAAAAGATATAGAAGGCACTATAAGTATCTGGACATATATTAACGGTTGCAATGATGGTAGTATTACTGTAGGTTATAAGCTTACATAATATTTCAATTGTGTCGCAAGTAGGTAATCAGGGCAACCCTACTCATATCATTGATTGTAGTGGCGGAAAAGGTGTTGCTGAAAGAGAAGTTCCCAATTCATGGTTTGATAGAAACCCCGAGTATTTTGCTCCGAGCGGTTCATCTGGTGGTGGAAAACCCTTTGATTTTGTTTATTAAAGATTTAACCCAGGAATGTGTTTTCAGAGTTTATAAAAACTTTCCAAATGGTTAAACATAAAAGTGAGGAGGATGTTTTTATGAGATTTAAGTGGAAAACAGCCATCGGACTTCTACTTATTTTGTTAGTGTTTATTATTTATACACCGGATTACGTTAGGAGCGCAGAAGATAAACCAGGTACTATAAAATGGACATTTGAAGTAGGATGTAGTCTCCCTTCCCCGGTAATTGGAGAAGATGGAACCATCTATGTGACAAATATGTATAAAAAAACCCTTTATGCTGTAAATCCCGACGGCTCTGAGAAATGGAGAATTCAAGTTGGCGGATTGGCTTATCATCCTGCAGTGGGAGAAGACGGTACCATCTACATGGGAAGCGGGGATAATAAACTATATGCTATCAATCCAGACGGAACTTTGCGGTGGTCGAGATTCGCTGTCCGAGAAATTGAAAACGCTAGTCCAACCATAGGCAAAGATGGCGTTGTCTATATTAGAGATGAACCTGGGGGATTGTATGCGATCAATCCCGACGGAACTCAAAAGTGGCGAATAAAAATTGGCAAAGAAAAAAGCTCGTTGGGATACATGTCGAGGGCACTGATAATCAGGGAAGACACTATTTATATTAAAGATTACGGAAACGTTTTTGCGGTAAATCTCGAGGGAAATGAAAAGTGGAGTTTAGGAATTGATAAGAGGCCAATTTCAGGCCCAGTCATTGGAGAAGACGGTGCCCTTTATCTTGGTATGGGTGAAATGGAAAACTTTATTTATGTCATTGATTCTAATGATGGCAGTAAAAAGAGAGAAATACCAGTTGCTGGCACTGCTTTTACCGATCCAATAATTGATCATAATGGGGTTATCTATATAGGGATTTTTGGAAATGAATATTTAGAACATGAACGGCTGTTTGCCCAGGGAGACAGTGGAGGGCTGGCGGATGCTCCTTGGCCTAAATTCCGATTTGACAATAAGAATTCGGGTAGATATCAAGGCAGTCGACCACAAGATAATAAAAAAGCTCTGGATTTTTTGTAAAAACTAGAGCTTTTTAAATTCTGAAATGGTCGGGGCGACAAGATTTGAACTTGCGACCTTTCGGTCCCGAACCGAACGCTCTACCAAGCTGAGCCACGCCCCGTTAAGTATCCTTTATTTAATATACCAGAGCGTTAAGCATTTGTCAAAGGAAAATCGAACAAAAAATTCCCTGTAAAATTGGTGATTAAAGGTATAAATAATTGTGCTTTGGGAACAAATTTGCTGATTTTTCGTAAAAAGAACCTAGAGGGATAGTTAGAACCCATGTTGAAATTAAATTAGCGGGCTTTAAACCTTTAAGAAGGAGTGAAAAGCGAGGCTTATGGCTTTATTTACTAATTATGCGATTCCTTAAATAGATGTAATTTCCATGCAATTTTAAAAGTGTAGGAGGGAAAAACTGTTGATTCAAATTAAAAACCTTACTAAGCGTTTTGGCCAGCATACAGCGGTCGACCATTTAAATTTTACTGTAGGCAAAGGTGAAATTTTAGGTTTTTTGGGCCCGAATGGTGCCGGGAAATCGACGACAATGAATATGATTACCGGTTATATTTCGGCTACCGAAGGCTCAGTAATAATTGATGGGATGGATATTGTTGATCATCCACTGGAAGTTAAGAGTAAAATAGGGTATCTTCCGGAATTTCCGCCACTATATCCGGAGATGACAGTTACAGAATACCTTGAGTTCGTCAGCGATATAAAAAAGGTAGATGCTGCAGCTAAAAAGGAAAGTATGGAAAAGATTATGGATCTGGTGAAAATCGGTGATGTTCAAGGCCGGTTAATCAAAAACCTTTCTAAAGGTTATAAGCAACGGGTCGGTTTAGCCCAGGCTTTGATTGGAAGGCCTGAGATTTTGATCCTGGATGAGCCTACTGTAGGCCTTGATCCAAAACAGATTATTGAAATCCGGAATCTAATTAAAGAGTTAGGTAAAGAACATACAATTATTCTTAGTTCGCATATCCTACCGGAGGTTAGTGCTGTTTGTGAGCAAGTGATTATTATTAATAAAGGGAAAATAGTTGCCAGTGATACTCCGGAGAACTTGTCAAAGCGGCTAGTAGGTGGTAACCAGTTAATTCTCCGGGTAGCAGGGGCGGAAAAAGAGGTAATGAATACAGTAAAGACGGTTGCGGGTATTTCATATATAGAGTCCAAGGGTGAACGGGAACCGGATTCGGTGGATATTGTAGTAGAGTCGGAGACCGAGGAAGATATCCGGAAACCATTATTTTTTGCTCTAAGCCAGGCTAAACTACCGATTTTAATGATGAAATCAATGGATCTTACTTTGGAAGAGATCTTCCTGCAAATTATTACTGAGGAAGAGGTGGTATCATAATGCTGGCAGTTTTCAAAAGAGAATTTAAATCGTATTTTATTTCACCAATTGGATATATATTTATGGGTTTTTTTCTACTTTTATCAGGTGTTTTCTTTGCACTGATTAATCTTATGTCTGCCAGTGCTCATTACATTTCCGTACTGACTAATATTACTTTTATTTTTATGTTTGTAGTTCCTATTCTAACGATGAGATTAATGTCAGAAGATAAACGCTTAAAAACTGATCAACTCTTATTGACTAGTCCATTAAGTATAACTGGTTTGGTACTAGGAAAGTACTTGGCAGCAGTAGGAGTATTTTTACTGACGATTTTAATTACCTGTATATATCCGGTGATCATCAATCACTTCGGAATTCTAGCGGTCTGGGAAGTAGTCGGTGGTTATATCGGGTTCTTTTTGTTAGGTTCTGCTTTTATTGCGTTAGGGCTTTTCATCTCATCTACTACAGAAAATCAAGTAGCAGCAGCGATTATTACTTTTAGTGCTCTCCTTTTTATTTGGCTAATTGACTGGGTGCAGGAGATTCTACCTAAGGATGCTCTTTCTGGGGCAGTCTTTGCCGGCTTATTGATTATTGCTATTATGTACCTGGTTTATCGAAATACCCGTGATCTATGGGTGAGTATAATTCCCGCGGTTTTGGGTGTTGGGGGCGTTGTTACTACTTACTTTTTGAATAAAACGGTTTTTGATGGTTTTATTACCCGGTTTTTCGATTGGTTTTCCTTATTAAAAAGGTTTAATAGTTTTGCCATGGGTATTTTTGATTTAAGTGCGGTGGTATACTATCTTTCATTTTCAGCCGTTTTTATCTTTTTGACAATCCAGATTATCGAAAAAAGAAGATGGAGTTAAGGAGGGAAGAAGATGAAAAAAATAAACTTTTCAAAGATAAAAACTAAATTTTCACAGAATAAAAGATTGAAACATGGAGGCTATGCTAGTCTGTTAACGATTGCGTTTATTGCAATTTTGCTAGTTATAAATCTCTTGGTAGAACAGTTTCCTGTAAAATTTGATTTTACAAAAAATAAGATGTTTTCCTTATCTGAGCAGACAATAGAAATACTTAACCACTTGGAACAGGAGATTACGATTTATGGACTGTTTGAAACGGGAAAAGAGAACGAGTGGGTGGAACAAGTAATTGATAAGTATCAGAGTAAATCTAAGAAAATCAGTTACAAAACAGTTGATCCAGTCCGTAACCCGGGTTTTATTAAACAGTATCAGAGTGATGGTGAAGAGATTCCGGTAGGGAGTCTAGTGGTGATCAGCCAAGGAAAAAATAAAGTGATTAATCAATATGATATGATCAATTATAGCTTTAATCAGTATAATTATTCTGCTACTGCTGAATCACTGGCCATTGAGAAACAGATTACAGGGGCTATTCTCTATGTAACTTCAGATAAAAACCCGGTAGTATATGTTTTACGAGGGCATGATGAGAATAACTTAGATTATGAGGTTACGAAACAATTAAAGACCGAAAACTTTGAATTTATCGATCTAAACTTTTTAAATAAAGACCGGGTGCCGGAAGATGCGGATCTACTAGTAATAAATTCTCCAAAAAGAGATCTATCACCGCTTGAAGCGGAGAAGATCAGGGATTACCTACAAAATAGTGGACGGGCAATCTTTTTTATGGATCTGCAAGCAAACGAATTTCCTAATTTTCAAAGCCTGTTAGGAAGTTTTGGGGTTAAAACCCGCAGAGCAGTTGTGGTAGAAGGCGATGATAATTATCATGCTGGGAATCAGGTCTGGCTTCTTCCCAAGATGGAAAACCATGATATTACTAAGCCCCTTATTTCCGGTGATATGCAGATGTTGATCCCGATTGCACAGGTAATTGAAGAAACAGAATTAAAAAAGAGAACTCTAGAGCTTGAACCGCTTTTGCTTAGTACGGAAAAATCCTGGGGAAAAATTGACTTGAATTCTACTGTGATTGAGAAAGAGGCTAATGATTTATCCGGGCCCTTTAAATTAGCGGTGGCGGTAACAGATCAAAAAGAGGATGAAGCTGAGGATAGTAAGCTTATTCTGATTTCCAACTCTACTTTTTTAAGTGGAGAATTGATCTCTCAGGTACCCGGTAACATGAATTTTGTTTTAAATAGTTTTAACTGGCTTTGTGGCCGCAAGGATAACCTGGCGATCCGTCCAAAGAGCCTCTCCACTCCAAGGTTATACATCTCTGGCTTCCAGGCTGTACTTTTCTCGGTTATTGTAGTTATTATTATTCCTTTACTAATCTTAGGTTACGGGTTAGCTGTATGGTTAAGGAGGAGACATCTATGAAGAAGTCCCGGGTGATTCTTTCTTTAGTCATTCTATTAGCTGTATTAACAGGTACACTTATTTATTTTAAGAATAAACCTAGTGAACCTAGTGTCGAACCTCAAGATGACCGTATTCTTATTACTAAAATTGAAAAGCAAGCGATTGATAAGATTTGCTTGCAATCGAAGCAAGGAACCCTAACCATAGAAAAGAAGGGGGAAGACTGGCAGGTTGATTCTGCACAAGCGGTAAAGATTAATCAGTATCGGATTGATTATATATTAGATAGTATTACTCAGCTGTATGCCGAACAAGTGGTCTCTGAAACCCCGGAAAACCGAGAGAATTTTGGTCTGGCAAAGCCGCAAGCTGTAGCGGAGATTCAGTTGACGGATGGTTCAAAAAACCGCCTCTATCTGGGTGATAAAGTACCAACCGGTAGTTCTTATTATCTTGCGGTTGAGGATGACCCCCGGATTTTTACCATTTGGTATGGGGATGGGGAGAACTTTCTTCTTACTTTAGATGATTTACGTGACCGTAGTTTGCCGGCGATTACGATGGAAGAACTGGCCTATTTTAAGTTAGCAAGGCAAGGTGCACCTACAATCGAGGTTGTTGCTGATAAAGAAGGAACTATCGATGATACTTTACCATTAGGGAATTGGCTGCTGACTAAGCCTTATAATAAACCAAAGAGTATAAAATGGGAGGAATTTCAGAAGCTCCTGTCAGCAATTGAGATGTTGCGGATTGATGAGTTTGTCGAAGAGAATCCGAAAGATCTTAATAAATATGGGCTAGTTAATCCCAGTGCAGAACTGGTGGTTAAGGATGAAGAGAATACACTCCATCTCTATTTTGGCAATAGTAAAGAGGATAAAGTCTTTTTCAAACTTGCTGATGCTCCGGCTGTCTATGCAGTGGAGAAGGGGAACACTGAATTTCTTGCAACTAAACATTTTGATTTAATATTTAAGTTTGCCTATATAGAAAATATTGATTATATGGATAAGATTGTGATTGAAGGTAATGGGAAAACTCATGAATTGACCTTACTAAGAGGGGCCAAAGAAGATGAAGAGGATGAAGTTGAAGAGACTTTTTTCGTTAATGGAAAAGAGGTAGAAGATGAGTCTTTCCGGAAGTTTTATCAAGTATTAATTGGCTTGCTGCTTGAAGGTGAAAATGATAAAAAACTGAAAGAGGAACCGGAGGTAAGAACCACTTTTTACTTGAATAAAGCAAATGAACCTAAAGTAATTATTAGTTACGTCCCATATAATCCGGATTTTTACGCGGTCTTTCTCAATGGTGAAGCTGAATTTCTGATTAATCGGGATCAGGTTCAGAAAATGTTGGAGGAACTTGACCTTTTAGTAGCAGGAGAATAACTTATTTCATTAAAGGAATTGCAATGGGTTGATTTAAGTTTTTTTAAAGTAAAGTGCTTTTATTGTGGCTAAATGGATACTGGAGGTAGTTATGCAATTCCTTCATTAATAAAATAAGTAAAGGTTTATAAACCTTTGCTTATTTTTTAAATCTAAAAGCAGGATTATGCTTTAATAGTAAAGAAAAAATCTATAGTTTGAAGTAAGTTTTTGAAATAGTCTCTTACTTTATGGTTTCCTTTGCTACAAGAGGCGAAATGTAAGATAAGTAATTATGTAATTCCCTTAAAATTTCAAGAATGGCTCTTTAAAACAAAGTATTTTATGAAGTTGGTGAAGATTTATGCAGATTACTTTTTTTGGTGCAGCACAGATGGTAACTGGTTCTTGCTTTTATCTTGAGGTCGGGCAGACTAAGTTTTTAGTTGATTGTGGCCTATTTCAAGGAGCCAGTGAGGAGCGCGATTATAATTACCGTGCTTTTCCGTTTAATCCAGGAGATTTAGATTTTTTACTTCTTACTCATGCTCATATTGATCATTCAGGTTTAATACCCCGTTTATGTCAGCAGGGTTTTAAAGGCCGGGTTATTACTACACAAGCTACAGCTGATCTTTGCAAGATTATGCTTCCTGATTCCGGATATATCCAGGAGATGGAGTCAGAATGGAATAACCGGAAACGGGTTCGTCAGGGAGAACCTCCCCGGGAACCACTTTATACAGCAGACCAGGCCCGGGAAGCACTCAACTTTTTCTACCCCGTGCATTATGGTGAGGAAATTAAAGCCGGTGAAGGGGTAACTGTCCGGTTTCGTGATGCCGGCCATATTTTAGGGTCCGCTATTTTAGAGGTTTGGCTACAGGAGAATAATAAACAGATTAAAATGGTTTTCACTGGGGATCTAGGGCAAACCGATCAACCGATTATTAGGGATCCGGCTTTAATCGAGACTGCAGATTACTTAGTCATGGAATCTACCTATGGGAATCGGTTTCATATTGATCATGGGGACCGGGTTGAACTTCTGGCAGAAGTAGTCAATGAGACCGCTGCTACTAATGGTAAACTAATTATCCCTTCGTTTGCCGTTGGTCGGGCCCAGGATCTTTTGTATCATCTAAAACTCCTTCGTTTAGATGGAAAGATTCCTGATTTCCCAGTTTACATTGACAGTCCGATGGCAGTCTCGGCAACAGAAACCTTCCGACGGAATTCCCAGTATTTTGATGAAGACACATACCAATTGTTGAGGCAGGGGGAGAGTCCTTTCGAATTTCCCGGGCTTCATTTTGTCCGGACTGCTGAAGAATCTAAAGACTTAAACCAAACCGAGGGCGAACAGATTATCATTTCAGCCAGTGGAATGTGTGAAGCCGGGCGGATACTCCATCATCTTAGGCATAATCTGTGGCGGCCGGAAGCACATATCCTATTTGTAGGATACCAGGCTGAAGGAACCCTAGGAAGAAGAATATTGGATGGTGCCCGGGCAGTAAAGATCTTTGGCGAAGAGATTATTGTTAAGGCTAAAATTCATCAGATTCAGGGTTTTTCAGCTCATGCTGACCAGACAGGAATGATTAAGTGGTTAAAAAGATTTGTTGCCAAACCCAAAGCAGTCTTTCTTGTTCATGGTGATGAAGAAGTTTTCCCGGAATGGGAAGCTGTAATTCATAAGGAGCTTAAGCTACCGACAATTGTTCCGCAGATGGGGCAGAGTTTTGATTTGTCGAATACAATTGTTGCAGAAGAAAGTCCAGTTCCATCTGTAAAAGATGATCAGGAAATCCTAAGGCATACCTTACATTTATTAGATGAAGAGTACTTGGATTTACGTGGCCGGCTCAGGGAGAAAGAAAGTTTAGTTTCGGCAGAAGAACTTGAGGATTTGGAAGAGCTAACAAAAGAGCTTAAAAGGATTAATGAACTGATAAAACAGACGGTCTAAAAACCTTTTAATGGGAAGAATACTCTAATGCTATTCTAAAATAGGGAGAGGGTGAAATACGTGAAATGGAATGAGGAAATCTGTTACTGGAGCAGGAATAGGATTAGCCGAGTAGTGATTATTGGAGCGGGGATGGTGGGTTCAACATATGCTTATGCCCTTTTAATAAGCGGCCTGGTCTCGGAAATTATTATTATTGACCAGAATCAGGAACGCTTAGTCGGGGAGATTATGGATTTAAACCATGGAGTATCCTTTGTCCGTCCGGTTATTGTCCGTGCCGGGGATTATAAGGATTGTGAGACTGCAGATCTAATAGTAATTACTGCCGGAGCAGCACAAAAAGTAGGGGAAACCAGATTGGATCTGGTCAATAAAAATGTGGAGATCTTCAAGGAGATTATTCCGCAGGTGGTAGCAAGCAAGACGAAAGCTGTACTACTGATCGCGACTAACCCGGTGGATGTAATGACCTACGTGGCTTTAAAGCTCTCCGGATTCTCCAGAAACAAGGTGATTGGCTCAGGTACTGTTTTGGATACAGCACGTTTTCGCTATCTTTTAAGTGAACATTGCCAGATTGATCCTACTAATGTCCATGCTTATATCTTGGGTGAGCATGGTGATAGTGAGGTACCGATTTGGAGTTTAGCCAATATTGCCGGTTTGCGTTTTTCAGAATATTGTCCGGTATGTGGCAAAAATTGTGGACCGATTGGTAAAAACAAGATTTTTGACGAGGTAAAAAACGCCGCCTACAAGATTATTAAAGGTAAAGGTTCAACCTACTATGCTATTGGCTTGGCACTGGTTAATATTACAGAGAGTATTCTCCGGAATGAGTATTCTGTACTAACTGTTTCCTCTCTTTTAGAAGGGGAGTATGGACTCAGTGATGTTTGCTTGAGCGTTCCTTCAGTAGTCTCCAGAGAGGGAGTTACAAAACGAATTTCTCTTAAACTCTCTGAAGAAGAAGAAAGACAACTCATTAACTCTGCTGAAGTGATAAAGGATGTTTTACAAAAGATTAATCTGTAAGAAACTATCTGCTGGAAAGGGTTTTTTACTATGGAGGGAGGGGTTGTATGAATCAGGTTGAGATCTATACGGATGGGGCCTGCAGTGGCAATCCCGGGCCCGGTGGCTGGGGCGTGGTTCTTCTATACAAAGGGCACCGGAAAGAACTCTCCGGCGGGGAACAGAATACTACCAATCAGCGCATGGAACTTACCGCCGCTATTAAAGGCCTTTCCAGTTTAAAATATCCTTGCCAGGTAAAACTCTACTCAGACAGTGCTTACCTGGTGAATGCTTTTCAACAGAGATGGTTTGACCGCTGGGAGAGGAATAATTGGCTTACTGCAAAAAAAACCCCCGTAGAGAACCAGGATCTCTGGCGGGAGTTACTGCGCTTAAGCACAATCCATAATATAGAATGGGTAAAAGTTAAGGGCCATGCGGATAATAAAGAAAATAACCGCTGTGACCAACTGGCAAGAGAAGCAATTAACCGAGTATGATTAAATTAAAGCTTGTCGTTTCACCTGGCTTTGATTTTTAGTACTTTATGTGTGCGGGTAGTAAGCTGGTAAGCATGGTTTAAATAATTTGCCTATTGACCCTCAGGCATAAGGATGATATAATTATTTTTGCGGTTATTCAAGTTGGGGGATCGTCTAAGGGTAGGACGACGGGTTCTGGCCCCGTTAGTGAGGGTTCGAATCCTTCTCCCCCAGCCATAAGGTCCCATCGTCTAGTGGCCTAGGACACCGCCCTCTCACGGCGGAGACACGGGTTCGACTCCCGTTGGGACTACCAATATTTTAAAAGTTTAAAAGAGGTTTTGAAAAGAACCTCTTTTTTGTATTTTAAGGGGAAAATAGGGGTAGGGCGGGGACCTTGGTGAGTTATACTTTTAAGCGGTTTTTAATTTCTACACTACGCAAACAGAAACTCTTGGCGATAAATACAATTCTTCTCTCTTATAAAAAACTTTGACACGTATTATACTACGTATTATAATATTTGTAAGGGGGATAATAACTATGAAGTCATACTCGTCCATAGAATTAATAAAAATCTTAAATAATGATGGATGGTATTTTTATAAAGCTACTGGCAGTCATCATAATTTTGAGCACCCCATCAAAAAAGGTAAGGTTACTATTCCTCATCCTCGAAAAGATATCCCTTACAAAACTGCAAAAAGCATTATAAAGCAAGCGGAAATTCCCTCTATAGATAAAAACTGAAAAAGGAGCTGGTACTAATGAAAAAGGACAATTATATTTATCCAGCAATATTTGATTATGCTGATGATGGAATTTCTATTTCTTTTCCTGATTTACCGGGATGCTTTTCTTGTGCAAACTCAGACCAAGAAGCATTTAAAATGGCTAACGATGCACTTAGCCTTCACCTATATAGTTTGGAAGAAGATAATGATGAGATTCCTGAACCAACCCCAATTAATAAAATACACCTTGATCCCAACCAGGCTATTGTTTTAATTGAAGTGTATATGCCTACGATGCGGGAAGCTATTGAAAACTATTCGATAAAGAAAACTCTTTCAATCCCACAATGGCTTAACAAACTTGCAATTGAGAAAAACATTAATTTCTCACAAGTACTCCAAGCAGCATTGAAAGAACGATTAGGAATACGAGAAAAACTATAATCTGAGATATAGATTTAAACATTGAGACTACAAACCTACTTGCCAGCGAATATCTTTGTTTTACAGGTGAAAGTAGTTATCCAAGGAACATAATGCAAGAAATAGCGATTAAAAACGGAGCCAATATAAATGATGGTATAACTTTGAAAACTTCAATTCTAGTAGTAGGTTTGAGGCCTGGAAACAGAAAATTAGAAAAAGCTAAAGCAAGAGAAATATCAATTATCTCAGATAAGGAATTTATAGAAATGCTGAGTTTAACAGGGAAACAAATAATTGCTTGAATGGCTATGTAGACAACGGAATAATTTATAATCAGAGTATTAATACTGGGAGATGAGGATGTTGAATAACTTTCAAGATAAAGTAAATTTCATTTGGACAATCGCAGAAATATTAAGAGGGCCATACAAAAAAGAGGATTATGGTACAGTTGTACTACCAATGGCTGTTCTGAGAAGGTTTGACTGTGTTCTAGCAGAAACTAAGGAAGAAGTTTTAGCACAGTATGAAAAGTATAAACACCTACCCCAGGAATCAAGGGATGAGATCTTAAATCGGGTAGCCAAGCAGAATTTCAGCAATATAAGTAAATTTGATTTTAATAAACTCTTAGCTGATGCTGATAATATAGCTGATAACTTAAGAGACTATATTAACGGTTTTTCCAAAACAGCCAGGGAGATCATCGAGTATTTTGATTTTGACAAACAAATAGAGAAGATGGATCGTAATAATCTTTTATACTTGGTAGTGAAAAGATTCAGTGAAATAGATTTGCACCCGGAAACAGTTTCCAATATTGAGATGGGGCATATCTTTGAAGAATTAATCAGAAGGTTTTCCGAACACGCCGAGGCCGGGGATCATTACACTCCCAGAGAAGTTATTAAATTGATGGTACATCTATTATTTATCGAAGATATGGAGATCCTTACCCAGCCGGGTATTACCCAAACTTTATATGATTGTTGTGCCGGGACCGGGGGTATGGGTTCTGTGGCCAAGGATTATTTGAAAAAGTATAATTCCAGTGCGGAATTGATATTTTTCGGACAGGAGATTAATGAAGAGTCTTATGCGATCTGTAAAGCAGATATTCTAATTAAGGGCGATGAAGCGAAAAATATTGCCTTTGGGAATACTTTATCTCATGATGCTTTCCCAGATCTAAAGTTTGATTATCTGATTACCAATCCACCCTATGGTGTGGAATGGAAACCGGCGGAAGATGCGGTTAAAGATGAGCATGAGAAATTAGGAATGAGCGGAAGATTTGGAGCAGGGCTCCCCAGAATAAGTGATGGGCAGCTTTTATTCCTGCAACATCTAGTCTCCAAGATGAAACCTGTATCTAGGGAAAATCCTCAAGGATCACGATTAGCGATTATTATGAATGGCAGTCCTCTGTTTACCGGAGATGCCGGTTCGGGAGAAAGTGAGATTAGAAGATGGCTGCTGGAGAATGATCTGGTTGAAGGGATTGTGGCGATGCCGGATCAATTATTCTACAATACAGGGATTTCAACGTATATCTGGATCCTTACTAATAATAAAAACCCGCTAAGAAAAGGTAAAGTCCAGTTAGTAAATGGAGTAGATTTCTATCAGAAAATGCGGAAAAGCCTTGGTAATAAAAGAAACGAAATATCAGATGAACAGATTGATGAACTGGTAAGAATCTATGGAGATATGAAACCAGGTGAAAACTGTAAGCTATTTGATAATGAGGATTTTGGTTATCAGAAAATAACAGTGGAAAGACCTCTAAGATTAAACTTTAAAATTGATGAAGAACGGGTGCAGGAACTTTATAACCAGACTGCTTTCAAAAACTTGACTACTACTAGGAAAAGAGGTGCGGCCGGATTAAAAGAGATCGAAGAAGGAGAGAAACTGCAAAAACAGATAATTGAAGCTTTACTTTCCATCAAAGCTGATACGATTTACAAGAACAGAGCAGAGTTTACTAAAAAAATCAGGAAACTATTTAAAGCAAAAGAATTAGAATTGAAAGCCCCGCTGCTAAAAGCAATTCTTGCCGCCTTAAGTGAAAAAGATGAAACCGCAGATATTTGTAAAGATGCCAAAGGAAAACCAGAGCCGGATCCTGATCTAAGGGATACGGAAAATGTTCCACTGAAGGAAGATATCTACGAGTACTTTGCTAGAGAAGTGAAACCCCATGTACCGGAAGCCTGGATTGATGAGAAGAAAACTAAGATTGGCTATGAAATCCCCTTTACCAGACACTTTTATAAATATACTCCGCTTCGTAGCTCCGCGGAGATTCTGGAAGAGATTAAAGAGCTGGGAGCAAGTATCGCCGAAAAGATGAAGAAGGTGCTGGAATAATGGGAAAGTATAAAAGGTATGAACGGTATAAGGATAGTGGGGTAGAGTGGATTGGGGAAGTGCCGGTGGGGTGGGAGATAAAATCGTTTAGGCATTGTATTAATTTAATAAAAAATGGAACTTCGTTAACTCAAGTTCAGGAAGAAACAAAATATAAAGTAACAAGAATAGAGACCATATCAACAGGTAAAATTGATTATGAAAAGGTAGGATATGTTAATTATTCTAAAGAATTAGAACGATATAAGTTACAAAAAGGTGATATATTGTTTTCTAACATAAATAGTTTTGAGATGGTTGGAAATGTGGCTTTATATAAATCCAAGGAATCATTATATAGTGGTATGAACTTATTAAGAATAGTACCTAATAAAGAGTGTTGTAACACATGGTTATATTATTTTATAAAAAGTAATTATTTTAATAATAAGGTAAAGTCTGTAGCTAAACATGCAGTTAATCAAGTAAGTGTACCAACTGGAAAGATAAAAGAGATAAATATTGTAAAGCCATCATTAGAAGAACAAAACCAAATAGCCGATTTCCTCGACCAAAAAACCTCCGAAATAGATGCTCTTGTCGCCGACAAGGAAAAACTTATTACCTTACTTGAAGAAAAAAGACAGGCGATGATCACAGAAGCAGTCACCAAGGGTTTAGACCCTAATGTCAAAATGAAGGATTCAGGGGTAGAGTGGATTGGGGAAGTGCCAGAGCATTGGGAGATATCTAAAGTAAAAAATTATTATGATGTATGTTTAGGTAAGATGATTCAGTCGTCACCGAGAAGCAAGCAAGATACGCTTGAAAAGTATTTATGTTCCATGAATGTTAAGTGGGATGGAATTGATATAACTAATATTAAAGAAATGTGGTTTTCTAAAAAGGAAAAGAAAAAATATGAATTAAAATCTGGCGATTTAGTTGTTTGTGAAGGAGGAGATGCGGGAAGAGCTGGAATTTGGGAAGACCAAATAAATAATTGTTATATACAAAATGCTGTTCATAGAGTGAGAGGAAAATGCAATAATTTAAATAAATACTTATATTATTGGTTATATTTTGTAAAAACAATTGGTTATATTGACTTGCTTTGTAATCGAGCTACAATAATGCATTTTACTGTTGAAAAACTAAAGGATTTAATTTTAATTATACCTGATAAAACTGAACAGGATGCAATAGTTAATTATTTGGACAGGAATATATTACAAATAAATGTTTTAACCGAATTAATTAACCAACAAATCCAAAAACTCAAAGAATACCGCCAATCCTTGATCTCTGAAGCAGTTACTGGGAAGATTGATCTCAGGGATAAGGCAGGGAGGTTTGATGATTGAATACTGATTCAAATAATCAAAGCCTTGAACCCAAGGTGGGAGAAATATTATTTTATACTACAGACGATGGAGAAATAAATCTTGGGGTGCTGTTTTCAGAGGAGACTGTTTGGTTAACCCAAGCCCAGATGGTTGAGTTATTTCAATCAAGCAAATCAAATATAAGCGAGCATATCAAGCATATATTTGAAGAAGGCGAACTTGATGAAAAGGCAGTTGTTCGGAAATACCGAACAACTGCCAGTGACGGGAAAAGTTATAATACTAATTATTACAATCTTGATCTTATTATTGCCGTAGGTTACAGAGTACGGTCAAAGCAGGGTACACAATTTAGAATATGGGCGACTAAAACCTTAAAGGAATATATTATTAAAGGTTTTGTTCTTGATGACCAGAGATTGAAAAATGGAAAGCATTTTGGAAAAGATTATTTTGATGAATTATTTGAACGTATCAGGGAGATAAGAGCGTCAGAAAGAAGATTCTATCAAAAGATCACTGATATATATGCCGAGTGTAGTATTGATTACGATAAAAACGCAGAGATAACAAAGAATTTTTATGCTACAGTACAAAACAAACTTCATTATGCAATTACCGGGCAAACGGCAGCAGAAATCATTCATAGTAGAGCAAATTCCTCAAAACGTAATATGGGTTTAACAACATGGAAGAATTCACCGAAAGGAAAAATATTAAAATCTGATATTGGTATTGCTAAGAATTATCTGAATGAGAAGGAAATTTCAGAATTGAATAGAATTGTAAATATGTATCTTGATTATGCAGAAAACCAAGCGAAACGGCAAATACCAATGAGAATGCGAGATTGGGTTGATAAACTTGATGCTTTTCTCCAATTCAATGAGTATCAGATTCTAAAAGATGCAGGAAAGTTATCGGCACAAGTGGCAAAGAAGCTGGCAGAAGGCGAATATGGAAAATTCCGTATTGAACAAGATAAAAAGTATGAATCGGATTTTGATCAAGAGATTAAAAAGTATCTTAAATGATTTTATAAAGGTGGGAGGGCAATGGCTGTTGACTATACTGAACAAGGTTTTGAAACAAATATAGAGGATGCTCTGCTAGAGGGCGGGTATCAGAAAAGAAAATTAGCGGGGAAAGATGGGAAAGCATTTAAAAAGTATGCTATTGATGTAGTTATGCTTTTTAAGTTTCTTGAAGATAGTCAACAGAAGGAATTAAAGAGACTTAAGAGGGTGTATAAAGAGCAGTATCAGCAAAGGATTCTGGAGCGGCTGACCAGAGAATTAAATACTAGGGGCATGATTGACTGCCTGCGTCATGGTATTAGAGATTATGGGGTTACCCTACAACTGGCCTATAATAAGCCTGTAAGTTCAATGAATCAAACGCTGGTTGATTTATATGAGAAAAATATTTTCACTGTAAGCAGGCAGGTTTTTTATAGCTTGCAACATAATAATAGTCTTGATATGATGCTTTGCTTAAATGGACTTCCGATTGCCGTTTTAGAGCTGAAAAACCCTCTTACTAATCAGACCGTGGATGATGCGATCAGACAATATCAGGAAGATCGGGATCCGCGGGAATTGTTGTTTCAATTTAAAAAAAGAGCCATTGTCTATTTTGCTGTAGATCCGGATGAGATCTATATGACCACTCGCCTTAATAAAGAAAAGACTTTCTTTCTGCCTTTTAATAAAGGGTACAGAGGAGGAAAGGGTAATCCGCAGGTATATAATGATTATAAATCTTCTTATCTTTGGAAGGAAGTATTACAGAAGGATAGTTTGCTTGATATTTTATTCCGATTTGTTTATCTAGAGAACAAAGAACTCAGGGATAGTACGGGAGAGATCGTAGAGAAGAAAGAAAAGCTGATCTTCCCCAGATATCACCAACTAGATGTGGTGAGGAGAATTGAAGCCGATGTGAAAGTAACGGGAGTAGGTAAAAACTATTTAGTTCAGCATTCGGCCGGAAGTGGGAAGACTAATTCTATTTCCTGGTTGGCACATCGGCTGGCCAAACTTCACGATGCGGATGGTCATGTGGTATTTAATAGTGTGATTGTGATTACGGATCGCCGCGTTCTTGATAAACAGCTTCAAGATGCTATCTATCAATTGGAGCATAAGGCAGGCATGGTAGAGAAGATTGATCAGGATTCTAACCAATTGGCAAATGCTCTGGTAAGTGGAACAAGGATCATCGTAACTACGCTGCAGAAATTCCCTTTTATTTTAGAAAAAGTAGGCGAGTTTGAAAGAGGAAAGTATGCAGTGCTTATTGATGAGGCTCATAGTTCCCAGGGGGGAAAATCGGCAACTGCGATGACTAATATTCTGTCGGATATGACTTTAGAGGAAGCTCTTGAGGCTGACCGGATTGCTGAAGAAAATATGGATGATCTGGAAGAAAAGATTGTCGAAACGATTATCAAAAGTGGCAAGCAGGATAATATCTCGTTTTTTGCTTTTACTGCTACCCCAAAAGCGAAGACTTTGGAGAAGTTCGGTAATCCGGGGGATGATGGGAAATATTATGCTTTCCACACTTATACGATGAGACAAGCGATTGAAGAGGGTTTTATTTTAGATGTGTTGGAAAACTACACTACCTATAAGACCTTTTTTAAGATTGCGAAAAAAATCGAAGAAGATCCGGAGGTACCGAGTAAAAAAGCTTCCAAGGCCATAGCTAAGTATGTGGCACTGCACCCGCATAATATTGCACAGAAAACAGAGATTATCCTGGAACATTTTAGGCAGGTAACAAGACATAAAATTGGTGGCAGAGCAAAAGCCATGGTAGTAACCGGGAGCCGGCTTCATGCAGTAAAGTATAAATTAGCCTTTGAGAAATATATTAGAGAAAAGGGTTATAAAGATCTAAAAGTATTGGTTGCTTTCTCCGGAACAGTCCAGGATCAAGATGGCCAAACTTATACTGAAGCAGAGATGAATGGGTTTGGAGAAAAGGAGCTGCCTGAAAAGTTTCATACCGATGAATACAGGGTCCTGCTAGTGGCGGAAAAATATCAGACTGGTTTTGATGAACCCCTTCTCCATACGATGTATGTAGATAAAAAACTGGATGGGATAAAGGCTGTCCAGACTCTTTCGCGGCTTAATAGAATCTGTAAAGGAAAGAATGACACCTTTGTTCTGGATTTTGTTAATGAACCAGAAGCTATTCAACAGGCCTTCCAGCCCTATTATGAGGTAACCAATCTTGAAAGGATAACTGATCCTAATATCCTTTACGACTTACAAAGGGAACTGGATGCTTATCAGATTTATACAGAAGAAGAGATCGATGGAGTCTGTAAACTGGAGTTTAGCAATAAGAAGAAAACGGCTAAAACGCAGGAAAAGTTAAATTCTATCTTGGATCGTTCAGTAAGAAGATATGGCCAGGAACTGAATAGAGAAGAGCAGGATGAATTTAAAGGAGCAGCAGGGAAATATATAAGAACTTATTCTTTTATTCTCCAAATCGGGCCTTTTATCGATGTTTCCCTACATAAGTTGTATATTTTTCTTAATTATCTCCTTAGGAAACTGCCGAAAAACGGGTCTGAAGGAGTATCGCTTGCTGATGATGTGGCTTTGGAATATTACCGGAATGATAAGGTGTTTGAAGGAAGAATATCCTTAAGTCCCGATGAAGAAGGCGAACTTAAGCCGACCAGCTTTGGTAAAGGAGTAGGGAAAGAAGAAGAAAAGGAGAAATTATCAGAAATAATTGAGCGGCTTAATGATCGGTTTGGGACGGAGTTTACAGATACAGATAAGCTCTCTTATGAACAGATTAAAGAGGATATTATTAATAATGAAGATTTAGCGCAAAAGGCACAAACCAATACCAAAGATAATTTTAAATTTAGTTATAAAAAGGCTTTTTTGGATGTAGTAATCAGCAGAATGGCCCAGAACGAGCAATTCTTCATGAAAATCCTTGAAGATAGTGATTTTAAAGAAACAGTAATGGAATTTATGTTTGATGAAGTTTATGAGAAATTGAGCAATAAAGCTGGTTGAGGTGAACTACCAATTTTTAACCAGTACTTCAGAAATCTTACCTCTTTTTTCGGCTACAGAGTTTATATTGCGGGAAGCAGAAACGATCAGGATTGGTTTGTATTTGCTGTATAAATCCAGGATGAAATCCGTAGCAGAATTAGACAGCAGACATTTTACCCCTTTTTCAGTTAAGCGATCATATACTTTTTTAAGTCTTTTTTGTTCGTTACGATCGAAACCATTAATATCGTAGCCTGTAAATGAAGCAGTATCTGATACTGGATCATAAGGAGGATCAAAATAGACAAAATCTCCTTTTTTACCATCTTGTACTGCTGTTTCGAAATCCTCATTTAAGATTTTCACATCATTTTTATTTAAATATCTATGAACAGCTTTTAAAACCGCCTTATTGAGAATATTAGGGTTTTTATATCTGCCAAAGGGCACATTAAACTGGCCTTGGCTATTTACCCGAAAAAGCCCATTGTAACAAGTTTTATTGAGAAAGATGATCCGTGAAGCTTTTTCAACAGGAGTAAGTTTATTATATTCTTTTACATTCCGATCTAATTTCCGTATTCGATAGTAATAATTTTCATTATTTTTATGTTTTTGTAAATCGGCAAGGAGATCATCTAAATTATCTTTTATTACTTGATAGCAGTTCATAAGCTCAGAATTACTATCATTGATTACTGCCTTTTGTGGTTGGAGCTCGAATAAAACTGCACCAGCTCCGACAAAAGGTTCATAGTAGGTGTTGAATTTTGGTATATGTTTAGTTATTTCTGGAAGTAGTTGCCGTTTGCCACCTGCCCACTTTAAGAAAGGTTTTGCTAAACTGCTTCTTCTAAAAGATGCCATTTATGATTTCTCCTTTCGATGTTAATTATAACAAAGTTATTAAGTCATCATGGGCAACAAACATAGAGTGAAGGCCTTTCTTTAAAGTTAATAAAAAGGAAGATGCATAGGCATGCCTGTGCATCTTCCTTTTCTCTTTTTGATGTCTAAAACCTTCACTTTAATTCTATAGAAAATGTTTGATTTCGTATTTCGGGTAAATCTCTGCAAACCAGACTTGATATTCTGTTTTCATTTTATCTTGAAATAAGAGGTCAGCTATTTGTTCTTTGCTTTCTTTGTAGTTTGCTTCTTGGGCTTCTTTCTTTTCTTCTACTTTAATCAGGTGGTATCCGTATTCTGTTAGGCAAAGGCTGCCTTTTCAAATTCTTTAGCCATTTGTCCGCTGCTGACGTAACCGAGGTTTCCTCCATTATTTTTGGTCATTGTATCTATTGAAAACTCTTTAGCTAATTTAGCAAAATCCTCACCATTCATTAGTTTTTCTCTGATCTTATCGGCTTCTTGTTTAGTCTTGACCAAAATGTGGCTGGTTTTTACCTGTTCTTCCTGGGTAAAAGCTTCCTTGTTTTCTTCAAAATAGGTTTTACTTTCCTCTTCAGTAATGGAGATCCGTGGTTTTAAAAGCTTTTCTATTCTTAAATTCATTATCAGATCTTTTTTAACATCATCTAAAGAATAAATACTCATTTCCAAGGCTTGGGTAAAAGCTTCTTTACCACCATAGTAATTGTAATACTCTTCCATCTCCTTTTGAATCTCTTGGTCAGAAATCACGATCTTCTGTTTTTTGGCTTCAAGTTCAATAATTTTTTGCGAAATCAATGCATTTAATCCTTGTTGACCGCTTTGTTGAACTAATAGATTATACAATTCCTCCTTAGTAATATTATCGCCATTTACACTAGCTACAACTTGTGAGTTTGAATTCCCCTTTACTAGGCTGATAACAAGACCGGAGAGAATACACAGAATGATAAAACAAGCTACTACACTCCGTTTTATTTTTGGAAATTTCCACTTCATGTCTCAGCACTCCTTAATATTGATGTACTATTATAACAAATAATTATGGTTAACTGGCATAGTAAATTAAGGAAGTGCACAATGGGTTGTTTTAAATTAGGTTTTTTTCTCGAATTTGGTTTTGCATTTTGGACAGGTAATAATAATTGCTCCTTTGCCTTTTGGAACCCGTAATCTGATTCTGCAATTTGGGCATTTATAATAGCGGTGATTTCTGTCTTGAACACGGCTTTGAACTTGCTTCAACCAGGAATAAACAGGACTCATCCAGATGGCGAACTTATAATTTTCCATCCTCCGTTTAGCTATATCCTTTGAAAACATTCTATAAAGGCAGAAGCCCAAGGGCAGATAACTAATAACTGCGAAGAGTGGAAAATTGGTTAGCTTAGCGAGCATGCTTAATAAAAATGATAAAATGAGGAGAACTATAGAAAGTTGGTCCCCACCGTATCTTCCCATCATAAATCTTCTTAACCAGTTCATCTGTTTTCTCCTCTCTTAAGTTTTATCTTATAACATTAATTTTATTGAATCTTATGTGCTTTGTAAAGTTTAAAGAATTGCATAATGGATTATTTAAGATTGACCACAATTGCAATTCCCTCAAGTTAAGTATTGCCTAGCTGGGGTAGATAACATCTAGTAAGAATAACAAGCACTAGAGATGAGTTAAGGAGATACATTATTCCTCGAATAAAAGTAAGAGGGAGTAAGAAGATACTCCCTCTTATACTTTTCATTATTCATTAATTAGAGCCTTCAATATTCTGAACTCTTCGAAAACTGGGTTTTATTTACCATCTATTGTTTAGAATCGCCAAAGAGGTGGGTAAATAACTTTACGATTTCTACAATCGGAATAATTGCCAAGGCTAGAGTAATAGCGATAAAAAGATTGTTGGCTGAAAGGGCAGATAGTTCAAATATGCTATTAATTCCTGGTAGATAAATAACAAGGATTGTTAATAAAAACGATAAGAGCATAGCACCAAAGAGATACTTGTTATGACTTTTCAGTTTAAAGATTGATTTTGTTCTGGAACGTAGATTCAAAGAGTGAAAAACTTCACAAAGTGATAGGGTGAGAAAGGCCATTGTCATCCCGATAATCTGCGACTGCTGGTGACCGATGAAGAAGGAGATTAGAGTTAAAACTGAAATAATAAGTCCTTGATAGAGTACGCTTGTCCCCAGTCCGCCGGCAAAAACTCCTTCTTTGGCATTACGCGGGGCTTTCTCCATGATATCAGCTTCTGCTTCTTCCATTCCCAGGGCGATGGCAGGAAAAGAATCAGTGACAAGATTAATCCATAAAATATGAATGGGTGAAAAAAGACGGAAATTCATGATGGTTGCTACAAACAGGACAACTACTTCGCTTAGATTGGAAGATAAGAGAAATTGGATGGCCTTACGAATATTATCATATATTCTGCGTCCCTCTTCAACCGCATAGACAATTGAAGCAAAATTATCATCGGCTAAGACCATATCAGATACGTTTTTAGTAACATCGGTTCCGGTTATCCCCATCCCAACACCGATATCTGCTGATTTGAGAGCTGGGGCATCATTAACGCCATCACCGGTCATGGCCGTGATTTTCCCAAATTTTCTCCACGTATTGACGATCCTGACCTTATGCTCCGGCTGTACGCGGGCATAAACGGAGTAAGTTTTGATTCTGGCTTCAAACTCCTCTTCGGACATTTGGGATAGTTCTGCCCCAGTAAGAGCTTGACTCTCATCTGTGATCAAACCTAACTCTTTGGCAATGGCTACTGCGGTGTCTTTATGGTCACCTGTGATCATAATCGGCCGTATCCCGGCCTGGCGGCATTCTTCAATAGCTGCTTTGACCTCGGGCCGTACAGGATCAATCATCCCGGCAAGGCCAATAAAGGTTAAATCTTGTTCTAAGCTTTCCGGAGAGATTTCATCAGGTAGTGAAGTAGTTTCTTTCATTGCTGAACCCAGGACACGCAAAGCTTTACTGGCCATTTTCCTATTCTCTTTAAGAATCAGCAAGCGCAGTTCATCCGTTAAAGGAACTACACCATCAGCGGTAAACATCCGGGTGCACTTGTTTAAAAGTTCATCAGGAGCTCCTTTAGTGTATTGAATATATTTACCATTACAATCCTTGTGAACTGTAGACATCATCTTCCGCATTGAATCAAAAGGTGCTTCTGCGACCCGTGGGAGCTTTTGTTCCATTTGTTCTTTAACTATTCCTTCTGCAAAAGCATATCTGATGAGGGCATTTTCGGTGGGTTCACCAATAGCTTCGCCATTTCTTTGGGAAAGAACAGCATCATTACAAAGTGCCATTGATACGGCAAGTTGCTTAGTATTTCCAAAAGTATCAACAACCGTCATTTTATTCTGGGTTAGAGTACCGGTCTTATCTGAACAGATGATCTGGGTGCAGCCTAACGTTTCTACGGCTGTGAGTCTACGAATAATTGAGCTACGTTTAGACATTTTAGTAACGCCGATTGATAAAACAATAGTAACAACTGCGACTAATCCTTCTGGGATGGCTGCTACAGCCAGACTAATAGCAGTCAAAAACATTTCCAGGACATGGCCACCGGAAAAACCACCATTCGTAAAAACACTAAAGAGAAAGATAAAAACACAGATTCCCAGTACGCCGATACTAAGGATACGGCTTAATTCAGCCAGCTTTTTCTGGAGGGGTGTTTTTTCATTATCAGTAGTGGAAAGTATATTAGCGATTTTTCCCATTTCTGTTGACATTCCGGTATTGACTACTACGCCTTCTCCATGACCATATACTACATTTGTTCCCATATAAGCCATATTATGACGATCGCCAAGTGAGATTTCATGCTCTCCGGCCTGCAGGGCTTCCTTACTTTTTGTTGTTGGTACGGATTCACCGGTTAGGGATGCTTCTTCAATTTTTAAGCTTGAAGCCTGAATGATTCTCATGTCAGCAGGGACGGCATCACCAGCCTCCAAAAGTACGATGTCTCCCGGGACAATTTCTTCAGACTTAATTGAAATAACTTCTTTATTTCTCCGTACTTTTGAGTAAGGGGAGGCCATTTTTTGTAGAGCTTCAATAGCTTTTTCGGCTTTTCCTTCCTGTACAATGCCGAGGATTGAATTAAGAACCACCACGGTCAGGATGATAACTGTATCAGTAATTTCTCCGACTGCACCGGAAATAATTCCGGCAATGAGCAGAATAATGATCATGGGATCAGAGATCTGTCCTAAAAAGCGGGCGGCAAGTGATTTTTTCTTACCTTCTTTCAGCTTATTTTTACCGTATTTAACAAGCCTTGACCTGGATTCTGATTCATCAAGCCCGTTTTTTGTAGTGTTCTGTGCATCTAGAACGCTTTCAACTTCTTCAAGATAGTATTTCATTTAATAGTAACCCTCCCAAGTTCTATAGCCTTTACAATTAATTTAGCATGTTATATGATCATAAAAAACCCATAGAGATGGCTAAGTGTCCCAAATTTACACAGATAGCTTAAATTGGGGGGCTGTTTCTAAGTGGTCCCCCACCCCAGCAAGCTGGGGCAAGCAAAAGGATGAAAATTGGACTTTCATCTAAATCTTACAAAGGCGGTCATTCAACCGAGCGACGAATAATCTCATTTTTCGCCTACCTT
>DIPO01000058.1:31617-36706 GCA_002427045.1 Firmicutes bacterium UBA5486
GATGAAAGGCGAAATATGAGACTGACGAGCGACGAGTATCGAGATCTATTTTCTAGGAAGAGTAAGCAAAATGTCCGGATACGAGGTGATCTAAAGTGGCAAAACCCGAACTTACTAAACAGTTAATCGCGGAAAAGCTTAAAGAACTGATGCTCAAGACTCATCTTGACAAAATAAGCGTTCAGGATATTGTCAGAGCCTGTGGACTTAACCGGAAAACATTTTATTATCATTTCAAAGATAAACAGGAATTGGTCTGTTGGATTTTTGATCATGAATTTGCGAATCTTAGAGATTTAGACCAAAATAATACTATTATTGATGAGCTGATTGAGCGTTTGTATGAGAATAAGGATTTTTATGTGGCAGCTCTTACTTCAGATGCGCAAAACAACCTTCGCGAACATTTATTTGAAATTATCTATGAGGCGATTATAAATAGAATCATAGAAATACTAGGAACGCGGAGGATGGCACTGGAAGATATGAAGATAATTGCTAATTATTTCTCTAACGCAGTGGTTGGCTGTATTACTCAATGGGCAAGAGAAGGGATGAAGGCTTCACCCTTTGAATATAGCATTGATTTTCATCCGATAACCCAGGAATGCCTAAAATTTATTATTGATAAATATATTAAGGAATAAGAGTTATCCGGCGGTTGGAATTTGTAATGTAATCAAGTAAAATACAAACAATATCCTTGGAATAGATCAACATGAATGGTTAAAAAAGTAAGTTATTTGAAAAACGCAGCTATCTATGGTATAGTAATTAAATGCAATAAGATGAGTATCCATAAACTCATCAAAATTTAAAAATCACTTACATTTTGTAGGTGATTTTTTGTACATTAAACCCCGCTATTTATTGGGTGAAATGGGAAGGTGTTACAGAATTCATTTAGGAGAAGACGATTGCTGTTATAACGGATGAAGGAGACTTAAGGTTTATTTAACTTAAAATGTAGAGATTGGGCGATCCTTAATAAGGCTATCACTATTTTGAAATAAATCTTAAATCAATTATGTAATTCTAAATTTAAAGATGAAAAGAAAAGGAGTGCTTGATTATTCGAATTTTAGAGAAGAAGTATGTCTTCTTATTTATATTAACGATATTATTATTACAATCTACATTTGGAATGCCTGTGGCAGCTAAAACCAGTGAAAAACCAAAACTGATTTTTGCTGATGCTGGTTGGGATAGTATCAGGGTTCATAATGAGATCGCCGCTGCCATAATTGAGAATGGATATGGTTATAAAACTGATGTTTTGACTGGTTCATCACCAATTGTAATCAAAGGGCTGCGACAAGGCGATATTGATATCTGTATGGAAGCATGGACTGATAATATTATTGACGTTTACCAGCCTGGGATTGTTAAGGGGGGAATTTTAGAATTATCAGTTAATTATGATGATAATGCTCAAGGTTTATATGTTCCTACCTATGTGATTAAAGGAGATAAAGAGCGGGGGATTGAACCTTCTGCACCAGGCTTAAAATCAATTAAGGATCTACCAAAGTTTTGGCAGGTGTTTAAAGATCCTGATAATCCCTCCCAGGGCAGGATTTATGGTGCCCCCCCTAACTGGGTGGCGGATGAGATTCTCCGTACAAAGATGGAGACTTATGATTTACAGGAAGAGTATGATTATTTCAATCCTGGCTCTGATACTTCTCTTAATACTTCGATTGTTTCTGCCTATGAAAAAGGAGAACCTTGGGTGGGATATTATTGGGACCCTACCTGGATAACAGGTAAGTATGATCTGACTCTACTTGAAGATGAACCTTATGCTCAGGAAAAATGGGAAGCGGGATATGCCTGTGAGTTTCCGGGTGTCAAAGTAACTGTAGCGGTTAACAAAGCAATGGTAGAAAAAGCACCGGATGTAGTAGCATTTCTGAAAAACTATAAAACTAGCACGAAATTGAATAGTGAGTTCCTTGCTTATATGCAGGAGCATGGGGCGGATATGGATAAGACGGTAGACTGGTTTTTCAAGGAATATGAGGATCTTTGGACCTCCTGGGTTCCCAAAGAAGTGGCCAACCAGGTAAAAGCGACATTGGGTACTGAGCAAGATCAGTCTAAAATAGATATAAATAAATTTCCTGAAGCCATCAGTATTAAGCTTGGAATCTATGTTGAAAAATTAGTGGATTGGTTAACCGAGCATTTTCAAGGATTTTTTGACTGGTTGGCTACAGGTGTAAAATGGATTGTTACTTGGATTAGAAGTATACTTTCCTTTATTCCCTGGTTTATTTTTATCATCCTTATCTTTTTACTTGGATGGAAAATGGTCCATTGGAAAGCGGGCCTTGGATATGCCTTGATGACCTTTATTATTGGAGCACTGGGGCTTTGGAATGAGATGATTCTTACTCTTTCTATAGTTCTGACCGGAGTCATCATCTCGATTATCATTGGAATTCCGATCGGGATTTACATGGCGTATAACAATAAAGTAGAGGCTTTTATGAAACCTTTATTAGATGGGGCTCAGACTATGCCGAGCTTTGTTTATCTGATTCCGGCAATGATCTTTTTTGGCTTAGGTACTGTTCCAGCTGTTTTTTCTACGATTATATATTCAATGCCGCCATGTATCAGATTAACTAATTTAGGGATTAGAAGAGTACCAACCGAGATGAGGGAAGCGGCCTATTCCTATGGCTCATCTACTTGGCAGGTTCTGACTAAAGTGGAATTACCCCAGGCAATGTCAACTATTATGGCTGGGATTAACCAGACCACAATGGCTGCGATGTCGATGGTTGTAATCTCTTCAATGATTGGGGCAAAGGGCCTGGGAGAAAATGTGCTGATTGCGATTAACCGGACTGATATTGCAATGGGTTTTGATTCCGGGATTAGTATTGTTTTCCTGGCGATCATAATTGACCGGATTACGCAAAGAATTTCGAATTCGCAAGAGAATAATTAATTTGAAGGTGGTGAGCTATATGTTAGAAAAAATTATTGTAAAAAATTTGACGAAAATTTTTGGCCCCAGGCCTAAGTTAGCCTTGGAAAGGTTAAGAAAAGGTTGGACTAAAAAACAGATAATGGAAAAAACCGGACAAACAATTGGTATAAATAATGTGTCTTTCTCTGTGAATAAGGGGGAGATCTTTGTAATCATCGGCCTTTCCGGGAGTGGAAAATCAACTTTAATCAGATGCCTGAATCTTTTAAATCAGCCAACTTTAGGGGAGATAATAGTTGATGGCGAAAATATTGTTGCTTATGACCAAGACCAACTAAGAAAATTTAGGCAAGAAAAGATTGCGATGGTTTTTCAACAGTTTGGTCTGTTTACTCATAGAACAGTCTTAGGTAATGTGGAGTATGGTTTAGAAATCAAGAAAATTGATAAGCAGGAAAGACGGGAAATTGCGCTTAAAGCCATTGAAGAAGTGGGGCTTAAGGGATGGGAAGATAAGATGCCTCATGAGCTTAGCGGGGGTATGCAACAAAGGGTAGGACTAGCCAGAGCACTAGCCAATGATCCTGATATTCTACTGATGGATGAGCCTTTTAGTGCCCTTGATCCTCTGATCAGAAGGGATATGCAGTCTGAATTATTAGATTTACAATCTAAATTAAAGAAGACGATTGTTTTTATTACCCATGATATTAATGAAGCTTTCAAATTAGGGGATCGAGTTGCGGTCATGAGGGGCGGTTCCATTGTACAGATAGGCACCCCGGAAGAAATCTTAAATAATCCTTCTAATGAGTATATAGAGGATTTTGTGAAGGATATTGATCGTACTAAGGTCGTGCAAGCTAAAGATATTATGCAGCGGGCCAATGCCCTGGTTTCATTAAAAGACGGGGTTAGAGTAGCAATCCGGGAGATGCAAGCCAATGGTATCTCCAGTGTTTTTGTGGTAGACAAGCAGAGAAAAATAAAAGGGATTGTTACGATTGATGATTGTATTAAAGCAGCTAAGAAAGGAGAATCTTCTTTAGCAGAAATCTTAAAACAAGATTATTATACTATTAAAGAAGATGTTTATATCGAAGAACTGATTGATAAGGGTGTTAAGACTAAATATCCGATGGTAGTTGTTAATGATGAAAATAAATTGCTGGGGATTATTGTTCGGACTTCTATCTTAACTGGCTTATTAAGAAAGCCTTAAGTTTTAAATGAAAAAATGTAGAATTTGCATTTCACTGAGCTTATAAAAAGCACAAATTGAATGAGATTGTATTTCTTATCAGACTTTCTTAGTTGTAGGGAAGAGACAACGAGCTTCATTTGGTCTTATATAATTTCCCGACTAACCTGTTTCTTATTGTCAATATTCCAAATTACGATCTCTTTTATCTCTGTTTCGAGGATGGCGATTGTTGGTGTCTCTTCCTGGTTTTTGGGTAATGCGGGACTGCCCGGGTTTAAGAAGAGTAAACCCTCTTCTTTTTTCAGCCCGGGTAAATGGGTGTGTCCAGAGATTACTACATCATAAGTAGCTGCTATTTTTCTCTGTAGTGTTTCCGGGAATGAATGGTGCCCATGATGAACCAGGATCTTAAGTTCCGGAGTGATAATCTGAGAAGAATAAGAATCCAGCGGGTATTCTAAAACCATCTGGTCAACTTCGGAGTCACAGTTGCCGCGGACGAAAATGAGGGGCTTTGATAAGGAATTTAATGCTTCAGCAAGCCGCTTGGGCTCATACCCTTTGGGTAAAGGATTACGCGGCCCGTGATAGAGAACATCCCCGCAATGAATGATGAGCTCTGTTTCATGTAAAAAAATCTGATAAGCTTTCTGCCAGGCGGAAATAGAACCATGCGTATCACTAATGATGCCGATTTTCATTCTGGAATCCGCTCCTTGTTTAGGTTTATGATTAAAAGTTAAACTCTATATATCTTGGACAAAGACAAGTTAAGGGGAATTATGTAACTTCCTCAATTTGTGCAAAATGTCACCGTTTTTGCAAGGGGAATTTTGAGATTCTTTGTTTCACTTTATATTAATTATGCATTCCGTAAATTACAATTATAACTGATGATTCATGTGCAGGGAAGGTACCTTTTATAGATGCTTTTTGCGATGTAA
>DIPO01000006.1:0-5580 GCA_002427045.1 Firmicutes bacterium UBA5486
ATTAATACTGGCAAAATGCAGAAGCTATATATTGGAGGTTTATTGTATAAAGATTTTTTCTGGGTTGATGATAATACCATAGTATACCGAGTGGATCATGATAATGGGTTGTATAAATCTAAATTGAGATGGTGATACAGTAGTAAACTTATTTATATCTTTATCTTGAAATAAGGTTAACATAATTCCTCCTTTTTTTATTACAATTAGATAGTTTTACTCTTTCATTTTAGTTGTGACTAGATAATCGGTTACACAAAAATCTCGGCCTGAGCGGCTGATCTCACCGGAGACAATACTAACGATTATATGGATTTGACCATCGATAACAACCGGGGAGAGACGTGATGCGACTGAAAAATATTCATTGGCTCTTTTAACTGATGGTTGTTTAATAAGGGATTCTTTTGTTATCAGATGACCGGTTTCATCCAATACGTATAAAACACCCGAAGATTTCAAGATAATCAAATCTTTACCTTTATAATTAACAACCATCGGTGAACAATCAAAGGCCCTGTTCCACCTAAGAGGAAGGAAAACAAACATAAAATTGTCCTTGATTGGATTACGCCATTCCCAAATCTTCTCCATTTGCGTATTTAAACAATAAAGTCGGCCTTTTAAATGCTCCAACAAGAGCATATCCTTTACGACAGTCATTGAAAACATACTATCGTCTTGATCAAACCTACCCATCAATTGACCATTTTCACTGATCAGGTAAGAAAAATGCACACCGGGAATGCCAATCCCTTTACCACTACCGGTAGGCATATTTATAAATATTGGCTGTTCTGTAACATAATTACGCAGTCTGAATTCAAACCTTTTCTCTTTGAAATCCGCGGAATACCTGAATAACATCCAGCTATTTTTAAGTAAAAACCCATCTTCGAAAAACCTAACAAAATTATAGTCATTAATCTCATGTTTTACCTCAATTGAAAATTCATTTTCCACCCTTTGACCAGATAAATCAATCAGCTGTAGAAGAAAAGGGGTTTTATATAAAATAAGTTTCTTACTTTTATGACAGATATCAAAGGAAGGAATGTAAAAATCTGGACTTCCAAAATCATGGGCCTTAACGATCTCTAGGTGTTTTTCTTTTGGGGAATAATGAAATGTTGAATCTTCAATATTAAACCGCCAGCCAATCTTTCCCGTGTCAGCCTCAATTTGATAAATTGAAGTTGGAGTAAGAATATAATAGAAATTCTCAACCCTTCTGACGTCAACAACCATCCCGTCAAGATTATGTCGCCAAAGGTTTTTGCCATCTTTTAAATCAACAGCCTCCGCTATGTTATTATAGTAAAAAGAACTTCCATAATAATTCTGGACCTGAAGTACCTTTGTTTTATAAAGAATATCATCCATTTTTCCGTTGAAAGCTGCTTGGGATGCAATCCCCCTGGGATACTCCCTAATTTTTGTGATTTTCGGGGTGGTAAACCCTTTAAAATCACCCTGACCTGTGACTGAAAATAACATAAGGGAGAAAATAACTAACATCATTAAAACCTTTTTCATTTTATCTCCTTTCGTTACTTAAAATATCTATAACAGAAAACCTCTGGACCAAAAACAAATACAAAGATATTATGATTATTGTTAGTTGCAGGAAACCAAGGATTATTGCGCTTTTTACTTTAGAAACTAGCCTGGCCTCAAGCAGCAACAAAGAAACGGCATTTAAGTTTTGAAAAAACAAAATGCGGATCATACCATGTCCTATTGTATATAGGAAATACAAAAAAACTGTTAAAGCCAGGCTTGTTACCAAACTTCCGTTAAAAATAACCACCAACAAGTATCCTATAGCCAGGAATACATTAACTAATAGCAAATAGTGGGCAAAGGTTACAGCTGTCCGGCAAATTTGTGTCTGGATTGGGAGTAAGGTGTCTTCAATCAAATAAGGACTAAGATCGAAGAACAGGTAAGAAAAGACAATTAAAAATAAAAAAAGAAAAAGGAAAATAAAGAACGTTTTAAGAAAAGCGTGGGTAATTTTGCTTATAATAAAGTTTCTACGAGGTACATCCTCAAAAAAATACATTCTAATGGTGCCTTCAGAATATTCCCGGGCAAGATCCGCAATGATTTCAATAAAAAGTAAAAGGGGGAGAATCAGGGTTAGAACGCTACCTATAAAGGAGCGCATGAAGTCGTAGCCTTCAATGTAATCAAATCCTCCCTTATGTAGATAGTAATTTACAAGAAAGAAGAAGAAAAACAATCCAAAAAACAAAACAAGCCTATTATATGTTTTTTGCTTTGACCATTGTTTTTTCCATTCTACTAAAAACACCTGATCACTTCCTATCAAGATTATTAATTGAAATTAAAATATAATTGTTCCAAATCATCCTTAAGTCTATAAAACTCTGATAATTTCATCCCTTCCATCACTATTTCATTCACAAGTTGTTCCCTTGTTCCCTTAGTTATTCTGTATGTGATATCGTTCCCGGATCTATTTAGCACCCGCCCTCCCTTACGGTGTTTTAAAAAGTTTATAATCCGATCTGTATCAGCGGAAACAATTTTTACGGTCTCCCCTTTGGCAAGTAAGTTAACCTCTTTTTCCATTACTATTTTACCGTCCTTGAGGATTCCCACCTTAGAAGCGATTTTTTCGGCTTCGGCGATATAATATAACATCCCTTTATTGGCAATAAAAACCATATATTATTGTAGTTATTTCTGATAATGTCACCTTAAGTCTTTCTGAGAAAATGTCACTATTGTAAAATGGAAGGATGATAAAAAAGGGGTTTTGGAATGGTTTCGTGGTATTTTTGTGGAGTTATTTTTTAAAATTGCCATGGCGGCTAGTAGAGAGGAATGGAAACCTACTTGATCAGATCTATTTGACATTCTTTTGCTTCTATTTTTCTTAAACCTTTATAAAAGGGATGGCGTAGATGATGATCGCCGGTTACTTCTAGGTATTCAACTTCACAGACCAATTGTGGCTGGAGCCATTGTACCCGGTGCGAAGGGGGATAAAGAGGCTTGGTTAAACACGATTTGTTAATCAGCAACGGCTTAAAGAGGTTAAGAAGATAGTCAATTTCTGCCTGGGAAAAGCCAGTTCCAACTAGTCCATAGGGGAGTAAATCTTGACCAGTATAGGCTCCAATAATTAAGGCAGAAAGATCCTCCCGGCCTTTTGGATTAGTTGTGTAACCACAGATTACAAAATTAGCACTTTTTGTAATTCTGGATTTCTGCCAGGCGGGACTTCTTTTCCCTGGAAGGTAGGGACTGTTTTTTTCTTTTCCGATTATTCCTTCTAGGCCTAATTTGACGGCTTGAGAATACAGGGAAAGGCCTTGTTCCGGGATGGCTTGACTAATAACCAGATGTTGATTAGGGATGAGTATGGAATAAAGAAGTTCTTGTCTTTCGTAAAGTGGGAGATGCATTAGAGATTTTCCCTCAGAATATAAGAGATCAAAGGCCATATAGATGACGGGATGTTTTCTCATTCCATATTTAATACTTTGCTCAGAGGTGGCGTGCATTCTGCTTTGTAGCCGGAAGAAACTGGGCTTGCCGGCTTCTAAAACTATAATCTCACCATCCAGGATCGTATTTGTTTTATGTACTTTCTGATGAAGGGTTGTTAGTTCCGGGTATTGAAAAGAGATGTCTCTTAAGTTTCGACTCTGTAAACGAGTGGTATCGGTAAGAAAAGCAAGACAGCGTAGGCCATCCCATTTGATCTCAAAAAGGTAGTCTGGTGAATTAAAGGGTTCTGCCGCTATCGCCAGCATGGGGGAGATTTGTAAAGGGAGTTTCATTTAACCGATCTTCTTTTTCTTTCCTTTCTTGGCAGGAGTCTTAGCTTCTTTCTTTTCAGTAGCTTCCAGACTAGCTTTGAGTGCCTCCATCAGATCAATTACTTTGGCGGTCTCGGGAGCGGCAGGGATAGCTACTTCTTCACCGGTGATCTTAGCTTGAATTACTTCCATTAATTTAGCCCGGTATTCATCAGTATATTTATCCGGTTGAAAATGAGAAGAAAGGTTTTCAATTAAACTCTTAGCCATGCTGATCTCATTAGGATGTAGTTCTGGGCTTTTAATCTGTGTAGTAAGTACTTCAGCAGAGCGGATCTCATCCGGAAAATACATAGTTTCGATGCTTAATAACTCACCTAACACCCGGATGCAGGCTAAAGCTGATTTAGACCGGATCATTACCCGGGCAATAGCAATTTTTCCCGTATCTTGCATGGCTGTTTTTAAAAGTGCATAAGCTTTTTCACCGCCGGGATTGGGTTCCAGATAATAGGTTTTATCATAATAAACCGGATCAATCTCGGAAAGGTCAACAAAATCGAGAATGTCTATAGTTTTTGTATTCTCCCCGGGAAGAAGTTCAAAGTCTTCATCGCGTAAAATAACATAGCGGCCTTTTTCATATTCATAACCTCGGACAATCTCATCCGGACTAACCTCAGTCTGGCAGGCTGGACAGAATTTACGGTATTGCACCGGAGTTTTACAGGCCGCATGTAACTGGTTAAAACTGATCTGCTTCCGTTCGGTAGCGGAGTACATTTTGATTGGGATATTGACCAGACCAAAACTGATTGCTCCTTTCCATAAGGTACGCATGGTATAACCTCCTAATCTCGTGGCCGAAATATGAGACTAATCTCAATTTTCGCCCACTTGAAAACGTCAAGGAAAATCGCGAAAGCCTGCGGTAGCGTTTTTCTTGATTTTAAATAAAAGGCGAAAGATGAGAATTGACGAGTTTCAAGTATATTATCCCCAAGTAAATAAAACCGAGGTCAATTTTAAGCATAAAAAAAGCCGGAAAAATCCGGCATAATTGTTGGTTAAAAATTTCTCAGTTTTTTTGCATCGGGTACTCCCCGCTGGATTAACGTTTCCTGTACTTTAGTAGGGTATAAAACATCTTTCAGGTGTTCAATAGCCTTTTTGGTCATCCCGCCTCCGCAAGTAAACACATCAACTGCTGCATAGCCTCTTTCCGGATAGGTATGAATGGAAATATGGCTTTCAGCAAGTAATAGGAGACCAGTAAACCCGTGGGGTTTAAATTTGTGGGCTTCTTCTGCCAATATGGTCATATTGGCATTTTTGGCGGCTTGGCGCAGGTTGGTCATTAAGAAATCAGCGTCATTAAGCAATTTAAAATCGCACCCCCAAAAATCCGCCAAAACGTGAGCACCTACAGTATCAAAAACTTTCATTCCACCTCACCTCACATAATTTAATGGGTTAGGATGAACGTTTTGACCCATAAGCACCCTGATTTCCCTTTACCCGATGATGCTTGCTTGAAGCTTTCGGGATATATGTTAGATCAGGACTATGCAATTATTTGGGATTTAACGTCTCTCCTCAATCCTCCTTGTTAACATATTTAAACAAGCATATAATAGCAAACCCACTCTAAAAAGTCAACGTTTTTTAGAGTGAAGCTTTTTGCGTTGTGTCCTTTTAAAAGGTCCCAACACAATATATAGTGTTGTGCTTGTATTAGGCTATCAATATATTGTGCAGGGACAGAAAAAATCAATGACAACGCAAA
>DIPO01000006.1:5699-53649 GCA_002427045.1 Firmicutes bacterium UBA5486
TCAATGACAACGCAAAAAGCCCAGCTAAATTAGGAAGGTGTGTAAAGTGAGTTATATAACTGAGGGAATTACATAATTACTTAAATAATTGAATTATGCAATTCTAAACTCCTTAATTTGAGACAAAAGTATAAACTTAAAGTGCTTTCTTATAGATACGGTAGGTTTTATAGTGTAATCCACCGGCTCTTTCGGCATCACGCCGCATTGGCATATTCAGTTCACCGATGGTGGAGCCTTCTCCATAAGTAAAACCAAGCTCTTTGGCTTTGAGCAGTAGGTGATAAAAGATGGTTCCAGAGACTCCTTTTTTTCTAAACTCTGGAATTACAAAGAGAATAAACACTCTAGCTCCTGAGATCTGATGACGATTTAAAAGGAATTTAGCCCAACCCATAGGGAAAAGGCGTCCATTGAGTTGCTGTAAAACTTTATTGTAATCCGGTAAAGTGACGGCAAACCCGATTGGTTCCCCTTTAAGACTTCGGGCAATCGGAATTAATTCAGGAACAGCTAGATCTTTCATTTTTGAAGCTATAACCCTAAGTTCCTCGATGTTTGGGGGTGAAAAGTCTTCCCAGTCTTCAGGGATTGCTTTTTCTAAAATATAATTGATATCCACCAATTCACTATCCAGTTGCGAGAGATTAAGTATATCCACCTGAAAACCGTATTTTCTTTGAGCGTAGTTTACTACCCGCTCCATTTTTTTGGTGTCAATTTTTTTCAGGTTGTAATGATAAGCAAAAAGGTCAATATCTTTAACAAAACCAGTCTTTTCAAAATAATTGGCATACTCCGGAGGATTATAAGAATTCATTAACACTGGAGGCGAGTCGAATCCCCAAATCAAAAGCCCCCGGAAGTCATCCCCTTTGGTAGGTGAGACTGGCCCTTTTACTAAATCTACTTCTATTTCTAATGATTTGAGCCATTCACAAGCATGATGAAGAAGAAGAATAGCTGCTTCTTCATTACAGGATTCAAAAAGTGAAATGTAACCTTCATTTTTAACTTCAGTTTGATTTAGCACCTGATCAACCCCGACTAGTAACCGACTCAATGGCCTTCCTACAGAATCACAGGCTAAGAAGAGCCGGCATCTTCCTTTACTTAGTAAAGGATTGAATCTGGGATCCAGTTTTCTTTTCAAATCACTAAGTAATGGGGGAACCCAATTGGGATCTTCTTTGTAGATATTCCAAGGTAATAAGAGAAACTCCCGCATATCTCTTCTGGTCAGCACAGGTTTAATGGAAATATTATCCATTAGAACCCCTCCAATTATTATTTAGGAATTACATAATTTATATATATAGAATTCAACCACATAATATTGCTCGCCCCGCTAATGATGGTCTAATCTCTATATTTATCTTCGATACACAATAAACTCTGATGGAAGCGATGTCATTGGAAATTAGATAACTCGCTCGAAATAAAATGAAACGCTTTATCTAGTTATGAGCCCACTAGCCTAGTCTAGCTGGATACGTGAAAGCAAGAAAATATCGGAATTAGCTATATAGGTTGTCATTCAACACGAGTGATGAGCTACGAGATGAATTATGCAATTCCCTTATATTCTGCAATAATTTGCATTCTTGTTACATTGATTATAAACTTTTTGGTTGGTTTGGTCAAATAGGGGAAATTTGGGTTTTTACGACTTGGATTCTGCAAATTACTTCTATTTACCTATTAGGTATCATACTTTTATAAAAGATATCCGGAGGTGGTTATTATGGTAAGTAACAGGTTTTTCACAGTAAATATTGTATTCCGGAGGGAATATTTCTTTGTAATCTTAATCTTTTTAGTAGTAGGGTTTTTCTATGGCTGGTTAAAAACGGACAAAAAAATTCCAACAACAACCCTTCTGCCATCAGCTATTTCTGGGAAAACAATAGTAATTGATGCCGGCCATGGAGGGCGGGATCCAGGGGCAATTGGACGGACTGGCCTTAAGGAGAAAGATGTAAATCTGGATATTGCGGTCAGATTGAAAAAATACTTTTCCCGGGTTGGGGTTTATGTGATTATGACTAGAGAAGAAGATCTTGATTATGGAGGGGAAAATGGAGCAACGAATCTTTCAAAGAAACGGCGGGACCTTGTCTATCGGGTAAAGATGGCTAACAATAGTAAGGCGGATCTGTTATTAAGTATTCATGTAAATAGTTTTCCCCAGTCCATTTGGTCTGGTGCCCAGTGCTTTTATGATAGTAAAAACTCTAAAAGTAAGTTATTAGCTGAGGCGATCCAAAGAAGTCTGGTTACCAAACTAGGGCCAAACCGGCGGAAGGCTAAAAGTGCTGATTATATGATCTTAAAAAATACCAATATGCCATCTGTTACGGTTGAGGTAGGTTTTATCTCTAATCCCCGTGAGGAAGAATTTTTGGCTGATGCTGAATACCGGGAAAAGTTAGCAGCAGCAATTTTTTATGGGACTGCGGAATATCTTTCAGAGCAAGTTACAGAGAGCCCCAGTCCAGTCATAGCGGGGAAAAACCAAAGAGGAAAGGTCTATCCAAAGCCGCCTCCTTCTCCACTTTCTCCCGGAACGGCTCGCCTGTTTTTTGCTACGCCAAATAATGAAGATTTGGAGTTTTATCCAGAAGAAAGAGAGATTGCTGGGCTGGAAAAAGGAAAAAATCTTGAGAGTGGGAAAAAAATTCTGGAAGAGCTGCTCAGAGGCCCGGGGGAAGGTAGTGCCCTGTTGCCTTGTCTACCACCGGGGGATTGGATCAGAAGTATCCGGCTGGAGGGCAAAAGAGCAATTATTGATCTTAGCTCTGAATTGGGGGAGATAATCGATGGGGGAGGGGCTTCGGAATTGATGGCTATTTATAGTCTGGTTAATACTTTAGCGATCAATCTGGAGTTAGAAGAAGTAATAATTTTGGTAGATGGCGAAAAAAGCTCTACTTTAGGTGGACATTTTTTACTGGATGAACCTTTAACCCCAAGGCCGGAACTTGCGGAGACAGAAGATTTGTCTAAAGAATAATAGTTTGATTAAAATAGGTGGTGTTTTGGTTTGATAAATGATTCCAAAATTGTAGAACAATGCTTTGTGTAGATTATTCAATAAATACCGCTGAGTACCAGTTTTGCTGCTGGTGCCCATTTTTTAATGTTTCAAGTGGGAGCTCAAATTGATGTACAGTACGAAAAACATCAATACCAACACTATGAAAAGCGGGCCGCGCTTTTTTAGGATTAAGACAGTCCTTTCCCTTGAAACCGGCACATTCGGAACAGATTGCACAATCACTTAAGGAAAAGGCAAAATAATAGCCATGAAGAAAGGCTTCCCTTTCAATGGCGAATGAAACGTCTTGGGAGATTTTTTTATCAGTAGAATGGATAATAATCCCCCATGAATACTCTTCAAATACTTTCCGATATTCCCAGGGTTTTAAAGAGCCGGGCCGCGAAGGGCAAGTATGTCCTTTTCCCCAGTCAGAACAACCATACATGCATTTTAAAATGGTCCGGGAATCAAAGACAATCTCATTGATAGCAAATAAAACAGCATGCTCTGCCCCAAGTTCCAGGGCTTTTTAATGTAATAATCTTTATCTTTCATTCTATTTTCTCCCTTAAAAATATAATAGCTAAAGATAAAATGATTATATCATAGATTAAGGGATTGCAAAATGCAATTGTTTGGAGTGATTACATTATAAGCGACCTTACATTTGCACCTTACAAATCACACAGGATATAAAAAAAAGAGGGGAAATCCCCTCTTTAACTTTTAATAATCCATGCCCATTCCCATTCCGGGGTTAGCAGGCATAGCTGGCTGCTCTTTCTCCGGAAGATCAGCAATCAAGCACTCAGTAGTGAGTAACATACTGGCAATGCTGGCGGCATTCTGGAGAGCACTACGGGTAACCTTTGCGGGGTCAACAATACCTGCTTTCAGCATATCCACAAATTCACCGGTCATGGCATTGTAACCTTGGCCTTTAGGCAGGTTAAGTACTTTTTCGGCAACTACAGATCCTTCAGCACCAGCGTTATTAGCGATCTGTTTAATTGGTTCTGTCAAAGCCCTGCGGACAATGGAAATACCGGTTGCGATATCATCGTTTTCCTGCTTTTGCAGTTCATCAAGGGCGGGAGAGATCTGAAGCAGAGCTACTCCACCACCTGGGACAATCCCTTCTTCTACTGCGGCACGCGTAGCAGAGAGGGCATCTTCAATCCGGTGTTTCTTCTCTTTCATCTCGGTTTCAGTAGCAGCACCAACTTGAATTACAGCTACACCACCGGCCAGTTTAGCTAATCTTTCCTGGAGTTTCTCTTTGTCATAATCAGAAGTGGTATCTTCGATCTCTAGTTTGATCTGGCTAATCCGGTTTTTAATATCCTGAGAAGTACCTTTACCATCAACGATGGTGGTCTCTTCTTTGGTGATTTTAACTTGACGGGCTTGACCAAGCATCTCAATAGAAGTATTCTCTAGAGTCATTCCTACATCCTCAGAGATGACCTGTCCGCCGGTAACAATAGCGATATCACTGAGCATTGCTTTTCTTCTGTCACCAAACCCAGGTGCTTTAACGCCTACTACATTGAGAGTACCACGGAGTTTGTTTACTACCAAAGTAGCAAGCGCTTCACCCTCGATATCTTCGGCAATAATCAGAAGTGGTTTTCCTCTTTGTACAACCTTCTCCAGGATGGGGAGGAGGTCTTTGATTAATGTAATTTTCTTATCAGTAATCAGAATATAGGGATCATCGAGCACTGCTTCCATCCGCTCGGAATCAGTAACCATGTATGGAGAGATATAACCCCGGTCAAAGAGCATCCCTTCCACTACTTCAAGGTTGGTTCCCATAGTTTTGGATTCTTCTACAGTAATAACGCCATCTTTACCGACTTTCTCCATAGCTTCGGCAATCAGGCTTCCGATTTCTTCGTCAGAAGCGGAAATAGAAGCGACCTGAGTAATTGACTCTTTCTTATCCACTGGTTTGCTTATGTTCTTAATCTCATCAACAATGGATTGAACGGCTTTTTCGATCCCTTTCTTAAGGATCATGGGGTTTGCACCCGCAGCTACGTTTTTCAAACCTTCTCTTACCATAGCTTGAGCCAGTAAGGTAGCAGTAGTAGTACCATCACCAGCGATATCATTGGTCTTGGTAGCTACTTCTTTAGCTAATTGAGCACCCATGTTTTCAAAGGGGTCTTCAAGTTCAATCTCTTTAGCAATGGTAACACCATCATTAGTAATGGTAGGAGAACCGTACTTTCTCTCCAATACTACATTTCGGCCTTTAGGGCCGAGAGTTATTTTAACTGCATCAGCCAGTTTATTAACGCCACGCTCTAAAGCATGACGTGCTTCTTCGGTAAAAATAATTTGTTTACCAGCCATAATTTCACCTTCCTTAATAAATTACAATATTTCTTAATTCTTTAGAGGTTTAATTCTTACTCTGCCAGAATAGCTAGAACATCACTTTCTTTTAGAACCATGTATTCTTCGCCATCAAGTTTTACTTCAGTCCCGGCGTATTTGGCAAACAAGACTTTGTCGCCTACTTTTACTTCAAGAGGGACTTTCTCGCCATTTTCCAGAATTTTACCTGTTCCTACTGCTAAAATTTCACCTATTTGTGGTTTTTCCTTGGCAGTATCCGGAAGAACGATCCCGCTCTTTGTTTTCTCTTCACTCTCCAAGACTTTAATAACGATTCTTTCTCCTAATGGTTTAATATTCATTTTCTCCCTCCTCAAAGATTAATTATTAGCACTCACCTTTGATGAGTGCTAATCTCTAAAAATAATTTTAGTTACCTCTCTTGAAAAATGCAAGGAACAAAAGCCTTACTCTAAAGCTAAATATAAGCAAAAAACCCAACTAATAAAGAATGTCTCCAAAATACTCCATAAAACTGACTAATTTGCCTTAATTCTTCTTATTGCTAAAAACCATACCTTATTTTACCGTTGCGTGACCTAATTTATACAATTAATATACAATTCTCCGAAATTTATTAGGAAGAAAACTTTAAAAATTTGTGAAATTAAAAGTTAACCTTGTTAAAATAGGGGGAAGATAGAAGAAACTTATCATGTAAATACCCTTTACAAGTTAAACTTTTTAGGCTATAATATTTTCTACAGTGCCGAAGTGGTGGAACTGGCAGACGCGCTGCGTTCAGGGCGCAGTGGGAGTAACTCCCATGCGGGTTCAAATCCCGCCTTCGGCACCAAACACAAACATTTAATCCTTCGTTCTTGTAACGAGGGTTTTTTGTTTTTTACGGAGAAATATATTTTAAGGCTTGTCCTAGTGTTAGAGTTTTGTTAAACTGGATACTAGGAGGAGGTGACAAAGATGGAAAATAATGCATTAGAGTTAATAACAAGGATGTATGATGATTTAACTATTAGATTAGATTCAATAGAGACCAAATTAGATAAAAAAGCTGATAAAGATGATGTGGCCCGTATAGAGACCGATGTAGCAGGAATTCAAGGTAAAATAACTTGTATAGAGTCTGATGTAGCGGGAATTCAAGGTAAAATAACTTGTATAGAGTCTGATGTTGCAGCAATTAAAGGTAATATTACTGGTATTAAAGATGATATTATCCGCTTAGAAAATAAGCTTGATACTAATTCGAAAGCATTATTTGATGGCTATCAACAAACGTATGAAAAGCTTGAAAATCTGGAAGAAAAGGTTGATAACATCTTTATTAAAGTAGAAAGACATGATTCTGAAATAAAATTATTAAAGAGTAGCAGGTAACTAAGGAAATTGTATAGTTACGAATTATTTAGTAATATATGTTAATATTATAGGTGGGAGCAATGGGCTCCTTTTTTATTTGAGGGAGTAATTACCTTAACTGTATATTTGACCACTTAGGAAAGGCCTTTAAAGGACATAATAAAGGGTATTTTACAAGAGAGTATAAAGTATAAATGGGTTTTTATAAAGAAGTTATGAAGATCTGATGGGGAATTTGTAAAGTTTGTCATTTAAGGAACAATGCAGATTTACTATCGTTAATTTTGGTGAAATCAAATAATTTTATAGTTCTTAAATTAGGAGGGGTAAGGATTGTTTAAGAAAAAAACTTTTCTCCTTTTTATGCTTCTAGTCTTTGGCTTTTCACAGGTTAGTTTAGGGGCAGAGATTCGCAAGCTTAGTTTAGAAGAAGCCTGGGATATGGGTTTACAGTCCAATTATGAGCTTAAAATTGCAGAGCTTAGGCTGGAAAATGCCAGATTAGATTCTGAAAAGAATAAAGCAGATAATATCTTGGCTGCTTCCAGGTATTCAGATTTACAAGTTGAGATGAATCTAATTCAGGCAGAGTCTAATTATACTCAGACTAAGGATCAGGTGCTACTAACGATTGCCCAGAAGTATTTGGAGATTTTAAAAACAAAACAGGAAAGAAAATTGAAGAAAAAACAAGTTGAGTATGAAGAAAAATCATTAAAAGATTTGGAGATTCAGGTAGAGAAGGGGTACAAGACCCGGATTGAGCTGCTTCGACAAGAAAATACATACCATAATGCTCTTTTGTCTCTGAAAAAAGTGGAAGATAATTATTATCAATTATCTCGCGATTTTAAAGCAAAATTAGGATTAAAAGGAAACTCAGAAATAGAATTAGTTGAAGTACCTACTCCAGCTAGTTGGTATTTTCATGAAGAAGAAGCTGTTGAACTAGCGATAAAGAATAGTTTAGCGCTTAAAGCTTTAAATCTACAGATCGAAATGGCGAAGATTGAAGTGGAACGCGCAAAGGTTAATCTTCAAGTGGAGTGGGAACAGAAAAAACTAGAGAATAATCTTGATTTAGCCGTGCTTAATGAAGAACAAACCAGATGGGAACTGATTAATTCTGTTTACAAACAATATACCTCTGTTAGCCAGGCTAAGGAGGAACTTACTTTAAATCGTACACATTTAGCGATGGTCAAGAAAAATTATCAATTAGTTCAGCAGCAACAAAAGGCAGGTTTAATTAGTCAGCTGGAGCAGATTTCAGCAGAAGTAGAGCTTCTGCAGGCTGAATATCAAGCCCAGATTGCTGTAGCCAGTTTTTATCAGGAAAAATGGAAGTTACAACAAGTGCTCGGTTTTGAGCTGGAGGTGTGACGGAATGATGAAGAAGATTAAAGTAAACAAGTTAATCTGCTTTTCTTTATTTTGCTGCTTGCTCTTTTTATCTACGGCGAATGTTCATGCTGAGGAAGAAATAACTTTGGAAGAGGCGATTGCCTGGGGATTAGATCAAAGTTATTCATTATCAGAGTATAAGGATCATCTTGAGCAAATTGAAAGAAAGCTGACTAAGATAAAAGCAAGTCTTAATTGGCAAGCTGATCTTACCGGCAATCTTGCTGCTGATAATCAGGGGGGTAGTCCGGTGATGGTTACTCCTGAGCAGGAAAGTGCAGAGCTGGAGGTTGGTTTACAGGGTAGCAAAGTTTATTTATGGGGGATGTCAATCGGGCCAAAGCTGTCATTAAAAAAGAAGTTATCCGGGGAAAAAACTGATCCGGAAACAGAGTTTTCTTTCAATCTTACGCAGAAGCTTTATCCTTGGGCTCCATCTACTGAAAAACAAGAATATTATACTACTCTTCATTCCTTGAAAAAAGCTCAGGATAACCTCGAATGGCAGGTGGAGAGTAAAAAAATTGACTGGTTGGAAGGATACTTTAATCTTTTGCATTTACAAGAACAGGTTAAAGTAGCAGAAGAACAATATCGATTAGTAAAGAATGATTTTAACCTAGCTTTACAGCGGGAGAAGATTGGTGAAGCCGGGAAACAACAGGTGTTGGCGGAACAGGTGAAGCTAAAACAGGCAGAATATAATCTGAAACAAGTGAAGAACAGCTTTATAGAAGAAGAAGCTAAATGGTATTTAGAATTAGGGTTGCCGGCAGGGAAAAAAGTACAATTGCAAGAGGAAAATATCTATTTTCAGCAGATTAAAGAAGAATTAGAAACGTTTGTTACTGATTGGAATGATGCTGACCAGTTAATGATGATGGTAACTCAAAATCATTATCAATTAGCGGCCAATCAGTTAGATCAGGAAGAGCTCCGTCAAAAATGGGAATGGAAGCGAGTGGAAAGAAAACCGGAAGTGACAACCGGGGGTACATATAATTATCCGGATCAACAATGGAAGCTCAATCTTAATGTTAATTATAAGTTTTTGGACGGAGGGGCGAAGAAACTTGAGGATCAAGATTACCAGGCTCAACTTAGTTCTTTGGAGCGTGAGCATGAGAATCTGATTGGGAGTTTAGAGATCCAATTAAAGAAACTTCTTAGCCAAGTAGAGCTGGCTGATTTACAGGTGGAAGAGAAGGATATACAGTATCAAAAAGCGTTTCTAGAAAAAGAGGTGTACCGGAAACAACTGGAAGAAGGTTTGATAACGGAAAAAGACTGGGAAGAGAAATCTTTAGCATATAAGACTGCAGAAATTAATATTAAAAATGCCAGGAATAAGGTTTTTCTTAGTCGGCTCCGGGTGTTACATTTTATCGGAATGATTTAAATGAGGGAAAATCTTAGCCTTAACTCTAAAAAGAGGTAAACTGATTGGGGGCTTTGTTAATGAAGAAGAAGCGAATGAAGATTATGATGATAATCATGATCATGATTATTGTAGCTGGTTTATTAGTCTGGAGAATTCGGAAAACGGATACTACTGAAGGTAAACAATTAAGTAAAGGAGTTTTACCAAGGATGGTGGTGGCTGTAGAAAAAGGGAGTATCCAAAAGACCATCTCAGGAAGTGGTTATTTATCACCGCAGCAAAGTAAAGAGTTGTATTTTAGTGTTAGTGGTAAAGTAAAAACAGATCACCTGGTTGAGGGGAAGACTGTAAAGAAGGGTGAGATCTTAGTTGAACTTGATGATACTAAACAAGAATTAGATTATCTCAAGGCTAAGAAAGCCTATGACTTATCTGTTATCAACGGCTTAGCAACGGAGATTAAAGAGACGGAGTTGAATTTAAGGCTTGCCAAGGAGAATCTGGAAGCTACAACTTTAAGAGCACCCTTTGATGGTATTATTACTCAGGATTTAGTTGATGTTGGGGATTATGTAGGGATTAATGAACAAAATGCCGTAGGCACGATTATTGCTGATGGTCCCTATGAGATTGAAGTTAATATCAGCGAGACTGAAAGTCCGTTAGTAGCGATTGGACAGGATGTAAGGGTTACAGTTGAAGCTTTACCTGGAAAGGAGTTTCAGGGCCGGGTCAAAGAGATTGCGCTTCAAGCTACTAATAATAATGGTATAGTAACTTTACCTGTGAAGATTATTCTTACAGAACAAACAGAAATGCTAAAACCAGCGTTTTCTGCAGATGTAGAGATTATTGTGGATGAAGTAAAGGATCAGGTGCTAGTGCCGATTGCCGCTATAATTAATAATCGTGGGCAAGAACAGGTGATGAAAATAGTGGATAATAAACCTGTACCTACTCCGGTAAAGACTGGATTAAGTAATGGTTTTAATGTCGCCATCCTTGAGGGCATTCAGCCGGGGGATGAAATCCTTATTAATGCCCATCAATTTTCTAGTGGAAAGACAGAAACTAATTCACAACCTTCAGCAGGATCGAGGCCGGGGCCGGGAATTATGATTAGAGGTCGATAAGAATGTTAATTAAAATAAATAATCTCAAAAAAACTTATAAAATGGGAGAAGTTAATGTAGAAGCTTTGGGAGGGGTTTCCTTCCAAATCGAAGAGCAAGAGTTTGTCGCCATTATAGGCCCTTCCGGTTCGGGAAAATCTACACTAATGCACATTTTGGGTTGCCTGGATCAACCTACTGCTGGAAATTACTTTTTGGATAATGAGGATGTCAGTAGGGTCTCAGATGATAAACTGGCGGAGATCAGAAATAAAAAGATTGGCTTTGTATTTCAACAGTTTAATCTATTACCCAAAGCTACTATCTTGCAGAATGTTTCTGTTCCTCTGATTTATGCCGGAGTACGAGGCAGAAGAAAACAACAACATTTGGCTGAGAAGGCTTTGCAGATGGTTGGCTTAGGTGACCGGATGAATCACCGCCCCAATGAGGTTTCCGGTGGCCAAAGACAAAGGGTAGCAATTGCCCGGGCTCTAATCAATAATCCTTCTTTAATCCTTGCTGATGAGCCTACTGGGAATCTGGATTCTAAGACGGGAAAGGAGATTATGAAGATCTTTCATCAGCTGAATAAAGAGGGGCATACCATTATTATGGTAACTCATAATCAAGAAATAGCAAATCAAGCTCAACGTGTGATTCAGATCCGGGATGGCTTGATCCAAAGGGATGAGGTGATTGCATGATTCTTGAAATTCTAAGGATGTCGCTTGACAGCTTAACAGCTAATAAGTTACGTTCTTTCCTGTCGATGTTGGGGATTATTATTGGCGTAGGGGCAGTGATTGCCATTGTTTCTGTTGGATCTGGTGCCCAATCCCAAGTGACGAGCCAGATCTCTCAACTTGGGTCAAATATTATTAATATTGGACCGGGAATCAGCCGGGGCAGAAGTGGAAGGATCAGTTTTTCGGCAACTGATGTTTTCACAATGGAACTGGCTGAGCAGTTGATGAGAAATTGCCCTTCGCTGAAAAATATTATCCCTAGTGTACAGGCCTCCGGGTTATTAATCGCTAGTAATACGAATTATCAGACTAGTATTATCGGAGTTACCCCTTCGTATCAGGAGATTTACGAATATTATCCGGCTGTTGGACAGTTTGTAACCACGGATCATGAAGAAAATGCTAGTAATGTAATTGTTTTAGGAGCAGGTTTAGCTGAAGAGCTTTTTCCCGGGGAAAATCCCTTAGGTGCAAAGGTTAAATTATTTATCAGGAACCGGAATCTGCTCTTTACAGTTATTGGAGTAATGGAGGAAAAAGGGACAGGAGCGATGGGGAATCTGGAAAACCAGGCTTTTATTCCTGCTTCTGTTATTTTAAAAAAGATCAATAATCGAAAATATGTAAATGGTTATACAGCACAGGCCTTATCTTCTGAAACGGCTAAAACAGCAGTGGGCGAAATTGAATATTTTCTTACCCGTTATTTGACGGATACCAATAAGTTTAGGATTACAAGCCAGGAGCAGATCTTAGAGACGATTAACCAGGTTACTGGTACATTAAGCCTAATGCTAGGTGGAATCGCCGGAATATCCCTTCTGGTTGGGGGAATTGGGATTATGAATATTATGTTGGTGTCAGTTACGGAAAGAACACGGGAGATTGGGATTAGAAAAGCACTTGGTGCGAAGAGAAAACATATTCTTAGCCAGTTTCTGATTGAATCATTAGCAATGAGTGGTTTTGGTGGGCTAATCGGGATTGGCCTTGGTTGGGTAGGGGCGGTGGGAGTAGCTAAGATTGGTGGTTGGCCTCTGGTTGTTACTCATACCTCAGTTGTTGTTGCTTTTTCCTTCTCTTTATTGGTGGGCTTATTCTTTGGGATCTATCCGGCACGTAAAGCTGCCAGGCTCGATCCTGTGATCGCCTTAAGTTACGAATAATGAAATTGTCTTATAGTTGGGGAACTGATGTTGTGACAAAAGAAAATGCGAGTGGTTTTTATTGTTTAATAAATACTGCTTATTACAATTAATGATAAAAGAGGCTATCTCTAAACCTTGAGATAACCTCTTAATTTATCTAATAGATATATGCAGATAAAGTAGGCCTAAGGTATTTATGGGTTTTTTATTTAAATTGGTAATAACTATATTAAAAAAATTTTGCAAGCCTTAATACTTTCTTGTAATAAGGGTGAAATAATAATATAATTTACATGAGTGAATTGTATAATCACCTTAAGACTCTATTTAACCATAATAAAGTGATTAATAAGTGGTTAAATCTTAAATTAAGCAATTATGCAATTCTTTGTAAAATATCATTGGTGGTGGAGAAAATGCATCCGATATTAAAAAAATACATACCGATTATGGAGTTAATTGGTAATACTTTCGGCAAAAACTGTGAAGTAGTATTACACGATTTTAGTGATCCCCAGCACTCTATTGTAAATATTATTAATGGAAATGTTACTGGAAGAAAGATCGGCGATTCAATAACTGATCTGGCTTTAGAGGCTTGGCGGAGGGATGGCTTTGGTGCGAACAAAGAGAGAATGCTTTTAAATTATCAATCTAAATCGAAAGATGGTAAAGTCTTAAAATCTTCTACCTTGTTTATTGAAGAAGAAAAAGGGAATATCATTGGTTGTTTATGTATTAACTATGACCTTACTGAAGGGATAATGTTAAGCAACTTTTTTAATGATTTATGTCAAACCGAATCTTTGACAATGGAAAGAGAAGATACTTCGGAAACTTTTGTTGAAGATATTAATGAAGTATTAGATTACCTTGTTGATAAAGCTATTTCAGAAGTAGGAAGGCCTGTTGCTTTAATGAGTAAAGAGGAAAAAGTGCGGACCGTCAGTCTGATTGATGAGAAAGGAGGATTTTTAATCAAAGGAGCAATTGATAAAGTTGCTAAGAGTCTCAATGTTTCTAGATATACGATTTACAATTATCTAGAAGAAGCAAAAGCGATGAGAGAGGAAGGACTTAATTTAATATAATATCTCTCCAGCCTAGATGGGAACAGTAAATTTGAAGTTTCCGACCTAGCTATAAAGAACTTAGTTTTTAATAAAAAATACCAAAAAACAGGTAATTATCTCCTATTTACTTTAAAACATATAAAATATACAATACCTTTACAAAGTAGTTACTCACGCTGGCTACCGCCCGTGCAAATGAAATGATGAAAGGTATTTTATTTTCGCCAATTTATGAATATCATATTAATAATAACCAATCCAGGGTGTTTAAGGAAGAACTTAAGAACAGATATAGAGATTAAACTCGGTTTCTTTACACCAATGATTGAAAGGAGCATGGAGATGATAAACGATTTTCCGGTTGATGCTTCCAATAAGTGAAAAGGGCTTTGTTTTTCTAAAGTAGGAAAGACAAAGCTCTTTTACAATAAAATTAGAAAACAGATTAAAAAAATAATGTAAGGTATATAAAATTATTGTAATAATGTTTCTAAAGTGTTATAATAAATTTGAATTCAGGGTATAAAAAACTTTTGCATTAAATGAGGTGATTATATGCTTGAAAAAGAGGTAATCTCTACTGTACAAGCTCCGGCTGCACTCGGTAGTTACTCACAAGCAATAAAAGTAGGTAACTTACTCTTTGTTTCCGGACAAATGGGACTGGATCCGAAAACCGGAAGTTTCACCGGTGCTATCGAGGCCCAAACCAGGATGGCTTTGAATAATATTAAGGAAATTTTGCAAGCAGGAAAATCTTCTTTAGAAGATGTGGCAAAAGTAAATATTTATCTTAAAAATATTGCTGATTTTGCCAAAGTGAATGCCATTTATAGTGAATTTTTTACTTCGGCCTATCCGGCGCGTTGTTGCGTAGAAGTTGCTAATTTACCTAAGGATGCTTTGATTGAAATTGAGGCGATTGCGATCTGCGAATAAAGAGGCTTTATTTAAAAAAGAGAAGAGAGGGCTGAAAATGCAAGACAAGATCTTATGGGTTTTAAATGAACAAGCGCGAGGCGATTATAAATCTAAAACCTCAATCGATTTTGTTTCACCTGATGAGGTGAAAAAAGTACGCGGGTTTCATAAGAATTTTGCGGAATACAAGGTTACTCCCTTATGGGATTTGCAAAACCTCGCCGGAGAACTGGGTGTGAGCAAAATATGGGTAAAGGATGAGTCCTACCGTTTTGGGCTTAATGCCTTTAAAGTGTTGGGTGGTTCTTATGCGATTGGTAAATACTTAAGTGAAAAATTAGGAATGGAGATAAAGGATTTAACTTTTGATCTGCTTAAATCGCCTGAGATTAAAAAGAAACTTGGGGATTTAGTCTTTGTGACTGCTACTGATGGGAACCACGGCAGAGGGGTAGCCTGGGCTGCTAGGCAATTAGGACAAAAGGCCGTAGTTTTCATGCCTAAAGGTTCAGTAGAGGCTAGAATAGAGAATATAAAAAGAGAAGGAGCCCAGGTTTTCGTTACGGATTTCAATTATGATGAATCGGTCAGAATGGCGAATGAATATGCACAGCAACACAATGGAATAATGGTTCAGGATACAGCCTGGGATAATTATGTTAAGATCCCGACTTGGATTATGCAAGGTTATGCCACGATTGCAGATGAAGTAAATGAACAGCTCAAGGGTGAAATGCCAACACACATCTTTCTCCAAGCCGGTGTGGGCTCCTTTGCCACTACAATCATTGGCTATTTTGCAAATCTTGGCGGAGAGAATAGGCCTGTTTCGGTAATTGTGGAGCCTGATAAAGCAGATTGTTTCTATAAATCGGCCAAGATCAATGATGGTCAACCTCATGCTGTTACAGGTGGTTTGGAGACAATTATGGCGGGACTCTCTTGTGGTGAACCTAATATCATCGCTTGGGATATTGCCAGGGATTATGCAGATGCCTTCTTCTCTTGCCCGGATTATGTTTCTTCAAGGGGGACAAGGATTCTTGCTAATCCATTAGGTAATGATCCGCGTGTTATCTCCGGCGAATCCGGTTCGGTAGGAGCTGGCCTGATTAGTTTATTGCTTGAGCAGAAAGCATACCAAGAAGTAGTAAAACTTTTGAAGCTTGATCAGCATTCGAAAATTTTAGTAATTAGTACGGAAGGCGATACGGATCCGGTTCGCTATAGGAAGATTTTGTGGGATGGATTTTGGGAACTTCCTGAGGAGGATAGCATTTAATACTTTTATTAATCTTTAAGGAATTGCATAATTTGTTTGGTTAAGATTCAACCACAATATATTGATCGCCTAATATCAAACACTATATATAGTGATTAAATGGGAGTTTCGGTAATTATGCACTTCCCTCATCTTATTAAAATAAATGGCAGACCTCAAAATAAAACCCTTTGCACTTGTAATTGATCTTTTGTTGCTAGGGTTGAGAAAATACTTTGGAGTTTTATCTAAAAGAATCATTTCCTCTTAAAACTTTAGCTTAGTACAGAAGTCGTATTTTTTCCTCAATTGCGCTAAGAAATAAATGAAGTCTGATTAAAATATTAAGTAAAGGGGGAATGGCTAGGGAAACTTATAAAAACTACCTTTCTTGCTTGGATAAAATAATAATCGTAGGAGGTAATAAAATGAAAACTGAGACGAACCCTGAATTGGTTGGTAAAAAGAAATTTGAAATGCCGCATATCTTTATTATTCTAATCTCTTTTATTGCTATTATGTCGATTTTAACCTATATTGTTCCAGCCGGTGTATATGATAGAATTCCCGGGCCAGAAGGCCGGATGATGATTGATCCTGAATCATACCATGTAATTGAGCGGACACCGGTTAGTCTCCTAAAATTCTTTACTGCTATTCCCCAGGGGTTTGTGGAAGCAGGATGGGTAGTAGTACTCACCTTCTGTGTGGGCGGTGGGTTTTTAGTCGTTAAGAAAACAGGAATTATTGAAATCGTTGTTTCTAATATGGCTAAAAAACTAGCAGGTGGCGGATTAATAATTATTCCAGTTCTAATGGCGATCTTTGGGATTGTTGATGCTTTTATTGGTATGCCGGAACTATGTATGGTTTATGTACCAATTGTCTTGCCTCTTGCTTTGGCTCTAGGTTTTGATTCGATTACGGCAGCAGCGATTGCTCTAGTCGGATCTGCAGCAGGATTTACTGCAGCTCTAACTAACCCTTTTACAGTTGGTATTGGACAAAAAATTGCCGGATTACCCCTGTACTCTGGAGCCGGCTACCGGATTATTACTTTGATCGTCATGTATTCTATAGGCATGTTCTATGTCCTCAGATATGCGAAAAAAGTTCAGAAAAACCCGGAATTAAGTGCTGTTTATGAAGAGGACTTAATTCAAAGAGAAAGATTAAAAGATACTACTAAAGAATTACAGACTGCTACTACCAGGCAGAAACTGGCAGGATTATCAGCTATTCTTCTTTTTGCACTCATGATTTATGGCGTCTTTGTATTCAAATGGGATATGCCTGAAATCGGTGCGATCTTTATTGCTATGGGTGTTGTATCAGGTATTATTGCTGGATTGTCTGGAAATGAGATCTGTGAAGCTTTCTTACAAGGTTGTCAGGATGTATTAGCTGGTGCGCTAATCGTGGGGATTGCCCGCGGAGTTACCGTCGTAATGAATCAAGGACAGATTATGGATACCATCATCTTTGGTTTAGCCAAAATGGTTAAAGGAATGCCGCCTTCAATTACTTCAATCGGGATGTTAATTGTTCAAACCTTATTTAATTTCCTTGTCCCTTCAGGTAGTGGACAGACTTTGATCACTATGCCGATTATGACTCCTTTAGCAGATATCGTTGGTGTTACCAGACAGACTGCAGTTTTGGCTCTGCAGTTTGGTGATGGATTCTCGAATATTCTGTATCCGACATCCGGGTATTTCATGGCTAGCTTGGCTTTGGCTGGCGTAAAATGGCCAAAATGGGCTAAGTTTATTCTGCCTCTCTTCCTTACTTGGGTAGTTGCTTCTGGCCTCTTCCTAGTTATTGCTCAGGCTATTAAGTGGGGTCCATTTTAATCGATGTTTTTGAATAGACTGAACGGAGTGTGGGGAAGGATTTTCTCCCTTCCCTTCATTTCATCTGCACGGGCGGTAGCCAGCGTGAGCGACTTCTTTAGAAAACTAAATGTAGTGGGGTGAAGAAGATGATTAATTTTGCAGCAGTGAAAGAAACTGCTCGCCGATACAGTCAGGATATTGCTAATTTCACTAGTGATCTAGTGAAGATCAAGAGTTTGGATAGCCAAGAAGGGGAAGCTGTCAAAAGAGTCAAACAGGAGATGGAGAAACTAGAATTTGATGAGGTCAGAATTGATCCCTTCGGTAATGTGATTGGCCGGATGGGTTCTGGGAAAACAGTTGTTGCCCTTGATGCTCATGTGGATACAGTGGAAGCTGGAGATGAAAGTGCTTGGGAATTGCCGCCCTTCTCTGGGATAATAAAAGATGGAAAGGTTTTTGGCCGGGGAGCTTCGGACCAGAAAGGGGCTTTAGCCTCAATGGTTTATGGGGTCAAAATTATGAAGGAACTTCATTTGCTGGATGGCTTAACTGTTTATGCGGTGGCTTCAGTGAATGAAGAAGAATGTGAGGGCTTAAGCTGGCAGTATATAATTAATGAGGAGAATATTCATCCGGAATTTGTGATAATTACTGAAGCTACAGAAGGTAAGATCGCTGCCGGCCAGCGGGGAAGGATGAATATTAGGATTACGACTAAGGGTCTATCTGCTCATGGTAGTGTTCCAGAGCGCGGGATTAATGCTGTGTACAAAATGGCTCCGATTATCAGTGAGATTGAAGAATTAAATGAACGGATTAAATATCATCCGGTATTGGGCAAAGGTTCGATTACGGTCTCTCAGATCTTCTGCCGTTCTGCTTCTAGTTGTGCTGTTCCTGATGAATGCAGTATTACTCTGGATCGGCGTCTAACTAAAGGCGAAACCGACCAGACTGCCCTGGAAGAAATTAAAAATCTGGAAAGTGTCAAAAAAGCTGAAGCTACGGTGGAACTTTTTGAGTATGATATTCCTACCCATACCGGATTGGTTTACCCGACCAAAAGCTATTTCCCGGTGTGGCTGATTGAGGAAGATCATCCCGCAGTTAAAGCAGCAAAAGAAGCATATAAGAAGCTGTTTGCCAAGGATATATCGGTTTACAATTGGGTATTTAGTACTAATGGCGTTTCAGTAATGGGTCTGTTCGGGATTCCTTGTATCGGTTTTGGACCTGGAAGAGAAGCCAGAGCACATGCCCCTAATGAATTTATCGAAGTTGAAGACCTGGCAGTTGCTGCGATGATGTATGCAGTAATTCCGCAAATATATATGCGGCAGGCAAGATAGTTAAGAGAGAGAACTGCATGATTAACCTGCGTATTTTGACTAGAATTGGGCTCCTAATCTATAAATAGGCGAATTAATTATGGTTAAAATTTAATGCAATTAGTTATGCAATTCCTTAAATAAAAAAGTAAAATCTAGAGATGAAATTTAAAAATGTAGTATTGATCAGGATTAACTTGTTTATAATTGAGGCTGGAGGCCTCTTTTTTTTTGAACTGCTAAAGTGATTCAGAAAAACTCTTTCCAAAAAGAAGCAGATGTTGTATAATGCTTTACAATCATTATTCTTTAGTTAAAACCAGATGAATCGAGAATTTGGGTCATTGATGCTGGCTACCGTCTATCATACGTTAAGTAATGCAAATCGGAGTCAGGGGAACTGAAAAACAGCGAAGGCATTTTTATATCGGTCAAATATACAATTAAGGTAATTATGCAATTCCCTCTGGTTAATAAAGAAAAGAGTAAAAAATATATTGTAAACAAGTTTAGGGAAAAATCTTAAAATATATACAGAACTGGAGATGAAGAAATTGGGGAAGCTAGCAGTGATTGCGATTGGGGGAAATTCACTGATTAAAGACCCAAAGTATCCACGGATTGAGGATCAGTACCAAGCGATTACCGAGACGGCAATACATATTGGAGATATTGTTGAGAGTGGCTATAATGTCGTCATTACCCATGGTAATGGCCCGCAGGTGGGTTTTACTCTTAGAAGGGCAGAGATTGCAGGAAAGGTGGCGGGAATGCCGCCAGTACCATTGGTAGATTGTGTGGCTGATACTCAAGGGGGGTTAGGATACCAGATCCAGCAGGTACTTAAGAATGAATTTCGACGTCGAGGGATCGACAAACCAGTTGTTACTATCGTTACGCAAGTGGTGGTTGATAAGAATGATCCTGCTTTCCAGAGTCCCACCAAACCTATTGGTTCTTTTTATAGTAAAGAAGAAGTTGTAAAAATTAAAGCTGAAAACCCGGACTGGGTTCTAGTTGAGGATGCGGGAAGGGGTTACCGGCGTGTGGTGCCTTCGCCAAAGCCTGAGCAGATCATTGAAGAGAAAGCGGTTTTAAATCTAATTAATAAAGGATTTTGTGTAATTACAGTAGGAGGAGGCGGGATTCCGGTAATCCAAGATCAAGACGGATTTTTAAGTGGGGTCGATGCAGTAATTGATAAAGATTTGGCCTCTAGTTTGCTGGCAGCACGGATCAAAGCGGATTTATTTATTATTTCAACAGCGGAAGATAAGGTCTATTTAAATTATGGCGGGCCTAACCAAAGGGGGCTTGCTAAGATTACGGCGGCCGAGGCAGAAAAGTTTATGGAAGAAGGGCATTTTGGGGTTGGCAGCATGCTTCCTAAAATTAAAGCCGTATTGAATTACTTAAAACAAGGCGGTAGAGAAGCAATCATCACAGATCCGGCAAACTTGAAAAAGGCGTTGAATGGTGAGGCTGGAACCAAAATCATTGGTGATGGCAGGAATTTAGCGGCTATTTATGGAAACTAATATCTAAGAAAGAAACTATGATGAGGTGAGATTATGGATGTAAGGCAAGCGATTAAGGAAAGAAGGAGCATCCGTAAATACCAGAATCGAGTGGTAGAAGAGAAGATTTTAGCGGAAGTATTAGAAGCAGCCCGGCTGGCTCCTTCAGCAAATAATCGGCAGGATTGGCGGTTTGTAGCGGTCAAAGACCGGGAACAGATTGATAAGCTGGTTTCTGCGACAGGACAGTCTTTTATTGGCACAGCACCAATTGTCATTGCCGGAGTTGCACTCAATCCGGAGCGGGTAATGCGGTGTGAAGTACCTGCATATGCTGTAGATGTAGCGATTGCTATGACTAATATTACCTTAGCAGCAACAGCTAATGGACTCGGCACTTGCTGGATTGGTTCTTTTGATCAAGTAGAAGTAAAGAGGATCTTAGAAATTCCAGAAGAATATAAGGTTGTTCAATTGATGCCCCTTGGTTATCCGGATGAAAAACCAGAAGCCAGAAGTAGAAAACCTTTGGCAGAGGTTGTATCCTACGATAAGTTTTAATGGTAATGGCTTTAAAAGTCGCACTTCAGCAAGTTAGGGTACAATGAAAGGATGAAAATAGTACTTTGCATCCGCGCAGCTTACAAAGGTTATCATTCGTACGAGTGACGAAATTCGAGCTGTAGCCTAAAAAAGCCCGCCTTTTTCCGCGGGTTTTTTAGGTGAGGGCATTGCCTAATTCTTTTGGTATTTATTTGACCAATTCGGGAAATACCTCCTTTGTAGATAAGAATTGTCTAATATAAAGACTAAATTTGAGGCGAGATGCTAGCGGAGTATGAGAAAGTATTTTTAAATGTGACTAATAAAAAAGGATATTAATATAAATAAAAGAACTTAATTTAGGTGAGGAAATTGCATAATTACCTATGGTTTAATAAGTCACGGATAAATTGAATTCGTGACATCTATAGCCTCCAGGTAAAGTGAGAAAGCTTTGATTTATGTAATTCCTTAAGGTATGCATGATTAGAGAGCAATGAAATTATACTAATCTGAAAAAGGCGTGAAATTATTGGAGTATCTCAGTCTTTATCGTAAATGGCGGCCGCAGAGTTTTGGCAAGGGCTTTGTAGGGCAGGAACATGTAGTTAGAACTCTACGGAATGCTTTAAACCAAAACCAGGTGGCCCATGCCTATCTTTTTACCGGCCCACGTGGTACCGGGAAAACCTCAGCTGCTAAAATATTAGCTAAGGCAGTAAACTGTACAGAGCGTGGCGAAAACCCGGATCCTTGTAATCATTGCCCTAGTTGTCAAAGGATTAATGACGGGGTTTCTCTTGATGTACTAGAGATTGATGGTGCCTCGAATCGTGGGATTGATGAGATCCGGGAATTAAGAGAGAAAGTGAAGTTTGCTCCGGTAGAAGGGAATTATAAAGTTTATATCATTGATGAAGTTCACATGTTGACTACTGAAGCTTTTAATGCTTTATTAAAAACTCTTGAGGAACCACCATCTCATGTAATCTTTATCTTTGCGACGACCGAAATCCATAAAGTGCCATCTACGATTCTTTCCCGTTGCCAAAGGTTTGATTTTAAGCGTTTAACTTCAAAGGAGATCTTTGAGCATCTTTCCTATTTGGTAAAGCAGGAAAATTACGATGCTGATGAGGATGCCTTATGGTTGATTGGTAGTGAGGTGGATGGTGGGTTACGGGATGCGATAGGACTTTTAGAGCAGTCTATCGCTTATGCTGAGGGAAAACTTACAACCAAAGATGTCCGTACTGTCCTAGGATTAGTAGAAAATGAAGCTCTTTTTGATCTGGCAAGGGCAGTAGCCACACATGATTTGGTGAATGGTTTTCAGGTGATAAATAAGGCTCAAAAAGAAGGGAAGGATTTAGCACTTTTTTCCCGACAGGCCGCAAGGTTCTTCCGTGATTTGCTCCTTTTACTGGTAGTGGGAGCCGAAGCAGAGGCCCCTGTGGCACTAGATCCTTCGGAAAAAGAATCAGCGAAAGAGATTGCCGAGTCAATTGGCCTCTCTCAACTCCAGAAAGGGGTTGACCTCTTTTTGGATGCAGGAATATCAAGTAGAAGGGGTAGCGAAGGGAGTCTGCCCCTGGAGATGGCTTTTATCCATCTGGTAACGGAAGAAGAGGAAGCCAGTTCCTATAAGAAACTTATTAGGCGTCTTGACCGTTTAGAAGAACGTATGGCAATACTAGAAAAGGGTACTACCCAGCTTCCGCGTGTTTTAGAAGAGAAACCGAAGAAATCGGAGAAAGTACCGGAATTAAGGTCGCAAGTAATTAGCGAAAAAGAGAAACCAGCAAGTACTATTGAAAATACCAGCCCGATTAGTGAATTTGAGTTTTGGGAAGAAGTTCTAGAGGAAGTTAAGGAGAAAAAGAGAACAGTCGAAGCTTTACTCCGGGAGGGGAAACCAAAAGGCCTTCGTGGAAACCAACTGGAGATCGAGTTTACCCTTAGGTTTCATTGGGAAAAGATTAGAGAGCCAGGATACTCTAATATTGTAAGGGAAGCATTAGAAGAAGTTACAGGAAAACAAATCATCCCTAAATTTATTTTACTTGATAAACAAGCAAAGAAAGAAGAGAACCAACCTGAACTTCTCCGGAAATCTTTGGAGCTTTTTGGTGGAGAGGTTAAAGAGATCGAAGAGGAGGATATTTAAATGGCAAATATGCAAAAGGCATTCAAACAGATTCAAAAGATGCAAGCTGAAATGGAACGGGTCCAGAATGAATTGGGAGAAAAAACAGTGACCGCAACTTCTGGTGGCGGTGTTGTTTCTGTTGAGATCAGTGGTACCTTAGAGCTAAAAAAAGTAGAGATTCAACCGGAAGCCATGGAGGACCAGGAGATGCTGGAGGATCTGTTAGTAGCAGCGGTTAATGAAGCAATCAGGCAAGCCCAAGAACTATCAACCAGTGAGATGGAAAAAGTTACTGGTAACTTGAAGATCCCCGGTTTACCCGGAGGATTGTTTTAACGGTTGATTGAAGATGAATTATTATCCTAAACCCATGAGTAAGCTCATTAATGAGCTGGCCAAACTACCGGGGATTGGGCCAAAGACCGCCCAGAGGCTGGCCTTTCATCTTTTTGAATCTCCCCGTGATGATGTAGTAAAGCTGGCAACATCAATGGTGGAGGCGAAAGAGACTCTAAAGTTTTGTGATGTCTGCGGCCATCTTACTGAGAATTCCCCATGCGAACTCTGCCAGGATGAAACTAGAGAACACAAGATCCTATGTGTGGTGGAAGAACCGAAAGATGTTATTGCCCTGGAAAAAACCAGAGAATTCAAGGGGGTTTATCATGTTTTACATGGTGCACTTTCTCCTTTAGAAGGGATTGGCCCTGAAGAACTAACCATTAAGAAGCTACTTGAAAGATTACAGACCGGGAAGATTAATGAAGTTATCCTGGCTTGCGACCCTGATATGGAAGGGGAGGCCACAGCCTTATATTTGGCAAGAATAATCAAACCGCTACAGATTAAAGTCACCCGCCTGGCAAGAGGACTCCCGATCGGAGGCGATCTGGAATATATTGATGAAGTGACTTTAGGTAAGGCGATTGAAGGCAGGCAGGAGGTTTGAGGGACTTTAGTTTTGACGAATGATAAATAAAGCTTAAACAAATTACTATGGTGAAGAATGGTGATGGAGTTCACCACAACCGCTTAATGCTAATGACTCCTACAGGTGATATTAACCTTGTAGGAGTTTTTGATTTATTGTCATTAGGAGTGGAGTCAGGAGATGTCATCTTAGCGGTTGCAGTATTATCCATATTAATCACCGCACCATTAGGGGCGATTGGGATTAAGCTTTCTGCTCCAAGATTGTTAGATGGTTCTTCCACTTGATTTAGGTGAATACTGGAAAATGTAAGTTGCTTTGTGGAATAAGGTATAAGCAGTAAACCTAATTTACGAGATTTGTTATTTTACTTAGAAACAAAGAACCTTTTTATGTCTTAGGTTGACAATTTTAGCGTAATGATGGTAAAATTATGTAAACTAAGTAAAGTGATGATTTTATACCACCTATTAAAAACTCGTTCCAGATTTATAAATAAAAACCTATGAATACAAACTGTAAGAAGCAGAGTTAGAAGCAAGGGCTACTAATTAACGTTTTTTGCATGAAGAGGTATTTTCGGTTTTAAGGGGAAGGCTTTCAAGTAAGGCTAGTACGGGACGAGAAGAAAGTATAAAATAAAACACTTATCTTTGCTCAAAAAGATTTTAGTGTGGGAGGTAAGAGTTTTGAAGTTTAAAGTCCAGGAAACTAAACTCGAGGCCGCTACCAAAGAGAAGTATACATATGGGGATTACCTGACTTGGCTGGATGAGGAGCGATGGGAGCTGATTGATGGTCTTCCTTATAATTTGACACCGTCACCATCAAGGGCACATCAGGATATATCTAGGGAACTTATGCTTCAATTAGCTAATTACCTTGAGAACAAAAAATGTAAGGTATATGCAGCACCAGTTGATGTGCGTTTACCAAAGGGTGATGAAGAGGATGAACGAATCGAGACAGTGGTTCAGCCGGATCTGGTGGTGGTTTGTGACGAAAACAAGCTAGATGAAAGGGGCTGTAAAGGTGCTCCTGATCTGGTGATTGAAATTCTTTCTCCCTATACTGCTGGCAAGGATATGAAAATTAAACGTGATTTATATGAGCGAGTGGGGGTAGAGGAATACTGGTTAGTGGATCCTACTTATAAAACTCTGCAAGTATATAAAATAGGAAATGATGGTAAGTATGGCCCGCCTCAGGTTTATACAAATGAAGAAGAGGTAAAGGTGGGCTTATTTACTGATTTGGTAGTCGATTTAATAAGGGTTTTTGAGGGCTGAAGGGTTGTGAATAATACCTTAGGTATCCTTTTAACGACAATATAAGTATAGGCGATTAGCCGAGCAATACTTTGTGGTTAATCTTAAATTAAATCAATTATGCAATTCTATAGAAGATTATTTTGCTTTTAGTATAAATAATGTTAAAAAAATAAATGTTTGGCAGGATTTAGGCTGGATAAATAGAAAGTTCCTATTTAATTTATGGGAGCTTTATTATTATTTGAGGAAATTGCATGATTACGCAGCTCACATCTTGTATTCTTTAAGCAAAGGCCAAGCAAAATTAAATTTTCAAAACTGGATGTAAAATAAAGCTTGGTTAAAAGTGCGAAAAGTAGGGTTAAGGCTTCCTTTGTTTACATGACACAAGAACCATCCCCTTAATGAGTGGGATGGTTGGAGAAATTAAAGATTATAGAGGGAGGATTTGACATTGAGAAAACAGATAATTTTACTTAAACAATTGAATAAACTAGGTTTTATCTTTCTTTGTTCACTGATACTTCTATTAGTAGCAATCCCATCTGAGGCTGCCTACTCGGTTAGTGAGGGAGAATTTCAGGTATCTTTTGGCATTGATTCGAACCATTCGGGATTTTCCTTTGATGGTCTTACCCTTGACTTTAATGCTGACCTAAGTGATAAGGATGGAGTTAGAGGTGAATTTGTTTATTATCGTAGCGGAGTAGATACTATTGCCTATTACTATATTAATGACGTATTCCGAAATGATCAACTTAATATTGGCCGTTTCTCTATTGAATGGGCTTCTGATCAATCAGAGACTATGAATGGGAGCCTGGCTCAAAAGGTGCAATGGAGGGGAGGAGTGGCTGAACCACGGGATCCCGGGTTTGACAAAGGGGTTGGGGTGAAGTATAAGACGAGTTTTGACAAGTTTGATTTGGTGGCCTCGGTATCAAATAATTATTTTGGTGAAGGGGCCGATTTTGTGGGGCGCGGAGCTTTTAAGCTTAACCCGGATCTGAGGATTGGGGTAGGTTTGGCTTCAATAAACCGTGCCAAACAATCAGATGCCAGCGATTTGGGCCTCTTAATTGATGCTGATTTTACCACTGGGCCGCTTAATCTCTTATGTGAGTTGGTGACGGTAAATAGTCGACAGAATGAGCAAAAAGAGACGAAATTTGGGTTTTATGGAGAAGTTGCTTACGAATTATCAGAGAAATTATCATTGTATGGTGGTTTCTACGGAGCTAAAGACTTAATCGATGATTTAGTGTTAGTAGGAGGTAAGGTCAGAATAAACCCTCATGCTATTGTCAAGGGCGAGATCCGAAATACCCGGGATGATTGGGATCTGGTTGTGGGGCTAAATGTGAATTTTTAACCACAGCTCCAAGTCTAGACTTTAAATTAGTTATTGAAAACCTATAAGAGAACCATAAAGTATTGAAATACAATTGGCAAGAAAATAAAAAAAGTCCCTATGTTCTGGGGCTTTTTTTATTTTTATTAGATATTATGCATAACACTTAAACGGTCATTAACAGAATATATAGTGTCAGGTTCAATGTTGAAATAATTGAATTATGCAATTTATTATGTAAGTTATTGCTAAACAGGAAAAAATAAAAAAAAGATAAATGTATTGGCAAAATTAACAATATCATGATATAATACCATTAAATTGATTAGTAAAATATGGTTATAATGAATTTATATTCTTTATCGATACTTGTTATTGCAAGTGTTAATTTTTCAATACTACTTTCTTCAAATCTTTAATTTTAGAAAAGTGCATAGCTACCTACCGTATTTTTTGAGCACAATTAATACAGTCTATTATTAAAGCAATCGGAGGTTGCGATGGGAAGATATTCTTATCGGTTAAAAATTATTGGGCTTTTATGTTTATTATTGGCACTTTTCTCTATTTCGTGTGGTAAACCAAAACCTAATCAAAAACCGCCAATTAATCCTCCTTCAACACCAAATGACCCCACTGAAGAACCACTCTCTATTCGGGGCTTGACTGCTACCATCTTACAACATCCAAATGGGATTAGCCTTGCTTGGTCCATTGAATCAATAGAACTTGGGGAACAGGAAACTATATCCTATCGTATTTACCGCAGTATTTCCAAGACAGACAGGGGCTTGCCGATTGCTGAAACGGTTGGGAATTATTTTGCGGATAATTTAGAGAATAATCCCGATCATCCTCCGCAAAAAGATACCCCTTATTTTTACCGTATAATTTGCCTAAAGGACGGGGCGGAATATGGGGATTCCCTTCCGGTTTTTGGCTTATTTAGTGATGAAACGGATCCCTTTGAACCGAATGATTGGCCCGTTGATGCAAGGCCTCTTGGAGAAATAAATAAAGCTTATCTTTTTGCTTTTGATGACCAAGCTGATGGATGCGTGATTGATACGGATTGGTATGTTTATTATAGGGAAAATATTGAAGAAAAAGAGATAATCATGGTTACAATAACCTTTCCGATTGACTCACCATTTAGAGGTAAGGCAAAATTGTGGTTTTATGATGATGAAGGGTTCGGGGATGGGAATTCTTTATCAGATTTTGAGAACCGCTGTTTTTATCATTTTCCAGCAGGTGCAAGAGAAGTCTTTTTCAAAATCGAACCTTATCAAGTAAATGGGGACGAAGGAATTGGCTCCTATACGATAATGGTGGAGTAGTGAATACGGGTTTAATTTTTTAGTGATTAAAATCTGCTTTTAGTTTTTATTCGAAAACCGTTTAGGTTAGTTTTGTCATGATATTTAGGATAATGCCTATGATAATTTTAGAAATAAAGACAGCTGTGACTATATCTTAAATGAGTTCACAGCTGTATTAATAAATAAATGTTGTGGGTAAAGGGGTGGCTTATAATGCAAAGAAAAGCTTTATGGATTAGCGTTATAACAGTACTCTTCTTATTGTTGACTGGCACTGGCGTATGGGGACAATCCCCGGTAGTCAGGGCTGAGATTGATGCAGATACTTATAAAGTAGGAGAGGTTATTACACTTAGAGTCAATCTGGATAGTAATCCCGGATTGCATAGTCTATATTGTGATCTGGCTTATGATGGGACGGTAATGGAATTCGTTAGTCTTAGTCAAGGAACGATGGTTAATGAGGAGTATCAGCCAAACGAGTTTTTATATGCGGTCTCAGATTCAGTGACCAGTAACATACGCGGAAATCACTTGATTCTCTCTTACACCTTACAAGGTGCAGGCGTTTTAACCTATAGGACTGGCCTTTTATGTGAGATCAGATTTCGGGTGAAGACACCTGGTGAAGCTGGTATGAAGTATCAATTTACATTTAATAGTGCGGCAGTTACTGATGGAATAGGGAATAATTTTACTGGAGTTTCCTGGTCAAGCTCTCCTTATTTTACCATTGGCAGCAGTGCTTACCGTTCTTTTGTCTTGATTACTAAACCTTATGATATGGAAGTAATTTATGAGGATCGAGTAGAAGTAAAGGCAATTTCTTCTACAGGCTTGGACTATTATGTAAGATATGAAAACAAGACTACAGGAGAGGTGACACTTCCGATACCAGCCAATACGAGTAATCTTCCTGCCCAGACTTTCCATCTTAATAAGGGATATAACAATATTGCGGTTACTCTTTACCAACGTATTAATGGACATGATTATATGATTGCTATTGATCAGGTCCGGGTTTACCACCCGGAGGATGATAAATATATTAAAATCTTGAGCCCAAAGCCTAATCAAGTAGTGAATACTGATCTGGTGGAGGTTATTATTAGTTCTCCGTATGAAGAAGTGACAGTTAATGGTTTAGCCGCCCAGTTTTATGAGGAAGGAAATGGAGAGAATAAACTCTATCGAACCAGGCTCTGGCTACGAAAAGGTTTTAATACTATTACTGCTGAAGCGGTAGGGCCAGAAAAAGTAAAGTATAAAGATACAATCCGTGTTTACTATCAGAAAGATAGCTCGATATTTTCTTTTATCTCACCGAGGGTAGGAGAGTATTACAAATCGGCGGCTGATGCTTACCTCCATATTGAAGGTGAAATTGATTCAGAATACCGGACTAGTGCAAATGCTGGAGAGGGGCCAGTACCTAACACTGTCACGCTTCAGGTGCTTTACAGGCCCAATAATCCTCAAAAAGCAACAATAATGCTTGTAGATAATAAGCTAGCGAAGATTAAAGAAACAGATGATAATTTTCGGCAAGCTCATTCTGGTTACCTATTTTATAATGACTTTGAAATTTCTCTGGCGGGCCTTGGTAGTGGAGAAATTGAGATTATTGCCTATAAAAACAAAGAAGGGAATTGTTGGGATGATAAGATCCATCGTCTTGTTTATGTGGATGATCAACGGTTATGGATTGATTTAGTCCAACCGAATGTGTATAGCTGTGACCTGCTTGATAATAGATGGCAATTGCGTAACTTCAATGAAGCTAAAGAGCCGCATATGGAAAATAGCATCGTTTCTACAGATGGTGGAATTGTTTTGGCTCCGGGAGAGCCGGTAATAGCCCAAGAGCTATTAGTAAGTACTGCTGATCTTGCCGAAGATAAGGATGGTACTCTCTATGCTCTTACTAACAATCAGGTTACCGGTAGTCTTTCGATTTACCGAAAAAGAAAGGTAGATGCCGGATGGAATTTAGTACTGACCCGTTCGCAAATGCATGGTTATGCTCTTTGTGCTACCGATAAGGGCATACTGGTCGGAGTTTCTAATTTATACGCTTCTGAAGACTCCGGTCTTTACTTACTTCAAGATGATAGGCTTGTTAATATCCAGTTTCCCGTGACCCTTCAACATGTACAGTTTATTCAGAATCGAAATGGTATCATCTACATCTATGGAAATTACTATAATTATTTATATAGTTTTAATATCCATACCCTTACCCAAGGGTCCAATGGACTACTAGTGGATGCTTTAAATCGAGTGGATTTTGCCAATAATTTTAACTTAAAACAATTTGTATTATCTACCGATTGTGAAACAGCAATTTTACGAAGAGAAAACGGGAGGATCCATTTTTATAATAGAACCGCTGCTGGTTATTTACCGGTTAAGATCAGTGAAGCAAAGGATGACATTGAATTAACGGGACGAAATATAATTGCCGGTGAATATAAAAATGGGGATTATAATGCTTATTTAATTTTAAAAGACGATACTCATGTGATTAGTATCATGGAGTATACCAAAGGTCAGCGTCGTTACTTTACCTCTGAAAAAATTGCTGTAGATAAATTACTAAAAGAGAAGGAAGTTAGGCTTTATGCGGCTGGTTTTAAAAACAATGCCTTTTACTTTTTATACCAGGGTGCCGGCAGTGGCTTGAAACTTAAAGAAGGACAAGTGTTTTTTGAGCAGTTTTACTCTCAGGAGGATCCGGTTGTTTATCCTTGTGCTTTAGTACCAAACCTGCTCTCCGCCCAATTGTTTATTACTAGTAAAAACCAACTCTATCTTGGCGCCGGTTCAGGTCTACCCGATCATCTTGCGGCTAATACTCTGTATCATCTCTATCATCAATTGCCTAATTTACCCGGTAAAATCAGCTTTAATTATGTAAATGATGATATTGAAGGGATTTGCGGCTTTAGTTTTGAACTGGATCCAGCTTGGTTAGAACTGGAAGGGGCTGTAGAGTTTGGTTTTGCGGTCAAAGAGAAATCTAGTGGCAATAATCGGTTAACAACGCCTACTGATGCTGTTCTCTTCCAGGCAGAGCAGCAATGCTTAGCCGATCTGATAAGGGTTACAGAGAATGAGTTTTATACACTTTATCGCCATTATGACCCGATTACTGAAAGGGAAGTAATTCATTTTGTCTTCAAAAATATTCAAGAAAAGCGTTATCTCTCGTTTGATTTTCAATTATTTCCTATCGGTAATGCTAGCCCAGGAATTTATAATTTTAAAATTGATAAAAAGACTCATCTTCAAATCGCTTCTCCTTCTAGTGAAGAGATTACAATACCAATTCATGGTTTTATCTATGATCGAACTGTTACCGAGGTGATGATCAATCAAGCCCGGATCCCATTAGGACGGGATGGGTCTTTCCGTTATGATTATGTAATTAAGCAAAGCGGAAATTTAGTTCCGGTTTTAATCTCTTGTATTAATAGCTCTGGAGAGATTGCTGATTTACGTTTTGTAGTTGAAATAGTTGAATCCCAAAATGGACTAGCAAATATCCAATATATGAATCAAGAAGAATATAAAGATTTTACCGAGGGGATATTGGCTAGTTCAGAGGAGAGCTTGACCCTTGCCGGAAAGTATTATGGAATGGTAGGTTCGGTAGTTGGTTATGAACTCTATGGCTATGAATACAAAGAAGGAATTGAATCTGTAGTATTGGTAAAACGAGGGCTATTCCAGACGATTCAAGATCAAACGGTATTTAGAGAATTTGCTCTCAATCGGGATAATTTGGGCTCCGGTTATACGGCGGGGTATTTTCAAGATGAGGAGATTACTTTAATCCCCGGACGTCAACAACTCAGGCTTTATATAGAAAATCCCGGCGGCCTCCGGTATGTCTACAAGATTAATGGAGAATATCCAGATGTGGATTATGTCATGCCGGAGACAGAACAGAAGATCATCTTTAGTTTGGAACCCAACCCTGACCCGGTAGTGGTTCAGGAAGTACCAATTGAATACCATCTTCGTTTGAAAGCCTATGAAGAAGAAGAGCTTCTTCCCGACCAAAAAAAAGCATATGTTTTCAGACGTAGTTATGAGCTATTTGGCGAGATAAAATCTTTATATAATTTTTCGGATTTATTAGTCAAGAGTTTCACTCCGGGCTTGGTTTTTGAGAATGGCGAGACGGAACAGGTTGTTCAGGTGGGGGCGGGGAACCGTTTTCGGATTAAGGTAATGATACAAATGAACCCTCAAGAACAGGAAGAAGATTTTGATCTTGGTGTAATTCCGACCATCCCCGCCTTAATTAATTTACGGACCGGTGTACGCTTGAAAGTAAGTAAAGCTTATGAAGATACTTATTTCATTCCAGACTTCTCTAGGATGCAGCCGGAAAACTGGACGGAGGAAGAACATGGGTCCCGTTGTATTCCTTTTTGTTTCCGGTTTAACCGGGATGATCTCCCCGTACCGGGGAGTCTGATGACCCTGACTGTGAATCATACTAATGTGATTACCGGCACCTTAAAGCGGAAGAACGAAACCGATTATTGGCTTAAAGACGAAGATGGACGGAATATGGAGTTAACAGATAAAGAGCTTAAACAAGGACGGAATCGCATTTCCTGGGTTCTGCATTATGGTTCTGAAATTATGAGTTCCTCTAACTCTGGCCGGAGTGGGATGACTGATTTTATCTTTGATTATACAGAGGTGATTGAGAGCACTCCGACCGAGGTTCGATTTAACCCAGCTCTGACTAGTCAGTATTATGAAGAAGAGACCCTGCCGAAGTTGATGATTAATAAGGATGCTAAGACCAAAATTGAAATTCAATTAAACGAAAAGCCATTGATGGAAGGTTTTGACCAAGACTGGACTGCAATGGAAATTAATCTGGTTAACCCTGCTTTGCGGGAGGGCCGGAATGAATTGGTTATTACCTATACGGAACTGCAGCAGGACCCGATTACTAAAATTTTTAGTTTTCTTTATGACTCTAAGAATCCGGAAGCGGCAATTGCTTCCTGGGTGATGGATGATGAAGAACGGTTTTTAAGTGAGATTACTGCTATTGTGAAAGAGGCTAATTTTACCAAAGCTAACTTATATTATGGACAGGATATTATTAGTCAGCATCCGGAAGTAATTATCATCGCGGCAGATCAGTATCTTTTACGGTGGACAAATCTTTTTGTTTACGAAATAGCTCCTTCAAAAGATCGGCCGGTAATGGTGAAGGCTTATGATCACTCGGGCAAGGCAGGTCTGAGCACAGAACTGATCCTTAGTGGCAATAAACGGCCTGGGGAAGAGACGGCGCGGGAGATTGCCATCGATTTACCCCTATATACGGGACTTCCTTTACTGGCTCATGAGCGCAATCACCACTCCCGGCCTAGCGCTGCTCATACTAAATTTGCCCCCCGTCGTTTTTTACCAAAAGAGAGTGTAATTAGCAAGATTGGTAAGGATGGAGACTATTTAGCGAGAAATCTATTTGAGCAGAAGGTAACAGTTGGCGATGGAAGCGGAGGAGAAGAATCAGTAGCTATTTGCGGTAATTATGCGATTGTTGGTCTTCCTAATGAAAATGATGGCAAAGGAGCCGCTTATATCTTCAAATTAGATGAAAATGGGGTTTGGGGTATAATACAAAGGCTTGAAGCTACCGATTCGACAGCTAACGCCCGTTTTGGCTGGTCAGTCTCGATCTCTGAGAATTTAGCAATTATCGGAACGCCTAATGAGAATTCAGAGAAAGGTGCGGCTTATTTATTTGAAAGAGAAGTTAATGGTAACTGGATTAGAAAAGAAAAATGGCAAGGTACCGTAACAGAAGGGCGTTTTGGCTGGTCGGTCGCAGTTTCTGGAGATACAGCGGTGGTTGGCGCCCCAACTAAGAGATATAAACCAGATTTCAGAAATGAAAAGGGATCAGTTTATATCTATAAACAAGGTAGTAATGGTATTTGGAATACCTCTAAAATTCTTTCTTCTAGTAGTGTTTATCCTTTTCCTATTCACGTTTACGGAAAAGTAATCGGGGAATTAATAAAGATAAGATATGGAGGAGACCTTTTTGGCTATTCTGTATCTCTTTCAGGAAATAAATTAGTTGTAGGTAATCCAAAGTCGTTTGTACAGTGGGGCTACTTTTTAACAGCAAATGAATACCCTGGGGAGGTTATTCTTTATGAGTTTGATAATAGTGGTATTTGGAATGAAACATATAAATATAAGGATAATAATGTAAACAATATGTTTGGTAGTTCGGTTGCGATCTCTGGAAATAGAGCAATTGTTGGGTCTAAAGGATTAAATAACAACAAAGGAGCGGCCTATATTTTTGAGCCTAATTCAAGTGGCAAATGGGGCAAAACTCAAAATTTAGTAGCTAGGGATGGGACTAAGGGAGATAAATTTGGCTGTTCTGTTTCCATCGCCGGGAATAAAGCAATCGTTGGGGTTGATGGGGATCACAATTCTATAGGCACAGCTTATATTTTTGACTTACAAGGAAATAGTTATCAGATCGTGACCAGCAATAAGATCAAATCAGATGGATTTGGCTCTGAGGTTGCCATTTCTGAGAGTACTGCCTTAGTTGGCGCCCGTAGTAATTTTGCTTATTTTTACAAACAAGACAAGCCCCAATGGTATCCCTTGATCCCTGGCGATCAAAAATACCTTGTCTTTAAAATTGCTAAAGATATCTTGCAGCAGGTAGGAAGTAAAGAAGATATTATCGATTGTATCCGTTTTGAAGTATTGGGGCAGCGGCTACGAAACATTGATGGAAAAATTGAAGAAGTCAATCCCTCACAAGAGTTGATATTAGATAATGAGAAGAATTGGTATCTTGATGGGTTTAATCATCTCTACTATCTAGTGGAGGTCTCTGAACTAAGAACAAAATTCTTAGAGGTAGCCGAACATATTTTCCCCGGTGGATATGTGGAAGAGGGTTATAGTATCTATGATTTAGGTTCTTTGCGTGTACGGTATGAGACACTGGTTACCGCGGATAACCTGGTTGATATTTATACCATAGGAGATTTAAATGAGGAGTTACGAAATATTCTTCTTTATGATCCCAATTACGCAGATCTGGAAGCGCCTACATATTTAGATCCGGTTTTAACTTATCAACCCGCTGAAGTATCCCAGATCCGTCCCAATTTTGCAGAAGAGATGACTCTTAACTTCTGGCTGCGCTTAGATGATGAGGGGCTGCTGGAACCAGAGTATATTAATACTGTTAAAAAGCGGGTAATAACTTTTTTTAGCGCTGAAAACAGACCTCTGATAGAGATTGGATACAGGGGGAATATTCTTTATCTCTATGATCTGGTTGAGCAAAGCCTTATTCCATTAGGGTATTTGACAACCTTTATGGAGTCTAAGAAGTGGAATATGATTACTGTGCGGATGACCAAAGAGCGTTCTGAATTACAGATTGGTTTCAACAATCAATGGATAGATTATGGAGAAATTGCACCGTCTACCATTGCTGCTATATTAGCGGAGGGGGCAAAACTTTATTTTGGACCACTAGAAAGGGAAGATTATAATACAGGCTTTTTCTCAGTAGCCAGCCCGTTCTATATTGATCAATATCTGACTAATGATGAGATGTACAGGATTTATGAGTTAAGTGATCAGTATATGAGTACCGAGCGGGAGTACCATTTCCCTGATATGATTACTGATTATGGTAACCAACAGCAACAGCTAAGGATAGTAGGGAACGGTTCTGATTATTTTACACCTTTTGAAAACTATAATCCTAAAGGAATCAATGGCGATGGCAGTCTAAAAGCTAGTTCCCGCTTGCGTAATTTATTATCAGTACCACAAGGGACAGATAAAAATTATGTGACCTTTACTGAAGCAAATGATTGTATCCTCTATAACATGGAAGTGCAGGGGGAAGCTGATTGTTTTACTTTACATCCCAAGGAGGGGAGAACCGGGCGCTACTTTTTCGGAGATATCAACAGCAACTATGGTTTAGGTAAAGATAGATGGTACTCAGTTACTGGGAGGGTGATAGCACTTGAATCCCAAACCACTGCTCGTCTAGTGCTACGGATTAATGGCCGGGAAGAAAGCTGGCAGCTTCAGCCAGGGCGTTTCCACTTTATTTATGAGAATCTCAAAAATGAGACACCAGCCCAAGTGCAACTATATATTGAAACCGATGGCATGATTAGTTTAGCAAAGGATGTGACTCTTAATCAGGGGAATTATATCATAACAAAAGATTTAGCGCGGTCCGCGGTAAAAACCTCATTCCCCTTTGGACTAAGTGGAACGGTACATTTCTGGTATAAACCTTTGAATGCTAATCCAGACGGCTTTATTAATTATAGTGCTGTGCTTTTTGACAGCGAGCTGATTAAAATTTGGACTGATGTAAACCAGGGAGAAGATGCTCTCTTTTACGCAGGGATTAAAGATGCGGATGGGCAAATACAGGAGACGATTAAGACTAATGTCAAGGTAGGTTACGATTGGCAGCATCTTCAAGTATCTTATAGTTTTAAAGATACTACTAATGATTGTAATGTGATATCTTTCTATATTAATGGTAGCCTCGCCGGTGCTTTGGAAGGAATTAGATTTTCTCCATTTGGGAGCCTGGTTGGTGAAGTTCCGGAGACGGATAATGTTTGGCTGGGGTGTGACTGTAATGAGGGAAACTTTGCTCAAGGATATCTGGATGCTGTAGTTCTTAGCAAACACTATCTATATGAGCAATATCAGCCTCAACCGATAGGAATTTTGGACTATGATGAAGCTGTAGCTGAAATTCAGATGAAAATGGCAGAAAACATCGGAGAACAAGATGCGCTCCGTTATTGCTTAGTAGCAATGGATAGTCATTTTAAAGAAGAAGGCGACTGTTTCCCCATAGACCTCTCCGGGAAAACGGCTGGCCGCTACCGGCTAACAGTTGATCTAGTAATTCGGGGGCATAACTATCAGCAGATTTTTTTCTTTAACATTGATTCCCGTCCTAGATTTGTTCTTAAAGAGCATACCCCTATTATCTTCCAGCATGTTGCTAAAGATCTCCATTTTAAATTAGGATATGACCTATCTTACCGCTTAGAAGATGAAGCGCTGCAGTTTATTGGGGTAGCCGCTCGAATTTCTGGCGGAACTGGGGAGCAGACCCGTTACCTGGTTCAAGACTTCATTAACCAGCAACCTTCCCAGTGGCTGCTGGGGATTGAAGAAGCCGAAGAGGTTCATTGGGCATCCATTACTCCGGATAATTCAGGATTACTAGACCTTGTCTTTCCAGAGGTAGAGGCAGATTCTTCTGTCCAGTGTAACTTTAAGTATTTTTATTTTCAGACCAGTTTTTCAGAAAAGCATAGATATGATCAACTTCCAGCAGTTGATTTGACGACTCGGGTGCCGATGGCTGCCCTAACTCAACCACTCTATCCAGAAAAAGATCATGAGGGGTACGAGTATAAACTGGTGGTGGATATTACTAATGGTGAAGGTGGAGTTTTAGATCCGATTTTTGCTGATATTCAGATCGATTATGAGACTGTCGACCTAAAGACCAGTGTAAGTAAACGTGGGAGTATTAATTTAAATAGTACAGGAAAAGGGGAACTCTTTTATGATGATATTCTTCACTGGAAAGATAATGTACCATTATACGGTGAGTATTACGTGGTGCTTAAACTGAGGTATCAAGATGTGATCTATTTGGAAACGGAACGCATCCCTTTAGCCTGGTGTAAAAGGGAAGAAAAAGAGACGCCTTCCTTAGTTCTTCAGGAATTGGAGATTAAAGAATTTTCACTACTTTATATTAACCAACAGAACCCCAATAACCCAACTGCCAGTTTTTATTTAGATTATTTAAAAAACGGGCTTAGTGAGGTTACACCAAAACTGGAAATGATTCTTGGACACCAAGTAAAAACTATAATTCTACCAGCAATCCCTGCTGATCTGAATTCCCGGATCTTTACGGAGATTCCAATTCCCAAGGGCCGGTTTTTAGCACGAGTTACTATTACTTCTGGCGATGTTACCCGTTCGCAGGAGATTGAGGTTAATAACATAGTGGATAAACCGGAGGTTGTCCTGACGAATTGGGTGGATTCTTTAATTCAATATAATAATGTTCTGTTTAGCTGGAAGGGATATTATAACGGTCAATTTAATGAGCAGATTGAGTATCAGTATAATTTGGATTACAATGGCTGGACTTCACCCAATAGTGAATGGCGGAGTGTCCGCTATTACAATCTGGCTGAAGGTTATCATAACTTCCAAGTCCGGGCTATTTATCAGAATGAACCATCGGAGATTCGGCAAGTAACATTCTTTATTGATACACAACAGCCAATCTTTAACTCTGACAAGATCACTATCAATCGAAAGTATGATTCCCAAGGTGTTCTTTATGCAGTTAAGATAAGTGGCCTTTCCGGCGCTATTAGCGATAGCTCCCTTGATCAGGTTTTTGCTAATGAAACTAAAGTCCAATTCCAGAAAGATGGCAGTTTTACTACGGAACTGTTACCGATTAAGACTGATGGGAGCGAAGAGATTATTTTGACAGCTTATGATCGGGTGGGCAATTATACTGATTATATGGTGGTAGTGGAAAACCAACTGACAGAGGTTGTTTTCCCACACTCCGGAGGGAAGGTTCGTTACTCCCCATTAACATTGGTGGGGAAGATCGCCCCTCAGATTACAGCTAAGATGGATATCTATGTAGCTGACTTTCAGAGTACGGTTAAAAATGATTATTCCGGCTGGAAAAAAGCGACGATTAATGCTGATCGTACTTTCTTTGTAGAAGACCTTTTGATTAATCCGGGGACAGCAAGCCGTGAAATTGTAACGACTTTAAATATGGCCTGTGTATTTGAATCCGGTAAAACTTTTGAACGAAAGATTGATGTAATTGCCAATGAACTAATCATGCCCATTGAGATGGAACTCAGTGCTCAGGCGGTTGAGGGGGAAAATACGGATGTTGCAGTTACTATCTCCTGTCAAGCAAATGTACCGAACATCTCTTCCTGGAGTATTGATTTTGACGGGGACGGGGTTTACGACCTAGTTGATTTAATGCAGAATCCTGCTAGTGAAGCAGCAAAGCAACATTGCTGGAAGCATCAGTACTCAGTTTTGGGGTTAGTAAAGCCAAGAGTGCGGGTGATTACTACTGATGGTGACTTCTTTTCTGCTTCCAAAACCTTAATTATTCATGAGAAGATCCGCGAGGCTTCATTTAAAATGATGAAAAACCCCATCTCCATGTCGACATTGCGGATGCCTGATGAATCTAACCGGATCTTTGTCTTACGTAAGCAAGAAGAGGAGTTTTTGGTGGAAGTTTATGAAGTGCGGCGTAATAATACTTATCTTTCTAATAAGTTATATGAGATTGATCTTAGTGCTCATCAGATTAATAATCCAGTAAAGATCGAGGCCTTAGCTGAAGACTCTCTCTTAGTGGTTTCAAATAATGATTTTCGAGGAATGATTTATCAGTTAAAGGCAGATCGTTTTGGAAATTATAGGGTGGTAGCTATGGTCTATTTAGAGGATGAGGTGGCCGATTTTACCATCCAAGAAGAAGCGCTGCTGGTGAGTATGAACAACCAGAATACAATGGCTTGGGTTCCATTGGTTGAGGGCTTACTTAGTCAAGAAGGGGTAGTTAGTAAAAAAGTGGAATTAACAAACACCTTATTGTTGGGAGAAAAAGTGGGGCTAGAAACTGATGGGCATCATTTCTTTATAGCGGATACTTTAAATCAAAGGATTATTCAACTCTCGCCCTCCTTACGACTGCTCGACCAGTTTGGCGTCCGGGGTAATGGCGAAGGCGAATTTATTCGCCCCGAAATTATCCGCTATTACGAAAACCGCATCTTTGTTAGTGATAGCGGCCGGCGTGATCTTCAAGTTTTTGATCGGGAGTATAATCCTATTTGTACTCTAGCTTATCAGGATAAGCCTGATTACCATAACTATGTAGAAGCGGATTTCTTTGATGATATTGCAGATTTTCAGGTGATAGCACGGGAGGAAGGGGAGAGGCTTTACTATTATGCGTTAATTCTTAGCCGTACTGCGGGTAAATTATCAATGATTCGTCTCCCGCAATGGGAAGAATTGAAAGTACGAGTACGGAACAACCAGATTGTCTTCATCAGGGAAGGAGAGGTTTATACCGCAAAACCGGATGGCAGTGATCTAAAGAAGACTATAAGCTCCGATAGTCTCCCTCGTATTCAAGGAACACTTGACTATCCGGCGCTTGCTCCCGATGGACGCCGGCTGGTCTTTACTTCCCGGGCACAACTTTATAATGGTGAAGCTGGTTATGATGAGGATAATATCTATACATATAGTAATCTCTATTGCTTGACTCTGGATAATAAAAACTTAACCAGAATAGATTTGGGGACCTTGAGTGGGTACGAAATTGAACGTCCAGTCTTTAATTCTAATGGTAGTAAAGTAGTTTTCTCTGCCAAACCACATCGGGGGAAATGGCAGATCTATATTTATGATTTCCAAAGTGGGCAGACGGAAAAGTTGTTTGCCACGGATGAAAACGCTCGTTACCCCTATTTTTCGCCAGATGATCGTTTTATTGTGTTTACCAGCGATTTTGTAGGCAATGAAGAGATCGAAATTATTAATGTGGCTAATCCCAGTGTAAGGGTGCGTGTAACCTCTAATCATTGCCGTGATTCATTTCCGGTTTGGGGGACGGTCTATCCCGGTGAGATCACCAATTACGATCTTCAAAAGATTATCAAATCCAAAATTGCCTTTGTTTCAGAACGGGATAACCGTAAGGGGGTCTACTATGTTTATCTGGCACAGGAAACTAATGATATGGTGTCGGTTTATGATTTAAAAAATAATCGAGTGGTAGGAAACCAGCCGGATACAGCAGCCATAGAAATAACGTATCTCGACCCGACAACTAGAGATTATCTGGAAGGTGATTATCCTTGCTTTACGGGTGATGGACGTAGCCTCATTTTTGAACATTATGATGGGTATGAAAATACCTTAAAAAGGTTAGATTTTGAAACTAATTTAGAGAACTTGCTCAAGGGTGAAAGCAAGACTTATGAAAGTTTAGTACAGATTTACGGTGCTAATCGGCCTTCCGGCATGAAGAATATGATCACTAATTTTGTTGCTGAAAACTGTAATGGGAATGAGATGAAGCTTAGTTGGGACAGATATACAAATAATGATATCTTTTACATTGTCGAGTATAAACCAGTAAATAGTGAGGATGTTTATCGTAACTATGTCCTAAGTCAAACTGGAACGCTGTTAACTGGTTTAAAAATGGGAATGGAATATCTAGTCCGGGTCTTTGTTCTGGAAAATGAGGTTGAAGTAACTACCAGCTATTGGGCAAAGGTCAAGATGCCTGAGGTGATGGCACGACCCAGCTATACCATTGATCCCAACAATCCTTACTTAGTACATCTCCGGGCCTGGAAACCAGAGCCAGCCCAGGAGTATAAATGGCGGTTTAGTTGGATTATAGAGAACACCGAGATTCAGGTGCAAAATAGCCAGGATTATCTATATGAATTTGGTACTAGCGGAACAAAGACTATCTTCTTAAAAGCTTACACTGAGGGACAGACAGCGACTCATGTATCTCAACCGCTGGAAGTAAATATTATAAGTGATCTGAAACCGGTAATTGAACATACTTTGGCTGATGATGCCAGTTATATTGAATTAAGCGCTGAAAGTTCTTTAGGTAAAAAGCTAAACTTGTCTTCTGCCCAATGGATTATTTCCGGACCGGGCAGAGAACCGCTAATCGCTACTGGTTCAAAAGTTACGATTCCACTGGATGGTTTTCAACGTAAAATAAACGTCAGTCTTACCCTGCAGCGGATTGCTGTTAATAACCAAAGTGATGTGGCGCAAGTTAATAGAACCATTGATTTAGATCTTAAAGAGATTAAACCAATCATTACTTACGAACCGGCAGAAGCTAACCAGCGGCTGATCCGGTTTAGTGGAGAATACTCTTTGGGTAATATTAATTGGTCTAGTGTAAGATGGGCACTTTTTGCCAATGGTGGCCTCTTGTACACTGTGGATGGGGTGACTACTTTTGATTATCTATTCCCGGAGACCAATCAAGATACAGTATATACGATCTGCCTTACTGCACAACGACGTAATGATGGAAAAACAGTTACTGCTTCACAAGTTGTCACGGTTGCTGCGGAACCGATTGAACCAAAGATTAATTATGAGATTATTGAACTAAAGCAGGGCGAGCAAGTGGTGGGTGCCAAGATTCTATTTGACTGCACTGAATCAAAGGGTAGTGGCATAGATTATACATTAGCCCGCTGGGCAGTACCAGTGGCTTCTACCTATAATGAACAAGTGGTGCAGATGGGCCCCATCGCTGTCTATAATTTATTTGGGGTTACTGATGATCTGGTGATTGAGGTTGCCTTGACACTATCCCGGAAAAACGGTATTGACCCAATTACTGTAACTAGATATATCAACATTAGTAAATCACAGTTACCTTTGGGTAAACTAATTGTCGATAAAAAAATTGAAGACAGCGTGACCGGAAAAGTATTGGTAATGGATGTCTTCAAATCTACCGGCCCCAATATTGACTGGGAGCGGACCGAGTGGCATCTGGAAGGTGAGCCCTATGTCCATCGTGGACCGGTACTTCGCAAGAATATTCCAATGGCGTCGACTGAAGGAATGACGATTTCTTATACTTGTCTCTTGTATCGCTATGGTGCCGCTACACCGGAGAAGCTCGAAGATAAAGTGGAGATCAGTAAAACCACTATTACTCCGATTATCAGCGCAAAAAGGCTTTCTGGAAGCAAGCACCGGATGTATGAATTGAGTGTTTTGGAGACCGCGGGGATCAACATCGATTGGGAACGAACCAGATGGTATATTTATGATGGTGGTGAAAAAGCGACTGAGCTTAGGGGTTCAGTGGTGGCGCATAGTTTTGCTTATCGTGATGAGCAGATGGGGTATCCGGTTTTAGTGGAGATGTTTCTAAAAGGGAGTAGTTATCCATTTGTCGCTTATACAACTGTTGATGTAGAAGGTGATCTGCTCTTACCGATTATTACTACGGAGGCGGATCCGGAACGACCGAATCTGATCACTTTTTCAGCAATCTCTTCGCGGGGGAGCAATATTAACTGGGCACAGACCCGCTGGAGTTTTGGAGATTCAAAAGAGGTTCAATATGGCCCGGTAGTAACCTATGAGTACCCTGTCACCCAAACTTCGGCCACATATAAAGTGACTTTGACCTTGAATCGGACTACTGCCGATGGTATTCAGGAGGTAAAGACCACTAGCAAAGAGATCCGGATCGGAGCGGATGTTATTCGTGCTGTGATCAAAGCGGTAAAATACGGTGATTATCTAGTACTCTCTGCCGAAGAGTCAGAAGGTAAGGGTTTACTTCTTGATCGATGTACTTGGCTTTTTGAAGGGCAAGGGGATACGGAGTCGTTCAATGAGAATATCCAAGGGGGAGTAATAAGAAGAGAAACTTATAGTGAGTCGAGTACATTTTCTAGTCATACAAAAGCAAATCTATCAATGGGACTTAGTTATAGCATTGGTGGGTGGTTCACTCCGAAGTTTAATGTTAATGTTTCAACAGGAATTGGAAGTAGTAATGAATATACCTCATCCTCTTCTCCAGTTATTTGGGAAAAAGCCGATTATAGTGATTATAAAAACGAAAATCATAGCTTCTCAACGCAAAACTCCCATATTGGCGCGGTCGCCCGCCGTTATGTAGGAGAAGAGAAGAATCTGGTAGTGACCTTATTTGTTTACCGGGTCACCGAGGATGGAGTGGAAGGAGAATCGGTGACTGTTCAGATTAATTTGAATGATACCAAGTTAACAAGGGGGGTTAATTATGGGAAGTAAGGTATTAAACTTTAGGTTAGGGAAGAGAAAACAAAGGCCCCGATGTTTTTCTGTTTTGCTTATTTCTCTATTCTTCTTAGTGCTCTTATTTTATTGGGACAGCCCGGCGGAAGCACAAGGTGATACTCGTTATGATGTCGGATTTAACCTGCCTTTTAATGAAAAAGCCGGGAATGTAAACCCACAGACCGGTAATGTCACTTTAAGTTTTTCTGATCTGGAATTACCAGGACGAGGCGGGATGAATTTTCAGTTTGGACGGTATTGGAATCTAAACCAGGCCAACGTCTTTACCATGTATCGCGACCCTTATGATGGAAGTAACAAACTGAACTCGGAAACTTTAGAAGACTGTAACCATTTAGGGGTAGGTTGGTCCGGAACTATACCCTACATTTTTGCAGATAACAGCTCTGGAGTTAAGGTGCTTAATTTGAGTTTTGGCGGCAATATCTACCAGCTGGACCAGAGCGGATTAGCTTTGTATCGTTCTAAGATTAACCCGGATAAATCCAATATTCTCTGGTATGATTTATTAGACTTACGAGTGTATCAGGAATATGGAATAAAATACGAAGATTATCCTTTGTATTACCAGCTGTTGCAGGTTGAAGAGTATGATCTTGCTTACCAACCGACTATGGCCAATGAGCATCTTTTAATTTTAAAGGATAATTCCAAGTATTGGTTCCGCCCAGATGGTAAACTGATGATGCAGGAGGACCGGACCGGTTTAAACCAGATTTGGTACTTCTATGATTCTAAAGCCCAGTTACGACTAGTAGTAGATACGGCAGAGCGTATGATCCGCTTTAATTATGACAATTACGGCAATCTGACGACGATTGAATGGGATGTTATTATTGGGGTTAAAAATGCTGATGGGCAAAGAACTTTAACAACAGAGACGCGAAGGATCACCTATCATTACCAAAGCGCTGAAGCTTTAGGAAAGGTCAAGGAGTTAAAACCCTGGGTGGTCGGGTACAAAGAACCCTTCCTATTGGTGGGGGTTACCGACCCGGAAGGAAATTTTACCCGCTATACTTACCAGGAAGGTCCGGCGTACTTCACCTATGATAGTGCCGCTACCCGGTCACGGAATCTTTATATGCTACTGACCGAGATTACTGCGATGGAAGATGCTCAGGGCCGATACAGGAACAAACAAAACTTTGAATATGAAGTTCCGGCTCAAGGATTATATACCAGAGAATTTTACCAGGGATACTTTGAGTACTACAAAATCTCCAGACAATACTTTCAGGACCGGCACGGGCGAATAATGAATAATACCACCTATCAGTATTTTGATTTAGGAGAAGCCGGAAACTATCATCAATACACTACCATCCTGCGGCAAGGCAACCTCAAAACCACTTATGTCTATTCAGTCAGTGAAGAACGAAGACGGGACCATGTTTTAGAGAAGATGATCATTGAAAGTGCTGATGGTTTCCTGGAACAGCGGGATTACGTCTATGATATAAATCGTGCCAAAATCCTGGAAGAGGTATACCGGAGACAATTTGTGTATAGAGAAAGATACCAATATGATCGGAAAGGTAATCTAAAAGAACATCAAGATAAAATTGGTTTGGTTACTGTTATTGCTTATGACGATAAATATAGTATTCCTAGGCATATAGTGAAAAAAGTAAAAGCCGATGGAGTAGCAAAAGAATATGAAACAGAGTATTTAATTGATGACCTGGGACAAGTAATTAAAGAGCTTCTCTATCTGGAGGAAGACAGCGGCGCTAAACGACAAGTAATCCAGAAAGAGCTGGAGTATGATCAGTATGGAAATATCATTAAAGTTACTGATGCCCACGGAAACAGCGTCCATACTGTCTATGATCTAGTTCATCAGGTTTTTCCGATCAAGGTTTTTCAGGATGTTACTGTTGAGAGCTGGCAAGAGGGAGGAACTATTGATAATAACTGGTTTACCGAACCGGATGACACCAAAAAAATCCGGGTGCGGAACTGGAAAGTCTTTAATAGTGATGGCACCATATGGCTAGAGCTTGATAATGAAGGTTATGCACTGGAACACTATTATGATAAAAACAAAACCGAGATCGAGACTGTTTTGCCTGATGCCGATGATCTCAGGAGTTTTGCCGAGCCAATTACTGTTGTCAATAACCAACCACAGGGAGCTGATTTTGATGATTTTCTTACCTCTACATATTGTGAAGCCTTTTTAGAGAGCCGTCTTAACAACCCTAAGGTCCGGCGGGAGATCTCCTATACCGATGATTTTATCAAAACCTATACCGATCTGGATGTAAAATCAGGCGCGGTCAAAGTAACAGGAGAGCAGGGAGATGGGCTAGGTAATATCGAAGAAGAGATCGAGTATGATGCGTATGGTAACCGCTATGCAGTAAAACAGATGACTTATGACTTGTTCGGAAGATTAGTAGGTCTCACCGACCCTGATGCCAAAGAGAGTTATGGCACTTTCCGGGTGAACGGGGTGGCGGTTGAGAAGTTTGATAAGACCTGGATTACTGAATATGATGATCTAGGCCGGGAAAAGTGGATTTATTACCCTGAGACCGAACGGGGACGGACTGATACCAAGCGTTTTCAATATGATGATCAGCAAAATAATGTTACCATTACTGATGCTTTAGGCCGCCGTGTTATGGAACAGTATGACTGGAATGGTAATCTGATTAAAACCATCCGTTACGGAGAGCGAACCACTCCCAGCACAGACTGGCAGGAATATAGGTATGAGTATGATGAATTAAACCGTCTCATCAGTTTTACTGACCCGATAGGGAATGTTACTGGTTACCGTTATGATGAAAGAGATCTTTTACTGGAAGAAAGACATGGGACTACCGGTAATGAACGAATGGAATACAATGACCTGGGGCTTTTAGTCCAGAAAACCGACCGTAAAGGGCAGATCATAGTCATGGAATATGATGAGATGAACCGTAATACCGCCGTGCTCCATTACCAAAACAAACAGGATTACCAGAATAATCAAGCTTGCCGCCAGGTAAAGACGGTCTACGATCACCGGGGTAATCCGGTGCGGGTTAGCAGTGAAGAACTGATCGAATATTATCTTTACGATCATAGTAACCAAGTGATAAAGTTAGAGCGGCGGCTCAAAGATCCCGCTCTACGGGAGCAAGTCGCCCGGGTATGGGGTGGGGATGCTGAAGAACAGAGCTTTAACTTTAGTTATGAATATAATGATGCTGGGATGGTTACCAGGATGATTTATCCTGATGGAGCAGTCCATCAGTATGATTATGACAGTGCCTTAGGAAGGCTTGAGCAAATCAAAACGGTGATTGATCCAGATAGCTGGCTAGCAGCTGGTGGATCTCATTTAGATATTAACCCTTTTGTTACTAGATTAGAGTATACACCTTCCGGGGTAGTTACTGAGATGGAGTATGCAAATCAGACCAAACAAACCTGGGACTTTGACCACCGGAAAAGGATCTCCCGGATTCAGATCAGCGCTCCAGGTACAATGCTAGAGGACCTTAGCTACAAAGTAGATGCAGTCGGCAATATCAGGGCGATTAATGAGAATGAATATACATATGACGGTTTTGACCGGATTGCCGAAGCAAAGACCATACTGCCGGGGAATGCCGACCAGAAAAAGTTAGTTGCCAAACACTTTGGCACTTACAAAACAGGGGTATTGCTTAATGGGATTGGTTACCTGGCGGAAGCTGATCTGAATGGGGACGGAAGGATCAACGGCATTGATCATACGCTGGCTTCGTTTCTCAGTGATGATCAGACTTATGATCAAGAAAGTTTTAGCTATGATATAAACTGCCTCTAATCGGTTGCGTTCCCCATATTGATAAGTATATAGATCCCCGTTTTGCATTAGTTTCGTCCGGTT
>DIPO01000043.1:0-8715 GCA_002427045.1 Firmicutes bacterium UBA5486
ACATCGCAAATAGCTCATCTAATTTCCATGTAAAATCCAATTTAATTAATCTAATAAAAAATTGTTTTTCAAAAAAAGACAAGGGTGAATTAACAACCCTTGTCCTTCTTCTATCCTTTTCTAACAGTCCCTACGTAAGCAACTTACCCGTTGCATCGTATTAATCTTAGGAAAAGATTGGACATTCGTTACAACATCAACTTGAGACCATTCCGATGCTTTGACCAGAATATGAGCCACAACCTTCTGACGAAGTGTTGCTAATTCACCACTTGAACCTGGCACCAATTGATAGTCAGTATCAATATCTAGCAGATGATTTTGAATCTCAACAAAATCTGATGGTTTAACTCCAGGGATTTCAACTGTTAGCATATAGGGGATCTCTTCAGCTATATGTCTTACAAAATTATCGCAATCTACATAAAAGACTTGCTTGTGAATTACTCCCTGTTTTACTACTTTATTCTCAAATACATGATCTTCAAACGGGCCTAAACTGGCATCAATTTTATCAATTTTAACTGCATTAATAGGTGTTTCACTTTCTAACACTACCTGCGCAACCCTTTCACCAATTACTCTTAAAACCTTAAGCCTTTCAGTTGTCAAGACCAGATTGTTTTTTCTAATAATCATTGATTCACCCCCTTTTAGAAGAGCGGGATAAATCTCTTCCTTCTACCGCTATTTTATGAAATAAAGTACCCCTACGAACTGTTAGTAAAGTACTTTTTATTACACTAAAGGCCGATCTCTTCTTTTTTCCAATCTTATATGCTAAAATAAGTTTTGTACTTGAGGGAATTGCAGAATTACCTTTAATTAAAGATTTTACTTTTTCCTAGCTATTTTCATAAAGAGAGGTAATATAAATTGAAAAAGCATTTTTACCAGGCAAATCTACTTCTAATCATCACCGCCCTTGTTTGGGGAAGTTCCTTTATTATTGTTAAAGATTCTCTGGAGCTGCTTCATCCAATGCAAATAATTGCTTCCCGTTTCACCTTGGCTTTTTTTATTACTTTTTTAGCTTATCACCGGACTGTTTTTCAAAACTGGCGTTCTTCCCTATTACCGGGTATTATTTTGGGCATAATTTTAATTTTGGGATTTACTACCCAAACCATTGGCTTAAAATACACTTCTCCTTCTACTTCCGCTTTGCTTACAGGACTCAATGTTATTTTTGTCGCTTTGTTTGATTCAATACTATCTAAAAAAAAGTTGCCAACCCGTTCTCTACTTGGTATCATAACAGCTACCATCGGATTAACCTTTATTACCTGGACAGGAAGGCCAACATTAGGATTAGGAGACCTCCTGACTATAGCTTGTGCCGTTTTTTTTGCTCTACATATTATAGCTACTGGCCAAGCAATTAAATTTTATGATCCAAAAGCCTTAGTTGTAATCCAGTTTGCTTTTGTCGCTATTTTTTCCTGGCTTCTTATCCCTTCAAGCCTTCCACCGATCAATTATGATTTGAAAATAGGTTGTTCTCTGATTTACTTAGGAATTTTCTCCACTGGACTAGCCTTTTTCTGTCAAACCCTTGCTCAGCGCCTAGCCTCTCCGGTTCATACTGCCATTATCCTCTCCACTGAACCAGCTTTCGCTACCCTATTCTCAGTAAGTTTAGGGTATGAACCACTCACTTTCAAACTAGTAGTCGGAGGGCTTCTTATTATTACAAGTATGATTCTAAGTTCCATTGGAGAATCTTCCTCCTAGATATGGGGTAAAATCTTATAGTACTTAAATTTGGGGAGGTAAAATAATGATCTACAGAGGGAAAAAGCTTTCTATTATTTTATTGATTGCTTTATTCCTCCAGATCATGGTAATAGACTCAGCTTGGGGGAAGAACTCCCCTAAGCTTACCGTTTTGGTAGTTGATCGAATCTCCATCACTGATTTACTTGATTATGCCGGCCCCTTTCTTCAATCAAAAATAGAAAGCGGTTCTTTCGCTTTAATGACTACTAATTCTCCCGGGGCCAGAACCTCAGGAAATACCCATGCCACTTTAGGAGCAGGTTCTCCTGCTTTTAGTGACCGCCCGGGAGGATTAGCGCTCAATTTTAATGAGGAATGGATGGGTGTAAAAGCCGGTGAGCTTTACCGTCAACTCACCGGCAAAAATGCTCCGGCAAACAGCGTGATTATCCCTCGCTTTGCTGAAGCCCTTCGGCTTAATTTTTCACCTTCCCGCTCCGCTTTTCCTGGTCTCATCGGAAAAGTACTAACAGAGCATAATTTTTCCTCTTCAGTTATAGGCAACTCTGATCCTGCACCGCCAAGCCCCGGTAATACCTATTATACTTTTTCACGGTTCTCACCTTGGTTGGCAACAAATTCCTACGGCTTAATTACCTTGGGAGATGTAGGCCTTAAAACCCTTAAACCTGCAGACGGGTTTATTCCCTGGGAATCCAATTATCAATATATTTTAGAAAAATATAAAGAGTTTCGTACAAAAAGTAATCTTCTTTTCTTAGAATTAGGGGATTTCTCCCGTTTAGATGCCTTAAACTCATATTTTTTAGACCCCATGATTACCAAAGAGAAAAAACGCCTCTTTTCAACTTTAGATAAATTTCTTCTAGAGCTATGGCCGCTTTTTGATTTTAAACAAGAATCTTTAATTTTTCTCTCCCCTACTCCTGCCAATATTCAGAGCAAAGCAGGTAATCTTGTTACTCCCCTAATAGCCTGGGGAGAACAGTTTATCCCCGGCCTATTAATATCACCCACTACCCGCCGACCTGGTATCATTGCCAATATTGATTTGGCTTCTACTATTTTTAAGTTTTTTAATATTACAACCCCTACTTATACTAACGGCCGGCCATTTTACTCTACTAAGCAAGGCACTCTACAACAATTAGTCCTTTTGAACAAGAATATTACTAAAACCTCCATTTTTCGCCGGAAAACGATTCCTTTTTTTCTTAATTTAACTTCTATTGTTTTACCCCTTCTGTTCTCGGCCTATTTAATTTTAGAAAAAACATACTCTTCCGGACGGTATAAATATAAACCTTGGCTCCTTAGCTTCTCTCTTTCTTTATCAATATTACCTTTTAGCCTACATGTAGCATCCCAGTTTTCATTAAATTCTTTGTTCTTGTTTTTGCTATTAAGTATAATCCTTGATTGGTTACTTACATCTCTCTCGGTTCAAATAGTAAAATGCTATCCCCACTTCATTCTTCCAATCTACTTAACAGTTATTATAATTTTTTTCGATCTAATAACAGGTAATCACCTAATTAAAAACTCGATCTTTGGTTATGACCCAATGTTGGGAGCAAGATATTATGGGATTGGCAATGAAATCTCCGGCCTCTTTCTCGGGGGAATCGCAACACTTCTGATTACTTTAAACAGGATACTAAATAACTTTCATACCAGCCTATTTTGGAGTTTTCTATCTCTTACAGCCCTTTTATTAGCTGCCCCTTTTGCCGGTTCAAATTTTGGAGCTGGTCTTACAGCATTTACAATGGCATTGGCTTTTCTTTTTCTAGAGAATAAAAATAATTTTTCCACCAAAAAACTTCTTAAATACTTATTTTTTCTCTTATGTTTTGGGGTCCTTTTTCTAAGTTTGGACTTCTTTCTAGCCAGCCCAAATTCTCAAACCCATTTCGGTTTTCTTCTGGAGAATTTAAGATTACGCGGAATAACTGCTCTTAAAGAAATTGTACTTAGAAAAATGCAGGTTAATATTAGATTGTTATCATCAAAATGGAGCTTTCTTACCCTTTCCTCTTTAACTACTATGCTTGTGGCCTATTTCTATAGAAACCGCCCGTTTCCGATTACTTACTTATATCTAATCCTGGTTGGTGGTTTTGCCGGACTCTTTTTTAATGATTCCGGACTTGTCTGTTCCGCACTTTTATTCTATTTGCCAGCCCCCATCTGTATTTATTACATAATATTAGATTTATAATCTTGTAACCCGGTTGGAAGAATGCCTTCCAGGTGCAACCTTGCCGGATTATTTGCAAAACTCTTTCCTAAAATCCACTTGCGGTGTAAGTATGGCACGTACTCAAACAGAAACGGAGGCCTCTTGCCTCCGTTTCTAAATCATATTATTTACTGTTGTGGTGGAGTAAATCCAGGAATCGAAGTTAAAACAGAAGGCCCTCCTGGGCTGGAACTTTGTGGAGTCTGGGCACTAACACTTTGCTGAAAGGCGGTAGAAACTTGCTGAGCAGCCTGATCAGCTAAGGTTCTCTGTGCAGCTTCAATCATTCTTTTAACCATATGGCCTCCCACGGCTCCACAATCACGAGCAGTCATATAACCCCAATAATCCCCTTGAATTGGTTGCATATTAATGTTTAATTCATTTGCTACTTCATACTTAAATTTATCCATTGCCTGATAAGCTTCTTTAACCACTAAGGTGTTTCTCTTTTGTCCAGTTCCCATATGTACACCTCCTTTCGCTATTAATATTTCCGAAGCTTACGGCTCTAAAACTAGTTTTCCTTTGGAGGTTTTGGAGTTAATAAACATGGAAAAAACCTCTACTAATTCCCTAAATTCTATAGCATAAGAAAAAGGTGAACCTGAGAAAACTATAAAAAAAGATACTCCTATTTAAGGAGTATAAAAATAGTTGGGAGTTTGCAATTTAATATTTGGAAAGTGCAATAGTAAGATAGGTAATTTCCCAAATATTATTCCGAGAGGCCTACCGTAAGTAGTTTACCATGGAGAACACCTTTCATACTTAACATTTTACCAGCAATTAATTGAACCTCTAGTAAACTTCCCTTAATCACCAGTACTTCCAGACAGTGAAGCGCATCCAGGTGAACATGGAGGGTAGAAACAACTTCATGGTAATGATCATGTTGAATCTCTGTAAGACGATCAGAAAGTTCCCTAATATGATGGTTGTAAACCAGAGTAAGTGTACCAACTACTTGCTGTTCTTCATTTTCTATTAACCTTTCTTCTAATAGAAAATCACGCATTAAATCACGGATTGCTTCTGACCTATTTGTATATCCTTTAGCAACAATCCTATTTTCAAATTCCTGAAAAAGGTCTTTTTCTACAGAAACTCCAAATCTGATTAGTTTTTGTTCTGACATTTATTCTTCTACTTCCCAAAAACTTGCTAGTTTTGTCCAGTTTTCTTTAAATAATACGGAAATATCCACATCTGCTTCTCCAGGAAAGTTTCGGATTTCTATACGAGGGACCCCAGCTACTTCTGAAATTCCCTTTCCTTGTGGATTATGAAAATTATCAATTACTAAATCCGGTTTTAAAGAAGCAAATTCTATAATCTTAGCTGGGCTTAATTCTTCTGCCGAAAAGACTCCTACTACATCAAAACCTAACCACCGAACAAAACCTTCCTGATGCATCTGGACAACAACCCGTTTTTCACTTAATTTTGATTCTTGTGCCCGTTTTTCCATCAATTCAACCGCACTTGTAAACTCTTTAACCCAATTTTCAGCCACTTTTTTTGTACCAAAAACTTCACCTAAATAAGTTACTTGCTCAACCAAATTAGAAGGAGTATTGGTTGTTAAGACTTTTACTACCTGTTCCGGTGGCAATCCGGCACTCTCTTGCAGACGTGTAATAAAAGGCTCATAACCCGCCCAGACCAGAAAATCAGCATTTACCAGCCTTTGAAGATCTCCGGGCCGGAAATCATACTCCGGAGGATGCTTAAGTTCAAGAGGTGCAAGTACCCGGACCTCATCCGCTCCTGCTGCTTTAGCAATTGCCCCTGTCCAGCTGGTAGAAGCCACCACTATAACTTCTTGCGGCTGAGAAGTAACAGTAACCGCCATCATCATAAGAAGAATCACTAATGCTATTATACTTTTACTTTTTTTCATTATAAAACCTCCCAATTTTTTATATTTTTCTTGTAGCCTTTCACTTATTAAATAAGGCTTAAACGCCCATAATATAGGGTTTCTACTCTCCGCACTAGGGGATTCATCCTTGCTGTAGCAACTCAACTTGATTTCTCGCGATACTAGCAGCAAGTAGGGGAATTTGTGAAAGAGAACAGGTATTTTTTAATCGCGTTTTAATCGTAGGTTAAATCTACCTTTTATGATACTAACAACCGCTAATAAAGCTACTGCCGATACTGTAATACTTGCTCCGACCGGCAAATCAGCCCCCATAGAAAGGAAAAAACCTCCCACTGAAGCAATCAATCCAAAGATTGAAGTAAGGATTAATCCCTCTTTTAATCCCCGTGCCAAGGTTAAAGCCGCTAAAGCAGGAATTAAGATAATTGCATCTACCATCAAAGCACCAACCACCCGCATGACTACACCTATTGCTAAACCTGTTAGAAATAATAACCCGGTTTGAAGTCTTTTAATTGGAACTCCCAAAGCTTTAGCAGTCTCCTTATCATACAAAAAAAGCTCAATTTCATAATAAAAGGCCCAGAACAAAAAAATAATTAGAATACCAATCACTAAAAGAATCCAGAGATCATGCGGACTTAAGAGTAGTAATCCTCCGGTAAATAGCGAAAAAACCTCCATTGCCGGTACACCCGCTCGATAAAAAAGGATAAAAGCCACACCTAAGGAGCCAGTCATTAGATAAGCACTCATCATACCGGTATCAACTTTTAATCGTTCAGCCCAGGGGCCAAGAATAAATGAAGCAACAATTATTCCACCAAAAGCTCCAGCTAAAATGGGTAGCTTAAAAGCAAGCGCCACTGCCCCACCCAATAATGCCAGGTGCATAAGGGCAAAACGGATGGTAGTTAAATTAGCAGTAACTACGACCACTCCCAGCAAGGAAAAGGTTCCTCCTGTCAAAATAGCCCCTAATAAAGCCCGCTGAAAGAGGGGAATACGAAGATATTCCAATAATCTCAGGATAATACCACCTCTTTTCTCCTATACTGAAGGAATTGCATACTATCAATATATTGTGGTTGAATATTATATAATTGAATTATGCAATTTCTTAATCCCCCAAAATTAATACCCGGTCAACTAAATTATCTAATTCTTCCCGGTGATGACTGACTATTAATATACTGATCGGTAGGGATTTTCTGAGTTCTTTTAATTGCGCAGTAAATTCTTGGCGGGATTCAAAATCCAAAAAAGTACCCGGCTCATCAAGGAGCAACAGAGAAGCATCTCTTGCTAAAGCTTGGGCAATTACGGCCCGCTGATACTCTCCTCCTGATAATTCCCGGCAATCACGTTTCCGCAGTTTTGTTATACCCATAATTTCCATTGCTTCTTTTGCTGCCCTGCGGTCACTCTTTTGGGGACGTTGAAACCCGGAAAAATACGTTCCCCACCTTCCTAAAAGTACCATCTCTTCTACAATCAATGGCAATTTTCCCCGGCCCCGTCCCTGTGAAACATAACCAATTTGGCTCCTAGCCCAGCTAGTATCCGTTTTAGTCTTTATTTTTCTTTCCTTGAAAATGATTTCACCTTGTAGTGGGGAGGTTACTCCTAAAATAGTTTTAAATAGAGTAGTTTTACCGATACCATTCGGTCCAGCTACACCCACAGCTTCTCCTTCTACTAAACAGAAGGTAATATCTGTTAGTATTGGTTTTTTTGCTTCATATCCGATGGTTAAGTTCTCCAAGCGCAATATTTCCTTATCCATTACCAGTTTTAACCGCCCTTATCCTAAACAGTTCCTCTGTATCTTTCTTTTCCATTATTCTAAAACCTACTTTTTTTACTAGTTTTGCTACCTCTATTACTGGTTCTAATAGATCAACTCTTAGAATTTCTGCTTCAGCCTGACTATGAATCTTATTAATTTCTGCTCGGCCAATAAAATGATTAATAATCAATACGCCATCTTTTTTTAAGATGCGGTGAAATTCACGTAATGCACGGCATTTATCTGAAAAATGCGGGTATACACCATTACAAAGTATTAGTTTTACACAACAATCCGGAAATGGTAATTTTTCTGCTTCTGCTTGTATGGTTCGGAGTTTTTTACTTCCTCCATATTTTTCTTTAACCTTCTGTAGCATTACCTGTGAAAGGTCTACTGCCCATACGTGCTCCGGATTTAAGTTCAAAAGAAATGGGATCATAACTCCGGTTCCAGTCCCAATATCTACTATTATTTCCCCACCCATTTCTAGGCCATTTAATAGTTCATCTATTCTCTCTTGAGACGGAACTGGTACTTGTTCATCCCAGACCATAGCCATTTGATCAAAGGCAATTTGCCGGGGATTAGTTTTCATCTTTTTCTCCTCCTATTACTTACAGCTCGTGACTAATAAATTAGTGTTACTAAATCATAAATCGTATTACTTTTCTGGGTAAAAAAATATATCCTCTATCTTTTGGATATGTTAAGAAGATTCCATAATTACGGAATTGCATAATTCTATTATTCAATGTTCAACCACTATATATTGTGGTTGAATGGGTGCCAAAGGTAATTATGTAATTCCCTCTAATGATTAAAACCGTATGATTAAGTAAAGAATACTTGGGATAACATGCAAACCCTCAATTGGCACTACCATCACGGTTTAGCTAGAGCACGTAAATAAATATCGGAAACTCGCTTGCATAAGCTTATCATCAAAACGATGATGCACAATCAGCAGCGAATTACGGGATAAATTATACAATTTCCTCGGGCTTTTTGCGTTGTCATTGATTTTTTTGTCCCTGCACAATATATTGATAGCCT
>DIPO01000043.1:8828-27408 GCA_002427045.1 Firmicutes bacterium UBA5486
TGTGTTGGGACCTTTTAAAAAAGGAAACTACGCAAAAAGCTTTCCTCATAAATAGTAACACAAATATAAATTTATTGTGATTTTTTGCGCTAACTTTAACAGAAACTTTAACCTTATTTATTTCTTTTGCCTTTTAATTCTTTATTCTCTACTAATACTAATCTAAATCTGGATAATATCTGTAAGAGGAAAGAAACACCTATTAAGAAACCAATTACTATTAACAACTGGGTAAAAGATAAATACCACCGTCGAAGGACACCTGTAGATTGATAAAACACAGGTGTAGGAAGAATTTTAATAACTTTAACTGTTCCCAGTAGAAAATATGTATAGATTCCCCCTAACAAACAATGCAGAATACGGGCAATAATGTAAGGGGCAATTCTAATATCAGTCTCGTGAATAACGCTGATTACCTGTCCATGAACGGATAAACCACTCCAACCAATAATTGCAGAAGCAATAATTAATCGATCACCCAAAGAGGCAGTAGTCTGTGCCGCAGCCATCGTACCCAAATCAATTTCAAGAAAGCCTTTAATCAATGCCGGACTCAATGATGGATTTAAGCCTATTCTCTTTAAAATCCACTCGACAACTGGGAGTAAAATCTTTACCACTCCGACCTCTTCTAAGACTCGAACCAGGACTGAAAAAACAATAATAAAACCACCAATCATTAATAGGGTAGAAACTGAATCTGTAACTGCATCCCCAAATAGTTGGCCCACTGGACGGCCATCTTCTTTTCGAGCACAAACCATTTCTTTAAGAGCCCGTCTTATAATATTTCCTTTTTGGTTCTCTTGGTTTGGTTCCTTAGTAGGAGTCTGCCCCTGCCTATAAAATCTATAAATAAAGCCCACCGAAAAAGCAGATAAATAATGGGCAATCGCAATTGTTACCCCTAAATCGGGCCGCCCAAACATACCTACTGCAACTGCTCCAAACATAAAAAGGGGATCCGCAGTATTGGTAAAGGCTAATAATCTCTCTCCCTCTACTCTGTTACATAAACCAGAGCGACGAAATTTTGCTGTAATTACCGCATCCATCGGATACCCGGCTGCTAGCCCCATAGAAAGAGCAAATGCTCCTACTCCCGGTACATTAAAAGCCGGTCTCATTAAGGGTTCCAAAAAAACGCCAATAAAATGGACAATTCCTAAACCCAGCATAATTTCGGAGAGTACGAAAAAGGGCAAAAGAGAAGGTAGTACAATCCACCCGAAGATCTTAAGACCCTCTTTCGCCGCTTCCAAACCTTCTTTAGGAAAAACCGCCAGTGAAAAGGTGATCAGACTTACCATAAGTGCCGATACAAAAAAAACACTTTTTCTCCAAGGAGTATCTATCTTTACCATCTGCTTTCTTCTTCTCCTCCCTCTTTTTTTGCTGCTCTTTTTTGATTTTCTTCATTTTGCTATAAAGCGATCAAAGGCAATTAAAAAACTTGCTAGCATTTAATTTTTAGTTCCTAACAAGGTAAAGACAACTCCTAATACTATGAGAACTATTTTACAAGGAGTTATTTTTACTGCCACTGCAACTATTCCTAAAGCACTGACAATTAAAAAAACAATTGGTCCAGCTAAACCCAATAGAGCATTAAGTTGAAGAGCGGTCTCTACTCTTTGAAAACGAAAAATCAAAATTGCTGTTGCAATCTCTAATAATCCTGAAAAGATCCGGAGCATGCTCATACTAGAGATTATTCTCTTTTCGATCGCTCCCACCTCATCTTTCCGCTAACCCCAATATTTTTAGAAGTAAGGCCGTCAAACCTGCTGCCGCTAATGGCCCAACAGGTATTCCCTTTAAAAAAGAAACCCCAAGCACTGTTCCGATTACCAGCCCCACTATGATTTCTGGCTGGACATTTAGTAATCCCATTCCTTGCCCACAAAGATAAGTCGCGATTATTCCACCTAATATTGAAAGCAAACCAACAGGAGTAGTAAAAGTTCTGGCTATTTCTTCCCAACCTGCCTGATCCCTAGCAAAGGGAACCATTACAGCAATTAATAAAAAAAGTAAGCCCCATTCTAAAGAATGCCTTTCTGCGACTTCTAGTAAAAAAGGGGTTTTCATTATCTTTATTACTAGAAGTGTACCAGCACTGGCTGCTACTAAACTGTTACCAGCAATCATTCCTATTGTAAAGAGAGCAAACAGGATCAAGTTGGCTTTGAACATCTTTTCACCCCGCTCCTTAAAACTTATGAAGGATTATACCCAAACATTCCTTTTTGAGAGCTAGGAATGGGAACTATAGGTAAAATAAAAAAACCACCTTATCGGCGGTTTAATTTGCGCATTCCTTTGTATCCTCTAGCCTTTCAATCCTTGCTCCTACTCCACGTAGCTTTTCTACCAGTTTTTCATAACCACGATCAATACATTTTGCTCCTGAAACTAAAGTTACTCCTTCGGCAGCCAGTCCAGCAATTACTAGTGCTGCTCCCGCTCGCAAATCAGTAGTTTCTACAGGCGCACCACTCAGAGAATCCACTCCTTTAATAATTGCCCGATCCCGATCTACCTTCACATCTGCGCCCATCCGTGTTAACTCATCAAGATAGCGAAAACGGTTATCAAAGATCGTTTCCCGGATAATGCTAGTGCCATCAGCAATCGTCATCAGAACACCAAAAGGTTGTTGTAAATCTGTGGGAAAACCCGGGTAAGGCGAAGTCTCTAAATCAGTGCTGGTTAACCGTTCTTTTGCCCGAATTCTAATCTCAGTCTCTGCCTCATCAATTTCTACGCCAGTCTCTTTCAGTTTCATAATTGGTGTCCTGATATGCTCAGACATAACATTTATTAATATTACATCGCCTTTAGCCGCAGCTACCGCCATCATGTAAGTACCTACTTCAATCCGGTCCGGGATAATGGGATGTTCAGTTCCACGTAGCTGCTTTACACCTTGAATTCTTATGGTTTCAGTTCCGGCTCCCCTAATTCTGGCACCCATAGAATTAAGCAAAACAGCAAGATCAACAATTTCGGGTTCTTTAGCCGCATTTTCTAAAACAAATGTCCCCGGAGTTAGTGAAGCTACATACATTAAATTAATAGTAGTACCTACACTACTACGATTAACAAAAAATCTAGTCTCAACCGGAGTCAGCATTTTGGCCTTCATCTGTCCATGTTCAATCGTCACATCAGCACCTAAGGCCTGAAAACCTTTTATATGAAAATCCACCGGCCTCGGGCCAAGAAAACATCCACCCGGAAGCGGAACTTCTGCTTCTTTTAAGCGGGAAAGCATTAGACCCGCTACATAAAAAGATCCCCTTAATTTTCTGGCCATTTCATAGGGGATCGGGGTTGGATGTAATCCTGAGCCATTAATTAGCACCTTCCCAGGAGCCACTTCTTCTACTTTAACTCCTACTAAGCGCAAAATCTCCGCTAATACCACCGCATCCAAATCCTGAGGAAAATTAGTAAGAATCACATCCTCTTCACCTAATGCTGCTCCCACCATTAAAGCTAAACTACTGTTTTTTGAGCCACTAATTTTTATTGTTCCCTTTAGCGGCCTCCCACCTTCGATTCGAAAAAAGGACATTAGATCCCCTCTCTTTCCATGTAGTACCGGATAAGTTCCTCTAAGATCTGATCCCGGTCAACTTTTCTAATTAGAACTCGAGCATTTTTGTAACTGGTAATGTAAGCCGGATCTCCAGAGAGAAGATATCCTACTAACTGATCAAGGGGGTCATAACCCTTTTCATTTAAGGCAGAACATACTTCTTTTAGAATCCTTCTGACCTCCAGCCGTTCTTCATCTTTAGGCTCAAAGCGGATGGTTTGGTCATTCACGGACTTTACCTCCTTATTTCTGAGATCTTATAACTAATTGTTAAAATTTAAATCTCAGAAGCAATTTTTATAGTATTGTTTGTTGGAAAATGTACCATTAAACTTATGTGGTAAGTTCATCTTTTCTTAAAAACAGGTTTAAATCAATTTCACCATAAGGTATAGAAATCGGTATTGCTAAAGCAGTGTTTATGTGTTTAAGAAACTCAGGAACCTCTTTATTCATCAGTAACAAAGGAGGAGTAATATTACATTTATAGCCCACCTCAGAAAGGTTTGTACTAGCTGTACCCACTATTATATTTTTCAATTCACAGAGAGCACTCTTGCCAAAATCATCAATCTCTGTAATTTCCATACCCAACATTCTTTCTATTACCTTTTTAGCGGTCTCAGTCGACATTCCACAAATAACCTGCCCTTGAAGATCTCCTAACACCCCTACTAAAACAACTATTTCATATTTTCTTAATGGATCATTATTAAAAAATGGTTTACCAGTTTCAACATTAGGATCCAACATGCTTTCAATTACTGTATGTACAGCTTGGACAAAAGAATCAATATGCTGAAAAGACATTTCTTATCCCCCTCTACTTTTACTGGCTATTCTTTAATGTAAGTATATCTAAGATCTTTGATTACCCGGGAAGGTTCCTCTTTATTCTTAAAAAGATATGTACCAACTACTAAAAGATCAGCTCCGGCAGAAATAACTTCCGAAGCAGTCTCCCCGTTAATTCCACCATCGACTCCGATCTGACACTTAAATTTGTTCTTCTGCACAATCTCACGGAGTTTTTTTATCTTGTTTAATACACCTTTAATCAAGGTTTGTCCACCAAAACCAGGGTTTACAGTCATTAATAGAACAATACTTAATTCAGGCAAAACCAGTTCAAGAACTTCCAATGGAGTTGCCGGATTTAAAGCCACTCCTGCTTCCATCCCCTCGGCTTTAATTTTCTGTATTAAACGGTGAAGGTGTACACTAGTCTCAGCATGGACAATCACTCTGGAAGCACCGGCTTGTTTAAACGGGGAAATAAAAAAATCCGGGTTGTCCACCATCAGATGAGCTTCAAAGGGCAAAGCAGAATGTGGCCGTAACCTTTTAACTATATCCGGGCCAAATGATAAATTGGGAACAAAATGCCCATCCATTATATCAAGATGAAGCCAATCGGCAGATTCTACCTTTTCTAATTCTGACCGGAGATTAGAAAAATCTGCATTAAGAATCGAAGGTGCTATTTGAATTGTACCAGACATTCTATCATCTCCTTTTTTCTCGACAGCGTCTGTTCCTAAGATATTTACGGTTTTCTAAGGCTTTTAATTCTTCAAGAAATAATATAAAATTTTCATAACGCCACTGCTCAATCTCTCCGGTTTCCACGGCTGTTTTTACTTGACATCCCGGTTCTTGCTGGTGGAGACAACCCATAAAACGGCATTCTTCTTCATGTTTTGAAAACTCAATAAAACAATCCGCTAACTCCCGCCTGGAAATAAAATCTAGATCTAATTGAGTAAAGCCGGGAGTATCAAAAATGAACCCGTTTCTTCCTGTTAAAGAAAGTAATCTTACTTCTCGGGTAGTCTGACGGCCACGTCTAGTTTTTTTACTCACTGCGCCAGTCTCAAGATTATAACCAGGAGCAAGCATATTAACTAGGGCTGATTTTCCTACTCCGGAAGGGCCTGCTAAAACCGTTGCATCAGATGAAATTTCCTCTAAAAGTTCATCTTTACCTTCTCCGCTTTTTGTACTTGTACAAATAACCTGGTAACCAATTCTCCGATATGGTTCCACATTTTTCTCCGCGGTTTCCTTATCAATCAGATCGGATTTATTAAACAAGATTAAAGGCTTCAGATTATACGCCTCTACCATTACTAAAAAACGATCTAATAAGAAATAGTTAAAATCCGGGTTTTTGTGTGCAAAAACAATTGCCACGCGAGTAACATTAGAAACAAATGGCCTTTTTAAGATGCTGCTTCGCGGATGGACTCCTTCAATTACACCTTGTTCAGAATTAATTAAAGTGTAGTCAACAAGGTCGCCAACAGTAATATCCTCTGAAAGTCTCAGCTTGCCACGGGGGATAGCTATAATAGTATCTCCTTGCTCATTCTTTATATAACAAAAGCCACCAACCATTCTAATGACCCGACCTACAGGCAATCAATCCCCTCCCAATTTGCTGTTTAATTACTCTTTTCCAGTAACTATTACCGAAAAAGTATTATTCTTCTGCTTTAATAATCTAAATCATTCTCAGCATTACCAGTAAAATCTGAGTTCATACCAGCCGGCCCGGAACTAATCACAAAACTCATCTCTGTATTTAAAGGCACCACCTCTCCGGGTAACGGCTTTTGGTCTAAAATATTTCCTTTTGCATAAGGACTGGATTTATAGATTAAAGAATTATCAAAGACCAAACCTAAACTAGCTAATTCTGATTGTACTTTCATCAAAGACGAACCAATAAAATTCGGAACCTCTACGTATTCCGGACCCAGGCTACGATAGATATCAACCTTGGCACCCTTTTGTATTTTTGTATTAGGTGTAGGTTTTTGCCGAATAATATAATCCTTGGGGACATTTTTATTACTTTCCGAATAAACATCGCCTTTTTCTAAACCAGCCTGGTCTAGTAATATTTCGGCCTCAATTAGTGTCTTCCCGGCTAAATCCGGTACAATAACAGTCTCAATCCCTAAGCTTAAAACAATATCAACTACCCGACCTTTACGCACAATCATACCTGGTTTAGGTACCTGCGAAAGAACTCCTCCAGGTTGAACATTTTCGTCAGGTTCATGTTTTTTAACATTTAACTTTAATCCGTTTTCCGCCGCCAGTTTTTCCGCCTCTTTCACCTCAAAACCTACAAAATCAGGAACAGAAACTTCCGGTTTCGGAGGGATTAGATATAAATAACCAACACCAGCTAAAATAAAGGCTAGTATGATTGAAGCAAATAATATAGCAACGTTCGCAAATCGATTATTTGTTATTTTGGCTGGTTTTTCTTTCTTTTTTTCTTCTAAACCATTAGCTAAACTCAAAACCTGAGTCGGGTAATCCTCAACAGTATGCCCATCAGTCTCCAGTCCTAGAATCCCCTGGATATCTTTACTTAATGCTAAAGCCGAAGGATATCTTTCTTCCAAATCCTTGGCTAAAATCCTTTTTACTAAATTAACTACTGGTTGAGGTTGGCTTTCACAAATTTCATTAAGCAAGGGCGGCTCTTCTTGAATGTGTTTTAAGGCAATAGCAATCGGACTTTCGCCCTGAAATATAACTTCTCCGGTAAGCATCTCGTATAAAATACAGCCCAAGGAGTAGAGATCCGATTGGGGCCCTACCGATAAACCCCTTGCCTGTTCCGGAGAAATATACTGTACTGAACCCATTACCACTCCGGTTTGGGTAAATCCACTGGAGGAAACTGCCCGCGCAATCCCAAAATCCGTTACCTTAACAATCCCCTCAGAAGTAATAAGGATATTATGAGGTTTAATATCACGGTGAACAATATTATGTTCATGGGCGTGACGAAGTGCTTCACTTATTTGAAGTGTAATTCGCAGAGCCCGGCTTAAAGAAAAAGGAGCCTCTTTTCTAATTAGTTCTTTTAAATTGGTACCGGATATATACTCCATCACAATATAATGGGTATCTCCCTCCCGGCCAACATCAAAGATGTTAACTACATTAGAATGGGAAAGACTAGCTGCTGACTGTGCTTCTCTGCGAAATCTTTCGACAAATTCCTTATCTGATGAATACTGCGGACGCAGAATTTTAATTGCCACTATTCGTTGGAGAAGAATACACTCAGCCTTATAGACTAGAGCCATTCCACCTTCGCCAATTAATTCAAGTATTCTATATCGATTGCCCAGAAGACGTCCTATCACAAAATTCACCTCTACGGGCCACTAACCCAAAATAATCATAAAAAAATAAATAGGCCATTTTAAAAAAGGTTTTTCGCCAAAAATCTGAAAAATCCTCCCCATAAGGACAATTCAATCATACTTGAGCAATAATTACAGAAATATTATCGATCCCACCTTTTTCATTTGCAGCCTGGACTAAAGCTTCCGCACTCTCCTGTGGAGATAAACCTAAAGCGAGAATTGAAGCAATCTCGTCATTATCTAACATTGAAGTTAATCCATCCGTACAAAGTAGGATCAGGTCTCCTTTATTGATTCGATGTTCTGTACACTCTACTTCTATATTCCCGGGAGTCCCTAAAGCTCTAGTTAACACGTTCTTTTGTGGATGATCTTTTGCCTGTTCCTTGGTGATTCCGCCTCGACGAACCAATTCTTCCACTAATGAATGATCAGTAGTTAATTGTGTCAAAATCCCTTCATGCCACTGATATACCCGACTATCCCCAACATGAGCCACGTAAATACGATCTATTTCCACTTTAACAATCGCAACCGTTGTTCCCATTCCAGAGCATTCCTGATGCAAACTAGCATAATCCAAAAGAGCACGGTTAGCATTATTTAAGGATAAAGGTAAGACTTCCATAAATTCCGGGCCCTTAGCTTCAATCGCTAAAACCCTTTCTACTACTAAAGCACTGGCAACTTCGCCAGCATTACAACCACCCATTCCATCGGCCAAAACCAAAAGAGTCCCTTTACGTCCCATGCTATCTTCATTAGTTTCTCTAACTTTTCCTACATGGGTTACCATTCCCACCTTCATAATCCCCCACCTCGCTACTTCTCTCGTGGTTTTAACTTTTTACTGTTAATCTCTGCAGACTCTCTTTGGAGAGAGATTACTTTCAGTACTGATTCGCCTATTCCAATCTCATCTCCAGGGAAAACAAAGGTACTTTCAATTCGCCGCTTATTGCAATAAGTTCCATTAGTACTCCCCAAATCCTTTAATAAAAAGGTTTTCTTGTGGGAGGAATATTCTAAAATAGCATGTTCTCTTGATGCTTTAGGATCATTTAATTTTATATAATTTTCAGCCAGTCGTCCAATTTTAATCGCAACCGGAGCCAGTAGAAATTCCCTTCCTTGGTCAGGGCCAGAAATCACGACTAAAGCTAGTTGAAGATTGTTAGCACGTTTTCCTTTAATTCTCTTGAAAACTTTAGTATCTTCAAGTAAATTCCCCTGCTCCGCCTCACCTTTTCTGCTAAATGATTGCTGATTACTTAGGTTCATTATAACACATCTCCTATTAAATTTAAGTGAACTTTTCTATTGGTATTTAATAGACATTCGTCACTAAATTAATTAAACTAGCAAACTAAAAATCCTCCGAAGGCTAACTTTTTCATGCGAGCGACGAGAATTGAGAACTTAGTTGTCCACAAGCAGCCTTCACTTCTGCACCCCGTTCTTGCCGAATACTAGCTGCCACTCCTTTACTGCGTAGAGTATTTAGAAAATGTTGAAGAGTTTGATCTCCAGAAGCCTGGTAAGGAAGATCCGGTACAGGGTTGTAAGGAATTAGATTAACATGGCAAAGCCATCCTCCTGCTAAATCAGATAAAGATTTTAAATCTTCCTGCCCATCATTAACTCCTTTAATCATAATATATTCCAGTGTTATCCGGCGGTTAGTCTTTTGGGTATAACTTTTACAGGATTTCATCAAAGTAGCAAGGGGGTAAGTTCTATTGAGCGGAATTAGTTCTGATCTTAATCCATCTTGAGCAGCATGAAGAGAAAGTGCCAGATTAATTTGAAGCTCTTCTTCTGCCAAACGATAGATTGCGGGGACTACCCCACTGGTTGAGATTGTAAGGTGCCTGGCAGCGATTCCCAACCCATAATCGGCATTCAATAGTTTGATTGCTCTCAAAGTTTCATCATAATTAGCCAAGGGCTCACCCTGTCCCATCGCAACTGCGTTGGAAATCCTAGTTTTGCGATCAGAACCAATCCTCCTTACTTGATCTACAATCTCGCCGGCAGTTAAGTTACGGTGAAAACCTTTTTGCCCAGTTGCACAAAATGCACAGCCAATCGCACAACCTACCTGAGTAGAAAAGCAAACAGTCTTCCTTTTTTCTTCAGGAATATAAACCGCTTCTATATTCATTCCATCTTGTAAACGAAAAAGATATTTTTTTGTTCCATCCTTCGCCTCTCTTGCACCTTCTATTGATAAAACAGAAGAGGATAAACCCGCCCTCCTTAACTCTTTTCTGAAATTTTCAGGTAGATTGGTCATTTCCTTAAAATCAGTAACACCTTTCTGATAAAGCCACTCCATGATCTGTTGAGCCCGATAACGCGGCTGGCCAAAACTGATGATAAATTCTTCAAGTTCTTCTAATGTCGCCCCAATTATCTCCAATCTTATTATCTCCTTTATCCAGTTGGTTCCTATGAATTAAAATTAAGCTTTTTAATTTGTATTTAAATAATACATTCGGCCCACTTTTTATACTTCCTAATTTAGAAGGTTTTCAACCCTAAGAAAGTCTTTTCCTTTTATATTTCCCAAATTTAAATAAAATCATTAAAAATAGCCCTCACAGGCGATAAGTTTTCAATCTTTAGGAATTGCATAATTGTTTGAAAAACAGCATAAATAATTAAATAAAGCCTTAGTTATTATTACGCAATTCCCTTTACCTGTTTGGGCCTTAATATGGGCTTTTTGCGTTATCATTGATTTTTTCTGTCCCTGCACAATATATTGATAGCCTAATACAAGCCCTCCACTATATATTGTGTTGGGGCCTTTTAAAAAGGACAACGCAAAAAGCTTTAATATAAAAAGTCAATAAGTATAAAACTATTTACCCGGGGAGCTGTAACTGAAGACGAATCCGGTCCGCCACTTTAGCAATAAAGGAAGCGGCCGTGGGAAACCTTGCTCTCGACCCTTGATAAGTATCAGTTCCAAACATCTTCTTAAAAGACTCGGGATTCCCTCTTTCCCATCCTGTTTCGATCGTATGTCTAATCGCTGATTCTACCCCACTAGAAGTTGAATTATATTTTTCCGCAATTCGAGGGTATAAATTTTTTGTAATATTACCTAATATATCTCCTTCCTGCACTGTCATGATGATTGCATCTCGTAAGTAACCATATCCCCGAAAATGCGCTGGAACTCCCATCTCATGGAATAGCTTGGTTACCTCAATCTCTAACCGTTGCCGTGGAAACCCTTTAGCAGATACCGAAGGCAAATTATATTTAAGACTACTCTCCTTAGTATAATCCCCATGCTTCTTTCCAAATTGGCGAATCCGTTCCATTAATATTAAAGTGTCAAATGGTTTAACCATATAATAGGCTGCCCCCATAGAAATTAAACGTTGAACCATTGTTTCTTGTTCAAAAGCTGTTAATACAATTACCGCGGGAGCATCAGTAAGTTCTGTTAAGCGTTCCATAACCCCGATCCCATCGAGATACGGCATAGTAATATCTAGAATTAAAACATCCGGTTTATACTCTTTGACCGCCTCAAGAGCTTGTAAGCCATCGTATGCTATTGCTATCAGTTCCATATCCTCTTGAATTTTGATATGTTCAGATAACACATGGCATAATTCCAGATTATTATCAGCTAAGACCACCCTAATTATTTCGCTTGACAATAAAGAGCCCCCCTTTCCGTCCTTCTATTTCTACATATATTTTCTATTTCCTTCCCGAATATGGTAATAATTTTATGTTAAGAGGGCTTTTCAGAATCAAGATGGTTGTTTCTTAATTGTCATTAGATAAATATCTTTCCACTCCTGATCTTTTATACGTTTTAGGGTAGCCTGTTTTTTAAAGCCATTCTTTTCATAACATCGGATTGCCCGAAAATTAAAAGTATAAACACGAAGATACACCAGGTTCAAGTGGAGTTCTTTAAAAACATATCTAAGAATTTGTTGAAGTGCTAAACTACCATATCCTCGATTCCAATATTCTTTCTCCCCTATTCTAATTCGTAACTCCGCTTCTTTTCTCCTCCAGCATATATGATCAAGCTCCAAATCTCCGATCAATTTCCCCTTTTCATCCTCTAAAGCAAACAAACGATACTCCCTGTTTTTCACCATTTGTTCATACCAGTCTTCACATTCTTCAACAGTCGCCGGCAAGCCCCGGTCTACAAAGTATTCAAGTTCAGGATCTTTGTTCCAAATAACCATTCTTTTTAGATCCTCCTTGATAAAAGGACGAATCTTAACAAAGTAGGCTTTTTCAAACATTAGCTACAACCCCTTCTGCGACTAATTTAGAGCTTTTTCTTCTATTATTGCTACAACTAAAGCCTGTATTAGCCTTAAAATTCTATTGCGTAGCAAGTAACCCTCTAAGTAAATACAGGTAGAGCGGGTTATGTTATACAATTACACCTTTTTCAGATCCTAATAGAAAATTTCTTTTTGAAAAAACGATAAAGATTACCACCAGCAAATTTACTAATAATCCTTTCATTAAATCCGTAATCTTCAAGTAAGCCTAAAAAATAAGGTAGTCCGGTTACATCTTTTAAATCTTCAGGGGTTTTTTCAATTCCATCAAAATCACTTCCCAAAGCCGGACAACCTTCACCAGCTACCTTAATTACCTCTTCCAGATGGGGTATGAGATCTCTACATTTAACCCTATTACTACCGATAAAAGGGGGGTAAAATGTTAAACCAACCGTCCCTCCTGTCGAAGCTATCATTTTAATCTGTTCTTCATCCAAGTTCCTGATATGCGGCAAAACTTCAAACACATTGGCATGGGAAACACAAACCGGTTCCCGTACAATATTTATTAAATCGATAAAACTCTCTTTCCCAAGATGGGATAAATCCAATATTATTCCTAAATCTTCAGCTATTTTTACTGCCTGTTTCCCTAAAGCAGTTAAGCCCAAGTCGTTTTGGGCTAAAACTCCTGAAGCAAACTGATTTTCCCAGTTCCAAGTAAGGGAAATCATTCGAATCCCCAGTTCAAAAAATTCATTAAGCATAGATAATTCTCCCTCTAAAGGTTCAAGCCCTTCCATTGCCAGTATAATACCAATTTTCCCTCCTTTTTCCCACTTTACAAAATCACTACTTGATCTAATCCAAATTATCTCTTCTTTTAATTCTTCGTATTCTATTTGCCAGTTAGAAATAATACTTTTAGCCCAGGAGTAAGGGCTTTCTCTGGTAGCTGCACAAATAGCCATTACCTGCAAATCCACTCCTGCATCCAGCATTCTTGGTAGATCTAGATGATGTGTCTCCGTATACCTGCCTAGACTCCCAGCTTCTTCAGCAATCCGTACTAATGTATCGGCATGCCCGTCAATTATCGGGTAATAGATTCTTCCTTTACTAGTCTTGATCATCTTACTTTCCTTTCTGTAGTTTTTAAAACAAAAAAGAACCTATAAAATTATATAGGTCCATACTTTTAAAATATTACATTATCTCAATAAAATTTACTCTAGTGCTTGAGGCAATTGCATATTTCACTTTTGTCTTTATTTGACCACAATAAAAGTGCTTAACTTTTTAAATGGCCTAGCAATTAGATTGTGGTCAAATTTTAAATTACTCTGAACCATGCACTTCCCTAGCTTAGGATCAACCATTACCGTGGTTCAATAATCAGTTTAATTGCTGTTCTTTCCTGCCCATCTATGATGATATCAGTAAATGCTGGAATACAGATTAAATCAATCCCACTAGGGGCAACAAAACCTCTAGCTATTGCTACCGCTTTTACTGCTTGATTTAATGCTCCAGCCCCAATTGCTTGTATTTCTGCCGCTCCTTTCTCTCTTAATACCCCGGCTAATGCCCCAGCCACCGAATTTGGATTAGATTTTGCCGAAACCTTTAATACTTCCATTGCTTAATACCCCTCCTTGAAATATGTCAACTTTGTTAACTATATCTATATATATATTATACTCACCATAAAATTCCTTTTTTTTTGGCTAAATATTTATTTTTTTTGGTAATTAATTCTGTTAATGTAATCTGTTTTTCCTTCCTGATCCCATTCCATATATACTCCATTGACTTCAGTGATACCAGATGCAACCTCAAATCTAACAGGCCTCTTTGTAATAAATTTTTTTATTGCTAATTCTTTTTTAACCCCTAAGACTGAGTCTACGGGCCCGCACATACCAGCATCGGTAATATAACCGGTTCCTTGGGGGAGAATTTTCTGATCCGCAGTAGTAATATGTGTATGAGTCCCCAATACTGCAGAAGCCATCCCATCTAAGTAATTCCCTAGTGCTACTTTTTCCGAAGTAGCTTCAGCATGAAAATCTAATAATATATAAGGAGTTTTAGTTTTTAAGAATTTTACGATCTCTTCCCCTACCTTGAAAGGGCAATCCAGCGGTGGATCTAAATAGACCTGGCCTAGCAAATTAACGATCCCCACTTTATACCCATTTTTCGCAGTAAAAAGCCCATAGCCTTCGCCGGGCGTTCCCGGAGGATAATTAGCAGGCCTAAGCACCTGCGTAAAATTCTGAAATACTTTATTTATCTCTCTATTTTTCCATGTATGATTCCCGAGGGTAATCACATCTACCCCATAACTAATTAATTCCTCTGCTACCTTGAGCGTAAGGCCAAAACCCCCAGCAGCATTCTCTCCATTTGCTACAATTAAATCCGGGTCATACTCGGAAATAATCTCCGGAAGAAACTCTTTTACTGCTTTTCTTCCTGGTTTACCTACAATATCTCCAAGAAAAACAATTTTCAATAACAAAATGCTCCCCCTTTTGATTAACCCCCCCTATTCACAGGGGGGGTCAGAATGATTAAAAATCATTACTCTTCCTTCTTCTCTAATACCAATTAATTCTTTCTCTTGTTGGGAATCTTTTATTTCTTCCAACATATGATTAATTATTTCTTCCTGAAACACTAGTTCTTCTTCATTAAGATTATCATCCTGATCTTTAATAATTTCCTCTTCATACTTATTATTTATAACCTTCACCATTAGAGAAATCTCTTCTTGAGAAAGGGAGGAAATATCTCTTTTGATCTCCAGAAAACTCAAATCCTTCTGCCTTTTAAAGTAAATCTCAATAATCTTAGGCTGATGCTGGATTAATTCAATTAAAGTAAGTAGACTAATTGCTAACTCTTCCCGGAATAATTCTTCCTCTTTCGCCGAAAAGTTACGTTTAAAAATAAAACTAAAAATAAAGACATTCTCTACCGGATTTAATTTTAAAGTGGCAATTTCAGGATAACAAATAAGCAAGGAGACTATTAAACTCATGGAGTTGTTAAAGGAGTCACTTTCTTTCCAATAAACACCTTTCATTTTTACTCCCCCCAACAAAACTCTTTGCTTCTTTTTCATTTATAATAAGGAATAAGCCACTGCTGTCAGTGGCTTATTGTAATCATTTAGCATACTCCACAGCTCTAATCTCCCGGATCACCATTACCTTAATCTGGCCCGGATAATCTAATTCACTCTCTATTTTTTTGGCAATCTCTCGAGAAATATAAGCGGCTGCAGAATCATTAACTTTTTCTGGTTTTACCATAATTCTAATCTCACGCCCTGCTTGGATAGCATACGCTTTTTCAACCCCATCAAACGAATCTGCAATCTTCTCGAGTTTCTCCAGACGTTTGATATAGCTTTCCAACGTTTCCCGTCTGGCTCCCGGCCTGGCAGCAGAAATCGCATCTGCCGCTTGAACCAAAGCTGCCTCTACAGTATTTGGTTCTATATCACCATGATGGGCAGCAATCGCATGAATAATCGCTGCTGATTCACGGTATTTCTTAGCAATATCCGCCCCAATCGTAACGTGAGACCCTTCCACTTCATGATCAATAGCTTTTCCAATGTCATGGAGGAGTCCTGCCCGCTTGGCTATATTGACATCGGCTCCTAACTCGGCCGCAATTAACCCAGCTAAATGTGCTACTTCAATGGAGTGTTTTAATACATTCTGACCGTAACTTGTACGGTATCTTAATCTACCTAAAAGTCGAATTAGTTCCGGGTGCAATCCAGGTATACCCACTTCAATGGCAGTCTGTTCGCCCTCTTCTTTAATTACCGTTTCCACTTCTTTTCGGGCCTTTTCTACCATCTCTTCAATACGGGCAGGATGAATCCGTCCATCCGCAATCAATCGTTCCAGAGCTAGTCTTGCCACTTCACGGCGTACAGGGTCAAAACCTGATAAAATAACAGCTTCTGGAGTATCATCAATTATCAGATCTATACCGGTCAAAGTTTCAAGTGCTCTAATATTTCTCCCTTCCCGTCCGATAATTCTTCCCTTCATTTCATCATTCGGTAGGGCTACTACAGAAACCGTAGTTTCTGCAACATGGTCAGCGGCATAACGTTGTATTGACGTAGAAATAATATCTCTGGCTTTCTTATCAGCCTCATCTTTTATTTTTACCTCATAATCTCTTACCCTGACCGCCATTTCCTGAGACAATTCTTTTTCCAGTTCGTCAAAGAGTATATCTTTTGCCTGATCCACGGTAAGACCTGATATTTTCTCTAGTTCTTCCCGTCTTTGCTGTTGTAACTCCCCTAGTTGCAATCTCTGTCGTTCTAAATCCGTCTCTTTTTTATTAAGATTCTCTTCTTTCCTCTCTAAAATTTCCGTTTTTCTATCGATATTCTCTTCTTTCTGGAGAACACGTTTCTCTAGACGTTGAATATCGTTTCTTCTATCTCTAATCTCTTTTTCTAAGTCATTTTTGATTCGAAGGGCTTCTTCTTTTGCTTCCAGAATCGCTTCCCGCTTAGTAGATTCCGCTTCTCTTTCAGCTTCTTGTAACAGCATTTTAGCGGTATCTTCAGCAGAGCGCAGGCTCATGATCGCCTTAATCTTCTGAAAGACTAAACCACCTGCAAAGCCCAGTAAAATAAAGATTATATTTATCCACGACTCGATCCTCAACACCTCCTTTTATAGAATACTTAATAGCAAATAAAGCCGAGTAAGAACTCGGCTTTTTTGTTGTTCTCCTCCAAATTTAATTGTATCTTTTTTGAAAATACCTGTCAAGACTCCCTATCTTATAAGATAAGTCTTTATTTCTTCCGGAGGAAAACCCGCAGCATATAATCGCCTGGCCCATTTGTAGATTTCTTTTTCCCCAGGCGGAACTTTATTTGCTCGCTCAAGCATTTTTTCCCACAGTTTCTTAATTATCTCCTTCTCTTTTTCCGGAGAATATCCTTTTTCTAGACCACTCTCAATAATTTCTAGTTCAACACCGGACGAAAGTAATCGCTTACGAATGTATGCCCTGCTTCTCCCAGCCTGTAGAAACCTGTCAATTTGGGTAGCAGCATACGCCTCATCATTAAGATAACCCCACTGGCAAAGCCGGTCAATTGCCTCTAAAACCTCTTCCTTTTTGTACCCTCGTTTTTTCAACTTGAGTCCTAAATCCTGACAGCAATAATCACGCCTTCCCAAAAGGGTAAGAGAATATTCCAGGGCAGAAACAGAACGTTTCATTTCTTTGCTGTCTTTGGCTCCTTAGTCCCTTTTTCTTCATCTTTAAGCTTTTTCGGCCGGGCAATCTCTAGTTTCTTGTAAAGAAGATCTTCAATCTCCTCAAGCATCTCAGTATTATTTTTTAAGAACTCAATAGCATTATCACGGCCCTGTCCCAACCGGGTATCTTGATAAGAATACCAGGCCCCGCTCTTACTAACAATATCCTTGTCTGCTGCCACATCCAGCAGGCAACCCACTTTGGAAATTCCCTCTCCATAAATAATATCAAATTCTGCATCTCTAAAAGGTGGAGCAACTTTATTTTTTACAACCTTAACTCTGGTTCTGCTTCCAATCATCTCATTTCCCCGCTTTAGGGTTTCGATCTTCCTTACCTCTAGACGGACTGTAGAATAAAACTTTAGCGCCCGGCCTCCAGGAGTAACCTCCGGATTACCAAACATAATCCCTACTTTTTCCCGGATTTGGTTAATAAAAATCGCCACGGTCTTAGATTTGCTAATCGCACCGGTTAATTTCCGCAGTGCCTGCGACATTAATCTGGCTTGCAATCCAACATGGGAATCCCCCATCTCACCCTCAATCTCAGCCCGTGGAGTCAAAGCAGCCACCGAATCGACAATAACTATATCGACAGCACCGCTCCGTACTAGAGCCTCTGCAATCTCTAAAGCTTGTTCACCTGTATCAGGTTGAGAAATGAGAAGATTATCAATATCAACCCCTAATTTTCGCGCATAAAGTGGATCTAAAGCATGCTCTGCGTCAATAAACGCTGCTATCCCTCCCAATCTTTGCGCTTCAGCAGCCATATGCAATGCCACAGTTGTTTTTCCCGAAGACTCGGGACCATAAATCTCAATCACACGTCCGCGCGGGATTCCACCCACACCCAATGCCAAGTCAAGTGTGATCGCCCCAGTAGGAATAACTTCTATATTCATCTTAGTGCCTGCTTCACCTAGTTTCATGATGGATCCTTTTCCAAATTGCTTTTCAATCTGGAGGATTGCCACCTCCAAAGCTTTCTGTTTTTCAGTAACAGACATTTTTCCCCGCCCCCTCCAAACATTTGTTCGTTTTGAGTATAGCAAAGTTAAAGTTAAGTGTCAACTCGCCCCAGCTTGCCAGCGTTAGCGACTACCTAGAAAATACTCTCATTATTCTATTCCCAGCCTGGTCAGAATGTTGTTTCGCAAGTGATATTGGATTTCTTCATTAGCATTCTTGGTGAAGCGGAGG
>DIPO01000043.1:27536-27731 GCA_002427045.1 Firmicutes bacterium UBA5486
TGAAATTGGGTCGAGCGACAGGATGTCGCGAGCCGCTTTCAGTTCAGGATGGACTATAAAGCGGGTGCCCGATTTCAGCCGAAGCTGAACCGTAGAATGCCTGAAGAAATTCACGTGAACCAAGAAATAACTTCTGACCAGGCGGAGATTATAACTCAAATTTTCATTCTTTCATGTGTGCGGGCGGTAGCCAGC
>DIPO01000043.1:27940-37319 GCA_002427045.1 Firmicutes bacterium UBA5486
TCGACTCACCTGGCTTATATTTTCATCATTTCATGTGTGCGGGCGGTAGCCAGCGTGAGCGACTACTTTGTAAATTTATCCGCTACTTTGGTCGCACCATAGGAATCTGGCTTAATCCGTGCCCCAAACCCGCTCCCAGTAACCATACCCACTACTTCTCTGATTATATCTTTGGTTTTCCCTTTTTCTCCTACATCCAAGTGGATCTCAATATTTAGATCAGTCACCCCAATGGTGGTAAACTCACTAGCTAGAAGAGAAGCAACCTCTAGACTCCTGGCTGTCTCCAAAAAGATCCGTTGTTTTAAAGAGATCTTCCCCTTTTCCCGTTCTTTAATATAATAAAAACGTCCCCCTTTACCTTCCCGAAGAATAACCACAGCCGTAACATAACAAACATCATTCCGTAATTGAGAATCCGTTCCTACAATCAATTTATAATTATCCTCTGGATACTCATTGACAAAAGAAATAATATCACGGAAAACCTGTTTAAAGCTAAGCCGACCCTTGGTTGGACTGATAAAAAACATCTTCATCCCCTCTTCAGTAAAAAACAGATAGTAATGCGGGATCTTGCTCTTTATGTTTCCCTTTAAAACTCAGAACAATAAGCTGCAATCGCATAAAACTCTTCCGGCGAAAGCGTCTCTCCCCTTTGTGAAGGTTTTATATTTAAAGTTTTTAAGGCTTCCATCACCTTATTTTCCCCTCCAAGCTCAGTAAAGATACCCCGTAAAGAATTATAGAGATTCTTCCGCCGGTAAGTAAAAACGGTTCTTACCAATAAAGAAAAGGTTTTCTCTATTTCCGGGGAGAACTCCTTTTCTTTTGGAATTAATCTTATAATCGCTGAATTCACCTTTGGTTTAGGTAAAAAGACCGTCGGAGGGACAACCCCCACAATTTCTGCCTCACAATAGTGTTGAATCATTACCGAAAGAGCACCATATACCTTATTTCCCGGAGGCGAGATAATCCGTTCGGCTACCTCTTTTTGTACTAAAAAAACCAATACATCCCAATTTACATCAGATTCAAGGAGATGGAATAAGATTGGAGTCGTTATATAATACGGAAGATTGGCTACTACCTTAGGCTTGATTGAGTTTTCTTTAAACAAATCAGCTGGATTAAGCTGGAGGATATCACTAAATATTACCCGGACATTATCCCGCCCAGCCAGTACTTGCTTAAGAAGTGGAGCCAAAGAAGAATCAGCCTCAACTGTCAAGACATAACCTGCTTGCTCCGAGAGGGCTGTAGTCAAAGCCCCAATACCAGTTCCAACCTCCAGAACCAAGTCAGAAGAAGACAGATTGGCAGCTGATACTATTTTACGAAGAATATTAGCATCAACCAGAAAATTCTGACCTAGTTGTTTTTTAGCCGCCAAATTATATTTAGTCAACAACTGGTGGACGATCCGTGGTGACGTTAAATTCAAATTAATATTTTCTTTTGTAATCTTTATACCACCTAACCTAATTACTCAGCAGATTACTTCCTGGACGTAACTTACTACGACGAATTAATTCTTCCCCAACAACTTTAGTCTCAAGAGGGTGTCCATATTTTTCTTGTACATGGCTGACTAGAGCAATTGATAAACCCATTAATGGCCATTGTTCAAGCCTACCATCTGGCTTTTCTACCAGTAAACCTCCCCGCTCCCGATCATCATCAAGATAAAGTTGAGAAATTTCCCTGTCAAACCGTTCAATCAATTCTTGGCCAACTTGGGCTCCGGTTTCTACCGGAAGCATTAAAGCAAAATCATCTCCATGAAGATGAGCAATAAAAATATCAGGAGTATTCAATTCATCCGTAACCTCTAACAGAAGACGGCTAAGCAATCTGAGTGCCTCATCACCGGCATTAAAACCGTAGCACTGATTATAAATACGAAAATTATTTATATCAATAAATAGAAGATCACAATCTCCACCGCCAGCTATTCTCTGTGTGATCCTCTTTTTAAGTGCTTCCCAACCATGAAACCCGGTAAAAGAATTATAAGTCATTGCCCTCCGTTCGGCCATTAACTCATTAACCTTAACTAGAACTTCCTTCGGGTTAAAAGGTTTTACTAACTGTGCATCCACCTTCACTCCCAGGTTAAACAGGTCTGCTAAATTTACTTCTTCTTCGGTCAGAAGTATAATACCCATCTCTCTCGTCTCTTCATGCAATTTTAATTCATAACAAACCTCAAAACCCTCTTTAAGTGGAAGGTACTGATCGATAAGCACTACCCCAGGTTTAACTCCTAGGGCTTTAGTAAGGACTTCATCTCCCCGATTACAGGATGCCAATTGGTATCCGGCATTAGAGAGACGAATAATCATTATCTCTGCGAGGTGTGGATCACTCTCTGCCACTAACACCCTGTCTAGATTCATTATAAAACCGCTCCTTCCAAATCCCCTCTTTCCTCAGCAAATCATTCTTTCGACGAAAGGTTATTTATTCCTCTATCATTCATTTGTTTATTTAAGATTTAGCCACAATATTTGAATATAAATCTGAATTCGTGACTTATTAATTTAAGCCAGGGTAAACGCTACCGCAAGCTTTCACGATTTACCCTGGGGGACTAAAGTTGTCACGGATTCAGACTATTCGTGACTTATTAATCTTTACGGAGCCAAAATATAAACTTTTACCTTTTTCCGGCCAAAAAGAATGGCCTCCCGTTGGGTATCATAACACAAATCTATCCGGTTGTTCTTGATCGCCGAACCAATATCCTCAGCTGAAGCAAAACCATAACCTTCTATATAAAGTTTTGTCCCTAAAGGAATCACCTTAGGATCAACCGCTACTACCCCATATGTAGCTTTCTTTCCTGTATATGTATAACCATCAGCATAGATACCACATGACTCCGGGCCAGGATCATAGGCTGTAGCTTCCATTGTTTTGACCTCAGTATACCTGATCATCCTCCCCCGAGAGACAGTAATAGTCTTCACTACTGGTCTGGTCCCTTTAGCAATTACTTTTTTCTCTGCCGCTTTTAGAACTTTCTCCCCAACCTTTGTTCTTTTTACTTCCTTTCCATCTTCATATACTACTGTATACTCGCGCTCCAAGATCCCTGGTTTTCCTTCCCGGACTAATCTTTGTTTTCCCTTATTCAGATTCACATCATTAATATAAGTCACTGGCGGGTTGATCTTATACTGTGAAGTAATATTCTCCACCATTACCCTTGTCACTTTTATTCGTAACCCGTCCCAAACCATAGTCTCTAGCGGGAGTGAAGTCTTATCATTTGAGTTTAAATTAATATTAGCTTTGGCCAAAACCTCTTTAACTTGTACCGGAGGTGTCCGTAAAATAGTCTCCTGGCCATCAGCCATAATTACACAGTTAATCCCTCTGACAACTTTGATCTCCATCCCCTTTTTAACCCTCTCTTGTAGGCCTGGATAAACCTCATCTCCGGGTTGCAGGATAAGACCCACTTTCTTTATGGCCTGCTCTACAGTATTGGCAGTGGTAGTCAGATTCAGTCTGGCTCCATCAACAGACAATACTATTTTATTCCAAGCTAAAGTAGTAAAGATGAGCAAGAACAGAACCACTCCAGAAAAGGTTAAAAGAATATACCGTGGTGAACTAATATTAACTTTTAATCTGTCAATTTTAGGTCTTTTCATTTTTATCCTCCTGAGGCCATAGGGCATATTCATCCATTTTTAGACTCTATTTCTAGAGTATTCATCTTGGAAGATAACCTCTCCTTCTGGAAACACTTGCCACCTAAAGTTCGTCGCTCATATGAAAGCTTTTAAATATCTTTTTATTCAGTCTGATAAGGACGAATACGGAACTCTACTCCTAGTTGTTCCGCTATTTTTCTTGCTGGCTCCGGATCAAAACCCGGAATTTTTACCACTGAAAGAATGACCCTGGGAATATATAACTTACTATTGCGGGTAAATTCCAACATCTTGTCAAAAGCCTCGGGCCCTAAATCCGAGCGGCAAAGGCGATGATATTCTCCGGAACTTGCTGCATTTAAGCTAATCGAGATCGTATCAACTAACCCTTCAAGCTCTGGAAGAATCTTACTTCCTAATACTGCCTCGGCTAACCCATTGGTATTAATCCGGATTTTGGCTCCATATCTTTTTTTAAGCTCCCGGGCAACTTCAACTACCACTTCCCAACGGAGTAATGGTTCACCATACCCACAGAAAACCACTTCCTGGTAAGGAGTAACATCACCTGCGGCTGCCAACACTTCGTTGGCAGTAGGTTCCTGATCCAACCAGAGATCATAACCTACACCTTTCTTATTCTCTCTAATGCAGAAGACACATCGGTTAGGGCAACGATTTGTAAGATTAAGATAAATATTGTTTTCAATCACATAAGCATAAATCTTCCCCATGTTCTTCATCCTCTTTTAAATTTAAATTTTTGCTTAGCTAAGAAATTTAAAGGATTACATACTTGGTTGGTTTAAATTTTAACCATCGTTTCCAATATGAGGTCGCGGTGAAATTTCAAAACAAGCATAGGCATTAGTTCTAGTCAGATCGGCAATTTCCTCTGGATTTACCTCCAGGATTTCACTGATTCTAAGCGCTGTCCTCACCAGATAAGCTGGTTCATTTCTCCGTCCCCGTAAGGGGTGGGGGGTAAGATAAGGTGAATCGGTCTCAATTAATAGCCGTCCGGCAGGAATCTTTTTTACTACCTCTGGCAACTTTTTAGCATTAGTAAAGGTAACAGGCCCGCCAATCGCAATATACATATTTAAGTTTAAATATTCCCGGGCAAGTTCTACACTCCCGGAATAGCAATGCATCACTCCTCGGCGGTTCTTCCCTGCTTCCTTTAACACCTGCAAAATATCGGCATGAGCTTCTCTGGCATGAATAATCACTGGTTTATTCATATTTTCCGCAATTGCCAACTGTTGAGCAAAAAGCTGTCTTTGGGTCTCGCGCGGGGAGTTGTCATAATAGTAATCAAGACCAATCTCCCCTAAAGCTACCACTTTTTTATAGGTTAACAACTCTTCTAACCTGCTTAAATCATCATCAGAAACCTTTGCTGCCTCATGAGGATGAAAACCAACCGCTGCATAAAGACCATGATTCTCCTCTGCTAGTTTAATCGCTGCTTCCGAAGATGCTAAATCATACCCTACCACCAACAGTTCTTCTACCCCCGCAGCCTGAGCCCGGGCCATAACTTCAGTAAAATCCTCTTGATATGCTTCATCATTTAAATGACAATGAGTATCAAAGAGTCTCAACTGATCTCCGCCCCATCACCAACCGGGTGCTCTGGAACCACCAGTGCTAGCTTGTCACCAGAGGAAGCCGCCAGTAACATCCCTTGTGAGAGATTCCCTCTGAGTTTTGCTGGTTTAAGATTGGCTACTATCACTACTTCTTTACCAATTAGTTCCTCTGCTTTATAGTATTGGGCAATCCCGGCCACAATCTGTCTTTCTTCCCCGCCTAAGCTTACCTTTAAGCGTAAGAGCTTATCCGTACCCTCGATCTTCTCTGCAGAGATTACTTTAGCTACTCGTAGATCGATTTTAGCAAACTCATCAATACTTATTTGTGTAGTTGTTTCCTGCTGCTTAGAATCTTCTTCTTTAGTTTTTTCTACACGTTTTTCCACTTTCTTCTCCTCATTCTCAATTCTCGGAAAGATCGGTTCCCCTTTTGCCACTCTGGTCTGGGCTGGAAACTGGCCCCACTTGCAGCCTTCCTCGGGCAAGAGTCGCCTCGGATCTCCTTTTAAACCTAATTGCTGCCAAATCTTTTCTGGTGTTTCCACCAGGAAGGGAACCAATAATATCGAGGTAATCCTTAATACTTCTACCATTGAATATAGTACTGTTCCTAACCTTTCCCTTTTCCCTTGTTTATTCAGGCTCCAAGGTGCGGCTTCATCAATATATTTATTAGCTTTTCCAACCAAACGGAAAATTGCTGCCAAGGCATCCGATACCTCCAGCTTCTCCATATGACTCTTTACCATCTGCAAAGCCAGACTAGCCTCATTCATCAATTCTTCTTCCAGTGCTTCATAATTACCAGGGACAGGTACAATCCCGTCAGCAAATTTTTCTACCATTGATAGCGTTCTGTGTAGCAGATTGCCTAAGTCATTAGCCAGATCTGTATTCACACGCAGGATCAAGGCTTCTTCAGAATATACTCCATCTGAGCCAAATGGAACCTCACGCAAAAGATAGTACCTGATCGCATCCAGTCCATATTTTTCAACCAATTCTACCGGATCAACTATATTCCCTTTAGATTTAGAGATTTTACCATCTTCTAAAACTAACCAGCCATGGCCAAAGATCTGTTTAGGTAGTGGTAAATCTAGAGCCATTAAAATAATTGGCCAAATAATGGTATGGAAACGTATAATCTCCTTTCCGACTAAATGGAGATCCGCTGGCCAAAAACGCTCAAATAGCCCAGCTTCAAGATTATCTGGATATCCTAAAGCCGTTATATAGTTAGTTAAAGCATCTAGCCACACATAAATCACATGTTTTGAATCGAAAGTTACAGGGATCCCCCAGGAAAAAGTAGTTCTAGAAACGCAAAGATCTTCCAGACCGGGACGGAGAAAATTATTAATCATCTCATTTTTTCTAGAAACCGGTTGGATAAATTCTGGATGAGCCTCAATATGCTCCATCAATCGATCGGCATATTTCGATAAACGGAAAAAATAACTCTCCTCCCGGATCTTCTCTACCTCTCTACCACAATCCGGACATTTACCCTCTACTAATTGGCGTTCAAGCCAAAACGCCTCACAGGGAGTACAGTATAACCCTTCATACTCACTTTTATATATATCACCTTGTTCATACAGACGATTAAAAATCTTCTGCACCCTTTTGACATGCCTAGGTTCGGTCGTACGGATAAAATCATCATTAGTAATATTAAGCAGCTTCCATAGGTCCTTAATATTCTTAACGATTCCATTAACAAACTCCTGCGGCTCCTGATTATTAGCCTCTGCTTGCCTTTGAATCTTCTGACCATGCTCATCAGTACCTGTTAGAAAATAAACATCATCACCCCGTTGCCGGTGATAACGGGCTAAAGCATCCGCTGCCACCGTAGTATAAGCATGACCAATATGTAGGTTATCGCTAGGATAATAGATCGGAGTAGTGATATAGAATTTTCCCAAATTTAATTCCTCCTTAATTTTTTGTAATAAAAAAACCCCTCCACCCAAAGACCTTTAAGCTCTGGGGGCGAGGATTTCCCGCGGTACCACCCCAATTCTCCCTATTTACAGGGACTTAGGCAGACAAGTTACATTTCGTCGTTATTGCTCATCATTCGTAAATGACAGTCTTTGTCAGCTAGTGTCCGATAAAAGCCCTTTTCTACTCCTAACCCAGCCGGAAGGTTACCTGTGAAATGGTAATTTCTTTACTTCGCATTCGTAATGAAGCGAAAGTCGAAATTAGGTAAAGCGACTACCTAGCTTTTATTGAGCAACTTCCATTTAAGCTGGTATTAAGTGCAAAGATTTGAAATGTAATACCCATCCTACGCTATAACGGGCGCACCCGGAAACAACTTACATGAGACTTAAATCTCTTTCAGCTGCCCGCTCCGGGTCCATCTTCGTAAATTCCTAACCGACTGGCTCACACCAAACCCAGCTCGCTGAAGGCTCGAAATTTCTACTCTACCCATCATCGCTTTTTTTATTTAGGAATTACATAATTTAATTGTTTAAGATTTGGCCACAATATATTGATAGCCGTTTTAAAAAGCTAAGCACTTGATTATGGTCTAATAAAGCCTTACGGTAATTCTAATTATATAATTCCCTCAAGTATATTAATAACCTTTAGAAGTTAATTTGTCAAGGTGTAGATAGTATGTAATAATTTTGGAAAATAATAAATGGTACTATTGACTTACTCTGGAAAATCAGGTACAATTAACTTGTAATTGATTGTCGAATCTTATCGAAAAGGAGGGAATTTTTACTATGATGAAATCGACAGGTATTGTTCGCAAAGTAGATGAGTTAGGAAGAGTTGTAATCCCCATCGAACTACGGCGTACCCTCCAAATAGAGGAGAAAGACGCTTTGGAAATTTATGTTGATGGAGAGAAGATTATTCTTAAAAAGTATGAACCCGCTTGTATTTTCTGTGGTAATGCAGAAAATGTGCAGATCTTTAAAGATAAAAACATCTGCCAGGACTGCTTAGATTCCATGAAAGATGTCTCCTAAAAGGAACAGTTTCTTTAATATTTTTTTGTGTTTTGTTATATTTATATTATACTAAAATTAATTATATAATTTTATGGGAGACGGGTCTCCCTTTTTTTATTTCCCGTTTTCTGTTTTTCCCAAATAATACTGGTAAAGCCCACTACGAGAAATATTTTCTCTCCTTGCGATCTCACGAATTAACGCTGAAGGTTTCTCTCCTTTTTTAACCCGCTTTATTATCTCCTGATAAAAGTAGTAATAATCTTCTTTCTCATCCTTTGACTCTAAAAGTTCTTGCTTTATACCTTCGATTACCAATGTAAACTCCCCTTTAATCTCTCTTTCCCCCCATATTTTAACTGCTTCTTCTAGAGTCCCACGCCAAAACTCTTCATAAAGCTTTGTTAGTTCTCTAGCTACTACTATACGCCTATTCTTTCCCAAGTAAGTTTGGAGTTCCTTTAGAGTCTCTAATAACCGGTGGGGAGCTTCGTATATGATAATTGTTCTTTCTTCTGTAACCAATAATTTAAATCGGCTTATTCTTAACTTTTTTTTACGAGGAAGAAAACCTTCAAAGACAAAACGTTCGGTTGATAATCCAGAGGCTATCAGCGCGAGCACACAAGCTGAGGGCCCCGGAACCGGAACCACAGAGATACCCTTTTCTACCACTTTTTGCACCAACAAAGTGCCAGGATCAGAAAGGCCGGGGGTTCCAGCATCACTAACTAAGGCAATGTTTTTCCCTTCATGTAAATATGCAAGGAGTTTTTCCGCTTGTTCCCTTTCCTTCTCCCGATAATAACTGATTATTGGTTTGCGAATTGAAAGATGGGTAAGAAGTTTCCTCGTATGTCTAGTATCCTCCGCGGCAATCAAATCAACCTCATTTAAAATCCGGATTGCTCTTTCCGTCAAATCACCCAAATTCCCAATCGGGGTAGCTACTAAAAAAAGAGTCCCGGATATCCCGGGATTTTGCTCTCTACAGATCTCCTTCACAATTATCCTCCATTTACTAGCTATTCTTATTGAAATGTATGTTCCTTTTTTTACATTTCTCACCCTTTAACGGGCTTTTTGCGTTGTCATTGATTTTTTCTGTCCCTGCACAATATATTGATAGCCT
>DIPO01000043.1:37389-41923 GCA_002427045.1 Firmicutes bacterium UBA5486
TCCCTGCACAATATATTGATAGCCTAATACAAGCCCAACACTATATATTGTGTTGGGACCTTTTAAAAAGGACACAACGCAAAAAGCCTTTAACAAAGGTCAAGCTAAATTAATTTTCTATAAAACTAGATTCAAAATAAAAGCCTACTATATTAAAGTATATAATTCCTCAGATGCTAAGACACCCCTCACAGTCTGCTCTCCTTTACTCTCCCCCACCACTGGTCTTGCAGGTAAATCAAAGCAATAAACGGGAAATAAAAGAAAGTTGCCTTCCACGAATTCCATTCATGATAACGGATTAATCCCCATTTTACAAAAAGCCACTCTCCAAAAGCATTAGCACCAATCCAAAACAACCAGTTTACCCAGGACCAGCGGGGATATCTCCGGTGTAAATAGACCGCAAACCCTCCTTGGGGAGGTGCAATCCCTAAATCAGACCAGAGACTTAACCCTCCGGTAGTCGGGCCAATATACTCCCACTGCTTATAGGTAACTCCATAAAGATCAGCCACTGTACCAAGAAGAGCAGTAAAAACCAATGAAGGATAAAGTTCTCTCCTTTCTTTCCGGGGAACCAAAATCAGAAAGAGAAACCATAATCCAAGTCCAACTAAACGGTAAGGCAAGGAGAGTACCTCCCAAAAAAGAGTTAATCTACCGTAAGCAAAATAAAATTAATTACTACTCGGGAATATCCTACACTCTTCACTTAGATAATCAATTTTTTTACCGGGAAGTGTTTTAAGAAAATCTGCAAAATTAGTAACTATCTTTTTTTGTCGATAATTAAATCGTCCATTTTTCCAGATAAATGAGTATACCGATCCTTCTTCTTTATTTTGCCCTCCACCAGCAAAACCATATAACCAAACTTCTCCATTAATCTCAAACAAGCGCAGATCATCGTAGATTAGATCAATATCATGCATCTTCTCCCAGGTTAACTCATGTTTAGAAAAAAGTTCAAGCCGTGTTTTTCTTTTTTTCTCTTTAATATCATAATCTCGGATTAGAAAGATAATCTCCCCTATTCCATCTCCACTAACATCTGCCACATAGACTCCACTTGATGGCTCTCCTTCCCCTAGTGTAAGAAATAGGGGTCCAATATTTTCTAAGTAAAAACGATCTTCTTTTCTAAGAAGCCCAACCCGGTATTCCGGCCAATCCCATAAATCCGGATCCGTTCTGATCAGAAGTAGAGCTTCTTGCTTACCATCACGATCCAAATCATTAAGATACCAGTCATGGATCCGAAAAGGATTTAAGTATTTATAAATATAATCCTCAGTCTGCCCTTGAAAATCCGCACCTGGTAATTGATTTGCAAAAGGATTAATTTTTCTATGTATCGTCTTAAGCAATAGATACTTATAACCATTCTTACTCCACACCGGTTCTTCAATCTGATAGTATCGTTCCTTATAACTTTTGTTATTTAGATTTTCCTCATCACATTTATAAAAAGAACCAAATTCTTCGTAAACCCCCTGGGGAAAAGACTCCCAGATTTTAGTCCTGATTCTACCTGTCTCTTTATCTTGATCAGCTGTTATTACTCTATAACTCAAGGCCCAATTCTCGTAAATCTCCATAAGTTGCAGATGCCAGTTAGCATTAAAGACTGCTGCCTCTTGGAAATTAAGCCCATTATTATTTAAAATCGAAAGTTTTAAAGAGGGAAGCTCCTCTCCATTACCTAAAAACGCTAGATGATTAAGGTTTTCGCCTGGCAATATATAAACCGATCGGTATAAGTATCCCTCCTGATCCCTACCTCGACCGTAAGCTTTAAATGGCAATGGGGTTATGCGGTAACTACAACGCTCAAAATCCCAATCTGCCAAGGCCGCTAGGAGCAAAACCTTACTCGGGCTTTCTTCGGAAGGTATTAAATAAGTAAAGACATATTCCTCATCTATATCATCATCTAAAGCAGGACTTGAATCCCATTCTAGTAAATGGGCATTACCTGGTAACAACGGAATGATCGCCCGCTCGCCCGAAGGAATCTCCGCTAGTTTATTTAAAGAATTACCCCAGCATAAAGAGATCCGATCCGTTCCTTTCTCCGTTCCAAAAAGGCGAGGGCGCTGCCGCGACCTAGCAAAAGCTAAATAATCACGGCGAGAAAACTGATAATGTTCCTCCCCTCCCGTTAGCTGATTCTCTCTTAGATTCCAGACTTTGCTTCTCATCTCTAGCAAGGGACTATTACTTTTTCCGCCTACGTAATCTACTTCATGGATCACTAGTTTTCCGTCATAATCCATTAATTGCAGATCATATTGCCCCTGAGAAGTAAAGACAGGCAAGTAATGATGGTTTTTATATTTGTACATTCTTAGTTCCGCAGGTAAAGAACCTTCCGGTTGAAAAATCGTCCAAAACTCAAGAATCCCATCTTTATCTAAATCACTAACCTGCAAAATCCGATATGTATACCCGGTATCCCCAAATCTAACTTTACCTTTAGTTTTAGTATCGCCTCTCCCAAGGTCAACATGGAAGACCTGCGTATATCGTCCTTCAATTAAATCAAGCATTATTACACCATAACGATCCTGGAGGGAATAGAGAATTAAATATTCCTCATCCGGGTCTTCATCAAATTCTGCCAAAGCAAAAAATTGAATAATATTGGCACCAGGAGGCAGATGATCAAGAAGATCATTGCTCGCACTGGTTGGAATAGCAGTTAAAATTATTAAAAATAAGGTACACCATAAAAAGCAACAACACCCGGCTTTACTCATTTAGATCTCCTCCCTTCCAATATAAATTCCACAAAAACTAAGAACTTCCTTTTAGAAAAATAAAATTTAGGGGCCATTACGGGCCCCCTAAATAATCTCTACTTTGTGAAAGACTTTTTTCCCTTTTTGTAAAGTAAAACCTTCACTAAATTCCAGGGGATTAATAACCATCCCTACCTCTTGAATTACTTCTTGTTCCATAGAAATTCCCCTCTGGTCAATTAAACGCCGACCTTCTTTTTTCGAAGAAACCAATCCGGTAAGAACCAATAAATCTAAAAGCCGGATCCCCTCGGGGTAATCTCCTGCTTTAATCCTTGTTACAGGCAAGGCTTCCCCAGCCCCTGCACCTGAACCAAAAAGACTCTCTGCTGTTTTTTCTGCTTTAATCGCTTCCTCTTCACCATGGGCCAATTTAGTTACTTCATAAGCCAGAATTTTTTTCGCTTCATTAATCTCCTGGCCTTGGAGTGCGCCGAGTTTTCTTACCTCTTCCATTGATAGAAAAGTAAAAACAGCTAAAAAGCGTTCCACATCATCATCATGAGTATTCCGCCAATACTGGTAAAATTCGAAAGGTTCGGTTTTTTCCGGATCTAGCCAGACTGAACCGGCTTCAGTTTTCCCCATCTTCTTCCCGCTAGCGGTGGTCAGCAATGGCCAAGTTAATCCAAAGGCATCATTTCCTCCTAAGCGGCGAATTAGATCAGTTCCTGCCAAAATATTTGACCATTGATCATCGCCACCCATCTGTAAAGTACAACCATATTCACGATTAAGAATTAGAAAGTCATACGATTGCAAGAGCATATAATTAAACTCTATAAAGGAAAGCCCCCGTTCCATCCGAGAACGGAAACATTCCGCGGTCAACATCCGGTTTACCGAAAACTGTGAGCCAATCTCCCTGAGAAATTCAATATAATTTAAAGGAAGAATCCAATCCGCATTATTAACCAGTAAAGCCTGGTCATTGGAGAAATTCATATATTTTGAAAGTTGCCCCTTTATACCTGCAACATTCTGATCAATTACTTCCTTAGAAAGCATCTGCCTAAGTTCGGTCCTCCCACTTGGATCACCAATCATTACAGTGCCTCCACCAACCAAAGCAATTGGACGATGTCCAGCTTTCTGCAAATGGGCTAAAGCCATAATCCCCATTAAGTGTCCAACATGCAGACTATCAGCAGTTGGATCAAATCCAACATAGGCCGCAATCTTCTTTTCATCCAAAGTTTGTCTAAGTTCATCTTCATGAGTAACCTGTTTAAAAAAACCACGTTCCTTAAAAAGATCAAGTGCATTACTATTACTCATCTTTATTACCTCCTCATTTTAAATAAGTACCACTAATTTACTAAATTAATATTGATCATCTTTCATCATTTAGGTTAAGAGCTAGATCTTTCTTAATAAAATAAAAAAACCCCATCCCAAAACAAAAGGGACGAGGAATTACCCGCGGTACCACCCAAATTACCTGATAATATCAGGCCTCTCACTATAAATAACGGCTTAGCCGGAGAACTTTACTGACACTAATTCTAGTGGGTTCAAGCTTCCTCTCCCGGGGGTAACTTCAGAATAGATCCGGACCGGTTTGCACCTCCACCGGCTCTCTTAACCTTGAAAATCCATTCTTACTTCTCCCGTTCATCGAGTTTAGGGCAGAATATTTTAAAGTATGATATCATGCTCAGCTTAGTTTGTCAATATCCCAAAATAAGCTTTTTGCGTTGTGTCCTTTTTAAAAGGTCCCAACACAATAT
>DIPO01000043.1:42075-46149 GCA_002427045.1 Firmicutes bacterium UBA5486
AGGGACAAAAAAATCAATGACAACGCAAAAAGCCCTAAATACTGCTAAAAACTTGCTTTAGCTTCACAAACTTTATTTTTCCCCTCTTTTTTGGCCAGGGCATTAGCCTTTTCCGCCTTAACAAGCAGTTCCTCCATCGTACTTCCATCAAGAGGATAAGTAGCCACCCCTACCGAGATAGTAATAGGAAAAGGCCATTTCCTAGTAGTCTTCTCCACCTTTGAACGCAAACGTTCTCCTACTCTCAATGCTTCCATCCGGTCCGCCTTAGGGAGAATTACCAAAAACTCATCACCGGAAAACCAGCGGGCCAAAAAATCTTCCCGCCGTAATTGATCCGCCATTAATTTTCCTAAATCCCTGATCATCAAATTACCCCGCTGATAACCAAGGGTATTATATTGCTTAAGATTATCCCCATCAATAAAAAGAATACTGAAAGGTTCCTGCTCTGCTTGAGAATGATTAAACTTTTTCCGCATCACATATCTGGCTGCCCGCTGGTTAGGTAAACCCGATACTTCATCATTTAAAGCCAGGTTTTGCACTTGGCTGAACAACCTATAAGCTTGACAAATATGTTCAGTTAGATTACTTATTAACCATTTCAATCCTGGTAAAAAATGATTATCTTCCATTACTGGCTCCATATTAATTTGACTGAAAAATATTGATTGCAACAAAGCAGAGAGTTGTTTTCCTTCTTCTCCATAGGTAATAATCGATTCTTTCATATCTAATGGTAGTAAACTTTGTTCTCTTATTTTTTGAATAAACACCTTTTTAAATAGATTGGTTTGCTCTACTGTTTTTAAGCCTGAACTTCCCGGATAAATTAATAAAAACTCATAATCCCCCATTCTGAAAGGGATTACCTTTGGATCGGATTCCTTATATAAAGCCTTAAAAGTATCACCTAAGGTTTTAAGATAGATTTCTTCCTTGGCTAACTGCTTAAAATCTAAATGATAGATACAAATCGTACCTTTCTCTTCAAGTTGTCCAGTGTTTATACTCTCAATTAAACCAAAAATATTTAAAAAACCTGTTAAAGAGTCTTTTGTAAAATCTCCATTTAGCACTTAACACCCCTCCTTCCTATGAGAGATCCTTTTATTTTATTATATTGAGAAAACCATATATTTCTTTCGGTCTGTATTTAATTCGAATTCCTTAAATATAGAACAAAAGTGTATTCCAGATAATTTTAACATTATCTTAAAAAATGTCAAGCAAATAAAGGAATTTAATATATCTATCGGTAATTTAAGGATATTTATTTGTTATTCGTCAAATTTCTTGTTTTTCAACACTTTTGTGTTCTTAATAGTAAGATCAGATAGATCTTTAACCATTCTTATCTTGTAATTATCATTAATTAGTGATTAAATATATAGGTTGATTTACTTGCAAAAGGTAAACTACTTTCTAATTCTTGGTTATAATCATCCATTTTTTACTTTTTGTAATCTAAGGGAATTGCATAATTAAATTATGCAATTCCTTAAATCTAATCAACAGGTAATATTCTAAACAAAAGGTGTGAAAGGTCTTGAATAAAAATATTGTAAATAACCTTCGAAATATTGCGATCATTGCTCATGTTGATCATGGGAAAACCACTCTTGTTGACTGTTTACTTCGCCAGGCTGGAATCTTTCAAGAACACGAAAGGCTCATCGATCGTGTTTTAGACAGTAATGATTTAGAAAGAGAACGCGGTATTACTATACTCTCAAAAAACACTGCCGTAAGTTATGAAGATATTAAAATAAATATTGTCGATACCCCTGGGCATGCCGATTTTGGCGGAGAAGTTGAACGGGTTCTTAAAATGGTTGATGGTGCTCTTTTATTGGTAGATGCCTTTGAAGGACCCATGGCACAAACAAAGTTTGTGCTCAGAAAAGCTTTAGAAGCAAGACTACGAATTATTGTTGTTATTAATAAGATTGACCGCCCTGATGCCAGGCCGGATGAGGTTCTCAACGAAGTATTTGACCTCTTTGTTGAACTTGAAGCTGAAAGTTGGCAACTGGATTTCCCGGTAATTTATACCTCTGCCCGCCAGGGTATTGCCACTATGGAACCGGAAGAACCAAGGAATGATATGAGGCCCCTTTTTGAGATGATTAAACAGGAAATTCCCGGGCCCACAGGAGAGTCTGGTCTTCCCCTTCAGCTACAAATCGCTACTTTAGATTATGATGATTATGTAGGAAGAATCGGAATTGGCCGGATCAATAATGGTATAATTGAAACAGGGCAGATGATCTCGCTCTGCAAAAGAGATGGTTCCTCTGAAGAACTTAAAATTGGCAAACTATGGGTCTATCAAGGGCTAAAACGGAAAGAAGTTCAGTCTGCTTCCGCTGGTGAGATTGTAGCACTCTCCGGGCTTAATCAGGTTAATATCGGCGAGACTGTCTGCTGCTTGGAAAATCCGCTGCCTTTACCCTTGCTTTCTATTGATGAACCTACTCTTACCATGACCTTCATGGTCAATGACAGCCCTTTTGCCGGCCGAGAAGGAAAGTACGTAACTTCCAGACATCTACGGAACCGTCTTTGGAAGGAAGCAGAGACCAATGTCAGTCTGAAAGTTGAAGAAACCTCTTCTCCGGATGCTTTCCAGGTCTCAGGAAGAGGTGAGTTACATCTTTCAATCTTAATTGAAACTATGCGTCGGGAAGGGTATGAACTGCAAATTTCAAAACCTGAACCAATCACCAAAGAGATTGATGGTAAACTTTATGAACCATATGAAAGACTTTTTATCTTTGTTTCCGAAGAGTTTTCTGGTCAGGTTTTAGAAAATCTGGGCCGGCGCCGGGCTGAACTAACAAATATGCAGGCTTCCGGTACTAGCCAGGTAAAAATGGAGTTTCTAATCCCTGCCCGGGGCTTGATTGGGTTCCGGTCGGAGTTTCTCACTGATACCAAAGGTGATGGGGTAATGCATCATCTCTTTGATTCTTACGGTCCCTGGAAAGATGGGATCGAACATCGGAACCAGGGTTCATTAGTTGCTTTTGAAACTGGGGAAGCCTCTGCTTATGGCATTCATAATGTCGAAGACCGGGGCACACTCTTTGTTAGCCCCGGAGAGAAAGTTTACGCTGGAATGGTAGTAGGAATCCATGTCCGAGATGAGGATCTTGATGTTAATGTCTGCAAAAAAAAGCACCTAACCAATATGCGATCAAGTGCGGCTGATGAAGCTATCCGGTTGACACCACCTGTGATCTTCAGTCTGGAACAGGCTATGGAATTCATTAATGATGATGAATTAGTTGAAGTCACACCAACCTTCATCCGGATTCGAAAAAAGGTCCTAGATCGGGCCGAACGTGCACGGGCTAGAAAGAATGAACACTCCGCATAATCCAGTTATATCAGATCGAATTCACTAAGAAGGGGCTCTTAAAAAGAGAATAGTCTTCCTAAATTAAATTCAAGTACTTGTTTGAGGTCAAATGGATACCTTGGGGTAAGTATAATATAAAACAAAAGCCGCCGTAAAACGGGCGGCTTTTATTTTTAAGGCAGAATAATCTGCTTTTTCTTAGCTTCTCGATATAAACCGATTTTATTCCCAATTACTTGAACCACTTCAGCCCCAGTTTCTTCTGCTAATTGTTCAGCAATCATTTTAGGAACCGCCAATTGATTATTTAGGACAGAAATCTTAATCAGTTCCCTTGCTTCTAAGGCATCATCCAATTGCTTGATTAGGTTTTCTGTGATTCCCCCCTTACCGATTTGAAAAATCGGTGTTACTGTATTTAACTTTCCACGTAAAAACGCTTTTTGTTTCCCCGTTAACATACTATCCCTCCTACAGCTCGTAACGCGTTGTTCTTACATTTCGCCTTTCATTTTTATTCCAAGGAAAACGTTATCGCAGGCTTTCACGATTTCCCTTGGGGTCCAAGGTAGGCAAAAAGTGAGATTACTCACGCTCGTATGAATGAACGCCTTTGTAAGCTTTAAATGAAGGTTCTATTTTAATTCTTTCCTGCATATATTATTTGTTACAAAGAGTAAATAGTATAAGCTTTTTGCGTTGTGTCC
>DIPO01000016.1 GCA_002427045.1 Firmicutes bacterium UBA5486
GTATGTGGATCCGGATGGGGAAGAGGTCCTTGCAGTATCAGTATGCTACGGAACGTCAGCACTCGTCACTTGGTTTTTAGCAAATGCTCCAGAAATTAGTCAAGCTATAACAGAAACTTCTTTATTACTTGCTGACAAATTACCCGGGATGGTAGAGTGGGCTAAAAAAACCGGGGATGCTTTAAGAGGGAAAAAAGAGGGAACACAGAATGAGAGTTCATCTTCTGGGAATCAAAATAAAGATCCTAAATACCACGGAGGTTTCCGAAAACAAGTATCGCAGATGAAGGATAAATCTTTGCGAAAGCCACAAGGAAGCCTTGAAAAGAAAATTATCGAGCATAAAAACAAAATTGCTGATAATCCATTATCTAAAGCAGTAGAACATTGGAAGCATGAATTAAGAGTATTTGAAAGTCAGATGGAAATTGTTAAGCAAGAAATTGTAAAGAGAGGGTTAAAATGAATGGCCAACTATATCAATATTACGTAAAAGGTTCAAACTATAATAAAATACTTGTTGATACAATTGGGGATTGCGAGGTTTTGGAAAAACTGACGGATTTGACAACTGGAATTGCGGATTTAGAGGAAAGTTTTAAAAAAATACATATGATATTCAATGAACAACTTTCAGATACGAAGTCTGACAATTATGAATGTCTACTTGAAATTTTTACTGAACTGTGGTGCGAATTTCGACATATCAAGCATCATATACAGCAAAATGAAGATTCAATGCTTGAGTTAACAAATTACTTAGCAGAGAAAAGTAGTGACAAGTAATTGAGGCTATCTCGTTCAAACAGACAGTCCTGAATTATATCTCGCACTTTTTGGGGCAGAATTTGAGTATATCGAATACACGCCCTATGGAGAGACTTGGATCGATGATGGTTCTAATCTGAATGTTATCTGGGTATCGTTTTACCTCTAAGGAACTGGATACAGAGACCGGGTTGTATTACTTTGGAGCAAGATACTTAGACCCACAGGTGAGTAGGTGGGTTAGTCCGGATCCGGCGTTTGAAGATTATCTACCCAATGAGGGAAATGTTAATTTGCCAGGGCAAGGTGGAGTATTTAATCCGATTAATATTAATATTTATTGTTACTCATGGAATAATCCCCTAAAATATATTGATCCGTACGGATTTGAGCCAACTATAGCCGAAGCGGCAGAAATAGCACAGCATGTCTATCATGGGAGAGAAGAAGATAAAAATTGATAAAAGGGGATATTTACCATCCCAATCCATATGGCCGAACAAAAATCATTCAATGGATTCTGTGCGTAAAGCAATAAAAGCGAAAGGAACAAAATAATGGAGACAAAACTGAATTTACTAATAATGATAATATTATCTTGCGCATTATTATTTAATATATTGTCTTGTGATGGTGTTGAAAAAAAAGACAATAAAATTACTGATATTAGGATCTATAAAGATACCCCGGTGTGGAAATTAGCGTTAGCGGTAAAAAACCAAAGATGGTGGAGTATAAAGAAAATTGCTAAAGAAACTCCTCAATTATTAAATTATCAGGATCCTAAATATGGCCTGACTTTACTACTTTGGGCCGTTGGAATGGAAAAGTACAAATCAGCGGAGACACTTTTAAAATGCGGTGCTAATCCTAATATTGCATCAACTTATAAAGGAGAAACACCACTTTTTGTTGCGACTGGATATTCATGGATAGACATTTTTGCAAAAAAAATCCAAAATATGTGAAGCTTTTATTACGTTATGGCGCAGATCCTAATATATGTTATGCTGGATATAGTATTCCTGGGAAAGAAAGTGTTACAGAGATAGGAACTAGTCCATTAATGAACTCAATTGGATGTGGTATAGAAAAGACCAAAGCCTTAGTGGAAGCTGGTGCTGATATAAATTATAAAACTGAAACGGGTGAAACAGCTGCGGTCGTTGCATTAAGATGGAACGAATTCCCTGAATACGCATATTATTTAATAGTTAACAAAAAAGCCAAAGTATCGGAATCTTATTATAGGAGGTTTAATTATGGTTTAAATGATCCAAGCGAAACTCTATTACCTGTGAATATATTAAGAGATTGGTTATTTGATTTAGATTCAAAGGAATATAAAATAAAGATGGAAATAGTTGAAGAATTTGCGAGACAAGGGGTGGATTATGTGAAACTGAAGTACCAAAAGTAAGGTTGGAGCAGATTAAAAAATTATATCCTAGAACCTGGGAAGAATATTTAAAAAATATTAAAATAATCTAATGTTGTTTAAATACAATAGTTAGGGCACTAGTAATTGTCTAATCTTAGACAATTACCTCGAATAAAAGTTAAAACACTATATATTGTGGTTGAATGGATGCCAAAGGTAATTATGCAATTCCCTCTAGTATTATATATTTATCGTTCAAGCTGGAGATATATTAAAACGGAACGTTGCTCTCTTTCTATCACTGTTACCCAAAAAGATACTTCTTTGTGATAGATCTTTTAAATATTAACCACCAAGTACCGCAACGGTAAACCCGGAGAAGAAGTAAACCCACAAAGACTAGGGCAGGTATCTGGGTTAACAAAAAAACTGGAGAGGAAAAACATCCCGATTTAAATCATAAACAACCAATTGGGCCGCATTGGGATTATACTGATGCAGACGGATCTCAATGGAGAACATTTCCTGATGGGGGTGTTATACCAAAATGAGTATAATAGAATATAAATTAGGATATGAAGCATTGAAATACATAAAAGAATGTTTGACTTATGGCAATACATTCTCTAATTTACTGCTAAAAAATATACAATTTGATAAAGGTAACATTAGAACATTTCTTCCGGATTATACTAGGGTTGAAGAAACTACTCAATTTGAATATGGAGGAAAATTTAAAAGTAGCAATACATATAAACAACATATGTGTTTAGACTTATTTACTGTTTCAAAAATTAAGGCATATTTACTTAGCAATAATAGCATTTGTTTTATAGAAAATTATTTAGCAAGTGAGGGTGACCCGTGGTTAACAACAATTGATATTAAAACTTTGACTTATAATAAAGAAATATATCATGTTTATTTTCGCAACGATGTAATTGAAAATCGAATTATTAATTCCTTTGTTCGTATTAAATCAATACCGATATTTGTAGGAGCATTAATACCGACTTCAGATCAATTAATAAACTATATTTATAATAAAATAAATATAGAGTATGATATACTGTTGAATTTGGCAAAAGAAACGCGGGAATTATTTATTGTTGCATATGATGGCGAAGGTTATATTTATTGGTCCAAAGATTAATTAATAATAGAGTTTATCATGTGAGGCTTTCTCGTTCAAACAGACAGTCCTGAATTAGATTTCATTTTATCTCGCACTTTTTGGCTAAATTAAATTGATGGTTTTTTTCGTTACAGTCACAGTCTTTCAAGGAACAGAACCTGCACAGGGAGAAGCGGTAGCAGTAGTAGCCCAGGGAATACAAGTAATAGAGACCCTAATTTTAGAAAGAAGTTAATAAAAGAAACAGGTCAAAATCCGCCTAATGCTGATGCTCATCATAATTTACCTGTTAAATTAGCGGAATGGTTAAAATCTATAGGATTAAATGTAAACAAAATTGATTTTGGTTCTTGGTTTGACAGAGTGAGTCATAAAGGAACTAATAGTGAGTTTATTAAAGACTGGGAAAGTTTTAAAGAAATGAATATAGATGCCACTGCTGATCGAATACTTAATTTCGCACGCGATTTGGCAATGAAATATGGTGTTAAGCCAAGATTTTAAGATTATGGGGGCATTTACCTATGATAAAGTATTTATATACTATAGGTGCTAAAAACAAACCATATATTACTGATGAAAATACTCAATATGATGTGACGAAATGTCCTAAATGTGGGTCAGGAAAAACCGAAATAAAGGAATTAGGAGCATATCTTCCGTATTATGGTGAAATGTTTGGGCTTATATGGCAGTCTGGGCTTATAGGAACCCAAAGTAGTATTGACTTTCTGTTATCACAAGGAATAAACCTTTTTACTACAGAACGCACAAAAATTACATTTAATATAAAGTATAAAAGTTTAATAGTTGGTAATTTTTATTGGATTAAACCAAATACAGTATTGACATTAGATACTGATAACGGACCTGGGCCAGTTGTAGTATGTAAAATATGTGGTCGGAGAAGCTGGGAAGGAAAGAACCTTAAATTACCAAGGTTTAATGAAAAGATAGAATCTGATTTTTTTCTAATCAAAGATACATGGATAAATATTGTAAGTGAGAAATTTGTTGATGTAGCTAAAAAGGTTCCAAATGGATGTTTTCTAGATTTTGAGCATTGGTATTATGAAGAGAAAGAAAATTAAAATGCATTAGATACAGTGAGGGATTGAATAATTACCTTTGGTACCCATTCAACCACAATATATAGTGTTTAACTTTTATTAGGCTATCAATATATTGTGGTTGAATATTGAATAATGGAATTATGCAATTCCGTAGCCTTTTATGATTAATGTCCAAAAAGATACCTTTTTGCAGGTATCTTTTTTACTTGTTACTCTTCAAATAATAACCATCAGTACTATTACAGCAAACTTGATGAGGATGTCAAAACTGATACAACATAATCTTCCTGGTTACCGGGCAAGGTGTGGAAATTTGGTACCCATGATGTTTATCATTATCTCACCCCCGGGAAAAACAAACCGAAAGAGTTAACATTGTATGTCTCGGAACATTACCAACTCCTGAACCAGCAGCAAGTAACAAAGCATATCTTTGTCGCGGGACGACTAGAATCGTCTCCAAACTCTCCCACTATCATGGCTTATATGATTCCGGTTATGAATTGCGGAATATCTACTACTATCATCCCGATCATCTTGGTTCCTCCAACTTCATTACCAATGGGGAAGGGAAAGAATTTGAGCATATCGAATACACCCCCTATGGAGAAACCTGAATCGATGACGGGACAAACCTTAATATTATCGGGTATCGCTTTACTTCGAAGGAACTGGATACGGAGACCGGGTTGTATTACTTTGGAGCGAGATACTTAGATCCACAGATAAGCAGGTGGATTAGTCCGGATCCGGCATTTGAAGATTATTTGCCTGTGCCGCCGGTTGATGATGAGGCGAGGAGATATTACAGTCAACTGCCGGGAATGGGCGGGGTGTTTAATCCGGTAAATATAAATGTTTATCATTATGCAGGGAATAATACGGTTAAGTATGTGGATCCGGATGGGGAAGTTCCGATATTGTTAACGCTTTTAGGCTTTGCGTTCGGACAATCATTACCAGAACCGGATCGTCCTTATAGCGAAGCCTTTGATAGCGGAATGAAAATGGCTATGGTTTTTACGGGTATAGGTATGCTTTATGATGCAGGTAAGTCAATTTGTTCTATGCTGGTAGCAGAAACTGTACAGCAAAATGATGCGGGTAGGTCTATTAGTTCTGTAGCGTCTACAGCAGAACAAGCAAAGATACAACGAGTCGTTCTCGGACATTATAAAGATTATATAGAGAAGGCAAAATTAGGAGATAAAACATTTAGTGCCCCACTAGAATTTTGGGATAAAATGATAAAGGGAGAGCAATGGGCTGCAAATCAGAAGTTTTTTGATAGAGCAATAGCAAAAGGTTCTGAGTTTATATTAGCAACGCCGTTGGACAAAATTAGACCTGGAAGCTTTTTTGAAAAAGAAATTAATTATTTATTAAAACATGGCTATAAGTTTACTACAGATCTAACAAAATTAATTCCATCAAAGTGAGGGATGCGAAATGAATAGTAAAGAAGAATTTAGGTTTTTAAATCAAGCGTTCTCTTCTTTGTTTGAAAAGTATAAGTACTCAGTTATTAAGTATGTATATAATGAAGGAGAGTTTGGAAATTATGAGGTAGTATTTAGAATTGATACTATTAAATTAAGAGTTATTAGAGATAAAGGACAGATTTTTTTCGAAGTTAATTCTTTAACAGAGCTTGATGAATGGTTTGACCTTGGACTAGTTCTTGAATTACTTGAAATACAAATTGATCCGCCTAAAAGAAATCAATTGAAAAGACATGTAGAAATTCTTGACGAAAACTTTTACAAAATTAGGACAATATTTAGTGCCGAAAATTACTATCAGACTAAAATTAATTTGAAAAAAATCGGGAAGGTTAGAGCTGAAAGAATGTTCGGGCTTAACGGTTAACAGTCATTGGATTTGTTTATAAGACCCTTGTAGTTTATAACTTTAACGGCAACCTAATTAAAAAAGACCGGCTACTTGGAAATGAAGGTAAAGAAAAGAAGACAAATGAGGATGATGATAAGCTCAACCCAGGCCAAGGCAAAGCCAAGGGTCAAGGGTCATTATAAGAAAGAGAGCAAGATACAGAGACTGGGTTGTATTACTTTGGAGCGAGATACTTAGATCCACAGGTGAGTAGGTGGGTTAGTCCGGATCCGGCGTAAACTCTTCCGATAATTTCTTAGAATATTCATAATTACCATCTTTTTTAGGGGGTATAAAAAATGAAAAAAAACCTAGCGAAGATGCTTGTATTATATATGCTTAGTATAGATGATGAACCGCTTAACTTGATTTTGAATGAGGCTAAAGTTGACAAAAGTAACACAGAATACCTAAAAAAGCCATATAAAAAACAAGATATTGATGATAATGATATAAAAGAGGCTTTGAAGGAACTGATTAGAATGGAGTACATTAAAGTATTGGATGAAAAAGGTAATGAAATATTAGATTTTGATATAAGTGAAATCTTAAATTCGATGAACCCTTATGAATACTGGTTTACAATAACTTCAAATGGGAAAGCGTATTTTGATAAGAATTATAATACATATTGGAACGCATACAAGTAGACTATTTATGTAGGAGAAGTTTATAATCTTCTTGAAGACACACTGTGAGCTTTTTATAGCCGTAAGGATAACCATCTCCGGCGATCAATTGACAAAGTAATTCTTTATTTTGCTCATCTTTAATTTTAGTTCCATCTTGATGTAGGGTGAATGTGCCGATTATGCGGATATGTACTACATAGTAAGTAATTATATGAAATACTATCACGGGCGTAGACGGCATGGAAGTATAAAAAACATGTCACCGGATAAGTTTTATAAAAAATATCTTAGTAATTCTATGGAAACAATAGCTTTTAGCGCATAATCTCCGGATTTAGGGGGTCAGCCCGAAAACTATGGCATGGGATTGGATCGGCTTATAATATTCTCATTTGGATAAAGGAGAGACTTTAAATGGATAAAGAATATTTTTATAGCAAATAATAAAGAAATCCATTGTATATGGTATACAAATAATAAGGATGGATTTGTAACAGAATGCAAGAAAATAAAATGTTTTACAAATAGCAAAAAACTCAAAGAATATGCTGAAAAGAATAAAATGAATTTGAACATAAAAAATACATTATTATCTATGGATGAAGCTAAATTATGGCTACAAAAAAGAAAAAGCGAATTTGATTGTGAATATTTGTTAAGCTTTTGGAATATAATTTCCGATCTAGCATATTCAGTTGGGGAAATATTTTACGGAGATCAAGACAAGGATATATTGATAAAAATTTATGATAAACTTTTCTATGGAAATAACTTACCATCAATTACACCTGAAGGCAAAAAATACTTTCCTGAGTGGGAAGTTGATGAAATTAAAGAAATTGCTAAAGTTATTGAGGATGGGTTAAAAATTGTTAATACCTATATATATATATAGGTTAGGGAATTGCATAATTAAATTATTTAAGATTCAATTTTACAGCTCTGCCAGTTGATGATGAGGCCAGTAGATATAATAGTCAACGGTATCAATACTACGTAAAAGGTTCAAAATATAATAAAATACTTGTTGATGCAATTAGGGATTGTGAGGTTTTAGACAAACTGACGGATTTGACAACTGGAATTGCGGATTTAGAGAAAAGTTCTACACGGGCTATGGGGCGATGTTTATAATGCCAACCTCTCTGGATTGCTGATTTCCCTTTATTTTCTCGGAGGAATGATCTCAATCCAATAGTCATCCGGGTCATTGATAAAATATATTCCCATGGCTTTATTCTCATAGCAGATGCAGCCCCTTTCTTTATGGTACTCATAAGCGGCATTAAAATCATCTGCGACTACCGCTAGGTGGATTTCATTATCACCAAGGTCATAAGGTTCAGTACGGTCTTTTATCCAGGTAAGTTCTAATCGATGCCCGGTACTTTCATCACCTAGAAATACCAGAGTAAAGCTGCCGTCGGTAGCATTTTTTCTTCTAACTTCTTCAAAACCAAGAGCTTCCTTATAAAAGGTTACACTCTTTTCGAGATCAAGTACGTTTATGTTATTGTGGTCAAAGCTGAACTTCATTTGATTACCCCTTTCCTAATTGCACTCAAAGTTTTTGTAGTTTAATTATATAATAAGATTAGAGGAATTGAAATCAGAATAAAAAAGTAGTATAAAAAAAGTATTGTTAATGTTGAATAAGCCTTTGGTAATTATGCAATTCTCTCTATATGTCTATATGTTAGAAATGAGGTTCAAAATTAGATGAAAAACTTTGGAGTAAAAATAACTTATCTATATAATAGTGGATTTATTATTGAAACTACTCAACACCTTTTGCTGTTTGATTATTATAAGGAAGATGCGAATGAGAAAGGGCAAAGAGGGTTAATTCCAAAGCAGTTATTAAATAACGAAAAAAAAGTTATTATTTTTGCTTCGCATGGTCATGTCGACCACTTTAATCCGGTAATTTTGGAATGGATGAATAATAGAACGGATCTAAATTACGTTTTAAGTGATGATATAAAACCGGGCCGGATTGATGAGCGGGTTAAATTGATTGCCCCTTATGAACAGTTGAAGATCGGTGAACTCAATATGAAGTCTTACGGTTCAACTGATCAAGGTGTCTCCTTTCTGGTGAACGTAGACGGATTAACCATCTTTCATGCTGGGGATTTAAACTGGTGGTACTGGTGGGATGATACTAAGGAGGAGATGGAAAAGGCTGAACACTGGTTTAAAAAAGAGATTGATAAGATAAAAGATGAGAAGATAAATTTAGCCTTTTTTCCAGTAGATCCAAGACTTGAACATAATTATAAAGTCGGAGGAGAGTATTTTGTACAGCAGTTACATCCTGAGGTCTTGATCCCTATGCACTTTGGTACCGAATTCGAGATTGCAAATAAATTTGCTGAGCTGATGAAAGAGACTGATACTAGGGTAATTAAACTGAACAGTAGTCCGCAGGAGATAATATTATAGTTCTTGTATTTATTTAGTTTCTTAGGCGGATTTTTTTAAAATTGCCGGTTTATTGGAGAAGGAAGATTAAAAAGTTAAGCCTTTTGAAGAAAAAACTTTAGAAATAGCAAGTAAAATAGTAAATAAAAAAAGAGAAGAATTAAACCTCCTAGGGGTAAAAGATAAAATTAATGATTTTAATTTAGAATGAGGCTTAAGTTGGTAAAAGTAATGCTGAACTTCTAAAAAAACCATTTAAAAAACAAAATATAGAAATGCAAAAAGCCGCTTGGTCAAGCAGCTTTTTGCTTATTACTACAAGCTAAGGCTAGAGAAAGGTTCTCCCGGCAATAGTTGTAAAGGTCAAATGAGTTCCGTCCTCATAATTCTCCCTCATTACATCAGCAAATACGTCCTGTGCTACAAAGTGTGCATATCCAAAAAAGTCGGATAGATCATCATTCCAAAACTGAATAACTTTTGGATAAAAAACAGCGACTAATTCCTGATCAGGTTCCCTTGGTGTACAATTGGGAATTACTTTGTAAAAATATGGGTTGGCAAAGAGCGCTGTTTCAATCATTTGCCGAACAGAGAATCCCGGCTGAGTTACATCGGGAGGATCAACCTGATTTCCCTCTGAGTCAAGCACTTTAACTTCGACTTGAATACCGCCGAAATTATAATTTTCATTTAAAACACCAGCGACTGCGGGAGCCCTGTTAGCATCTTCTACCACAAGCTCAATAATAGTAATATTATTTTTTTCATACGGGGTGCGAACCGCGATTTCCGGATCAGCCCCGAAAGAGTAAGCAAGTTTACGCCATAAGGTAAATTGGGGCGGGCTAATCATTACCCGGGGCTCATTCATGCTTCTACCTCCTTGAAGGGAAGAAAATGACGCGCCTAAGGCAGCTCATATCATTCCCCTAACTTTACTTCATTGTATGAAAACCTTTAATAAAAAAACACCTGCAATCTTCACCATTGATCTAACATTTTGCACTTTTTGCATAAAAAACGAACTAAATTTGTTAATAAAAGAATCCACTCCTTTTTAGCAGGAAAGCAGGTTTCGAAATTGAATAAATTGATTGTAGTAATATAGCGTATCTGCCATTTTATTGAAGCAAGGAGGAAACAAAATTGTTTTGGCTGAAACTTATCTCAAAATTAATAAAAACCCTCCAATCCAAGGAAGAACCACATAACATCGCTATGGGTTTTGCTTTGGGGTCCATTATTGGTTTAACCCCATTCTGGTCACTCCATAATCTGTTTGTATTCATACTTATTTTTATCTGTAACGTCAGCATTCCAGCGGCGTTTTTCGGCATATTTTTCTTTAGTTGTTTTGCTTATTTTTTTGATCCCCAATTTCATAACCTGGGTTATTATTTACTGGTAAAAGCAGAATTCTTAAAACCAGTCTGGACTTATCTCTACAATATCCCGATTGCTCCCCTGACTAAATTTTATAATACTGTAGTCCTGGGTAGTCTGGTAGTGTCGTTGGCAAGCTTTTTCCCGGTTTATTGGGGCTTTAAGCAAATCGTCAAGCTTTATCGAGCAAAAATGGCGGATAAAGTAAAGAAGTTTAAGATCATGCAGATCATTAAAGCCAATAAAGTCTTCAAAATGTATCAAAAAATTAAACTGCAGTAAAAGAAGGTGAGCCAAACATGAGAAACAAAGCAATACTAATTTTAATCGGTTTTCTAGTAATAATCGGCCTGATCTGCTTTTTATGGGGTAATTCTATTATTACCCGGGGCCTTGAAAAAACTTTGCAAGCGATCATTGGTGCCAAAGTAGAGATCGAAGGCTTTCGCCTTAACCCCTTTAAGCTAGCGGTCAAAATGGAAAGTATCCAAATCACTAATCCTGCCGATACTTGGAAAAATATTATTGCTGCAAATAAGATCAGCTTTAAACTAGCACCTGGGCCGTTTTTTGAAGGGAAAAAGGTTATTGATGAGATAGTTGTTGAAGATCTGATCTTCAATGACAAGCGTCAGACTGATGGTAAACTAAAAAAGAAGGTCTCACGCAAATCGACAGAAAAAAAACAATCTAAACTAAGACGAACCATTGCAACTATGCCGATCCTAAAACCAGAGACCATTGTTGAAAATTTGAATCTTAAGAAGATCACTGCGTCTTATCAGTTTCAAACTGATCTTTCTGCCGCTAGAATAAAGTCAGAGCTTACTGACTACCAACAGAAATGGGATGCTAACCTGGAAGAACTTAACGATATTAAGGTCGAAATACAAGGATTGGATGATAAAATAGCGAAATTGAAAAAACCCAATAATCTTATGGAAATTAACGAGCAATTGAATTTAGTCAAGGAGATTCGGGATGCGGTGGAAAAAATCCAGACCGAACTGAAGACTACCAATGAGCAGTTTCAAAAGGATAATCAAGCCTTGGAAGATGCCATCAAAGGATTAAAAGAAGAGGCGGAAGCCGATTATCAAGCGCTATTAGCCTTGGCGAAATTGCCTGATATCGGAAACATTAATTATGCCGAAGCCCTGCTGGGAAAAACCATGTTCAAAGTCTCGTCTGTTATTTTTAATGTCATTGGTTATCTTCAAAAGTCGCTTCCGGCCAAAGTAGATAACCCTTCTAAGGCAAAACCAACCCGTGGTGGGCAAAATATTGTTTTTCCGGGCAGAGAAACTTACCCCCGTTTCTTAGTCAAAAAGATTGCCATTTCCGGAAAAGGGACCCCGGATTCTTCTCTGGACGGGTTTTACGTTAATGGCATCGTAACTGGCATCACCAGCGAACCTCCGATTTATGGTTTACCGATGACTACTGCTCTTTTTGCTCAAACTTCTAATCAGACTTTAATAAGGCTCGATGGCGAGCTCAACCATGTCACTCCGGAGTTTCAAGATAAGATCAACTTGACACTAAAGGGCTTACCATTGCCCCAGTTGGACTTAAGCGACAACAAGTATCTGCCCTCGAAAATACTTTCCGGTAAGGCCGAAATTAATGCTGTGGCGAAAATGAATCCTGATCTCATGAAGCTGGAGTTTTTAATCACTGCTGATAATATTAAGACGGATTTTAGCGGAAACGCAGAACCGGATGATCTGATCTCCGAAATAGTCCAAAATACCCTTGCCAATATAAATCAGGTCACGGTTGACTACCAATTGGAGCAAATAAAAGACCAATTAGAAATGAAAATATCATCAAACCTGAATCAGATTATCGCCAACCGTCTACAAGAAACCGTTGGCGAAAAAGTAACCGGCTTCACCCATGAATTAAGAGCCGAGGTCGATGCTAAGCTTCTCAAAGAAGAAAAATCTTTAGATGCGGTTAAACAACGTTATCAACAAACAGTTGATGCCAAACTGAATGAATTTCAGGCGCGGATAAATCTTGAAGAGCAGAAATTAGAAGCTAAGCAGAGAGAATTGGAAGCCAAGAAAAAGGAATTGGAAAGAGAGCTGCAAAAAAAGATTGGTGCCGAAGAGGAGAAATTGGAAGAAAAACTTCAAAAAGAACTTGATAGATTAAAAAATAAACTATAAAAAAAGTAGCCTTTAGGCTACTTTTTGGCTTCGCCCCGGCGGACACCGGAAATGCAGACCAGCGCTAGAAGAAAGGCAAGGGATGCCATGGGGAAAGAGTTTATATTGACCAGGGCCCAAAAAACAGAGAAATTGCTCCAAAACCAAGGCCCAGGACAAAGATTCTGCCATAAGAAAACTTATAGGATTTATCCATTTTGTTTTCCTCCTGTCAATAATTCTTTTAGATCCTGAGGGCGATTGGTGATAATTGCCTCAACGCCGCCTTCATTTAATGCTGCCATGTAATTCGGCTCCAGGCATAAATGGCCACTCCATTTTCCTTACATCCCTTTATAATTTCGGGCTGAACACTATAGAAGAAGGGATGGATGGAGAAGCAACCCAGTTTTTTGGCATAGTTCCAAGGTTCATATAGCCCAGCCATATACAGGATGCCGGTTGGGACTTCGGGGTTGATGTTTTTGCATTCAATAAGGCTGTAGTGGCTGAATGAAGATAACAATATCTTTTCTTCCATTTTATACTTGCTAACTAGGTCCAGCACAGCCTTTTCAATTCCGGGATAGAAGATGACACCACTTTTGATTTCTATATTGATGTGCATGCCTTGAAACTCTGTTAGCACTTCTTCCAGCGTAGGGATGGGCTCCTTGGCGAATTCCGGTGAGAACCAGCTGCCGGCGTCTAGCTCTTTAAGCTCTGCTAGGGTATGGTCTTTGACCAGACCCTTGCCATTGGTAGTACGGTTGAGCAGTTCGTCGTGAATTACCACCAGTTTACCATCTTTGCTGAAATGGACATCCAGCTCTAGGCCGTCTACTCCGAGCTCTGCCGCCTTCCTGAAGGCGGCCATGGTGTTTTCCGGGGCTAGGGAACTGGCACCCCGGTGGGCAATGTTTAGTGAATGCAATCTAGTGCATCTCCTTTCGTTAAATGGTATATTCTGCCTTTAGACCAGTATTTCCTGCCAGAGTCTGGCCAGTTGAACTTATTTCCTTGTTTTGACGTTTGATACCATCTTTAAGGTGACCGCTCATGCTGGCTACCGCTCGGCGCATATGAAAGAATGAAAATAATAAGCCAGGTGAGTCTACCAATAAGTCGCTCATGCCGGCTACCTGCAGTATAGTACTATGAAGTAATTTTAATAAAGCCGGATGAATCGACACTCTTCGAAGGCATTTTTTAGGTAGTCCTCCACCCCAGCTTGCTGGGGCAAGCGAAAGGATGAAAATTCAATTCAAGTTATAATCTTCACCTTGGTCAAAAGTTGTTTCTTGGTTCGCGCGAATTTCACTGCTGAAACAACATTCTGACCAGGCTGGGTGGAATATCAATACGAATTTCGAGATGTATTCTCTAAGTATGAACTTGAGGGGAATACTTAAAGGGGTGGTAAAATTGTTTCCGGTTATTGAATAGTTTCCCGTTGCCTCGAACATAGGTTCATGATATAATCAGAACAAATGTTCGTCTTACATAACTTTTAATTCTGGAATAAAGGAGATGTGGTCATGGATTTGCAGGAGAAATTGAGTATTCTCTCTTCTGCAGCTAAATATGATGTTTCTTGTGCCTCTTCGGGGAGTAACCGGAAAAATACCCCCGGTGGTTTAGGGGATTCATCTACGGCAGCGATGGGAATCTGTCATAGTTGGTCGGCGGATGGACGCTGTGTTTCACTTTTGAAGATTCTCTATACCAATTATTGTATCCATGATTGTGTTTACTGTATTAACCGGAGGAGTAATGATATTCCCAGAGCTTCCTTTACTCCGGAAGAAGTGACGGATTTGACGATTAATTTTTACCGCCGAAATTATATCGAAGGATTATTTTTGAGCTCCGGTGTGATTAAGAACCCTGATTATACTATGGAACTCCTGATTCGGACCATAAAAAGCCTCCGTCAGGAATATAAATTTAATGGGTATATTCATTTAAAGGTGATCCCCGGAGCCGATCGGGGACTAGTGCGGGAAGCCGGGTTTTATGCCGATCGTTTAAGTGTCAATATTGAGCTCCCTTCAGAGCAGGGATTGAAGCTTTTGGCACCGGGGAAAGATCGGAAAGCAATCTTAACCCCAATGTCTTACATCAGTGATAAGATTGCTTCAAATAAAGAGGAGAAAAAGAAGTTTAAAAGTGCGATGAGTTTTTCTCCGGGGGGACAGAGTACGCAGTTGATTGTAGGCGCTACTCCTGAATCGGATTTACAGATTCTCAGACTTTCTGAAGGCTTATATAATAAAGTCCGGTTGAGAAGAGTCTATTATTCCGCTTTTGTTCCTGTAAATAATAATCCTTTGCTACCAGTTTTAAAAGCACCACCTCTCCAGAGAGAACACCGTCTCTATCAGGCGGATTGGCTATTACGGTTTTATGGTTTTGCCGCTAATGAGATTCTGGATCCAACCCTTCCCTTCCTGGATGATGATTTGGATCCAAAAACTGTTTGGGCTTTACGTAATCTCCAATTATTTCCGGTGGAGGTTAATAAAGCCGACTACCGGATGTTATTGCGTGTACCGGGGATTGGGCAACAATCAGCGCGGAAGATAATTTCATCCCGCCGATGGGGCCGGCTGGGGTTTTCGGAATTAAAGAAAATAGGGGTAGTTATGAAACGGGCCCGGTATTTTATTACTTGTGGGGGCAGTTTTTTGGAAATGATCGATAATAAGGAAATGATTCGTACCCGGTTATTAAAAGATAAGAAGAAAAAAGAGCAACTTGCAGCTCAACAGTTACCATTGAATTTTGAAACCAGGTTGGTTCAGAGCTAAGGAGGATAAGAAAATGCTGATCTATGTTTATGATGGGAGCCTGGAAGGGATGTTTACCGCTTTATACGAGGGTTTGTTTGCTAAGGAAGAGATTGAGTCGATTGCTAGTAGAGAAAAGTATGCGCCATCTTTGTTTGCTACTGAAAAAATAATAGAAACAGATTTGAAGAAAGCCGGAAAACTCAAGCATGCCCTGCAAAGAAACCTTTCTAAACAGGCTTTTAAGAATCTTATTTATTGTTATCTCTCTGAAACCGGTATGGAAAGGAGAATTTTATCATATATAAAAATGGCCTTAGCAGTGAAGAGAAAGATTGATGGTAACTTTGTTAATGAGACGGTTAATGAAATAACTAAGACCGCACGGAAAGTGGCTTATGAAGTGCACCGTTTTCACGGGTTTCTCCGGTTTCGCCGGATATATGATGACCTGTACTATGCTCCGATTGAACCCGATTATAATATTTTGGCACTCTTGATTCCACATTTTAAAGCCAGATATGCCAATCAAAAGTGGTTTATCCATGATCGCCGTCGCAAGCTGGGGGCTTATTATGATGGGTGGGAATGTCATTTAGTAACTGGAGTAGAACTGAATAAAGAATTAGAAGCATTATTACAGGGGATTAAGACAGAAGCCGAAGGGGAAGAAGAGCTATTTTATAGAGAATTATGGAACGAATACTTTGCTAGTATCGCTATAGAGGAAAGGAAAAACAAAAAATTACAAAGGCAGCATATGCCAGCCCGGTACTGGAAAAATCTTGTGGAGCGAGTAGACCAAGTCTGATCGCAAAAAGCATTTGTTTAAATGATTGACAAATTTATATACATATGATATTTATAAAAAATAATTCTCCATTTAATACTAAATTATTTTTGGAAACTTTTAATTACGTCAGTCTTATCTGAAGATCCTGTTATAGTAAGAGGAGCACCAAGATTTAATCAGAATAAGAGTCGGAGGTCTATTTAAATGGACTTAAAAATACATTTGGAAACTCCGATCTATACAGAAATAGATCGATACTCAAAATCCAAGATCATTCATTTTGATGTACCTGGTCACAAAAAAAATCCTAATTCCCCTATTGCTGAGGCTTTTGGCGATAGGATTGCTCTTCTTGATGCTAATTCTACAAAGGATCTTGATGTACTATCTAATCCGACAGGGGTTATTAGTAAAGCTGAATCTTTAATGGCAGATGCCTATAATTCTGACTATGCTTTTATGTTGGTAAATGGTTCTACATCTGGAGTCTTAACAATGATTATGTCCGCCTGCGGCCCTAAGGACAAAATTATTATGCCTCGTAATGTTCATAAATCAGCAGTGAATGGTCTTATTATGAGCGGCGCGATCCCTGTATTTATTGATCCGGGAATTGATCCGGAATATGGGATAACCAATGGTATAACCTATAATGCGGTTAAAGAAGCGATTATGGAAAACTCTGATGTTAAAGGGATTTTTCTAACTAACCCGACTTATTTTGGTACAGTTTCTGATTTAAAGTCTATTGTTAGACTGGCGCACCGGCATGGTATCCCAGTTTTGGTGGATGAAGCTCATGGTTCACACTTCCCTTTTCATCCAGATCTACCCGATGCGGCCATGAGTTTAGGAGCAGATATGTCAACAGTAAGTATTCATAAAACCGGGGGTTCTCTAACCCAATCTTCTGTTTTATTAGTAAATGAAGGTTTGATCAGTAAAGAAAAAGTAAGAAGTATTATTAATCTTATGCAAACAACAAGCGCTTCTTATTTGCTCCTGGCAAGTCTTGATTTAGCAAGGAAGAATTTAGTAATCAATGGTAATAAGATTTGGGGAGAACTTTTATCAGTATGTGAAAAAGCCAAAACCAAAATTAGAAAGATACCGGGATTGAGCGTTATTTCAAGAGATGATTATGTAAATGGTAAAGAGATCTACGATTATGATGATACAAAATTGGTAGTAAGAGTCAATGAGCTTGGACTTACCGGTTTTGAAGTTTATGATCTATTTAAAGCAAAGTATAATATTCAACTTGAACTAGCTGAAACATATGTCGTACTTGCGATTACAGGTCCTGGCGATAATGAAGATAGTTTTAATCTTCTGGTTAAAGCATTTGAAAACTTAAGCCAGGAATATTATGGGGAAAGGGCACCTTTTAGAATACCGATGGCTGATTTCTTTGAAAGACCTAAAACAGTGATCGCTCCAAGAGATGCTTTTTATGGGATAAAAAAATCGGTTCCTATTCAAGAAGCAAGTGGTGAGATCAGCGGTGAATCGATCATGATTTATCCGCCAGGTATACCCCTTGTTATTCCGGGCGAACGGATAACCGACCAGATCATTGAGCATTATAATTTTTATGTTAAACAAAATTGCATAATCATAAATGATGATGGAAATACGAATTTTATTAAGGTTCTTGGTGAATAGGAGGCTAAAGGATGCTTGATTTATGGTACTCAGAATATTATACAAAGGATGTACGTTTTTCTATTAAGGTTCAAGAACATATTTTATCGGAACGAACAGAATATCAAAGGATCGATTTTTTTCGGAGTGATACCTTTGGAACTTTTTTTACTCTTGATGGTCTAATGATGGTTACAGAAAAAGATGAATTTGCTTACCATGATATGATTTGCCATCCGGCTTTTGCTACTAATCCTAACATCAAAAAGGTATTAATTATCGGTGGTGGTGATGGGGGGACAGCGCGAGAGGTATCAAGATATCCAGATGTTAATCAGATTGATTTAGTTGAGATTGATGAGCGAGTAGTAAGACTGTGTCAGAAGTACTTACCTCAAACGGCATCAATACTTGACAAGGATTGCCGGATCAATCTTTATTTTGAGGATGGTTTGAAGTTTGTAAAAAATGCGGAGAAAAATTTATATGATTTAATCTTGGTTGATTCTACGGATCCAATCGGACCGGGAGAAGGCTTATTTACAAGTGAGTTTTACCATAACTGTTATCAAGCTTTAAGCGCTCATGGTATTTTAGTCAATCAGCATGAAAGCCCCTATTATAATGAGTATGCCCAGGAAATGAAGAGAGCTCACCATAAATTAATGGCAACCTTTCCAATTGCTAAGGTTTATCAATTTTATATGCCAACTTATCCTTCCGGGCATTGGCTTTTTGGTTTTGCCTCAAAGACACTTGATCCTTTAGCAGATTTTAAACCGGAAATATGGAAGAAGTTTAATCTTGAAACCAAGTATTATAATACGGATTTGCATATACCTTCCTTTGTCCTTCCTACTTATGTAAAGGAGATGCTAGCTGAAGATGAAGCATGAATATGAAGGAAAGACTTTTATTGGATGTGAAAGTGACTTTTCTAATGCTGATCTAGTGATTTTAGGTGCTCCTTTTGATGGAACAACTTCTTTTCGTCCCGGTGCGCGTTTTGCTCCTTCGCAAATGAGGATTGAATCGGTAGGGCTTGAGACCTACAGTCCTTACTTTGATGCTGATTTAACTGATTTTAAGATCTGTGATTATGGGAATCTTGATCTACCATTTGGAGCGACAGAAAGGGCATTGCAAATCATTCAAGAGCAAGCATCAGTCATTTTTAAGCAAAACAAGAAATTAATATTGATTGGGGGCGAACATCTTATTTCGCTACCAGTAATAAAGGAAGCGGCAAGTATATATGATGATTTAGTAGTTATCCATTTTGATGCACATGCTGATTTAAGGGAAGAGTATATGGGTGTATCTTTTTCACATGCAACGGTGATGAGAAGGGTATGGGAGATCTTAGGAGATCATCGGATTTGGCAATTTGGAATCAGAAGTGGTACGAGGGAAGAATTTTACTGGGCAAAAGAGGGACATACAGTAATTAATAAGTATAATTTTACTGGCTTGACAAAGGCAATTGATGATATAGCCAACAGACCTGTTTATCTTACGATCGATCTTGATGTACTTGATCCATCGGCTTTTCCAGGAACAGGTACACCGGAAGCTGGCGGGGTATCTTTTCTTGATTTAGTTAATGCAATCAAAGAGGTTTCTAGTTTAAATATCGTAGGTAGTGATCTTGTTGAACTTTCGCCCCATTATGATCATAGTGGTATTTCTACTGCTGTGGCCTGTAAAGTATTACGGGAGCTTGCGATAACTATAAATATATAAAGGTTCATTGTCTTAATTCAAAATATGATTTTATTTATTGTTAGGTAGAACAAATTTATCTATTCCAAAATTATTATGACAATATTTCTAAAACCTGGAATGGAAATTATTGAATGGGTACCACTTGGAAGTAGAGGCAAAAAAGGTTAAGGAGTTTTATCAGTGAATTAAAAAAGATAAATAGGGAATAGAAGAAGAGAGGTTTAGGGGATTAGGCTAAGGAGAAAGATAGGGACGAGAGTACCGATGAGGCTTCCGATTAGAACATCGGTTGGATAGTGGACGCCTAAGATCATCCGAGTCAGGCCTACGATAGCAGCAAGACCATAAAAGAGTAGAGAGATGTTTGGCATAAAGTATGCGAGGATGGTTGCTGTTGTAAAGGCCGATGTGGTATGGCCGGATGGAAATGAATAATCTCTGAGGATCGGGCCTTTGTTATTGATGTTACTGTAGGTTTGATAAGGTCGTGGTCTAGCTACCTTATTCTTAATTACTTGAACTGGGATTCTAGTGCAAAAATGAGCAGCGGCTAAGGTCAGGGCGATTATTCTTGTTGATGGTCGTATAGAGAAAAGCATAACTAGTACAATTGGAGTAATACTATCACCCAAGTGGGTCAGTCCTAAAACAATAGTCCGCATGATTTTTTGCTCAGTAATTAAGTTAAGGGTTGACACAATCTTATATTCAAACCTTTTTAATCCTAAGATATATGCACTCATTCTTTTCACCTCCTTTCATATCTACATTATACGATAAGAAAGTTATGGCCTTATTAAGGGATGATAACATTTATGGAAACTATAGGTTTTACTTCTTATTATCTTAAGGGAACAACTCCCCATTTTGATTATGTGGCAAATGAAGTTTCTAAGGGAATAGCCAAAATTGCGTTAGATTCAGGATTGCCGGTGATTTTTGGAGTCTTAACTACTGATACTATTGAACAGGCTATTGAGCGGGCCGGGACTAAAGCAGGCAATAAGGGATATGAGGCTGCTGTTACTGCAATTGAAATGGTAAATCTCTTAAAACTACTTGAAAAATAGCCCTAGTTGATTCATCTGGTCTTGATTAAATCACTTCGTGATATTAGGAAACCAGCATGAACAACCAATTAAAGCGCCTCTGGAGCTTG
>DIPO01000020.1:0-489 GCA_002427045.1 Firmicutes bacterium UBA5486
AACAGTTTATTTCTAGAATGGAGTATTTCAAATCAACCAAAGGATTTGCTTGTGTGTATGGGGAGCCGGGTTCAGGAAAAACAACAAGTCTTCGGGCTTTCACAGCTAAACTTAACCCCCAACTTTTTCGGGTGATTTATCTTCCCCTTTCTACCACCACGGTTCAGGATTTCTACCGTCATTTAGCAGTGGGGCTTGGGCTTTTACCTAAGTTTCGGAAGGTGGATCTTTTCCATCAAATCCAGGAACAGATCGTAAAATCGGCAATACAGAAAAATTTGACTACTTTTATCATTATTGATGAGGCACAGTTTGTCCAACATGCTATCTTTCATGAGCTGCGCTTGCTCTTTAACTTTCAAATGGATTCGAAGAATTATGCCTGCATCTTGTTTATCGGACAACCGCTTCTTTTAAACCTATTGTCTCTCCAGATTCATTTGCCGTTAAAACAACGAATCGCCATCCATTACGGGTTTAAAGGATTAT
>DIPO01000020.1:649-5848 GCA_002427045.1 Firmicutes bacterium UBA5486
GAACCTCTTTTTACTCCCGAAGCCATAGAAGCCATCTATGCTTTTTCTGGTGGTCTCCCAAGAAAAATTAATTCTTTAGCAGAGAAAGCTTTGCTTCTTGGGTCTCAAAAAAGAACTAAATCTATTAATGCTGAGATCATCCAGACTGTTCAGGATGATTCAGAGATGGTTCTTTAGAAATTACGGCTCTTACCCGCCCGGAGGATAGGGCAATGCTGGGAAGCAACCTGAGCGCCGGTCGGGGTTCTATAAAAGGGCGGAGTAGGGGTTAGCTAATACCTCTACTCCTTTTCCCTTTGGAGAACAAAAGCGATAAATCCACCTATCGATGTTTATTTAATTTGACTTTTTGTCTGTAATTTTCTTTTATAATCCATTTAACTTGACAATTTATTGGAGAAAATAACGTGATTTTTTTTGACTAGTTTATTTTGACGTTTAACACATCTGGATCATCAACATTATCAATATCTCTCTTTTGTTGATTACTAAATACCCTTCCAATACTAAGATCCAATACTGCAGCTCCTATAATGATTGCCCCATACCCAACCCATTTCCATACAGCAAGATCAGTAAGTTCTGGAATAACCGCATCTCCACTTATCCATGTTAAAACTGCCCCAGTTGCCGATTCCCCATCCGGATCCACATACTTAACCGGATTATTGGCCCCATAACAATAAACATTTATATTTACCGGATTAAACACTCCACCTTGTCCCGGCAGTTGACTGTTATATTCCTCGCCTCATCATCAACCGGCGGTACAGGCAAGTAATCCTCAAACGCCGGATCCGGACTAATCCACCTGCTTATCTGTGGATCTAAGTATCTTGCTCCAAAATAATACAACCCGGTCTCTGTATCCAGTTCCTTCGAGGTAAAACGATACCCAATAATATTCAGGTTTGTCCCGTCATCGATCCAAGTCTCACCATAGGGCGTATATTCGATATGCTCAAATTCTTTCCCTTCCCCGGTGGTGATGAAGTTGGAGGATCCAAGATGATCGGGGTGATAATAGTAGATATTCCGCAGTTCATAACCGGAATCGTACAAGCCATTCGGGTTGTGATAATGGGAGAGTTTAGAGACGATTCTGGTAGTGCCAACGAAAATATGCTTCGTTACTTGCTGCTGATTCTGGAGTTGGTAATGTTCCGAGACATATAGTGTCTCTCCGTTTTGACCGCGTTTAACGGTACGTTCACCGGCATGGTTATACAGGGAATAGGTGTTCCTGCCGTTAACCTTAGCTTCAGTGAGGCGGTTTTCTTCATTCCAGTAATAATCTCCGGAGGTACCACCGCCTGGGATCTCATCGTCTTTGTTGCCTTTATCATTTCCTTTTCCATTGTTGCCCTTCCCATTGTTACCATTCCCGTTGTTACCATTATTATCTTTCTCCGGCTTTTCCTTCCCGGATTTATCAAGTTTTGCCGAGTCATCCTTATCCTTACTATTATAGTATCTATTACTATTTGGATTAGGAGCTTTCTCATCCTCTTCCTTGTAATGACCCTTGGCTTTACCTTGGCCTTGATTGAACTTATCGTCATCCTCGTTTGTCTTCTTTTCTTTACCTTCATTCCCAAGCAGCCGGTCTTTCCTAATTAGGTTGCCGTTATGATCGTAAAGATAATTCCAGTTCGCGATCCGGCTGGGAGCATGAGGCTGGTTTCCTTCATAAAGGTAGGTAAAACTATAATTCAATTCTTTCTGTTTGTTATTCCCGGGAGGTTATCAAAAATGAATAGTAAAAAAACTATCATTTAAAAGGGATACCTACAACAGAGGTATCCCTTTTTGGCAATTCAACTATACTTCACCATCAAGAATATATTAATCGCAATTATATTCTATCTTTTTTTCATATTTATCTTTAAAAATCTCTCCCATTGTGGCAAGTTTTTGTCTTTAAATTAATCTCTTATCCATTAGTTGCCTAAACCTTGAACTTTTTTTATCCAAGTTATAATAGTATTTCCTAAACATTCTTTTATTTTATTGCTTTTTTTATCATCTATTGGGTTAATATTAATTACAGTAATTGCAAATCTTAAAGATGGAAATTTCCTTTTATCATTATCATATATATCATATATTTGGTCACTCTCAGTATAATACCATATTTTAACTACACCTTTGTCCATAGTCTCAGCTTCCCAGGTAAGATTGGAAAGGATGACCGTTCTTAACTTTTCTTCAAAATCAGTAATCAATTCATCCGCTGTTTAATTGAAATATTCCTATTCAATCTTTCAATTGTAGCGACTTTATAACCTTTTAATATGATTCCGTGAAATTGTATTGATGTACCATTAACATTTCCTTCTATCTTCGGTGAAACACATATTTCAAATTCTCGGTTATAAACTCTCACCTTTTTATGTTGCCATGATTCACAATAATATAGTTTACGATCCATTTTTAATATCTCCTTCACTCTACTATAAAAAACTGCATATTTATTACTGGATCTTTAAATATATTAATAGGATTAATTACTATTTCAGGAGCACACCACTTGTAAGTCCTCCTGGAATAAAGAATTAATTCCCTGATATTGGTAACTTATAGTTTATCTTTGTAATATCAACCTCCATAAGAACAATAACTGAACTATTAGTTAATCTACCAGAAGTAATACCTAATATTTTCTCCGCTTTTGCTAAATCATCTGTTTTCGTTAAATCCAACCCTTTTAAGGACGTCTTTACTGGTTAAGAAAAGCTGACCATCTTTTCCTAAACTCTTACCATACTGAGCAATATCATCTATATTATCTATACGTACAGCTGTTTCACTACCCCAAGGAGTACGATTTTGTTGTGTAGTTTCTGCTACTATTACAGAACAAATTGACTTACCTGCATCATATAGCATACCTATACCTATAAAAACCATAGCCATTTTAATTCCGCTATCAAAGGCTTCGCTATAAGGACGATCCGGTTCTGGTAATAAAAAGCATAACCTAAAAGTAACCATAAAATCGTTTCTTTACCATCTGGATTTACATTCTAAACTAAGTTATTAGCCCCATAACATAAAAATATTAACATAAGCAGACAATATACGATATATACCCACTTTTATCAACAAGTTTACGTCCAATACTGGGTGCATAAAAAAGCTCGGAGCGTTATCAAAGCGCTCCGAATTGGTCATAAATAATGGGCTCATTAATCAATTATCTAGTTTTTCTTTCAATAGCCATACTAATTCAGTAAAATCTTTTTCATCTTCATTGGATATCCACTCGAAATCCGATGGAATGAGTCTTTTAGTCTCAATAGAATTTAGTAAATCCAATAACTCTTGTTTTAACTCTTGATTATTATTCCAAAATTCTTTGTTAAGTGTAGATAATTGCTTTAGTACTTCTCCATCATATAATTCGCCAATTGTCGGATTTTCCCATAGTCTTCTAATTGCTTCTGGTACAAGGTATTTTAGAAAGACTTGTTGTCTAATAAATCGTGCGACATCCCCATCTGTCAATTGACTCAATCGCTTTTTTCTTACTTCATGATACCAAATCGATATAGATGAATCTATATAGACTATCGGTTCTACTTCAATACCTTCACGCTGCTCAATTTCTTCAATTGACAAATTATTATTAATCATTTTCAAGCTCCCCTTAAAGCTATTATTCAATTAGAGAGATAATATATCATTTATTTTATCAATATACATATTAGCATTATTAAGAGCGTTCTGTAATATACTTCTAGCCTCAGAACTAAGATTTGGATTTTTTAAACTTCCTTCGAGACTATTTGCGATCTTTTGAAGTCCTGTTAAGGTGTCTCTCATTTCCGCTAAATGATTATAGGTTTTTCCCCCAATTGTAACTGGGTCACCCTGAATATCTCTTAATGCTCCGGAAAAATCAGAAGGTTTACAATGGTCATTTATGAGGTTTTCTAACTTTTTTAATACTTTGGTTTGAGATCTAGTTAGTTTAGGACCTTGATTTGGGCTTTGATTACTTGAAGATGAATTATTATTACCAAATTTATCCTTAAGGGTCTCCCCTGTGTTTTTAGCCCACTCTAACATTCCGGCAAATTTATCAGCAAGTAATAGAGAGGTTTCTGTTACAGCTTGATTAATTTCTGGAGCATTTGCTAAAAACCAAGTAGCAATTGCTGACGTTCCGTAGCCTAATAAGAATAATGATCCCGCAATGGCCTCTTCCCCATCCGGATCCACATACTTAACCGGATTATTCCCTGCATAATGATAAACATTTATATTTCCCGGATTAAACACCCCACCCATTCCCGGCAGTTGACTGTTATATCTCCTCGCTTCATCATCAACCGGCGGTACAGGCAAGTAATCCTCAAACGCCGGATCCGGATTAACCCACCTACTCGTCTGCGGATCTAAGTATCTTGCTCCAAAGTAATACAACCCGGTCTCTGTATCCAGTTCCTTAGAGGTAAAACGATACCCGATAACATTCAGATTAGAACCATCATCGATCCAGGTTTCTCCATAGGGGGTGTATTCGATATGCTCAAATTCTTTCCCTTCACCATTGGTGATGAAGTTGGAGGAGCCAAGATGATCAGGATGATAGTAGTAGATATTCCGCAATTCATAGCCGGAATCATACAAACCATCCGGGTTATGATAATGGAAGAGTTTAGAGACGATTCTGGTAGTGCCAACGAAAATATGCTTTGTTACTTGCTGCTGGTTCTGGAGTTGGTAATGTTCCGAGACATATAGTGTCTCTCCGTGTTGACCGCGTTTGACGGTACGTTCACCAGCGTGGTTATACAGGAAATAAGTGCTCCTGCCGTTAACCTTGGCTTCGGTGAGGCGGTTTTCTTCATTCCAGTAATAATCTCCGGAGGTACCACCTCCTGGGATCTCATCATCCTTGTTGCCTTTATCATTTCCTTTCCCATTGTTGCCCTTACCGTTATTCCCGTTATTATCTTTCTCCGGCTTTTCCTTTACGGATTTATCAAGTTTTGCCGAGTCATCCTTATCCTTATTGCTATAGTATCCGTTGCTATTTGGATTAGGAGCTTTCTCATCCTCTTCCTTGTAATGACCCTTGGCTTTGCCTTGGCCTTGATTGAACTTATCGTCATCCTCGTTGGTTGTCTTTTCTTTACCTTCATTCCCGGTCAGCCGATCCTTCCGGATTAAGTTACCGTTGTGGTCGTAAAG
>DIPO01000020.1:6076-8311 GCA_002427045.1 Firmicutes bacterium UBA5486
CTATCATACTCAAAGGTTTGGATGTAGTGGCTCATGTGTTTAGCGGCGGAAACCCCGGATTGATCAGTTGATAGAGGTCGTCGTATTGAAAGCTTTACCTAACATCCCGGGCTGTGTTCTCGATACTCAAAACATTTCCTACCCGGTCAAAGGCATAGCTTAACTCCTGAAAGGCTGTGCCGTAACTACCTTTCGTATCGATGGCGGAGAGCCAGCGGCGGTATGGGTCGTATGTGTAATGAGTCTCCACATCATTACCGTATTTAATATAGACCCTCTGCCCAAATTCATCGTAGCAAATCTCTTTTACATAATCATAATGATCTCCCTGTTTCTTACCGTGCACTGCTTTAATCTGTCCGCCCCGGTCATAGATATTGTTCACATGCTCTTTGTCGGGGTAAATAATTGATTGCACTCGGCCCAGATAATCATAACCGGTGTGGGTGGTAAATTTCCACGGTTTTTGCCCGGGAACCAGGAAGTCCATAGTTTTATCGGTTTTGACTTCTTCTCCGAGTTTACCGTAGTGGTACTCGGTAATGCCGGATTCATCAATAATTTTTTTAATCCGGCCGGCCCGGTTACCATCATCCCTCGGTCCTCCGTAGAAGTATTCAACATCGCTACTGACCGGGTAATCGATTCTAACCAGACGGTTATAGTTAGCCATATTCAATGATATGTTTCTAATTCATTTAAAAATAGCAACTAAAAGTAACTTTTAGAAAGAGTATAACCGACAATATCTAATTTTATATAATCATACTTATCTACTATTTAAGACTAATTTTATTAAACTCCTGACTTTAGTAGTAATCTTTTTTAGAAGTCGACTATCTAGCCAAATCATATCTTCCCATAATTGTGTATATGCTTTCAATTGAGCATATAACTTTATTAATTCCTCTCGTGAAATGCTATTAATATCTACTTTCCCGTTAATTACATTTGATAGAATTTCAAAACATGTTATTAAGTTTCCATTAATACTCGTGTTTCTAGAAGCTTCTTTAAACAATTCGATCTCTTCAATTTCTTCCGAAGTAAATATTTGACTGTTCTTATCCAAAACATCACCCTTATTTCTGAGTTAAATCAATAACAATTTGAACGACTTTCCCAGGGTTTGCGGAGGTAGAGTTTAAAACTCTTTCTGCATTAGTTACTAATTTTGCCATTGAAAAAATTCCTTTACTCCAACAGAATTAGCCAATTTCAGAACCCTTAGCGTATATAGTAACATTATTAAGCGTAAGAGTAATTGTCATAATACCTAATCCAGAGGCTGTCTGTCCTGCTGTTAATGCTACTGTTGAAACACCACTTGCAACCAAAGAAGCTCCAGCACCTGCTCCTAATCCTACCGCCCCTCCAATTAATGCATCTTTCCCAACTCTACCCCAATTGATTTGCCCCTCGTCTTTGTAAGAACGATAAGCCTCTATTCCGCCACCAATAGCTGCTCCAGTAATGAAAAGCTATAAAAACTATCATCTTTCTTAAAGGGATACCTGCATAGAGGTATCCCTTTTTGGCAATTCGATTCAACTACACTTCACCATCAATAATATATAAATCGCAATCAAATTCCGCTCCTATTTCGTTTGCAAAACCGATAATGTCTTTATTCCAATGTATTGCTGGTGTTTCACCATTTCTAATATTCTAGCGTTACATTACTCTCTTCAAACCCAATATTATATAGTGTGTTTGATGTTGTGAAAATCTTAATTTGCTTTCTTTCCAAATTGATTTCAAAGTCTAATATAATCTCTCTGTTTTTAAAATCATTCTCTTGGTCTATATTCAAAAATCTTATTTTATTTAATTCAATAATAATTTTTCCATTCTTTTTTTTGAATAATTCGGATATTATAATTAATATCTTGTTGTTCCGAAAATTAATTTCAAATACATCCAGTACGCTATCATGTAAACCTTGACTTTGGATATAACCCAAACTTAATATTTTTTTATTCATCATTTATCAAGACCTCCACCCGGTTTAACATGGTTTCCTTTACTATCATGCCAATGTGGGCCTCTCTCTTTACCTGCTTCTCTGCCACCAGCATCCCACCTTCTAACTATATTTCCTTCTTCGTCCTTCCATTGTCTATGCCTATCACCTGTTTTTTCTCTTGTCTTTTCCTCTTCTTTGACTCCTTGAGGTGGTATCCAATTATCAGGGTTTTCTGGCCATTCATCTGTGTTATTCGTCAAATTATCATC
>DIPO01000003.1 GCA_002427045.1 Firmicutes bacterium UBA5486
GATTTTCATGCTATTCTCTCCTTAATTGGGTTTTTTGCGTTGTCATTGATTTCTTCTGTCCCTGCACAATATATTGATAGCCTAATACAAGCCCAACACTATATATTGTGTTGGGACCTTTTAAAAAGGACACAACGCAAAAAGCTTTAATAAGAAAAGCCCCCATTGGGGGGCTTTTGACTAGGCAATGAATTTACTTTCCATGGTAGGTTGGTAAAGCTGTTTATAATAATCTCTAACCATCCGGCGGGCGGAAAAACGTTCACTGACACTTTCAATACTGGCTTTCATCATTTGTTCCCATTGCGGTTTATTCTGATAGTAAGTGGGGATAATCTGACTTGTTAAAACCCGGTATAATGCATTTAAATCGTGTTGGTCCTGTCCAGGTCCTACATATCCTTCCCCAAACTGCCAACCATTAATGCCATCTTTACAACCTTCCACCCACCAACCATCCAGAGTGCTGAAGTTTAATACTCCATTCATTCCAGCCTTCATTCCTGAAGTACCACTGGCTTCCATAGGACGTTGGGGATTGTTTAGCCAAACATCACAACCTTGGGTTAGCAGTTTACCCAAAACCATATTATAGTTTTCCAGGAAAACAATTTGTTTTGGAAATTCTCTGGCAAGGGAGACTATTTTAGCAACCAAATTCTTACCATTCAGGTCTTGAGGGTGGGCCTTTCCAGAGAAAACCAGTTGAATCCGGCCACTATTCAATAAAGAAAGAAACTTAGAGCGGTCTCTAAAAATCAAGTCTCCTCGTTTGTAGGTTGCTGCCCGGCGGGCAAAACCAATTAAAAGGATATCTGGGTTTAGAATCTGTCCGGTTTGGAACTGGATTTCTGCCAGCAACTGCTTTTTGTTTTTTAGATGAGGTTCCCATAAACTAGAGTTATTGATAAAAGCTTGATTAATACTTGGATCTTGCCAGGTATTACGGTGAACTCCGTTAGTAATGGAGATGATCGGTGAAGAAGCAGCAACATTTTTCCACATTTTCCTAGCTGTTTCTCCATGTAATTCAGCTACAGCATTGGTAATTGATGCTAGTCGAAGGCCAGCAACGGTCATATTAAAAGGGTCGCCACCAATTCTCTTCATTTGCTGGTAAGAGAGGCCATCATAAGCACCAACATAGGAAAGAGCACGGTGATCATGGGATTCATTACCAGCTGGAACTGGGGTATGCGTAGTAAAAACAATCTCTTTTCTGGTTTTCTTTAAAGCTTGTTCAAAACTCAGTCCGGTAGCAATTTTTTCCCTAATCAGCTCTACCCCTGCTAAAACTGCATGACCTTCATTAAAATGGTAAAGGTCAATATTAAGGCCAAGAGCACGAAGGGCCCGGATTCCACCTATTCCAAGAATGATCTCTTGGGCAATACGATCATCACCTGTTCCACTATATAAGGAATGGGTAAGCCAAGGCTCTTTATTTTCCGGTAGATCAGCATCTAACAAATATAGTGGTGCATTATTAAATATATCTACCATCCATACTTTACAGGTAACTGGCTGTTTTTTAATTTCTACTTGTACTTTTATACCGGTATCTTTCAAAAAATCAAATTGATATTTTGGAAAAACATCATAGGGAAACCCATTGTCATTAATATACTGGCAGGTATAACCTTTTCGCCATAAGATTCCAATTCCAACTACGGGATAACCTTCTTCCCGAGCAGCCTTTAAATAATCTCCGGCTAAGATACCTAAACCTCCGGAAAAAATGGGAAAATTCTGATGAAGGCCAAATTCCATACAAAAGTAGGCAATTGCTGGATCCTTCACCTTGTTCATCATCTATTACCTCCTATTAATTAATTATAAATTAAAATAAATAATTGAGAGAATTGTATAATTAGGGGGTAAATTAAAAATGAATGAATTATACAATTCTTAATGTAATTAAACATAACTCCTTAGAAAAATATTATTTGTAACTGATTCTTAATATAACATATAAGCCCTGCTAAACAAAGGTTTAATTATTTCCAAATTTACATAAGTACATTTTCTTAAGGTATTTAGAGGTTTTAAAGATTTAAAAGAAGAAAGGAAAAGAAAAAATATTTACGTAATCAAATTTGGGGAGGAAGTATAAATGATTTGGGAATTTTGGGTAATCTTTATACTCTTTTCAATCTTATCAGTAAACCTTTATTTAACAGCTGCTGTTTATCTTGATGCAAAAAAACAACGGGTTAATGCCATGAATGTTCCCCCTCCGGTTTGGGGTTTTGTCGCTTTTTTCTTTCCATTAGTGGGTTTTTTCATCTATTGGTTAATGCATCATTCGATTCTCGTTCTACGGGATAAAGTACGGATCGATTAGCAGTAAAAGGGTATATTGTTAGCTGAGAGATTGTATAATTCTTTTTTGGCTTTATTTATTAAAATTATGCAATTCCCTCAGGTATAAATAAATGCATCAATTTTATCCTGGGCAGACTCCACCACTTGACTATCTAATCCTATAAACTTAATATTTACGGATTTACGGATCAAGATTCTAGAGTACCGGAGGAAATTGCCGGAACTTTTTGCGGAATGATCCAAAGAACCCGGGAAGGTTATTTAATAATCTAGTAATTACGCACTGGCTCTAAGGCCGACTTTACGAAAAGACATTTTTCTGGGTTTATAGTTCCATCTTCAAGTGGATTTATCTATAAAATGGGAAGGTAAATGAGACTTGTAATTAAGCATACGCTTGTTTACATAACAATAAGGAGCTAAAAATAGTTTTTACTTTAAGTGGACTGTATAACCCCTCTAATATTTCTCATATAATACTCTTGTGAGGGGGGTAAACCATGTGTACAATCCAGATTGGATCCGGGTCCCTCTTTGACTTAAGGTCAAACTTAAAAGAAGAGATAGCCCGTTGGGAAGAAGATGGAATTGATTTAAACATAGAAGAAAAAAGACTTGGAAAATATAATTTTTTGCACTTTACCATTAATGGGCAAGAAGCAGCAAAACCCAACGAAGAGGTTTTCCGTCAACAGATTACTTGGTTGGTAACGGATCTTTTATTAGATCAGGTTTCCAAGAAACTACTCCAAAGGATGATTAGGATTGACCATCCATATTTATCAAAGAAAGAGGCTGAAGCCCTTAGTAAACAAGTTGTTTGTACATTAACAAAATCTGGAGAAAAAGAAAGGTTTTTTCGAATCCAGAAAGAGGTAGAGAGTTTTCTGGATGAAAACGATTCTATTTTTTTAGAAGGATTTCTCCGTTTTCGGTTAAAAGACTATTTTTTCGAACTTAAAGAGAATCTGGAAGAGACGATCGAAGAATTTTTGGCGGATAAAGAATATCAGGAGTTTATTAAGCTTTTGCAGTATTTTGTTGAGATTCAAGAACCAAAAGTCATCGAGGTACATGTGATTTTTTACTCAAAAGATAATTTCCGGCTCCTGGATGAAGAGGAAAAACCTCTAGACCAAGAGTATCTTCTGAAAGCGTTGGGAGATCTTCGTGAGGAAGGGTTAAAATATGAAGATTTACTGCTAAGTGCATTAATAACCCTTTCACCTCAAAGAATAATCCTTCATCATTCAAAGAGTAGCAATATTGTTAATACCATCCTTAATGTTTTTAAAGAAAGAGTAGCTTTCTGCCGTGACTGTGAGTTATGTAGGAATACGGAGGAGAAAGAGTAAAAAAATCCCCTAAGGGGATTTTTTTTACTCTAAATAATTGGGAGAATATACCGATAATGTTTATATAAACAAGAAGGAGGTTTTAACAGTATGTCCAGAAAATACCTATATAGAATTGTATTGCTTTTATTATTATTACTCTTGTTACCTGGTTGTTCCAAAAAGAAAAGTTCCAGGTTAACAACCATCCAGGTAACTCCAGCTAGTACTATAGTTTTACTAGGAGGTAAGCAACAGTTTACAGCTAAAGGACTTGACCAAAAAGGTAAGGAAATGAGTGGTGTTAAATTTAGCTGGTCAGTAGTTCCTTCTGATGCAGGGGAAATTAGCCAGACTGGTTTGTTTACTGCTGGAGAAGTAGCTAAAAATTGCGAAGTTCTATGTCAATCGGGAGGATTAGTAAAGAAAGTTCCGGTAAGTATCTTTACAGGAGAATATTTCTTAGAGACCGCAGGGGAACAATTAGTAGCTGATTCCCAGACAGCATGGTGTAATTTTCTTCAGAGTCCACGGTTAATGACAATCTTTAATGATCAGTTGCTTCCGAGTGCTAAAGTTTTGAATTCAGTTCTTGATGGAATGTTTTCGAATGTTTTGTGGTTTCCACTATTTTATTTCGAACCTGGAAAATGTATAATTGAAGATTTGCGGGAAAGAAATTATGATAAAAATTATGATGGCCAAGATCCCCAAATCGGCATATGGACATATACTGAAGAGATTTATGATGAGGTTTGCGATGATGAGGGAAACTTGATTGATAAAGTTCTGTTAGGAACATGGACGGTTCAGATTAACAGGCAAGAAATAGAGAAAGAAATAGGTAAAGAAGACCAACTCACTTTTGAATTAACGTATGAAGAAGCTACTGGTGAAACTAGTAATTACCAAGGAACAATAACTTATCCTACCAGCTATCTTAAACTTTTTGTATTTGACGAACCAGGTACCTTTACCGGACAATTTGTCTGTAATGTAACTTTTAATAGCGATCAAATAACAGATGGTTTATTGAACGGGGTTTTCGATCCAATTATGAGTACTGTAACAATAAAAGATGAAGATGTTGGCTTTTTTGAAAAGATTGCCGGGAATGCAGAATGTTCTTATCATTACAATGGTCAACCTTATTCTTTTAATGGGGAATTAAGCTTACTTTTCGATGAGAGTAAAGAGGACTTTTTTCATGGCACCTTTACAACTCCGGAGACAGTTATTAATGGAGATCTTAAAGTAACCTATGTAGAAAACCCAAATTTGGGGGAACACCCTTTTAAAGACGGAATATCCGTTACAGGTATGCCTAATAACCTTATACTCCAAGGCTCATTAAATGATACGAAATCCGATTTGTCTTTAGAAGGGAAGTTTCTACTTGAACTGCGGAATGCCGCTACTTTCAATTATATTGAACAGTATTCCGCTCAAAACTGCCCAGGTGCTTATCTCAATTTTACCGGGACACTTTGTAATGAGAAAAACGATAAAATTGCAGGTATGCTAAGCTTTGAAGAGACCGCTTTTAAACGTTTTAAAATTAATATTGGTTATGATTTAACTTTGGATGGGGTAATGAGGCAGATTGGCTTAACAGGTACAAGTACCAGTGACTCAGCGATGACAGTTGTACTTACTAGTGACTGGGGCCCTGCTGAGATTAATATGAATCTTAATTTTAGCCCGCAACTCTTGTATTACGATACTGAGGGTGACTTACTTGCAGGAAAGATTTCTGGTCTTTCCGGGAAAGTCCTCGTTCTTGGGATAGAAGTTGGTAAGATTAGTTTGGATAGCGATACTAAACTTCCTCGAGTTGATTATAATGATGGTACTTTCGAAACTTTATAAGGTTAAAAATACAGGCTACCCTTTTAAAGGGTAGCCTGTTCAAAAGGAATTTAATATGAAAGCACTTTTAATTAATTTACTTGTAATACTTTTTTTATGCTTAGACCATACACCCTGTTTGGCCGGGCTAAATCTTAAGTCTGACGGTTTTCGCCTAGAAATTATAAAAGATAATAATCTATTTCCTGTATGGTTCAGCTTTGAGGATATAATGGAGGAACTTGCTGAAGACAAGGATTGTAATTTTCCGGAAGAAATATTATCTAGGGGCAAGATTTTTTGCTTGTTACCTTTTTGGCAAGGCGAAACAATTAATTTTGGAGCTACATTCCAAAAAGCTGGTATCATCCAAGTAACTGGCCAGACTCTTCAGTTTTATCATGATTATAATAATCCGGCTTTTTTACCAATTAAAAAATATTATGATCTGGGTGGAAATAGTATTAACTATTCACTTTTTGGAACTTATGTTTCTAAAAGATGGTGTAATGATCTGTTTATGATGGTTATGCGCGGGGATTTTTTTACTTGCTATGATTATCTAAAAATAGATTGCTTAGGGCAAGGATGGATCAGAAGAAAGATTAATGGGTCAAAGTACTATGAAATATTTGGTGAATATAAAAAAGAATGGCCTGATGAGAACTATTGGGGTTGGGGTTTGGGTTTAAATTATGATCTTTTTCTTGAGAAGAATGGTTTGAATATTAATCTTCATCTTCTAAATTTACCTGGTATAATCTATTTCCCAAAGTTTTACCAAGAGAATGGAAAGGTTGATACCAAGGAGGATAGTATTGGCCCAATACCGATTAGTGGGTTTAAAACTGAAGGATCCTATTATAGAAATCTTCCCCCAATGGTAGAGACTCAGCTTTTATATACGTTTAATTATGGTGGGGCTTTTGAATTAAAAACTTTTTATGATGGAGAAATTCAAGACTTTCTAGCAGGGTATTTTCAACCTGTGGGCAATATTGGCCTTACAATTAATATTAACCCTGTTTTAAAGAATTATGGATTAGGATTAAGATTTAACCATGGGGAGCTGGAATTTATCTTTAGTCTTAACAGGCAGATGATTCTCAGAGGGATAACTTTTAAACTCTGGGAATAATTTTATACACTAGATTTGATTGACTTTCAAGTTTTCCAATGTTATACTATCTAAAAATTATAGAATTTAAAATGATGAAGGGAAGAGTACCCGGAAATACCTTCAAACAGAGAGAGGTGGCTATTAGCTGGAAGCTGCCTGGAAGGTTCCGTTGGGGAAGACCACCCCTGAATGGCTGTGAATGAAAAACAGCACGGTGGTACCGTTAAAACCCATAAGTGCATCGGTAGTAGGGTTTATTACCGGTAGAAAAAAGGTGGAACCGCGGAATCCTCCGTCCTTTAGGGATTGGAGGTTTTTTTATTTGCGTGAATTACATAAATTAAGGAATTGTATAATTTAATTATTTAAGATTCGACCACAAACTGACAGCCTCCCCCCAAGGTATTTCTTGATTGGTCAAATCACGATTAAGGTAATTGTGCAATTCCCCTAAACGTAATTCTTAGTCTTCATTAAAACAAATAATTCTTAAGTAGAGGTGATCCAAAAGTGGGTAGGGAACTTAATATTGGAATTCTTGGGTTAGGAGTGGTGGGTACGGGAGTGGCCCGGATTTTATTAGAAGAAGGTAATCTTTTAACAGAGCGTACGGGGGTAAATTTCTCTCTAAAGACAGCGGTTGATCTTGATTGGGATAGGGAAAGAGGACTAAATTTAAAAGGGGTAAATACTACTACTGATTATAATGAATTAGTTAATGATCCAAAGATTGATATAGTTGTTGAGACCATTGGTGGGATCGAACCGGCTTTTTCATTTGTTATGCAGGCACTAGCGGCCAGAAAACATGTGGTTACTGCTAATAAAGCTTTAATTGCGATCAAAGGAAGGGAGCTTTTTAGGCAAGCTCAGAAGTATGGGGTTGAACTTTTATTTGAAGCTAGTGTTGGTGGTGGGATCCCGATTATTAAAAGTTTAAAAGAAGGACTGGTAGCAAATAAGATCCTTAGTATTTATGGGATTGTTAATGGTACCTCAAATTATATCCTTACCAGAATGCATCAGGATGAATTAGATTTTGAAGAGGCTTTAGGCGAGGCACAAGCTAAAGGTTTTGCTGAAGCGGATCCTACTTTAGATGTAGGTGGAGGGGATGCTGCTCACAAATTAACAGTTTTGGCTTCTTTAGCTTCCGGGGGATTTGTAAATTTTCAAGCTATTCCTGTAGAGGGTATTGAAGAATTAACAACTCTTGATATTAATTTTGCTAAAAGATTTGGTTATGTAATTAAACTTTTGGCTATTTGCCGGTTTAATGGAAAAAAAATAGATCTCCGGGTGCATCCGACCTTGGTCCCGGGTGACCATCTTTTAGCAGCGGTAAATAATGAGTTGAATGCGATATTTGTTACCGGTAATTTTGTTGGGGATACGATGTTTTATGGTCCTGGAGCCGGACAGTTACCAACAGCCAGTGCGATTGTTAGTGATCTTGTAGATCTTTCACGTAATTTTCTTCGAAAAGCAGATGATGCATCCTTTACAAGAATAATTAATCCAGAAAAAAGCATAGAACTATTTTCATTAGGAGAAATTTCTAACCGTTATTATTTACGCCTTTTTACTTTAGATCAACCCGGTATCCTTTCGAAAATTTCCGGAGTTTTAGGAAAATATCAGGTTTCTATCTCGTCTATGGTCCAACTGGAGACCCATGGAGAAAAAAATTATGTCCCGATTGTTTTACTTACCCATGAAGCACCAGAAAGAGCAATGTTTAAAGCCTTAAGCGAGATTAGTAAATTTGATTTTGTCCGTCCCGATATCCTAAGATTAAGACTTTTTAAATAAACTTTTTATCAGGAATTGCATAATTATAATGTTTTGTAGTTGAATCTTAAATAAATTAAGCAATTCTTAAATGTAATTCTTTAGACATAGGAACCAGTTTGGGTTATAATAAAAACAAATTTTGAGAGGAGAATAGTAAATGAAGGAACGCGTAAAAGAAGTATTGGAAAAAATTCGTCCTTCCCTCCAAGCTGATGGCGGAGATGTGGAATTAGTTGAAGTTACTGAGGCAGGGGTTGTTAAAGTCAAATTACAAGGAAGTTGTGCAGGCTGTCCGATGTCGGCTATGACTCTGAAAAACGGGATTGAAAGATTACTAAAAGAGGAGATTCCTGAAGTAAAAAGTGTAGAGGGTGTCTGATTTTTTCTTTAAGATAATAACAGGTAAAACCGCCGTAAAAGGCGGTTTTTACTTTAGAAATAGACTCTTTTATTAAATAGCTCTTGTCATTTGTTGTGATGAAGATTATTATTATAAGAGGGAATTGAATAACTAGTAGCTTTTTACTCATTTAAAAACGTTTAACTTTATAGATGGTATTAATAATATTATTCTGATTTCGTGACACCTGTAGATACCAGGGGAAATTTTGAGACTGCGATAGTTGAGCCTAATATAAGGATTGCATAACCACTTTCACCATTTATTCACCACAATAGGTAGTATGTTGATCTTTTATTCGAGGTAATTGCCTAAGATAAGAGGATTAATAGTGGGAATACCAATATATTATGGTTAAATCTTATATAAATTAATTGTATAGTTTATAACATAATTTATCTTTATAAAGGCTGTGATGAAGTATGAAAGTTAAAGTTATCATGAATCCTATTGCTGGCCGGGGTAGAGCTAAAAAAGCTAAACCTTTAATTATTAAAACTTTAGCGGAATATGATTGTGATTTTGATTTAGAGGAGACTAAGGAACATGATCATGCTTCGGAAATAGCGGAAAAAGCTGTAAAATCGGGATTTGATTTAATTATTGTAGCGGGTGGAGACGGAACAATTAATCAAGTTGTAAATGGAATGTCAGAGAATCCTATTCCATTAGGAGTGCTTCGTTGTGGAACTGGTAATGATTTTGCTTCTACGCTTAACATGCCGAAAGATCCGGTAGTGGCGATCCGGAGGATTATGGAAGGAACTGTACAATGGGTTGATCTTTGTAAGGTTAATCAGAGATATTTTGTTTCTTCAGTAGGCGCTGGTTTTGATGGGGAAGTGGCTCATAATGTAAATCAGGGTTTTCGGTATGTTCGGGGGATGACTGCTTATCTTTTAAGTATTTTAAAGACTTTGTTTTCATATAAAGCACGGAAAATAAAGTTAACTGTAGATGGCTTAGTTATGGAATTTAAAGGGTTATTAGTCGCAATCACAAATTCTGCGACTTATGGGGGTGGGATTAAAATTAATCCGGATGCCCAGATCAATGATGGCCTACTTGATGTTTGTGCCGCTCAGAATCTAAGTAAGATTGAAAGTTTATGCTGCCTACCGTTAGCTGTAAATGGGTGGCACCAAAACCTGAAAAAAGTAAGGATGTTAAAGGGTAGGGATATTACTCTGGAAAGCGATCGGCCCATATTTTGTCAATTGGATGGAGAAGTCTTTATGGGTAAAGTTTTCCATTTTTCACTTTTACCACAGAGCCTACCGATTAAGGGCGGAATCCTTGAACCTTTTACAATTTTAAGGTTTCCTGATCTTAAACAAGCCCAGGCTAAAGAGGCATAAATCAGTCGGCCATTTTGGGAAAGCGTAGCTGTCGAAGTGCTTCGTAAAGAACAATTGCTACTGAGTTCGCTAGATTTAGAGACCGGGCCTTAGCTATCATAGGGATACGTAAGTTATGTTCTGGATTCATTGCTAAGATTTCTGGAGGTAAGCCGCGGGTCTCCGGTCCAAAGACCAAGTAATCATCTGGTAAAAAATCAACTTCATCATAAAAACCGTGGGCTTTTGTTGTTAAGAAAAAAAGTCTTCCTTGAGGATTGGTTTCTAAGAATTCTTTAAAATCAAGATATTTTTTGACTTCTACTAAGGACCAGTAATCTAGACCGGCACGGCGCAAGTGTCGATCATCAAGGATAAAACCAAAAGGTTCGATAAGATGGAGCTTGCTACCTGTGGCTGCACATAAGCGGGCGATATTACCGGTGTTTTGGGGAATTTCTGGTTGAAAAAGAACAATATTCATTTTTTGCCTCCTTATTAATGCCTCTTAATTTTATATATAAAGTACCTAAGTAGCAATAGAATTTTAAATTTTTAGCATAAAAAGATCATAATTACCTTAATCGTATATTTGACCACAATATATTGTTTTACTTTTATTCGAGGTAATTGTCTAAGATTAGACAATTACTAGTGGGCTATCAATATATTGCGGTCGAATTTTAAATAATTACTAAGTTATTAAGCCCCATAATTTTTTGGGGGTTTTTTAATGGACAGTTACAGTTTCTTCATTTTATTTACCCACAGGTTGTAATGTGGTAAAATGTTATAAAATATGAAGAGGGGTTCTAAGATTATGACTTATGAAGAAGCTCTAGAATACATTCATAGTCGGAATAAATATGGCATCAAGTTAGGACTAGATCGGATGAGGGCTCTTCTGGAAATGTTTGATAACCCGCAATTAAAGTATCCGACAATTCATATTGCCGGGACAAATGGCAAGGGTTCAACTACAGCCATCTTCTGTCAAGTTTTAAAAGAAGCAGGATACAAGGTTGGTAGATTTACTTCGCCTCATCTGTCTTCATATTGTGAAAGAATGACAATTAATGATATACTAATTAGTCCAGAAAGATTAGCTTCTTTATTGACTGAGGTTAAACCAGTTTTGACAAAAGCAGCTTCTGATCCTACGATTGGGCATCCTACTGAGTTTGAAGTAGGAACTATTCTGGCTTTTAAATATTTTGCGGAAGAAAAAGTTGATTTAGCGGTTTTTGAGGTGGGAATGGGTGGAAGACTGGATGCTACTAATGTGATTACTCCTTTGGTTTCAGCTATTACCCATATTGCCCTTGATCATCAAGAGTTTTTAGGGTCTGATTTAGTTTCGATTGCCCAAGAAAAAGCTGGTATTATTAAATCAGGTATTCCGGTGGTGGTAAGCTCGCAAGCTCAGGAAGTTCAGGAAGTTATGAAAAAGACTGCAAAAACAGTCGATGCTCCCCTTTATTTGTTAGGAAGCGAGATCGATCTTAAATTAGAGCGGGTTGATTTGACCGGAACTTATCTTCTGCTTAGTTGGAAAGGAGAACCGGCCATTCCCCTCCGGCTTAATCTTTTAGGAGAATACCAGGCTACTAATGCGGCAGTTGCTTATGGTTTACTCCATGTGGTAAAAGAGAAAGGATTTTCCTGGAGCCGTATGGATTTGGAAGAAGGCTTTGCCAAAGTTTCTTGGCCCGGACGGAGTGAGTATCTGCCCGGCCCACCCAGGATTTTAATGGATGGTGCTCATAATCCGGATGGAATGCACGTTTTAGCTCAAACGCTCCGCCAATTGTTTCCGGGTAGAAAGATTAAAGCGGTCATTGGTATCTTAAATAATCGGCCGGTTGAAGAAATGGCTTCTATTTTATCCTCGGTTTTAGGAAATAACTTGAAAAAAATTTATGCCACTACGGTTCCGGATCCAAAAACGGCTTCTTCTTTACGTATTAAAGAAGCTTTTCAGAAAAAAGGGACCGAAAGTATTGAACTGGAAGATTCGTTGGCTGCTTTGCATACTGCCAAGTCTGAATTAGATGAAGGAGATTTACTGCTGGTAACAGGTTCATTATATCTTCTCGGTTATTTGCGTCCCTATATCCTTGAGAGTTTCAATAATTAGTTATTTTTAAAAATTATGGAGGATTATTGTGCAAAATAAGAGAATTACGATTTTTACTGGACCATTTGGGAGCGGTAAAACTGAAGTAGCTGTTAACTTCGTTCTAAAACTAAAACAGCAACAACAGAAAGTAGGCCTGGTTGACCTTGATATTGTAAATCCTTACTTTCGGTCCAGGGAACTTAAATCTTTACTGGGAACTCAAGGTATTGATGTGGTTTCAACCCGTTCTGGGCTAGAAATGGCAGACCTTCCGGCTCTCTCCCCCCGGATCTTTTCTTTATTACAGGATAAGCAGATGCGGGTGGTTTTCGATGTAGGTGGCGACCCAGTGGGGGCGAAGACATTAGGGCGTTTTCAGGCTTATTTTCCCGAGGGGTCTTATGATATGTGGTTAGTATTAAATCCATACCGTCCGGGGGTTTCGAATCCTGAAGCAATATCCATGGTAGCCCGGGAGTTGGAGAAGGCCTCGAAATTGCAGCTAACAGGGATAGTTGATAATGCGAATCTCGGTCAGCAGACTAATCTGCACAATAGAGAAAAAGGCTCTACGATTGTAGATTCTGCAGCCCGGCAATTGAACCTTCCGGTGGTAATCAGGACTTATACGGATCATCTTGATTCCGGGGAAACCTGTTTATCTTGTAAGATGGATAGTTTTCACCTAAAGCTGTTTATGCTTCCTCCGTGGGAAGTTTATTAATGAAAGGAATTGCATAATTACCTTAATTGAAATGCTTTTGGGTTTATCGATTTATCTGGTTTTTATTAAATCAGCATAATAAAAAATAATTCTATGGGAGGGATTAATAGTGGCAAAACTAGTTATTAATGAAGAAAGATGTAAAGGATGCGAGTTATGTATATCAGCTTGTCCCAAAAAAATATTGGGTTTATCAGAAAAAATTAATGTTCAAGGTTACCATTTTGTAGAATTAAAAGAACCTGAAAACTGTATTGGCTGTGCTTTTTGTGCCCGAACTTGTCCTGATGTAGCTATTGAAGTATATAAATAGATGTAGCTATATGAGTCAGTCCTATTGTAAAAAGTTTTAATTTTGCTATGGAATATTTCATTTTATGTTAGTCTTAATGGTAAACCATTTTATTATATATTGAAGAATGGAGGTATGGATCTTGGAACGAGTGATGATGAAAGGAAACGAAGCTCTAGCTGAGGGAGCAATAAGAGCGGGTTGCCGATTCTTTTTTGGTTATCCAATTACTCCTCAAAATGAGGTTCCGGAGTATATGGCCAGGCGGATGCCGGAAGTAAACGGCGTTTTCTTACAAGCAGAGAGTGAAGTAAGTGCGATTAATATGGTTTATGGTGCTGGGGGTGCTGGCGCAAGGGCAATGACATCGTCTTCCAGTCCAGGAATTAGTCTTAAACAGGAGGGTATTTCTTATATTGCTGGGGCTGAGGTCCCTTGTGTGATTGTTAATGTGTCACGAGGAGGACCGGGACTAGGTGGACTGACTCCGTCACAATCCGATTACTTTCAAGCTACAAAGGGTGGCGGGCACGGGGATTATCATTTAATTGTTTTTGCACCCGGGACCGGCCAGGAGATGGTAGATTTAATCGGTTTAGCCTTTGATAAGGCTGAAGAATATCGTAATCCGACAATGATTTTATCTGATGCGATAATGGGTCAGATGATGGAACCGGTAGTTCTTCCAGAAATGCGGCCTGAACTTAAAGAAAAATCATGGGCTACTACTGGAAAAAAAGGCCGGGTCAAACCAAATGTAATTAATAGTTTAGGAATTCTCGATAAAGATCTGGAACTGATGAATATAAAACTCCAGGAGAAATATGCCCGTATTGAGGCAAATGAAGTCCGTTATGAAGCTGATGGCACTGATGATGCAGATTTGATTGTTGTTGCTTATGGTACAACTTCCCGGGTAGTTAGGTCTGCACTATCAATGCTGAGAGAAGAAGGGAAAAAAGTAGGACTTTTGCGGCCAATTACTTTATGGCCATTCCCGAAAAAAATATTAGGAGACCTGGCGGCAAAAAATAAAAGATTTCTTGTCGTGGAGATGAGTTCCGGTCAGTTGGTTGAGGATGTAATATTAGCAGTAAATGATCGCTCAAAGGTTGATTTTTACGGGAAATTAAATGGAACAATTCCTACGGTTCGCGAGGTATATGAGGAAATAACTTCTTTACTGCAGAAAGAAGGTAGAGCATAATGAAGAAGGTATTTAGCTTTCCCCGTGCGATGACAGATAAGAGAACCCATTATTGCCCTGGTTGTACTCATGGTATTATCCATCGTTTGGTAGCTGAAGCTATTGATGATTTTGGTATTCAAGAAAAGACCATAGGTGTTGCTCCGGTTGGTTGTGCTGTTTTAGCTTATGATTATTTTGATGTTGATTTTCAGGAAGCTGCCCATGGCCGTGCTCCGGCAGTGGCAACCGGAATAAAAAGAGTGCATCCGGATTCTGTAGTCTTTGCTTATCAAGGTGATGGTGATCTGGCCTCAATTGGTGCGGCTGAGATTATCCATGCTGCGACTCGTGGGGAGAAGATTACGGTAATTTTTGTGAATAATGCAGTTTATGGAATGACTGGGGGACAGATGGCACCTACGACTCTCCCTGGACAAAAAACTACTACTTCACCTTATGGCCGTGATACTGCGACGGTCGGTTATCCGATCCGGGTCTGTGAACTGTTAGCAACTTTGGATGGCCCAGCTTATCTTGAGCGGGTGAGTGTTCATGATCCCAAGCATATTATCAAGGCAGGCGCGGCGATTCGTAAGGCTTTTGATATGCAAATCAAGGGAGCTGGATTTGCCTTGGTTGAAGTCTTATCTTCATGCCCGACCAATTGGGGAATGACCCCAAAAGATGCTCTGCGGTGGGTGGAAGAAAAGATGATTCCTTATTATCCCTTAGGTGTTTTCCGTTCTCCGGAGGAGGTGACTTCCTGTGACGCATGAGATAATCTGTGCCGGTTTTGGGGGACAAGGTGTGATGTTGATTGGACAGATCATTGCTTATGGAGGGATGATTGAAGGAAAGTCAGTTTCCTGGTTTCCTTCCTATGGCCCGGAGATGCGTGGTGGTACAGCCAATTGTTCAGTAGTAGTTTCGGAAAAGCAGGTAGGATCACCAATTGTTTCTGAGCCTGATGGTATCATTGCCATGAACCGTCCTTCCCTGGAAAAGTTTACAATGGCCGTAAAACCAGGCGGGACAATCGTTTATAATTCTTCATTGATTGAGATTACCCCAGATCGGTCTGGAGTTAAAATTCTCCCGGTTCCTGCTAATGATATCGCTGCTGAGCTTGGTAATGATAAGGTAGCGAATATGGTGGCTTTAGGTGCTTACTTGGGACTAACTAAAGTAATTTCGCCAACAAGTGTGGAAGCGGCCTTGAAAAAAGTGCTTCCTAGCCGCCGGCATAAATTGATACCTCTTAATATCCAAGCTTTACAAAAGGGATTGGAATTAGCTAAAAACTAAAAATTAATATCCTGTGCTTATAAATGGGGGAATTGTATAATTACCTTACGAGTTTAATTTAACAATTATACGATTCCTGAAATAAGTACAGGATATTTTATTGTTTTTAGTTCTTACTTTTACATAAACTCTTACATTTCTGGAATAATAGAACTGAAATATTTTCCAGATGAGGGAGGGTTTAAGGGGTGAAAGAAAAGAGTAAAGATAAAGAAGGTAATGGAAACAAGTTATGGACGGGTTTGTTTCTGGGAGTTTTTGTTTCAATCTTTCTTTATACTGTGATCCTTTACTATTTTTTAGGAATTGCTGGTTTGCGGATTAGGTTTAGCCAGACTGACCCAGCGACTTTGATCCGAGAGCAGATCAAAGAAGAGGTTGCTTTGGAACTTGATTTATTGTTAGAAAAGTTAAAAATAGAATTGCCTGCCCGGATTGCTAGTAGTATTCAAGGCCTTGAGCGAATAATTATACATTTTGATGATGGAGATGTATCTCTGCCGCAAGAAGTAGTAAAGAACTGTAAAAAAGAGTTTCAGAGTTTAGCTGAGAAAACAATCATTAGTTCTTTGAATGAAATTGATCTCCGGCCTTATGTCGAGGAATTAGGACAAGCTAGTTTTGAACTGGTTCGAACTACTCTGGAACGGGAAGTGGCAGGTAAAACTTACTTCTTTCCTGTAGCCCGGTGGTTACGGATTCCGATTACTGTAGTGGCTGAGTAACAAATATGTTAGATTAAAATATTTTTATTGACAAACAAAGTGATTTCTGCTATCCTTTTCAAAGAAAAAGAAAAACCTTTAAACTGGTCCAGTGAGGCTGGTAAGGAGATAATCTTATATTCTTATATTAATATAAGAGTAACCTTCCATGCCTTCAGCTGGAAGGTTTTTTTGTATGTAGCCGCTTACGCAGGCTACCGCCCGCACACATGAAATGATGAAAATATAAGCATGGGTAAGTAAGTCGTTCATGCCGGTTACCTTAACATCACGAAGTGATTAAAATAAAAAACCGGGTGAGTTGACAAGTCGTCCAGAAGGTGTAAATCAAGAGCGGGTGAATCGACACCCTTCAAAAAAAGAAGTTCCAGAGGCGATCTATGTGGGCGACGAGTTTCGAGAAGGATATGAGTTCTGGTTTTAAGGCAAAATATTCAGTAGTGAGTTTTACAATGAAAGAGGTGGTATTCTTGGGCAAGATTAAGGCTTTGGTAATGGATGAAGAGAATATTCGCAGAGCACTTTACCGGCTTTCTCATGAGATTACAGAACGTAATATAGGAGTAGAGAATCTAGTGTTAGTGGGAATCAGAACAAGGGGTGTTCCTTTAGCGAGACGATTAGCAGAAATGATTAAGCAACAAGAAGGCGTGGAGATTCCTGTTGGCGTTCTGGATATTACTTTTTACCGTGATGATCTTAGTTTACTCTCTCCTCAACCGGTGGTTCACCGGACGGAGATTCCAGTTCGTGTCAATGAAAAAAAAGTAGTTTTAGTAGATGATGTACTTTATACCGGCCGGACAGTTAGAGCCGCTCTTGATGCGTTAATGGATTTAGGACGGCCTCAGGCCATCCAACTTGCAGTATTAATCGATCGTGGACATCGGGAGCTTCCGATTCGGGCAGATTTTATTGGAAAGAATGTCCCCTCTTCCAGGCGGGAAGTAGTTCAAGTAAAGTTAAAAGAAGTGGATAATGAAGATAAAGTAGTTATTAAAGAACCGGAAAACGGAGCTTAACACTCCTTTAAATTGATCCAGCGAGGTCAATAAGGAGGGGATGAGAATCTTTCGCCCTTGATTGACCTTAGCAATCAAGGTTTTTTTATCTCTACTAATCTTCTGGTTTATTAAAAAAAATGGAGGGATTTATTATGAATCAGGTATTAGGTATTAATGAAAAACCGACTATTCTCAAGTGGATTCCCCTTAGTTTCCAACATCTCTTTGCAATGTTTGGTGCAACAGTATTAGTTCCGTATCTTACTGGCCTTGACCCTTCAACAGCTTTATTTACTTCTGGACTTGGTACCTTAATATTTATCCTTTGTACTAAAGGACAGGTCCCGGCTTATCTCGGTTCCTCCTTTGCGTTTATAGCGGCTTTGCAGTTTGTATCCAAGGAATATGGTTTCGCTTATGCTATGGGCGGAGCGATTATGGTGGGCGTAGTATATTGCCTCTTTGCTTTTCTAATTTTTAAGATTGGTACAAAATGGTTGGATAAAATTCTTCCTCCGGTAGTTATTGGCTCTATTATCATTGTTATTGGTCTTGGTTTGGCACCAACCGCAATTGATATGGCGATGACCGGTGGGACAGGGGAATATAGTACAACCTATCTATTAATCGCCGGGGTTACATTAGCGATTGCCGTTGTTACCTCCGTTTTTTCTAAAGGCTTTCTCTCTGTTATTCCGGTTTTAGTAGGGATTATTGGTGGCTACCTATTCTCCCTTCTGATCAAAGTGGTTGATTTTAAACCAGTGGTAGAGGCTGACTGGTTTGGGATGATGAAGTTTGTCACACCTAAGTTTAATTTCAATGCAATACTCGCATTTCTGATGGTTTCGATGGTAACTATAGCTGAACATCTGGGAGATGTTTTGGTCCTTAGTAAAGTATCAGGGAAGGATTTTTATAAGAAACCCGGACTACACCGGACCTTACTGGGTGACGGATTGGCTACTTCTGTGGCATCACTATTTGGTGGGCCTCCCAATACTACTTATGGCGAAAATATAGGGGTTATGGCGATTAGCCGTGTATATAGTGTTTGGGTAGTTGGTGGGGCGGCGGTGATGGCGATTGTTCTCTCGTTTTTCCGGAAATTTGGTGCTTTAATTCAGAGTATCCCCGTTCCGGTTATGGGTGGAATTTCGATTATGTTGTTTGGTGTTATCGCAAGTAGTGGCTTGAGAACTTTAGTTGAAAGCGGAATTGATTATGGTGATAAACGAAACCTGCTGATCTCTTCAGTAATTTTAGTACTGGGGATTGGCGGTGCCAAAATTGAAATTGGCAGTTTTAATCTCCAAGGCATGGCTTTAGCAGCACTGGTTGGTATTTTATTAAATTTAATTCTTCCATCTTCGGATACTATGGATGGTAAAGAGAAGCCGAAAGCTGGAGGAAGAGAGATTGAAGCTGCGAATAAAGAAGCAGCTGCCAAAAGATAATTTACTAATAAGGCGCTCACGCTGGCTACTGCCCGCGTACATGAAATGATGAAAATATTAAGCCAGGTGAGTCGACAAATAGTCGTTCATGCCGCCTACTTGCAGCATTACGAAGTAATATAAACCAAAGGCGGGTGAATCGACACTCTTCGAAGGCATTTTCTAATAAGGCGGTCTAAATTTTCAGACCGCCTTAATTGAAACTAAATCTATAAAGGGGAGTTGGTACATCATGAGTTTCTCCCGGAAACATCTTCTTGGTTTAGAGGATTTGGAAGCGAAAGAGATTATTGAGATTTTAAATACTGCTGTTCCTTGTAAAGATATTATTAAAAGAGAGATTAAAAAGCTGCCTACCCTTCGGGGGCGTTCAGTAGTAACTTTGTTTTTTGAACCTTCTACCCGGACTAGAATCTCATTTGAACTGGCGGCTAAAAGGTTAGGGGCAGATACTGTTAGTATAGCGATTAATACTAGTAGTGTGCAAAAAGGCGAGAATTTTGTAGATACGGTTAAAACTGTAGAAGCTTTAGGGGCAGATTTCATTGTTCTTCGCCATTCGGTAGCCGGTTCTCCGCAACTTTTGGCTGAAACTGTTAAATGCCGGGTGATTAATGCCGGGGATGGGGCACATGAACATCCGACTCAGGCACTTTTAGATCTTTTTACCTTAAGGGAAAGATGTGGCGAAATTGCCGGCCTTAAAGTAGTGATTGTCGGAGATATTATGCATAGTAGGGTGGCAAAATCAAATATCTATGGCCTGTCAAAGCTAGGGGCAGATGTTACGGTAGTTGGGCCACCTACCTTGTTACCTCCCGGAATAGAAGAATTAGGTGTACGCGTTATGACTGATCTGGATGCAGCTTTAGAAGAGGCGAATGTGGTTAATGTTCTCCGGATCCAGAAAGAGCGCCAACAAAAAGGACTCTTTCCTTCTTTACGTGAGTATACACGGTTATATGGCCTGACTAAAGAACGGTTAGCCAGGGCCCCCCGGGATTTGATTATCATGCATCCGGGTCCTGCTAACTTGGGAGTAGAGATCTCCGAGGAAGCGGCTACTGACCCACGGTCGGTGATAACTACTCAGGTTACAAATGGTGTAGCAGTACGAATGGCCTTACTATACCTGATGAGTGGAGGCGAAAATGGCGATGAATTGCTTAATTAAGAATGGCTTATTAGTTGATCCGGTTGCCGACAGATATGGTGAGTATGATCTGATGATCAAAGAAGGAAAGATTGTTGGTGTAGGAAAAGACTTAGCCGGGGAAGGGCTGGAGGTAATTGATGCCCGGAATTTAGTGATTATGCCGGGTTTAATCGATCTTCATGTTCATCTACGAGAACCCGGGCAAGAAGAGAAAGAAACGATTGCTACTGGAACTAGAGCAGCAGCTAAAGGAGGATTTACTTCGATTACTGCTATGCCTAATACGATTCCTTCCGCTGATAGTGCCTCAGTTATTACTTTTGTTAAGGCTAAAAGTAAAGAAGAAGGGGTCGTCCGGGTCTATCCGGTAGGTAATATCACTAAAGGTGGAGTCGGTCGGGAACTGGCGGAATTGGCAGATTTAACAGAGGCTGGTGCAGTAGCCTTCTCGGATGATGGTTTAAGTATACTCAATGCTGAAGTCGAACGTTACGCTTTTATGTATGGAAAATTATTTAACAAACCTTTCCTTTTACACTGTGAGGATAAGAATCTTACTGCTGATGGGGTAATGCATGAAGGAACAGTCTCAACCAGATTGGGTTTAAAAGGGATACCGGCAGTAGCAGAAGAAGTAATAATTGCCAGGGATCTTTTATTAGCTGAAGAAACCGGGGCTAGGATTCATCTTTGCCATATAAGTACAAAGCGGAGTCTGGATTTATTCCGGGGAGCAAAAGCCAGAGGGGTGAAAGTAACAGCTGAAGTTACTCCCCACCATCTGACACTGACGGATCAAGAAGTAGCGGGTTATAATACTGCGACAAAAGTAAGTCCTCCCTTACGACCTTTGCAAGATGTGGAGGCTTTGCAAGAAGCCCTGATTGAGGGGGCTATTGATCTGATTGCGACTGATCATGCTCCCCATACCAAAGAAGAAAAACATCAGGAATATTCTCTGGCCCCCTTTGGCATGACCGGTCTGGAAACTGCCTTAGGAGTGATTCTTACCAAATTTTATCATACAGGAAAAATAAGTTTAGAAAGAATTGTTCAGCTGATGTCGGTCAATCCGGCAAAAGTGCTTAATATTCCTGGTGGGACTCTTAAAGAAGGTTCGCCTGCAGATCTGATTCTGCTCGATCTAAATACCGAATGGGAAGTTAAAAAGGATGATTTTATCTCTAAAGGAAAAAACTCTCCCTTTATCGGGAAAAAACTGAAAGGTAAGAATCTGGCAACCATGGTAGCCGGTGAATGGGTTTATAAAAGCTGAGGGAATTGCAAAAGTATTGATCTTACATTTCATACCTTAAACAAAAGGTAAATTAGGAAGGTGAGAAAAGTAAGAACTAGACTAGCATTTAATCTATATGATTCCTTAATTGAGCAATTCATTAACCCTTAGAGATAGGAGAGAAGGAATGCAAATAGAAACTGGCGAACTAATTAATATTACAGATAAAGGTAATAATCTTTTCCATCTGATTATTAAGGCGGATAAAATTGCAGATAAAGCTCTTCCGGGTCAATTTATCCAGGTTTACTGTTCTGAAGGTGAGAGCTATGACCCTTTACTTCCCCGTCCTTTTAGTTTGTTCCGGATTGAAAAAGAAAAAGGATGTTTGGAACTGGTTTTCCGGGTGGTAGGGCGAGGAACTTCTTGGTTAAGTAAGAGGCATACCGGTAGTAGTCTTAAGTTGCTGGGCCCTTTAGGAAGAGGTTTTACGGATCCTAGAGAATTTTCCCGGGTTCTTATTTTTGCCGGGGGAATTGGGATGCCCCCGCTTTTTTCTGTGGCTGAAGTTAGTAAAGAAGTAGATTTTACTCTGTTTTATGGTGCTCGTTCACAAGGGGAATTGATATTTTTAGAGCGCTGGCAACAGATGACTGATCAGATTTTTCTTGCTACTGATGATGGGAGTGCCGGCCAGCAAGGAAATATAGTAGAACTGGCCTCTTCTTTACTAGATTCGGGAAGTGCCGATTTTTATTATGCTTGTGGGCCGCGACCAATGCTAAAGGCGGTAAAAAGGTTAATGGCTAAGCTTAAAATCCCGGGAGAATTATCTTTAGAAGAGCGGATGGCCTGCGGAGTAGGAGCCTGTTTAGGATGTGTCTGCCGTACTACCAGTGGGTATGCCCGGGTCTGTACAGAAGGCCCGGTCTTTGCGGCTGAGGAGGTTGTTTTTAATGAATGATCCGCGGCTTATAGTCAAAGTCGGCCAGTTTTCGTTAAAAAATCCAGTTTTAACGGCTTCAGGTACTTTTGGTTTTGCTCGCGAATATAACAGATTGTTTCCGGTATCGGCACTAGGTGGTATTGCAGCAAAGGGTTTAACCGTACAACCACGGGCAGGAAATCCTCCACCTCGGCTGGTGGAGACTCCGTCTGGATTAATTAATGCAATTGGATTACAAAACCCTGGGCTTACAGCTTTTCTCCAACAGGAACTCCCTTTTCTACGTGAATTGGGAACTGCTGTGATTGTAAATATTGCTGGGTTTACAATTGATGAGTTTGCCCATCTTGCTTCTGTATTAGATGGGGAAACCGGGATTACTGCTTTAGAAGTTAATATTTCCTGCCCTAATGTGAAAAAAGGCGGGATGGCTTTTGGGATTCATCCCGAAGCTGCAGCTAGAGTAACCCGGACAGTGAGAGAAGCAACTTCGCTTCCAGTCTGGGTAAAATTATCACCTAATGTTACAGCGATTACTGAGATTGCACAAGCGGTAGAAGAGGCGGGAGCGGATGCCATAACTCTGATTAACACTTTACCGGGAATGGCGATTGATATTAAAAACCGCCGTCCGGTGCTGGGTAATATCTCCGGCGGCCTTTCTGGGCCGGCAGTTAAACCGGTAGCTCTGCACCATCTTTGGCAGGTCTATAAGGCAGTAAAAATTCCTATAGTTGGGATGGGAGGGATTTCTACACCTGAAGATGCTTTAGAATTTATTATGGCCGGAGCTACAGCCGTAGCAGTAGGAACGGCTATGTTTCATGATCCTTATACCCCTCTTAAGATTATTAATGGCCTTAGTGGCTATTTAGATGTAGAACAAGTTGGGCGGGTAGAGGATTTAATCGGGATTGCGCATAAAAAAGATGGGTTAGATTAGAGGAATTTAGATAGAAGGATTATGCTTAAGGTAATTTCGCAATTCCAAAACGGATAAAGGAGGCAAAGGTAAGATAATGCGAGAACGGATTATTATTGCTTTAGATGTTCCCAACCGCCAAGCATTGGAGAGATGGGCGGATATACTTAGGACTCATGTTACTTGGGTAAAAGTAGGAATGGAGCTATTTTATGCTCTGGGGCCGGAAGCTGTTACTTTTCTTAAAAGTAAAGGTTTTAAGGTCTTTCTTGATCTAAAACTTCATGATATCCCTAATACAGTGGAGAGGGCAGCGGCAGTCTTGGTAGAAACCGGAGCGGAGATTATTAATCTTCATTGTCTTGGTGGTAAAGAGATGATGAGCAGAACTGCAGAGAAAGTGAAGAAGATTGCGGCGCACAAAGGAATGAATTCGCCAAAGGTGATCGGGGTGACAATTCTTACCAGTGTAAATGAAGCAATTTTAGAAAGAGAATTACAAATAAAGCTCCCCATGGAAGAGCAGGTTCTACATTTGGCTGCTATTGCTAAAGAAGCGGGTCTGGATGGAGTGGTGGCTTCTCCTTTAGAAGTTCAGAAGATTAAAGAGCAGTGTGGCCGGGATTTCTTAACTATAGTTCCGGGAATCAGGCCTTCATGGTCAGTAGCGGGTGACCAGCGCCGGATTCTAACTCCACGCCAAGCTTTAGAACAAGGTGCGGATTATCTTGTAATTGGTCGCCCTGTACTCCAAGCGGCTGATCCTATACAGGCGATTGATAAGATTCTTCAAGAAATGGAGGAGGAAGAATGTTAGATCAGGCAGAAATCTTAAAAATCTTCCACGAGACTGGGGTATGGCAGGAGGGTCATTTCCTTTTAACCTCCGGGCAGCATAGCGGAAATTATTTGCAATGTGCAAAAGTACTCCAATACCCCCAGTATACTGAGGTATTATGCCGTGAGATTGCCCGCAGGTTTGCGGAAGATAAAATCGATCTGGTAGCTGCTCCAGCGATCGGGGGTATTCTTATTGCTTATGAAGTAGCTCGGCATTTAAAGACTAAGATGCTCTTTACCGAACGGGTAGGGAAAGAAATGACTCTGCGCCGGGGTTTTACTCTGGAACCGGGAGCAAAGGTCTTAGTGGTTGAAGATGTGATTACTACCGGAGGTTCTGTCCAGGAAGTAATAGATTTACTTCAGAAGCAGGGTGGAAATATTTCCGGAGTTGCAACTTTTGTTGACCGGAGTGGAGGAAAAGTTAAATTTCTTCCTAGAACAGAAGCACTTCTTTCTCTAGAGGTTACATCATACTCTCCTGAAGAGTGTCCTTTATGCCAGGCTGGCCTGGCAGTGGAAAAACCGGGGAGTAGAAAACTAGCAAAGAAAGGATAAGTTAGGATGCAAAAATTAGTAGCGATCATAATGGGGAGTGACTCTGATCTTCCGGTGATGGCTAAAACAGCAGAAGTATTAGAAGAATTTGCCGTAGGATATACCATAAAGATTCTTTCAGCACACCGCACTCCAGAGCAAGCTTTAGAATTTGCCCGTTATGCCCAGGATAATGGGTATCAAGTAATTATTGCGGGGGCGGGAATGGCTGCTCATTTACCAGGGGTATTAGCTTCGCAGACGACTTTACCGGTAATTGGTGTACCAATAGTTTCCGGGAGTACCGGTGGTATTGATGCCCTATGGTCAATGGTGCAAATGCCACCTGGGGTTCCTGTTGCTACTGTAGCGCTCAATGGAGGAAAGAATGCCGGGATTTTAGCACTACAAATCTTGGCTTTGCAGGATCCGATTCTCCGGGAGAAACTTGCAGCAAACAAGTTGAAGATGGAGGAAGAGGTTTTAGCGAAAAATAAAAGATTAGAAAAGATGGGATTCCGGGAGTATAATTAAAAATTATTTAATTCCTAGTGGGAAGATCAATTGTATAGTGAGATCAGAATTTGACTAATTTAATGCTATTGATTCAGCGTGATTATAGATTCAAGATCTTATCTTGACGAACATATGTTCTCATGAGATGATAATAGGGGATGTAGCGCTTTTTATTATTGATGGAGGGAGGTGGTTAGATGCGAAAGATCATTCACCTTGATATGGATGCATTTTTTGCTTCTGTGGAACAAAGAGATCATCCTGATTATCGAGGGAAACCAGTAATTGTTGGAGGTTCTCCTTCCTCTAGAGGCGTGGTTTCCACTTGTTCTTATGAAGCCCGTAAATTCGGAGTTCATTCTGCCATGCCACTGTGTGAAGCTGGGTGGCGTTGCCCCCAGGGGATTTTTTTACCTGTCCGGCTTAAGAGGTACCAAGAGATTTCCGGAGAAATAATGGCGATTCTCCGCGAGTATACACCGTTGGTAGAACCGTTCTCTATTGATGAGGCTTTTCTAGATGTTACTGGCTCGGAACTACTTTTTGGCTCTGCGGAAATGATTGCCCGGAAGGTTGTTGAGCGGATTGATGAAGAGTTAAATCTTCCGGCTTCAGTAGGAGTAGCGCCAAATAAATTCTTAGCAAAAATTGGCTCGGATCTTAAAAAACCCAGAGGTTTTGTGGTAATTAAAACCGAGGATGTTATTCCGCTTCTAGCCCCGCTTTCCGTTTCTAAGCTTTGGGGTGTAGGACCGAAAAACCAGGAACAACTTAGAAAACTGGGGATTAAAAGGATTAAAGATATACAGGATCTACCGGTTAAAATACTCCGGGATCAGTTGGGTGAATTTGGAGAACACCTACACCGTTTAGCTTTTGGTTTAGATGATAGGCCGGTTTTACCAAGGCAAGAAATAAAAAGTATTGGCCATGAAACCACTTTCCAAAAAGATACGGATGATCGGGAGTTTTTAGAAGAAGTATTATTAGGACTTTGTACGCGAGTGGCTCGACGTCTCCGGAAAAGTGATTTAGTAGGACAGGTCATTATGATTAAGCTTAGAGATACTGATTTTAAAACGATCACCAGGCAAACAACTCTTTATTATCCCACAGCTTTTGAAGAAGTAATTTTTAAATATGCCCGGAGATTGGCAGAGGAAAATGAGTGGGGACTAAAACCCCTCCGATTAATTGGGGTTAGTATTTCCGGACTACAAAAGAATAGTGCAGTACAATTACCACTTTTTTCTGAAGTAAGGCAAGAAGATCTCCATCGTCTGCATCAGACCGTTGATCGGATTAAGGATCGTTTTGGGGAAGATGCTATTACCAGAGGGAGTTTGCTTCCGAAAGAGTGCGAAAAAAAGAAGATTTAATACGGGTAGAAGAGATTAGAATAAACAGTTCTGTCCTGGAGAACCTAAATACTTGAAAGGTGATTATCATCTCCAGTGACAGGAGTGTGGATTAGAACTGAGACGGGCACAAATTATTCTACTGGTTTTACTGTTTGTAGCTGGTGGAATGGCTGCTGAAACTAATCAGTGGCTTATTCGGATTAATATTCCGGCTTGTTCTATGGAACTGTTACACTCAGGAGAGGTTTGGCGAGAATTTCCGGTGACTGTAGGAAAGGCTGCTACACCAACTCCGGTAGGGAAATTTATCATTAGTAACAAAATAAAGAATCCAACATGGTACCCAGCGGGTAAGCTGCCGGTACCTCCTGGTGCTGAAAATCCTCTTGGTGGTTATTGGCTGGGTCTAAATATTCCCAGTTATGGGATTCATGGAAATAACAATCCGTCTTCAATTGGTTTCCCTTATTCTAATGGTTGTATCAGAATGCAAAATAGCGATCTCAAGATGTTGGTTCAGTTGGTAGGTGTAGGTACGCCGGTAGAGATTATTTATCAAACCGTTACGGTAAAGACTTTTGAAGAAAAGATTTGGCTAACTATTTTTCCTGATTATTATCATAAAAATCCAGAACAAAACAGGGTTATTCGGGAAAAATTAGAAGAGCAATCCTTGTCTCATCTAATTCATTGGGAAGCTCTCTGGGAGATATTGGGGGATAAAAAAATGGTAGTATTAGAAGTACCACAGAAAGTAGAGTTATGCTTGGATGGTACTGAATATCAACAACCAGCTTTTATTCTGGCTGAACAGCTCTATCTTCCCGGTGAATTAGCCGGGTTGTGGAGTAAAAAAAGCGAGAAAAAATATATAGAATTAAAAGAGTTTATGAGGGCTTATGCCGGGCAAGTTTATGGTGTTTTTGACCAACAAGAGAGAAAGGTTAATCTTTATACCCTCCGTATTTATTGTTTTGGAGAGTTGTTTCCGGTAAGGGGCTGGTTCCGGGAAGAACCCTATCTTCCTCAGGAACTGATTACCTTTTTACAAAGAAAAATATCAACCATAGACAGTAAAGAATCTTCAGAATTACAGTTATCCCTGGAAGAAGAGGGATGGGTACCCCTTTCTATGGTAAAAAAATGCTGGCCACAATTAACAGTTGATTGGGAACCGGTCAATTGGATTCTAAGTATAAGATAGTAATCAGCAGGTGGTTTGTTTTCAAACCACCTGCCTTTCGGTGAGGACAGGATTTGAGGTAGAGTCCTTTTTAAACCTGCTTTTAAACGTTCTTCTTTATCAGTGGTTTTTAAGGTACTACAATAATATTTTACATCACATTAGACCTTCACTAAGGATTTTTTCTAGAGCAATAGTAGCCAATTCAATTTTCGCATACTCTTTTATGCGGGCAAAATCCCGATCTAAGATGGCACGGCTCAAATCTTTAGTAATTCCCAGATAGCCGGAGAGGGCTTCGGAGAGTCGATCACGGCCAAGAGTATCAAGGTAAGCCCAGTCTTGGACAAGGATTGATTCTGCTTCTTCCGAGGTGAGTCCAAACCGGAGTAATTCATCGTATAACTCTCCTTTAATCGTCTCCTTGACCTCATCCCAATCTCCTGCTAAGATCGAAGATACCTGTTCTGGGGTGAGACGTCCTTTAACCATCGCACTTAACCGGCTGAGAAGGTCGTTTTTAGTTACTTCGCCAAATGATTTTATGATTGCTGGTTCATTTTTTTGATTATAAAAGATCGTAACATTATCATTTTTAGCAAGATTTTCAATGGTTGTTGTAATATTATTTCTGAGAATAATGGTTTCTGGTTGAACCAAGGCAATCCGGCTATCTCCTTTTTCAGATTCGATGGTTAACAGATTGGAACCTTCTGGATTATTGAGAACTTTTCCTCGTACTATTTCCAAGTTTAATAGCTTATTAATCATCCAGGCTGTATCAGCACGGCTGGCTAAACGGGAAGGATGGAACTCGGGTCGAAAGTAACCAGGGAGGAGCTCCAATCTGGAAGCAAGTTCAATCTGGTTAAATGCCCAGTAATCCTTGTTTAGTTCAGGAAAGGTTGGAATAAACTCTAATGTATACTTTTCTTCTGCTAAGCCAATCTTCAGTAGGCGGGTGAGCATAGTGACAATCTCAGCTCTGGTAACTGGAGCCTCTGGTTTAAAATTACCATCCGGGTATCCGGTAATGATCTGGTTGTCGGCCAGAGCATTAATGTATTTTTTGGCCCAGTGTTCCTTAGTATCTGGAAACTGAAGCTGATCAGAGGTTTTAAAATTATAGGCTACAGAGAGGATTTTAGCTAGTTCTGCCCGGGTGATACTCTGATCAGGACGGAAAGTCCCATCAGGATATCCATTGAGGACTCCTTTTTGGACAAGTTTACTGACACTTTCTTCCGCCCAGTGTCCATCTATGTCTGAAGGCATGGCCTGAACTATAGGTGTTATAAATAAAAAGGCGAGGATAAAAAGGAAATAAACTATGAGGCGCTGGCGTATAGAAATCATTGCTGTTCACTCCTTGGTTTTATGGTTGTTTCTTAGCCTTTTATTCGCGTATTATAATGGGATTCCTTTATGTAAATCATGGCCTTGTTGGCAAGAAAATCGGAGAAAGGATTTAGCGGCCAAACATGGAAATAATAAGTCTGTAAGAAGGTGAGAATGGCGATGACCAAAATTTATACAGTATCACAGGTTACATTCTTTTTAAAGAATTTAATTGAAAAAGAGCCGGAACTTCAGAGTCTCTGGATCAGTGGAGAAATTTCTAATTTTACCCTCCATTCGTCCGGACATATGTATTTTACACTTAAAGATCAATCATCCCGTTTACGATGTGTAATGTTTCGTGGAGAAAATAAGTGGCTGAAATTTCAGCCACATGATGGATTAGAAGTTATTGTCTTTGGCCGGATTGCCATCTATCCCAAAAATGGGGAATACCAGCTTTATGTAGAACTAATGGAGGCAGCAGGGCTTGGCTCTTTATATCTGGCTTTTGAACAATTGAAAAACCGACTGGCAGAGGAAGGCCTTTTTGATCCGGCAAAAAAAAGACCGCTTCCCAAGCTACCACGGAAAATTGGAGTGATTACTTCTCCTACCGGAGCTGCAGTTCAAGACATAATTCGCATTTTACACCGGCGACATCCACGGGTTGATATTCTGCTTATTCCTGCTCAGGTACAAGGGGAGACAGCACCAGAGAGTCTAATTGAGGCAATTAATTTAGCGGGTAGGTTAACAAAGTTGGATTTACTTATTATCGGCCGGGGGGGCGGTTCTGCTGAAGAGCTTTGGGCCTTTAATAATGAAGGTGTTGCCAGGGCAATGGCGGCTTGCCCCATTCCAACAATTTCAGCAGTAGGCCATGAATCAGATTTTACCATTGCTGATTTAGTGGCTGATTTACGAGCTCCCACCCCATCTGGAGCAGCTGAACTGGCTGTTCCAGAAGTAAAAGAGATACGAAAGAAAATAAATATGATGATGGATAACCTAAAATCATCTTGCCTTCGCTTAATAGAAAGGAAGCAGGCCCAAATCTTTAGATTAAAAACGCATCCAGCTCTAACACAGCCGGAACGATTATTACTCTCTAGAAGGCAACAGGTGGATGAGGCAAAAGAAGAGCTGATCCGGTTGATTAATAGATTGTTTGAAGAAAAACGGAAAACGCTCTTAGTAGAAATGGGGAAACTGGATGCTTTAAGTCCCTTGTCTACCTTAGCTAGAGGTTATAGTATCTGCTGGAAGGATAAGGACGGAGCTTTTCTGCGTGATGCTCGGGAGATTAATCCCGGGGAAAAGGTGACTGTTGTTTTAAACCACGGTCAACTTTTATGCACGGTGGAAGAAACAAGAGAGGAAGTGATCGCGTGATGGAGCAATTAATGAAAAAAACTTTTGAAGAAGCCTTGCTTAGACTAGAAGAGATTATTCGAAAGTTGGATAATGGAGAGTTAAATTTAGAAGAAAGTCTTAAACTATTTGAGGAAGGGATTGCTCTTGCCCGGCATTGCAATGCTAAACTTGATGAAGCTCAGGGAAAAGTTGAAATACTTCTAGGAATCGAAGATGGAATTACTAAGACGCAAGAGTTTAAGATAGAGGAGGAGTAAACTTGTTTTCGAATGGACTTGAAAATTATAGAGAAAAAATAGAAGATAGTCTTAGTCACTTCCTGCCAACTGTTACGACTGCACCTCGGGTGATTCATGAAGCGATGAGATATAGTACTTGTGGTGGAGGAAAAAGAATCAGGGGGATATTGACTCTTTTGGCTTGTCAGGTGGTAAGCGGAGAATGGCAAAAGGCTCTTCCGGCAGCTTGTGCCATTGAAATGGTTCATTCTTATTCTCTAATTCATGATGATTTACCTTGTATGGATGATGATGCTTTTCGGCGGGGGAAACCGACCAACCATCGGGTCTATGGCGAAAATATTGCCGTATTGGCGGGAGATGCTTTGTTAACTCAAGCAGTAGAAACAATGCTAGAGTATGCTCCATCTGGCTTAGAGAGGTATTACTGGGAAGCACTACATGAACTAATCAAAGCTAGTAATACCCAAGGAATGATTGGTGGGCAGGTCTTAGATTTAGAAGCGGAAGGTAAAGAGCTTAATCTCAAAGAACTTCAAGCGATTCATCGGAGAAAAACTGGAGCATTAATCAGAGTTGCTTTGAGAATGGGAGGAATTATTGGCGGAGGAAATGAGAGGGAGCTCGAGGCTCTTTCTAATTATGGGGAGTCTCTGGGATTAACCTTTCAGATAATAGATGATCTTTTAGATCGGGAAGCTGATCCAAAGGTCTTAGGTAAAGCAGTAGGAAGTGATATTAAAAATAATAAAGCTACATATCCGGGAATCGTAGGGATAGAAGAATCTCGGCGTCTTGCTGCTTTAGAAGTAGATAAAGCATGTAAAGTCCTTCAGCCTTTTGGTGAAAGGGGAATGTTTTTACAGGAGTTTGCAAGGGAGCTATTAAAGAGAGATTATTAAGTTTGATACTTACCTCACGTCTCATATCGCTGGTTGTTCGTTATGAAGTTTGTCTTTGCATTTTGATTATCTTTTACAACTTGAAGATTGTGGCTTTTCTCGGGTTATTTGTCTGATGATTCTTCAAAAGAGGGGTAAGATTTGGAAAATTTCTCAAAAAACACGGTGTTTTGGAGTGCTTTTATCGCTTGGGCGCTGGCCCAGTTTTTGAAAGGACTTTTTGCACTTTATAAGTATAAAAGATTAGATTTTCGGAGATTCGTTGGGGCGGGGGGAATGCCTAGTTCTCATTCGGCTTTTGTTTCAGCTTTAGCGACTGGAATAGGGTTAAAAGATGGATGGGCTTCTACTACCTTTGCTTTAGCAGTGGTTTTTGCCTTGATTGTGATGTATGATGCGGCTGGAGTTAGATTAGCTGCTAGTAAACAAGCAGCCACTTTGAATAAAATTATTGATGAGCTCTTTGATGAAGGTGAATTTCATCATGAGCATCTTAAGGAATTACTGGGGCATACTCCAATTGAAGTATTTGCAGGTTCTTTGTTAGGTATTGTTATTAGTTGCTGGTTTGTTGGATAGTTTTACTTCTTAGTTTACCTTTAGATTATGGATAATAATGGTTATAACTTATTTATGATAGAGTTTTAAATTTCCTTTGCTTTATGTTATAATATAAATGAAAAGAGGATGGTGTAGTATCCTAGTCGAAAATCCGTTTCAAAGACGGGCCTAAAAATCCGTCGCGGGCACATCGATGAAGTCCCTGGTTCTGCCGCTGACGCCCAGTTGGGGGCGGTGCTGGGGGTTAAGGTCATGGGGCGATCCGCAAAGGCATGCGGGCGTTGACCCCTAACCGTGGAGACCTAAGCATGTTTTAGGAAGGCCTTTGGTGCTGAACTATTGCTTAGGGTAACCTGCACACGATACAGAAGAAGGTCATACTTATTTGTTATTGGTGCAGTGTAGCCTGCCTTGAGGTGGAATGAGGAGGATAATGGGTATCAAGTAGAGTTCTTGAAGGCCTAAGAACTTTGCTCTTTGCCATTTGAAACCCATTCTGCAAAAGAGGCTAGAAACGGTCAATTTTCGTTGAGGAAATCTCCTAGGCTATTTTCAAAAAGAAACAATTATTAAGGATTGCGGTGTGGACTAAGTGGTGATCCAGTTTTACCTGAGGCGACTCGGTAAGACGCTCATAAAGGGAAACCGCCGGAATGGTAACATTCCGGAGAGCGCCGGGAAAACCTACTGGACCTTAAGCCACAATGTTTACTTAATGATTGACCATCCTCTTATCTTTGGATGGAGGAGTTTTTTTGGCGGGTAGTCGTCGAAAAGCATTACAGGTCGGATTACTGACCTTTTTTTTATCTATATCTATATCATTACTTTTCCAAATCACTCAAGCTACTATGGTGTACTGGGTGTCAGTGGTAGTTTTACTAGTAGTGATTTTACTAGGAATACTTTTTGATGCGATCGGAACTGCTGCTACAGCTGCTTCTGAAAAACCTTTTCATGCAATGGCTAGTGACCGGGTGTTTGGGGCAAAAAAAGCAATAGAATTAGTAAGAAAGGCTGATCAGGTAGCTAGTTTCTGTAATGATGTAGTAGGGGATATTTGTGGCACAGTAAGTGGTTCTATTGGTGCAGCTTTGGTTATTGATTTTGTGATGAAGAAAAATATCCTTCATTTTAGGAATCTATTTTCCATAATTGTTATTGGATTAATTTCTTCTCTTACTGTTGGTGGAAAAGCTTTTGGGAAATCTTTTGCGATTAAAGAGTCAAATCAAGTTGTTCTGTGGGTAGCTGTTGTTCTTGAAAAGTTTGAACATTTGATTCGGTGTGGGAAAAAAAATAAAGGAAATAATAAAAATAAACGGGAAAAAAATAAAAAAACTTAAACTTAAACTTAAGATTGGAGAATGGGGTAAAAAAAGATGCTTAATGTTCTGAAGCTTCCCGGTGATTTAAAAAACCTATCCTATAATGAACTAGAGATGTTGGCAACTGAAATCCGCGAGCTTTTGATCAGTACAGTTTCCAGAAATGGTGGTCATCTAGCATCTAATCTTGGGGTAGTTGAGCTTACCTTAGCTCTTCATAGGGTTTTTAATAGTCCGGATGATAAGATAATTTGGGATGTGGGTCATCAATCCTATGTACATAAAATAGTAACCGGTCGGGTATCAGAAATTGGTACCCTTAGACAATATGGAGGAATCAGCGGATTTCCCAAACCTGAAGAAAGTCCTCATGATATATTTGCGACCGGGCATAGTAGTACATCAATCTCAGTAGCTCTTGGCCTGGCAAAGGCTAGGGATCTTTCGGGTGAAAAGTACAATGTTTTATCAGTAATTGGTGATGGATCTCTGACCGGGGGGATGGCTTTTGAGGCTCTAAATAACGCTGGCCATTTGAAGACTAACCTGATAGTTGTTCTTAATGATAATGAAATGTCAATAGCGCCTAATGTAGGAGCATTATCTAATTATTTAAGTAGAATACGAATGAATCCAACTTTATATAAAATAAAGGAAGATATTCAACAGTTAATACAGAAGATACCGAAGGTTGGGGAGACTACATTTAGATATTTGGATAAAATTAAAGATAGCCTAAAGTATCTAGTGATTCCGGGGATACTCTTTGAGGAATTAGGGTTTTCTTACTTTGGCCCAGTGGATGGGCATAATATCCGGCAACTGATTCAGGCTTTTCAAGATGCTTCTGAGTGCAAAGGACCAATTCTTCTTCATGTTCTTACTAAAAAAGGAAAAGGATATAAGCCTGCAGAAGAGAATCCGGCTAAATTTCATGGGGTTTCCGGTTTTGAAATAAGTACCGGAGCTCTTCCACAGCAATTTGGGCCACCCACCTATACGGAGGTTTTTGGTGAAACTCTTGTTGAAATGGCTTTAAAAGATGAGCGATTAGTCGCGATTACAGCAGCTATGACCAGTGGAACTGGTTTACAGGAGTTTGCCAAGCGTTTTCCAGACCGCTTTTTTGATGTAGGAATTGCTGAGGAACATGCTGTAACAATGGCGGCAGGTTTGGCTACGGCTGAAAAGAAACCGGTAGTTGCGATTTACTCAACTTTTTTACAGAGAGCTTTTGACCAGATCTTACATGATGTATGCTTACAAGGACTTCCGGTAATTTTTGCTTTGGATCGGGCAGGAGTGGTTGGCCCAGATGGCCCGACTCATCATGGTGTCTTTGATCTTTCGTATCTTCGCTTAATACCTGGGATTACGATTATGGCTCCTAAAGATGAAAACGAGTTAAGACAAATGTTAAAATTGGCCATTAAGATGGACAGCCCTGTTGCACTCAGATACCCACGAGGACAAGGCCTTGGTATAAAATTTACTCCAGAACTAACCTTTGGGCTTGGAGAAGCTGAGGTACTTCGAGAAGGTGAACGGGCTGCAATTTTGGCTATTGGTTCTATGGTTAAAACTGCTGAAAAAGCTGCAGACCTTTTAGCACAAGCCGGTATTTACTGTACAGTGATTAACTGCCGATTTGTAAAACCCTTGGATCGAAAGACCATATTATATTGGGCACGGAAAGTTCCCCACTTAGTTACCATTGAGGATAATGTATTAACCGGAGGCTTTGGTTCAGCAGTCTTAGAACTGTTAGCTGAAGCCGGAATTAGAAAAACTAAAGTCTCAAGGCTGGGGTACCCGGATCAATTCATTGAATCCGGTACTATTTGCGAACTTCATGCAATTTATGGTTTAAATGAGGAGGGTATCTACCGAGTTATTACTGGTCACCCATTAAATTTAGCGAGTGTGGAGGTAGGAAAATAAAATCTATTTAAAGGTATTGTTTGATTATTATCAAAATCCGGGAAAGATTTTCCGGTTTTTTTTATTTATGATTATATCAGCGAGAGTGTTGGGTTTGTATGGCTTGTATTAAGAGTTGTATCTTTGAAGTTATTACTCCCAAACTTCTGTTTTCTGATGCTTATTTAGGAATGCCTCTTTGTTTATATTCAAAAAAAGGAAAGATTAAATGGGTAAGTCAAAACTGGAGAGGGAGATTGAAGAATTTTTATGCCCAAGATAAAATAATAAAAAAAAGGAAAAAAAACAGAAAATTGCAGGTATAATTTGCCTAACGTCGAATTATCTTAAGTAAGAATGTTGAAAAATAGAGGTTTTTGTAGATGAATAAAACTTCCTAATCAATTTCCCATTTACTGACAATCTAAAGAATTGTATAATTAGTTGATTAAGGTTTAACCGCAAAATATTGTGGTTGAATATAATTATGCAATTCCCTCAATCAATAATTGGCATCCTGTTTTTTAAAAGAATTATACTATTTGAGCCCAATAAATTGATAGGAATGAATAATTATGAGTAAAAAACAACTACTTGAAGTGGTTTTAATCTGTTTATTCTTTTTATTTGGGGCATATTATTTTTATCCAAAAATACAGCTGCAAACAGGAATAAGTTTGAAGGATTGTTTAATCTATATTTTGCTGCTTTGTTCAGTGTTAATTTTAATTATTCTTTTTAGAAAAAGCTCATTAAGAGTAAATAACGAAATTCAAGAAAAAATTGGACTGCAAAAAAAATACATTGAAAAGTTAAACAAAACATATGAGGATACACTTAGGTCATTGGCTTGTGTTTTGGATTGCCGTGATCACGAAACTTGGGGGCATTCAGTACGAGTAGTAGCATATGCAATGGCAATTGCTGAAAAAATGAGTCTTAAACAAAACGAACTAAAAAAACTAATTTGGGCTGGGTTTCTTCATGACATAGGTAAAATAGGTGTTCCTGATAGTATTCTTTTGAAAAAGTCAAAATTGAGGCCTGAAGAATGGGAAGTTATTAAAAATCATCCAGAATTGGGCTATAAGATTGTAAGCCAAATAGATTTTCTGAAAACAACCTCTAATATTATCCTTTACCACCATGAACGTTTTGATGGGAAAGGGTACCCAAAAGGTTTAAAAGGTGAAAAGATTCCGCTTACAGCTCGGATTTTTGCAGTGGCAGATGCTTTGGATGCCATGACTAGTGATCGTCCATATCGGCCTGCTCGTTCGATGGAAGAAGCTGTTCAGGAAGTTGCTAGTCTTGCGGGAGAGCAATTTTGCCCGGAATGTACAAAGGCATTACTTGCATTAGGAATTAATAAACTGCATCAAATTCAGCTTAGTGTTAAAACGAATGAACATCTTAAAATACTCAGAAAAGAATTGGAACCTTGGCAAGTATCTAATTAAATTCAGGAATTGCATTATGCCCTCCATCAAAAATACTCCTAAGGAGGGGGAAATTTGCGAAAAAAACGATTGTGGGTTATTCCTATATTTGTTCTCATCTTAAGTATTATGCTCTTTTTACGTACCTACTATCTGAAAAAACCAATTCAAAAAGATAATTTTCTATTTGGTACTTTAATTAGGATTACAGCATACGGACCCGGAGCATCGAATGCTATTGATCGAGCTTTTACAGAGATGAGTAGGATTGAGAGTTTTACAGCCCAAGATCGGGGCGAAATTTCCAATATCAATCTTAATGCAGGCAAAGAACCAGTAAAAATTGGTGATGAGCTATTCTCCCTTCTGCAGGTAGTTTTTAAATTAGCTGAAGAGAGTGAAGGATACTTTAATCCAGTGATTGGAGCATTGGTTGAAATATGGGGGTTTGGTTATGGAGGAGAAGGTAGGCTCCCCTTAGTAAAAGAGATTAGCTCCATTTTGCCCATTACAAAAAGGGAGCTTGTAGAGTTTAATGAAGAAGAGAAGACTATTTTCTTGCTAAGAGAAGGGATGAAAATAGACTTAGGAGGGGTAGCTAAGGGGTATGCGCTGGATCGGGCATGGGAAATATTAAAAAGCTCTGGAGTAAAGGGAGCTTTGATTAATGGTGGAGAAAGCAGTATCCGTGTTTTAGGTGAAAGACCAGGAGGGGGGCCCTGGCGAATAGCCATTTCTCATCCGCGGAAAGAAAAATGGATTGGGATTCTAGAATTATGTTCGGGTAAGGCCGTAGGAACCTCTGCTGATACCGAAAGATATATAGAGAAGGATGGAAGGAGATATTCGCATCTACTTAACCCTAATACTGGTTATTCACCATCAGATCTTTTCTCAGCTACTGTGATTGCAGATACAGCACTGGAGGCCGACCTATATTCGACAGCGGTTTTTGTTGCTGAAGGAGTGGAACGGTTAGAATACCTTACCAACCGGGGATTGGAAGGTGTTGTAGTTTATAGTGATCTAAATATTAAAGCGACTAAAGGCATTAAAAAGATGATCATCTATTAGTTTGTTATCATTAGGGAAAAGCATTAAAGCAAAGGTGAAATTTTAAAAAACTTTGGCGATTCTTAACTGAGCAATCGTCTTTTTTTTATTCCCAAGGAATGGACCTCCCTTTTTACAAGTTTAATCAGGAAAAATATATTGTTTTGGCTAATCGCGTTCTTCTATTTTATATCACGTCACCCGCCACAGTATATCGTTAATTCCTTCAAAACTTATAAATTCCTCTAATACAATTTTAGAAAAAGAAGAGTTTTCGCTACCGGGTTTATAAGCTAAGATTATTCTCGGTTAGTCTTGTCAAAGAGATAAAACTATGGTAGACTTTAGTTATTAGATAGTTCTGTTGCAAGGAGTGGGTTTTTGGCCCACTCTTTCTATTGATTATCTCTTATATTTTACAAAAAAAATGATTAAGAGTTTTAAAAAAAGGAGCACGAACCCAATGAGCCAAAGTATGAAGAGTATCCTTTGGGATCTGGCCAACAAGACTGGGCAAGAGCTTGGTTATGAGGTTGTTGAGATTACATTTCTTAGGGAAGGGCCAAAACGGATTTTACGGGTTTTTATTGATCATCCGGAGGGAATTGGAATTCAAGATTGTGAAAGATTTAGCAAGAGATTGAGTAATCTCTTAGATGAGGCAGATCCGATTACTTCATCTTACTTATTAGAGATATCTTCTCCGGGAATTGATCGGCCGCTTACCAAACCTGAACATTTCCGAAGATTTACAGGAGAAACGATTCAACTTAGACTTTATTCTTCATTTCAAGGCCGAAAAAACATTAAAGGACGGCTTGAAGGGTGGTCCGATGAAGAAGAAGGAAAAGTATTGGTTGATGTTGATGGTGAAAAGTTTATTATACCTTGGACTCTAATTTCAAAAGCTCGTTTATATTATAGAGATTAAGGATGGGATTAAAGGGAGGAGCATTTGGATGAACCGAGAGCTTATAGAAGCATTTAAAATGATTGAAAAGGAGAAGGGGATTTCCAAGGAAACTTTGATTGATGCTATTGAATCGGCTTTAACATCTGCCTATAAAAAAGACCAAAAAGGGAACCCCACAATAAAAGTTCAATTAGATCCTAATACTGGTGATTTTCATATCTATATTTATAAAATTGTAGTTATGGAAGTTGAAGATGAATCTTCCGAGATCAGTTTAGAGGAAGCTAAAAAGATAGATCCTCTTTATAAAGAAGGAGATATGGTAGAAATTGAAATATTCCCCAAAGAATTTGGGAGGATTGCTGCTCAAACTGCAAAACAGGTAGTGGTCCAGCGTATCCGTGAAGCTGAGCGTAGTCTTATCTATGATGAATTCTCTTCTCGTGTTGGTGACATTATTACTGGAGAGATCAGGCGATTTGAGCAGAAAACGGTCTTTATTGATTTAGGTAAAACAGAAGCGATTTTGCCTCTTTATGAACAGATACCAGGAGAACATTATGAGCTAGGTGCAAGGATTAAGACTTTTCTTGTAGAAGTAAAAAAAGGCTCTAAGGGTCCGCAGATTATTCTTTCTCGGGCTAAAAATGGACTATTAAAAAGACTTTTTGAATTTGAAGTTCCGGAAGTACAAGAAGGTATTGTAGAGATTAAAAATGTAGCTAGAGAGCCAGGAGCCCGATCTAAAGTAGCAGTATACAGCCGTTTTGAAAATGTAGATCCTGTTGGTGCTTGTGTAGGTGCAAAGGGTTCCCGGGTTCAGATGATTGTTCGTGAACTCAAAGGGGAAAAAATTGATATTATCCAATGGGATGAAGACTCGGAAAAGTTTATTACTAGGGCTTTAAGTCCAGCCAAAGTGAGTGAAGTTAAATTACTTCCTAGTAAAAAAACTGCTATTGTCATTGTTCCAGATAATCAGTTATCCTTAGCAATTGGCAGGGAAGGACAAAACGCCAGATTAGCTGCTCGGCTAACAGGCTGGAAAATTGATATTAAAAGTGAAAGTCAGGCTGAAGAGGCTAAAGATGAAATAGAGATGCTGTTAGCAGAAGAAGAAACCTATGCGGCTCAGATCCGTGATTGGGATGAGATCCTACCGGACGAAGATGAAGACGAAGAAAGTATAGAGCTGGATGAGTTGGTAGAGGATGAGGATTTAGGTATTGAGGAGGAAGAAGAACCTGAATCTGAAGAAGATTATTCTCATGAACCTGGTGAGATCGAAGAGGAGTTTGTCGAAGAAAAGGTTAAAAAGAAAAAGGTCAAAAAGGCTCCAAAACTAAGAGAACAGGATCTAATGGATGAATTAGAAGAGGGTATTAAACTTTTTAAAGCCGAAAAGGCACAACAAAGCGAGTGGGAGCAGGAGGAAATAGAAGTTCCTGAGGAAGAATCCGAACTTGTTTTTGCTGAAGAAAAAACTGATGGTTTTACGATTGGACAGTTGCTTTCAGAGGAATTAAAGAAAAAGTTTAGCCTTAATGAAAAAGAGAAAAAAACGGAAAAGAAAAAGGGGGGGGACTGATGCCTTCGCGTATTCGTAAAGTTCCTCAACGAACTTGTATAGGATGTAATGAGGTGAAGAATAAAAAGGAATTAATAAGAATAGTTAAGACTCCTGAGCATAAGGTGCAAGTCGATTTTACAGGTAAGCAATCTGGAAGAGGCTCTTATATTTGCCCATCTATGGAATGTCTAGAAAAAGCATTTAAAGATAATCGACTCGAAAACAAACTGGGTATTAATATTGATCCGGAGACTAAGTTGCAACTTAAAGAGCGATTAGGGGCTACTATTGCTAATGGATAAGATTCTTAATTTACTTGGCTTAGCTTGTAAGGCTCGTAAACTGAGACTGGGATTTACTGCAACCTCAGTTGCGGTGAAAAAGGGTGAGATTCAGATGGTAATAATGGCCAAAGATTCATCACCCCATACTAGGGAGAAGATTGAACGTCTATGCAAGCAATACCGAGTTGATATATATTATATTGCTGATCAGGCTAAATTAGGGCAGGCTCTTGGGAAACATTCACAAACTGTTGTTGGTATTTCCTCAAGAGATATGGCTTTAGCTATTAAAGCCCTGATGGAATAATCGGAGGTGGTTTAATGGCCAAAATGCGTGTTTATGAACTTAGTAAAGAGTTAGGAATTCAAAGTAAAGACTTAATTATTATTCTTAATGAAATGGGTGCTGGAATAAAAAACCACATGAGTACTGTGGATGAGGAATATGCGGTTCAGGTACGTAAGTCTTTTAATACAACTGGGGGAGAGAAGAAGAAAAAAGCTTCTGTAAAAACTATACCTAAACCTTCCAATGAGGTTAAGAAGAAAACTACTGTCCAAAAAAAACCAGAAGCAAGGCTGTCAGAGAAACCGGAGCAAAAACAGAAACAAGCTAAAACAGCATCAGATAAGCAACTGGTAGAGAAAACAAAGGAAAGGAAACCAGAAGCACCAAAACCTGTAACAACGGTGCAACGTTCCCGTGAAGTTGGTGGTAGCAAGGGGCGAACGGATGTTGAACGAAAACGTTCAACTACTCATGGTGGGGGTAAAACCGGAAGTCCTATGATTAAGGAAAAAACTAGAGTGCCATCGCAAGCAGCGAAGACTATAGAGAAAAGAAGAGGAAAACAGCAAGTTATGAATCAAACCGCGGTAAAGCAAAAACAAGCCAGGACTTCAACTACCAAAAGAGATTTTGTTCAGAAACCACGGCCTTCAAAGCATGGTAGATCTAGAAGTAAAAAGCCGGTGCCGGTTCAACCGACAACTAATGTTAAATCTGTCCAGATTCCGCAGAGTATAACGGTTAAAGAATTTGCCCAGGCGATAGAGGTATCCGTTGCTGATGTTATTAAGAAATTAATGTCGATGGGAGTCATGGTTTCTCAGAATAAGGAGATTGATCTAGATACTGCTACTTTAGTAGGTGACGAATTTGGTGTTACAGTTAATATTGCCCCTACAGAAGAAGAAACCCTACAAGTAGAAGAGATTGAAGATGCTCCAGAATCTTTGGTATCCCGGTCGCCGGTAGTTACGATTATGGGCCATGTTGATCATGGTAAGACTTCACTTCTGGATGCGATCCGGGAGACAAATGTGATTGCTTCGGAAGCTGGAGGTATAACTCAGCATATTGGGGCATATCAAGTGGATGTTGATGGAAAAAAAGTGACTTTTTTAGATACGCCGGGGCATGAAGCTTTTACTGCGATGCGAGCACGTGGAACACAGGTTACAGATATTGCTATTCTTGTTGTAGCTGCTGATGATGGGGTTATGCCCCAGACTGTAGAAGCGATTAACCATGGAAAAGCAGCAGATATTCCTATTATTGTTGCTATTAATAAAACGGATAAACCAGAGACCAATCCGGAACGCGTAAAACAAGAACTAACCCAATATGGCTTGGTTCCAGAAAATTGGGGAGGCGACACGATTTGTGTAGAAGTCTCTGCTTTAAAAAAGATAGGCATTGATGAGCTTTTAGAGATGATTCTTTTAGTTGCCGAGATGAAGGAATTGAAAGCAAACCCCAATCGGCCAGCAAAAGGTGCTGTTATTGAAGTAAAACTAGATAAAGGACGAGGCCCGGTAGCTACTGTGTTGGTACAAAACGGGACTTTACGAGTTGGGGATACAATCATTGTTGGAGAGGTATCAGGCCGAATTAGAGCTCTTGTTAATGATAAAGGTAAAAATGTTAAAAAGGCAGGCCCTTCAGAACCCGTAGAAATTGTAGGCTTAGATGATTTGCCTGAAGCTGGAGATACTTTTTATGTAATTGATGAAAAGTATGCCCGTCAACTGGCGGAGAAAAGGCAACAATTCAGAAGGGAACAAGAGCTAAAGAAATATCAACGGGTAAAACTAGAAGATCTCTTTGACCGGATCAAAGAAGGTGAGATGAAAGAGTTAAATATCATCCTCAAAGCAGATGTGCATGGTTCGGTGGAAGCTATCCAGCAGTCACTTGAGCAACTTTCTTCTGAAGAAGTTAGAGTTAAGGTGATTCATGGTGGTGTCGGAGCAATTAACGAGAGCGACATTATGTTAGCCTCGGCTTCAGATGCGATCGTTTTTGGTTTTAATGTCCGGCCGGATCCAATAGCCAAAAGGGTAGCGGAACGAGAGAATGTAGATCTTCGAATGTATCGTATTATTTATAATATTATTGATGATGTTAAAAAAGCAATGGCTGGTATGCTTGAACCAGAATACGAGGAAGTTGTTCTGGGCCGGGCAGAAGTGAGAGCTACTTTTAAAGTTCCTAAGGTTGGTACGGTAGCTGGGTGTTATGTAAACGATGGAAAAGTTACCAGGAATGCCGAGGTAAGAGTCTTAAGGGATAATATAGTAATTTTTGAAGGAAAAATTGAGAGTTTAAAACGTTTTAAAGATGATGTAAAAGAAGTTGCTAGTGGTTTTGAATGTGGGATTGGTATAGAAAGGTTTAATGATATTAAAGAAGGCGATGTTATTGAAGCCTTTATTAACCAGGAAATAAAGCAGACTGGGACAACTGGCTCTGAAGGATAAAGGGGGTATCTAGAGATGTCCGAATTCCGTGCCGAACGTCTGGCCGTATTGTTTAAGGAGGAACTCGGAAGTATCATGCAAAGAGATCTAAAAGATCCGAGGATTGGCTTTGCTTCTATTACCAATGTTAGAATTTCCAGAGATATTAGCCATGCTAAGATCTATGTGAGCGTTCTTGGGGATAAAAAACAGCAACAGGAAACAATGGAAGGATTAGAGAGTGCTAAAGGTTATATCCGTTCTGAACTTGGTAAGAGAATTAGGCTACGATATATTCCTGAGATTCACTTTATACCTGATAATTCTATTGAAGAAGGAGCAAAAGTTCTCTCACTGATTAATCAGATCCAAAAAGACGAAAAGGAGAATCAATCTTGAGTTCCTCTTCTTTTGATAAGGTAATTGCTGTTTTAAAAAAGTATAATCGTTTTACGATTGGATGCCATATTCATCCTGATGGAGATGCAATCGGTTCATTATTAGCTATGGGGCTTTCCCTGGAAATGAGCGGTAAACTTGTTGAGATGGTTTTACCAGAAGGGGAACCGGTTACTTTTGGATTTTTACCAGGAGTAGAAAAAACTAAAAGGATCTCGAATTTAGATCCGGAGGTAGTTATTTGTCTAGATTGTGCGGAAAAGTCTAGGCTACAATTACCTTCGGAGGTTTTTTCTTCAGAACCATTATTAGTTAATATTGATCATCATATTTCTAACTTTGGATTTGGTGATGTAAATTTAGTATTGCCAGATGCAGCAGCTACAGGCCAGATTGTTTATGAACTACTTAATTTAGGAGAATTTCCGATTGATTCCAGGATTGCGATGTCTGTTTATGCTGCCATTTCGACAGATACAGGATTTTTCCGTTATTCTAATACTACAGGTAAAGTTCTTTCTCTGGCCTCTGAATTGGTGAATAAGTTTAGAATATCACCTTCTGAGGTTGCGGAGTGGGTATATGAAGAAAAAAGTTTTAGTTCTGTCCGGCTCCTGGGAGAAGTTCTTTCGACTTTAAAAATATCTGAGGATAATCAATTTTCTTGGATGATCTTAGATCAACAGATGCTAAAGAAATACCCGATCGAACTTGACGAGATGGAGAATTATGTTAATTATGCTAATTCTGTACAGGGTGTAAAGGTTGGTTTGTTTTTTAAAGAGATTAAACCAGGTGAAGTAAAGATCAGTTGGCGTTCTAAAGCTAATATTGATGTTAGTCGTCTGGCTGTGCATTTTGGAGGGGGAGGACATGCCCGTGCGGCGGGTTGCTTAATTAAAGGTTCACTTCCAGATGTGATTAATGAAGTGCTTTCTTTTGTACAACAGTATTTTAACCAAAGTTTTAAAGATTCAAAGGATGCTCAAAAATGAGTTATAATGGTTTTCTTGTTATAAATAAACCGGCAGGTTTTACCTCGCACCAGGTGGTAGCCAAGTTAAGAAAAATATTACAGCAGCGCCGTATAGGACATACTGGAACTTTAGACCCCATGGCTACTGGAGTATTGGTAATAGCTGTCGGCTCTTCTACTAAACTTATTTCTTTTCTTAATGAAGAGAAAAAGATCTATCAGGCAAAAATGATTCTGGGCATAACTACAGATACACAGGATATTACAGGCAGTGTTTTATCAGCTAAACCTGATATTTCGGTAAAAAAAGAACAGATTATGAGGGCTTTGATCTCTTTTACCGGAGAACAAGAACAAATGCCACCGATGTATTCGGCAATAAAAGTAAAGGGCGAACCTTTGTATAAATTAGCTAGGCAAGGAAAGGAAATTGCTAGAAAAAATCGGAAGATTATGGTTTTCTGTCTTGAACCATATAGAAAACTTCTTCCGGTTTATAATTTTCAAGATGGAATTGAACTATATATCGAATGTTCAAGAGGAACCTATATTCGTACTTTATGTCATGAGATCGGAGAATATTTGGGTTGTGGCGGGTGTATGGGGGATTTAATCCGTCTGGCCTCCGGCCCTTTTACCTTAGATCAAGCTTTAACCTTAGAGGAAATAGAACAGGCAGTTGCGGATAACTCAGTAACTGAGCTGATGATTCCGCCTAGTACTGCACTAGGAGACTTATCTACGGTTTTTTTAGGTCAAGAGCAGGCATACAGAATCAGCCAGGGTGGAAGGATTTATTGTGATGAGCTTGATATTCAATTAAGAGATGATGAATTAATAAAAGGAATTTCAGCGGATGGACACCTGGTGGCGATTTTAAAATATGTAGACGGCCCAACCTCATATTTACAACCTGTCAGAGTATTAAAGCCGGAACCCGTAGTAGTGGGGTGAAATAGAACCGTGAAATACTGGACTTCTTTTGCAATGTTGGAAGAAGAAATTTTGAATAAACATTCTCAAACTGGATTGGTATTAACTATTGGTAATTTTGATGGGGTCCATTTAGGTCACCAAAAACTATTAAAAAGAGTAAAAGCATTAAGTCTGGAGTATGGTTGGTCTTCTGTAGCAGTAACATTTCAGGATCATACTTCTGTTTTACTACGAAATAAGCGACCACCAATGTTAATGTCAGTTGAAGAGAGATGTATTTATTTTGGTTTTTTTGGGATCGATGCTTGCTTATTACTTGAGTTCTCAACTGAACTGGCACAAATGACTCCCGAGAGGTTTCTGGATAAGCTAGTTAATTTAGGGGCTAAAGCTCTAGTAGTGGGGCATGATTTTACTTTTGGCGCAGGAGGAACCGGGGATATTAATTTTTTACAGGAATATGCGGAAAAAAAAGGAATTTATGTAGAGGTAATACCTCCAGTAAAATATAAAGAGAAGATTGTCTGCAGTTCGCAGATTAGAGGTTTATTAACAGAGGGAAAACTAGCAGAAGCCAATGGGATGCTAAATCGTCCGTTTAGTTTATCTGGAAAAGTTGAAGAAGGAGATGGCCGGGGAAGAGACTTAGGATTTCCTACTGCTAACTTATCATTTCCTACATATCGTTTACTACCGAAATTCGGCGTTTATCTGGTCCGTGTCTTATTGGGGGATGAAGAGTATTATGGACTAGCAAATGTAGGCTGTAAACCTACTTTTAATCGGGGTGACCCTTTGGTAGAAGTCTATATTTATAATTTTGCTGAAGTGATTTATGGAGACTCAATAATAATTGAATTTTTAAAGTTTCTTCGCGAAGAAAGAAAGTTTTCTTCTCCGGACAAGTTAAAAGAGCAGATGAGAAAAGATAAAAGGATCGGAGAACAATTATTACCTTATTTTAAAAAGAAGAATGTAAATTAGCTTAATATTTAAGTAGACCATAAATGGTCTACTTAAATATTAAGGTTTAAGGTATTTTTCTTCAAGGTAGGAAAGATCAGCCAGTTGCAAATGGTATCGTTTAACAAGATCTACAGCTTCTTTTATATCTCCAATATTCTCAGGATGATGGGCATCAGAATTTACGACTACATGAAGGTCATATTCAGCTGCTAGTTCCCAAAAAGGATATAAAGGATAAGGAGGACGTTTGCCTTGAGGTGTTTCTATTAAGGGCTTTCTAAAACCATTAGCATTTATTTCTAAGGGAATTTGGTATTCTACTGCAGCTTCTAAAATCTGTTTTGAACAGGAGATGGCATTTTCATCCCATAATTCGTAGGAACTTCCAAAAAGATCAGGATGGGCTACAAATGCAAAAAGGCCCGAAGCCATGGATTCGATTAATTGTTTAGTATAAGCGTATAGTTCTTCTTTACTTTTTATATATGAATGAGCTCCGGTCCATTTCCCATTATATAAAAAATGGTGGGGGCCTGAGATTAAGTAATCAAATTGGTATTTCCCCAAGAGTTCTTCTTGGAAAAAATTATGGGATTCTTTAGAATACTCGCATTCTAGACCTTTGAGGATAATTAATTCAGGATAAGCTGTCTTTGCTTCTTCAATGGCAGCTATGTAATTGTCCAATTCATTTAAACCCATGCGAACTGTGTTCCATCTTCCATCCGGAAAGGGTGTGTGATCAGAGCTTCCTATAACTTGAAACCCTTGTTTTGTAGCACTGGCGGCATAGTCGATTACATCACCAATTGCATGTTGACATCTGAAAGTGTGGGTATGATAATCCTTACGCATAAACAGTCCTCCATCTATAATACAAACTATATTTACATATTTCCCTGATCAAACTAGTTCTCCTTTAGTTTTGATTACGTTTTAAATCAAATTTAGCATAACTGGGAGAATTAAATATCATAATATTGTGGTCAATATTAATATTTGAATTATGTCATTTAATTAAAAAATAGAGCAGCCTATTCCGGCAAGTAGGCCAAGTGAAAGATGAAAAAGCTCTTTTAACTGTAGCTTGCAAAGCTGTCATTAAATACGAAGATGAGCTGCGAGATGTATTTACTAATAATTAATCTGGGTAGTTAAATTTAGTAGGAAGGAACATATAGTTTTCTGTTTACAGAAAAGCGATTAACATTTTGTAGCGTAATAGCTGAAATAGAAATAATGAGATAGTCAGGAGGTAGAAGATGAAAAAGTATCAGGCAGCGATTATTGGATATGGAAATATTGGTAAGTTTTTAGTAGAAGCGATTAAAGCCTCTGAAGATTTTCAAGTGGCAGGTGTAGTACGTAGAGCAGAATCATTGAAAGAGAATCTCCTGGAATTAAAGGAGATTCCTGTAGTTTCTTCGATCGAAGAATTGGAGCGGATAGATGTAGCTTTCCTAACGATTCCCACCAGGTTAATACCAGAATATGCCCGAAAAATTCTAGCTTTAGGGGTTAATACAGTTGATAGTTATGATCTCCATGGTGAACTTGGAAAACTTCGTAAAAGTTTAGATCCAATAGCCAAGGCTAACAATGCAGTAGCTGTAATTTCAGCGGGCTGGGATCCAGGTACAGACTCAATGATCCGGAGTATCTTTCAATTTATGACTCCAAAAGGAATTACTTATACTAATTTTGGACCCGGAATGTCAATGGGGCATACAGTAGCGGTAAAAGCATTATCTGGTATAAAAAATGCTGTTTCATTAACAATTCCAAAAGGAACTGGTTTGCATCGGAGGATGGTCTATGTTGAATTAGAAGAAGAGGCCAACTTTGCTGCAGTAGAAGCAGCTATTAAGAAAGACCCCTATTTTGCCCAAGATGAAACTGTAGTTTATCCAGTTTCTAATGTAAATCAGCTTATTGATATGGGACATGGAGTAATAATTGAGAGAAAAGGGGTTTCCGGGCTAACCCATAATCAAATCTTAAAGTTTGAAATGAGAGTAAATAATCCTGCTCTTACCTCACAGATCATGGTAGCTTCTGCCCGAGCAGGACTTAAACAAAAACCAGGATGTTATACAATGATCGAGATCCCATTGATTGATTATATTTATGGAGAGCGGAACAGTATAATTGAAAAACTCGTTTAATATAGTTTTCTTAACAAAGTATTAAAAATGGAAAGGAGAATATTTCTTTAGAGCTATTCTCTCTTAACCGATAATAAACATAGAGAGAAAAAAGCCATAAAATAGCCCTCCTTGTATTAAACCTGCTAATTAATAGCAGGTTTAATTTTTAGAAGAGTACAAAAATTTATTAATGGTATTTTTGGTTATTTAGAAAAAAGGTCTCGCAGCTTGTCAATGGTCGGTCTCACATTTCGCCTTTCATCTAATTTTCATCTTTTCATGCGCGCGAGTGGTAGCCAGCACAAGTTCCTCATTATAAAAAGGATAAAGATAGTTTTTGAAGAAAGATAATTTAACTCTTTCAAATGTATGTACCTAAGCACAGAATGTCATCAGCTTTAGGTAAACATTACGATAAAGAGATGGTCTCTGGTCTTTCTTTAATATTTTTATTTTCCTTCCTTTAGAAAATTTATTAACTTGGAATGGTTGTTTTAGGAATAACATAATTACCTTATGTTATTAAAGATAAATTTATGGATATATTAAAGCTACTTTTTTGGAAGGTGTGTATATATTGGGCAAAAACGAAAAACAAAAGGATTTAGAGTATATACAAAGAGAAAAAGGACGCCAAAGCGAAATGTATAAAATAGAAAACCAGCTATTAAAAACAGGGTATGAAATTATTGCCGGGATTGATGAAGCCGGACGAGGACCCTTGGCAGGACCTGTATTGGCAGCTGCCGCAGTAGTACCACCAGAATTGTTTATTGAAGGTTTGAATGATTCCAAAAAACTCTCCCCAAAAAAGCGGGAAAAAATTTATCAACATATGTTAGAATTAAAAATTCCGTATGGTTTAGGCCAGGCTTCAGTTGAAGAGATTGACCAGATTAATATCTTGAACGCTTCTCGGCTGGCAATGAAGCGGGCTGTAAAAAATTTACCAGTTATGCCCGATTATTTACTGATTGATGGAAATTCATGGTCAGGAATTTCTATTCCTCATCAAGGTGTTGTGGGTGGAGATGCTCGGAGCCTTTCCATTGCAGCAGCTTCCATCTTTGCGAAGGTAACTCGGGATCGAATAATGGTTAAATTGGATAAGCTGTTTCCTGGTTACGGATTAGCGAAACATAAAGGCTATCCCACAGTCGAACATTTTGCTGCTTTAGCTCAGCTAGGACCTTCGAATATTCACCGCAGAAGTTTCAATCTCCATACCCAATGGAATTTAGAATTCAAAGAAGAGGAAAGCAAAGAAACTTCTTAATCAAGGGGAGTCGGCAAATGAATCCTATTACGGTTAATACCGTTACTCTGGGTACCCATCGTTTTGTTAGAGGAACACTACAAAGAACCAGTGAAGGTACAATTATACTTAATACCGATTCTGGTTCAATTCCGGTTAGCATTGAAGGTGCTATGCTCCCGTTAGACCAAGAAGAAATATTCCAACTAATACGGGAAGAACCAGGTCTTTTACTTCTTGCTCCCTACCGTAGGGAGAGTTTAACCGAGGCCCTTCCTTTTTTAAAAGAACTGTTAATAGCTAATGAAGAAGAAGCTATGGACTTACTACAAGCAGCAGTAAGTGAGGAGTTACCTCTAACTAGGGAAGTATTTTCTAGCTTAAAAAAATGGGGGCTAACAGCTGAAAAGCTCTGGGGTGTAAAGGTTGATCCCAAGGTTTTTGCTTTTTTATTAGCAAAGAAACTGCCGATTACGCCTAAGTCTATAATTTGGGCAGTTTATTCTCTTTCTCCTTCAGCCCAAAAAGAAATATGGAAGATGGCAGTTAGAGGTGGAAATATATCTCAACTCTTTAAGGACAGGGGAGAAAAGATGATACAACATAATGAGTTTGGTAAGGAAGTTTCAACGGACGAACTCTCGAAACAAATTATTACCTTACTTGAACAGTTGAATAGTAAGAAAAGTGCTATTAACGTTAAACAAAGTAAAGAAGAAGAAATCCTTAAAGAAGCTGCTAAGTTTCTGGAGTCAGAAGCGAGTAAAGATCCTTTCTTTCCTCAAGTAGTGTTATATCTTTGTACTGAGGAGAAAAATCAGGTTAGGTGGGAGGGGAAGGGTTTTAAAGCTGAGAATGACTCTCGTACAGATTCCTTTTCTTTTCGTTTGATTTATCAATCTTCGGTTTTAGGTGATCTTCAAGTAAGCGGAGTTAGTAGTAGCTCAGAATTGAATCTAATAGTCAGTGTAGAAGATAAATCTAATTATTGTTATTTTTCTGAGTTGAAAAGTTATCTGCAAAACAGAGGTTGGCAAGTAAAGGGGATTAGCTTTCAAGATTTACAGAAAGAAGATAGGAAAGAAAAACCTGTTCCCCTTCGGGTTGATGGATGGTTGTAAGATGAGAGATAAGATAAATGAAGCAATTGCTTTGCGTTATCAATCAGAGGAGGATCATGCCCCCTTAATCGTGGCAAAAGGGAAAGGCGAAATTGCTGAGGCTATATTAAAGTTAGCACAACAATCAGGTGTTCCTACTTTAAAAGATCCAGAATTAGTAAAATTATTGGAAGGAGTCGAAGTAGGGGAGTATATTCCACCTGAAGCCTACGCTTTAGCAGCGGAGATTATTGCTTTTATCTGGAGATTAGAGGAAAAAATTGGAAGAGAAAAATAGTATAAACAAATGTCGTCGACCCCCAATAGCGTAAAAACCCCGGGGGGTCGACGACATTTGTTTTTTATGGTAATATTGATATAACATGGCTTTTCAGGAACGGTCCGTTTAAATTCTATTTTTTACTAATACACTTGAACATTAAAACCGCAGTTTAAACGCGTTTTTAGTCTACCTATGAGG
>DIPO01000067.1:0-25708 GCA_002427045.1 Firmicutes bacterium UBA5486
AAGAAATCCAATTTCACTGCTGAAACAACATTCTGACCAGGCTGGGTAAAGAATAACGGGGGATTACTCAAGAATGATTAGAGTATTTTCTAGGGAGAAAGGGTAGAGTGGGCTAATGAGAATCGAATGCAGGATAGTTCAAGCAATTACAATAGTTTTGATCCTGGTTATCGGTTTGGCCTTTCCGGTTAGTGCTCAAACTGAGTACTTAGAGATTGATGCGCCAATGGTAGAGTTTAATCCGGATCAACAGATCTATATAGCAAGTGGTGGGGTTATATTTAAGAAAGACAATTTTTTGCTTACTGCAGAAAAAGTTATTTATGATCGGAAGCAAGAATTAATTAAAGCAGAAGAGAGAGTAAGATTAAGCACCCCTTCTGGTACTTGGGAGGGGGACAGGGCGGAATATTCCTTTAAAACCGAAAAGGGTGAGATTACCTCCCTAAAAGGTTCGACAGGGAAGATTTTAGTCTCTGGTTCTAAAGGAAAGATTGATGGGGAACATTTTAATTTAGAAAAAGCGGATATTACCAGATGTAATCTTTCGGTACCATGTATTAAAATTAAAGCAAAAAAGGTAAATCTAGTTGAACAGCGGGCGAAGTTACAAGGAGCCTGGTTGTATATAAAGAAACTCCCGGTGCTGCCACTTCCACCGCTAACTGTTCCTACTGATAATTTAGAGGGTTGGCCAAAAGTGGAAGCGGGATACAATAATACCCGTGGTTTATACCTTTATGGAAGGATAGATCAAGAAACGGGTGAGAATTCTAATCTATATTACGGGGTGGGTGCAGGCACCAAAAAGTGGCTTAGTTTGCAAGGAGGTTGGAATTGGCACCTTACTCCTGATTTACTTTTAAGTACCGGCCTTAATTGGGAGCCATGGAATAAGCTTACTGGAAACGGTAGCCTCAGCTATAAACTTCCTGGGGCAGAATTTACAGCAAAGGCGGAAAGAGGTTGGAACAGCTCATCAACAGGAACTGATTCTTTTAAAATAAAGGCCCCTCTTTTTTCAAGGACAAAAGGAGAACTTATATATTCTTCAAGTTTTGTCAAGAACCAAACCAACACCTTGGTTAGAGAAGAATATGGAGGTAGAATTACCGGTCCGTGGATACCAGGTTTTACTCTGGGAACAGGAGTTATTCACGGAACAGGTGATTTAGGTGGGAGAGGCCCTAATGGCTGGTATTTGGAAACCTCTTGGAATGGAGGGTTTGAGCTTTTACCTACTTGGAGGGTAAAAGCTGTAGGAAAAACCTTTTGGCAAAAAGGGGCAGAGGTTCATTGGGTAAATAACACAGTAAGTTTGGCAAAAGATCTTCATTGCTTTAAGGCTGAACTAGGCTATAATTTTGTCGGAAAAAGTATTCAGTTTGATTTAGGGATTAATTGGTGAGACTAATATATTGATAGCCCCACTAGTAATTGTCTAGTCTTAGACAATTACCTCGAATACTAGTTAAACACTATATGGTCCATGCTGCCTACTCACAGTATACGAAGTAATGTAAATCAAGGGCGGGTGAATCGACAAGCCCCATAGGCATTTCCCGTATTGGTTAAATACAAGTTTAGGTAATTATGCAATTCCCCTAGATAAAAAATTGCCTTTCATTTATTGAGTGAAAGGCAATTTTTTATTAATGTTATAAATTGGAGGCAACTCGCTCACCCGGCTACCGCCCGCGTACGTGAAAGGAAGAAAATAACGTTTACGCTAAAGCTTACAAAGACTATCATTCAACACGAGACGACTAATCTCATATTTCGGCTACTATAATCGTGAAAGCCTGCGATAACGTTTTTCTTGATATAGATAAAAGGCGAAATATGAGATACGAGCTGCAATTTTCACATCTAATATAAGAGATTTGTACATAATAAGCTTTAAAGTGAGTAAATCTTAGTATGAGAGGAATTGCATATTTAGTTATTACACATTTTGTACTCTTTAAGTAAAGATCAAGCTAAAGAAGGTGGTCGCTCACGCTGGCTACGCCTGAGCAGAGACAATTCCTTAATAAGAGTAAGATGGAGGAAAAACTGTGGGGAACCCCTTAAATGAGTTATCCGGATCAGAATGGCTTTACTGGACCAATACTATTTATCCTACCAATTACCCACCAGACCTTACACATTGCCTTCGTAAAAAGCATGGAGCAATCAAGCCCCCCGAGTTAATGGGGGAGATAATTACTTTTTTTACGAAAAAAGAAGAGTTAATATTAGATCCTTTTGCTGGTGTAGGCAGTACCTTGTTAGGGGCGGCTTTAGTTGGAAGAAAAGCTGTAGGAGTTGAACTTAATTATGACTGGATTAAGGTTTTTAGAGAGATCCAGAATTCTTTTACGGTAGGAGAAAACGGATTTATTCAGGGCCAGAAGGGTAAAAAAATAGAGGGAACCATGATTCATGGCGATTGCCTTGATGAGTTAAAAAAAATTCCTTCAAACAGCATAAGAGCAGTTATTACGGATCCGCCGTATGGCTGTCAACACCGAGTTGGTTTTGCTCAAGAGACTAATTTTTCGATGTATAATCCAGGAGAAAAAAAGGATTTTGGTAATGCAGAGAGTTTTACTGAATATCTAGAAAAAATTGCAGAATTTGCGCAAGAAGCTTATAGAATATTAGTTCACCGCCGATATTTGGTGATTATGATTGGGGATCGTTATTTAAATGGTGAATATTTTCCATTAAGTATAAAAGTTGCGGAAGTAATACAAAGAACTGGATTCATGTGGAAAGGGATGCGTATTTGGTGGAATCAGGCAACACAGAGACCTTTGCGCCCTTATGCCATTAAAAAATGTTTTGTTCCTAATATTACTCACCAGAATATCCTGATTTTCCGGAAAGATTAAGATAAAAAGGGCCTACTATAGCCCCCAAGGAAAATCGTGAAAGCTTGCGATAACGTTTTTCTTGGTATAGATGAAAGGCGAAAAGTGAGAGCGACCAGCGACGAGGTTCGGCCTTCATTTCTAAATAGAAAAGAAACTAATGATGAGAAAACGTTTTCACTTTATGCCTAGTACTAATAAGGTTTGATATAGGGATAAGTGTTTAAATAATTTAGATAATAAATAAGTAAACATTATAAAAAAGATCTATGTAACAATTAAAAACAGCAATTAGCAGGTGTTTTAACAAAAACGCAAAGATTTGTAAAAAAAAGTTTTGACAATAAGTTAAAGTAAGGTTATAATTATAGTAAATATTGGCAAGCTTTGACCTGCATAATATAGTACAAACGTTTGAAACTATGTAATTGCAATAAAAGAAAGAATTTAAGCAGACACCAAAAGATAAAAGATAAAAGTTAAATTTGCATTAGCCGTTGAAAATTAAATATAACAAGATAAATTAGAAAATACGGTGAAAATATATAATAAGGTAATATATAAAACAAATGATATTGTATCGTTGTTTTATTTTACATTATTGCGCAAACGGTTGCATCCAGAGGTCTAAAAGGGAGGGTAATTAAATGAGTAGAAAAATAATAACTATTCTTTTGATGACGGTTGCATTATTATTTATGTTTAGTTTTGTTGCTTTGGCCGGGGAGGTTCCTGCCGGGCATGTCAGACTCCATTATTACCGGTATGATCATCAATATGAGGGCTGGGGTTTACATATTTGGGGCAAAGGTTATGCCGGGCCGACTGTAAGCTGGACTGCAGCAGTTGGAATTACTGGTTTCGATGAATATGGGGCCTACTGGGATATTCCTTATAAGGAAGGCATGGGCGATTTAAACTTTATCATCCATAAGGGTGATGAAAAAGATCCCGCTCCGGACCGGGCTTACCCCGATCCTGACAAAAACAAGGAAGTTTGGGCAGTGTCGGAAGATGAAGTTGCCTATACAAGCTATAAAGAGGCCGTTAAAATCATTGGAAAAAAATTTAAGAAAAACACTTATAAAGTAGGGGAAGTTATTAATCCCGTTAAAGAAACGATGGCTGCCGGAACTAGTAAACCTGCAGAGGCACTTGTTACTGGTTTTGTCAGGCTTCACTACAGACGCCCGGATGGAGAATATGAAGGCTGGGGGTTACATATTTGGGGAGAAGGTTATGCCGGCCCAGAGGTAAGCTGGGGAGCGGCAGTGCCTAATGATGGTATTGATGACTATGGGGCTTACTGGGATATTCCCTATAATGAAGGCGTGGGGGATTTGAACTTTATTATCCATGAAGGCGATAAAAAGGATCCAGACCCGGACCGAGTTTATCCGGATCCTGATAATAATAAAGAAGTCTGGGCTGTTTCTGGGGATGCTAAAGCATATTTAGATCGGGAGGAAGCAATGAAATTCGCAGGTAATAAAGTAGTCAGAGCCTCTATTCTAGGGAGAAAAAACCTCCTGATTGAATTCAGGGCACCAATCGAAGCACCAATCTTTATCCGGGATGGCTATAAATATATCCCCCTGGCGGAGATGGATACTTCAAAAGCACCGAAGTATAATATTACACTCCAGAAAGAACTTGATTATAACAAGACTTATAAAGTCGAATGTGGCGCTATGGTTGGTTATACCTCACTATCATGGGAAGTTATTGATCAGGAATTCGCCTATGATGGAGAACTAGGGGCAATTTACCAAAAAGATAAAACTACGTTTAAACTCTGGGCACCGAGAGCTTCTGCAGTTAAGCTGCTGTTGTTTGCTAAAGGGGATGATCTGGAACCCAATGATACCAGAGAAATGGCAAAGAAAGATAAAGGTGTCTGGGAAGTAACTATTAATGAGGATTTAGCCGGATGGTTTTATCAGTATCAAGTAGTTAATGATGGAGAAACCAAAACTGTTTTAGATCCTTATGCCAAATCAATGGCAGCATTTAAAAATGATAATTTGGATCCGGTTGGTAAAGGGGCGGTTGTTGATCCATCATCAATCGGGCCAGAACTTGATTTTGCAAAAATCGAGGGCTTTGAGAAAAAAGAAGATACGATCATCTGGGAGATCCATGTCCGGGATTTCACTTCGGATCCAACCCTCGAGACCAAGGCACAGTTTGGAACTTACAAAGCATTTATTGAAAAACTGGATTATTTAAAAGAATTGGGTATTACCCACGTACAACTTCTTCCGGTTTTAAATTACTACTATGGAAATGAATTAGATAACAAGACTAGAGAATTAGAGTATTCAGCGCAAAACAATAATTATAACTGGGGATATGACCCCCATAACTACTTTACTCCGGAAGGGATGTATTCCGAAGATCCAACTGATCCTGAAATAAGGATTAAAGAATTAAAAGAGCTGATTAATGAGATTCATAAAAGAGGAATGGGTGTAATCCTTGATGTTGTCTATAATCATACAGCCAAGATGGGAATCTTTGAAAACATTGTCCCGGGCTACTATCATTTCTTAGATGCAGAAGGAAATCCAAAGAGTAGCTATGGCGGGGGCAGGCTTGGCACCACCCATGCGATGACAAGAAAACTGATTATTGATTCAATTACTTACTGGGTTGATGAATATAAAGTTGATGGTTTCAGGTTTGACCTGATGGGCGATATGGATGCCGAAACAGTGCAAATAGCTTATGATGCAGCAAAAGAATTAAATCCAAATATCGTAATGATTGGAGAAGGTTGGATCACTTATGCCGGAGATGACGGCGATCCAAGAGTAGCCGCCGATCAGAAGTGGATGGGGAAAACCGATAGTGCTGCTTGCTTCTCTGATGAGTTAAGAAATGAGATTAAATCAGGTTTTGGTTGTGAAGGACAGCCTCGCTTCATTACTGGCGGTAAAAGAAATATCCAGACTATCTTTAACAATATAATAGGAAAACCGGGGAATATGACTGCTGATGATCCGGGGGATGTTGTTCAATATATTGCGGCACATGATAATCTGACCTTACATGATGTTATAGCTCACTCTATTAAAAAAGACCCATCTGTTAAAAAGAATGAGATAGAAATACAGAAAAGAATCAGGTTGGGTAATGCTATTGTTCTAACCAGCCAGGGAATCTCATTTTTACATGCCGGCCAGGAGTATGGCAGGACAAAGCAGTGGCAGACTGAAGGAAAGCCTGAAGATAAATACACTAGGGTAAATGGATTTAAATATCCATACTTTATCCATGATTCCTACGATTCCTCAGACATTATTAATATGTTTGACTGGAGCAAAGTAACTAAGAATGGCATTCACCGGGAGACCATGGAATTTACCAAAGGCTTAATCGCATTACGGAGATCTACTGATGCTTTCCGGTTGGGTAGTGCGAGCTTAGTTAAAGAAAACGTAAAACTAATTGAAAGCCCGGATATACAGCCGATAGATTTGGTAATTGCGTATAGCTGCCGTTCGACAACTGGTGAGATCTACTATGTATTTATTAATGCCGACAACAGACGGCGAAAGATTAGTTTAGATATGGATTTAAGAGGCGCAACAGTTCTTGTTGATGCGGATGAAGCAGGAGTAATGCCGGTATCTAAAGTTTCAGGAGTAAGGGTAAGGGCTAACAGAATAACAATTGATCCATTAACAGTTGTTATTCTGAAAGGTAATTAATCAGCTTATAAGACCCTTGTAATACAAACCATATAAACAGACAAAAACCATAAAAAAAAGGAGGTGTTAAGTAGGAAAACAATGGTCTTGTATAAATACAGACAAATTTAAGGAGGTATTAAACTTGCAGAAGAAAGTAATACTTTTATTGGTTTTGGCTTTGACTTTAACAGCTGTTCCAGCTATGGGGGCATACGAGTTTGAACAGCTTCCCAACGGTAAATTTTCAGTAACATTTACATATGAAACAGCAGCAAAGGAAGTATACCTAGTTGGGAACTTCAATGATTGGGATACCAAAAACCCTGAAAACCTGATGGAGAAGAATGAGGATGGTATTTTTGAAAAAACCCTCGAACTAGCTAAAGGAAATTACGAGTACAAGTTTTATGCTGATGGTCAATACAAGTCAGATCCTGATAATCCGGAGACAATAGGAGACTATGGTAACTCGCTTTTATCCATTACTGCAGGAGGGATCAAAGGCGAAGTCGGATTAAAGGGTGAAATGAATAATGAAATAATCGCTGTAAAAGATCAACCGATAGCTTTTAATAATAATATTAAATTAAAGCTTGAAGGTACACTGCAGGAAGAGGTTGATGAGGAAAAGGTAGACCGCATTGATTATATGGCGGAATTCACAGCTGAAAATAATATGAAGGATGTAGAAGATCCTGAAAGCTACCTTGAGTTCCCATCTATTGATGAAATCCATATTAATAAAATGTACGCTACCCTGTTGCAAAAGTATGCAAATACTTCATTACAGGTGAATATGGTTGATGATACCGATTCCTTTGACTACCTGAAATTGGTTGATGCCCAGACCTCAAAGGATGACCGGGATAATTATAATATTAATGATGCCGGCGACAGCCTAAGAATCAAAATTACGCCTGGTAGTGGTTTTTCTGAAGATTACGATTTCCATCTTAATTTTACGGAATACACCTATGATATTACCAATGCAAAGAAGACCCGTAAATATTTTGGTAATCTAAACTTCCAAAAGGATTTCAGACATTCTGTTACCGGAAAGGTAAAAGGTAAAGCCGGGGTTACAGGTCTAGTCTACCAACCGGTAGTGCTTGGTGAAATAAAAGATTTAACCGGAGCAGCAGCTGTTTTCGGTGAATACGAACTCTTTGATAATTTCACCCTGAGAGGCGAATACGCCATGGTACCAACCGGAGATATCTCTGAGAGAGTAACCGGTGCTTATGATTATGATGATGAGAACTGGTTATTTATCTTCTGTGTTGACGATTATCCTGATATTGCGGATATTAAAGATCCTTATACTATTGAAGAAGTCCACGTAGTGGGTGATTTTAAAGCCGGTGCCGCAGCATGGACTCCTGCAGATAAAACTTTTGCTATGTCAGAAGAAGTACCAGGTTCAGGTTTGTGGAAAATAACAATCCCTAAAGAAAATATTGATGAGGGTAAAGGCTTCAAGTTTATGTTTGACAGCGATGATTGGGATCCTTATGGTCAACACTGTGGTGAAGAATTAGGCGGCGGAGACAATCTGATTGTTGGACAGACCAGTGAGGATATTCCAATTAAACATGATGGTCAGGCCTATATGGCAGAGGCAAACTACAGGATCTTTGATGCCAAAAGAAGCTTTAGAGTAGGTAAAGAAGCCTACAAATTCGATATTACTGCCGGATATAAGGGACTAGTAGATGGTGCCTATTTACCAGTAGCTGCTGATGAGCTTTTTGATGAAAAAGATAGCGGTGTTCATGATATCTATCTGAAAACCTATTATTATCCAATGGACAATGATCTGAAACTGACCTTAGATGGAAACTATAAGATGTACTATGAAGAGACGGATAAAACTGGGTATGGTGCAACTGTAGGCTTTGATTTCCCACAACCTGTCAGCTTTATTGATTATGTTAAAGGTAATATTGAAAGATACGATATTCGCGATGGTTGGGAATTCACTGAAAGCATTCTCAAAGATAATAAGGTGACAGAATATAACCGTGTATTCTTTGAAGGAAAAACCAAACCTGTTGGTCCGCTAAACTATGTCTTAACTAGTGTTAAGTATACTAACAAAATTGGTGACTTTGATGTAGTGGATCTCTTTGGTGAAGTAGAATTAAATATTCCGGTTGAACAGATTGCCTATGTTAAAGGAAATGTCGACTATAAATTGGGTGATAAGTTTGATGATGATGAACAAAGACTACCGAGATTCTTTGTCGAAGGAAAGGTTCACCATCTACCTTACATCCAAGATTACATGACTCACATACTGGTTAATTACGAATATGATAAGGGCGGCATCATCGATAAGAGCTGGTATAAAGATGATGATAATGATTGGGATCAAAAAATATACGCCGAGACTAAGTTCGTACTTCCGCAATTAGAAGGCTTTGAACTAAAAGTTAGCGGCGAAACCCAGAGACTGGAAGACTGGGTATATGATGAGACTCCAGATAATCTTGATAAAGACGAGCAGTATTACCATGCAGATTCTAAGAGCTTTATTGATTGGTATACACTAGTTACTGTTTCTGCCGGTTATGAGTTTAGTTTTGGGCTTAGAACAGACTTGAGCTTAATCTTCGACTTAAACCATCAAGAAATCTCTCAGTATGAAGATAATGCTCTGAAATTAGAATTATCTCAGCCGTTGAATAATTACTCAACACTGAAAGCCGCATATAATGCTAAACATCCTGATCATAGCTCTAAAGAGTGCATTAGCTTAAAGTTGGAAACCTTGTTCTAAAATAAATAGGGGGTAATAATTACCCCCTATTCAATAACACCTTTTAGGAGGGATTTTTGTGAAAAAACTGATTGGTTTATTACTAATTACAATGCTTGTTTTTTCTGTGACCGGTTGTAATGTTGGCTTAAGTAGTAAACATGGTTTTGGGGAACTGATTATTAATGGTGCTAATATTACCCGGGAAGACGCGAACCCAATAACAGAAAATACTACTGTTAAAATCGGTAAAGAAGAAAAAATATTGGGTGAAACATTTATTTTAAAAACAGGTACTTATGATGCCTATATTAAAGATGGGAAATTTGCTGAAACTGTTAAAGTTGAAGTTGTATTAGGTAAACAAACAGTTAAACCTAAGGTATTGCTAAAAGAATTACTTTTTAATGCCATAAAGCTAGTTTTTGATCCTGCAACTTTCGGCGGAAAGACAGTAGAAAATCCGGAGCAGATCAACGAAGTGTATGTTAAAGGAAATATAACTCATCCAGACTGGGGAAGGTTAGACGCTTTAACCGAGAATGAAGATGGAACCTGGTCAGTAATTGTTCCGGCAGTAACTGATGAAAATTTAGAATTTGGGTTTGCGTACTGGTTGGATACTGACGGGGACGGTGTATCAGACACTCCAGCAGATGAGTCGGGAGAATGGGCAGGAGGAAATCCCGGTGGTGGTAATTACACAGTAGCTACGGGAAAAGCAGATGGTATAGTTAGTGATGTAATAGGTATGAAGATGATTTATAATCCTGCAACTTTCGGCGGAGAAGAAAATGCTGATAAACCAGCGGATCCTGCTCAAATAACAAAAGTTAAGGTTAAAGGAAGTATTACTGATCCAGAATGGGGCAGATTAGACAACTTAACCAAAAATGAAGATGAAACCTGGTCAGTAATTGTACCAGCTGTAGATGAGGGAGAATTTGGGTTTGAGTACTGCTTAGATACAGATGGCGATGGCATAGATGATGTAATAGGTAAGTGGGCAGGAGGAAATCCCGATGGTGGTAATTACACAGTAGCTACGGGAATAACAGCTGGTATTATTATTAAAGACTTCTAGCCCGAAGCATTAGGTTTTATTCTCCTTGGGTTATATTAGTCTGAGGAGAAAGGTATTGTTCTAAATAGGAGATACTCCCCTATTTAGATAGGGGAGTATCTTACTAAAAATATTAGTGCTACTTATGTAAACACGTATTAAGTTTAAGAGGAGATATACCGGAATATTATTTCAGTAGCGATTAATTGCCGATGCTTTTATAAAAGGAGGTGCGCAGATGCTACAAAGAAAAACCAGGCAAAAAGGAATATTATTAATTTTCATTCTGATACTGGTTATAGCGTTAAATGGTATTCTGTATGCTGCCAAGGATAAATATCCCGTACCAAAAGAGCAGAACCCCCTTATCTTGCAGGCTTTTTACTGGGAGATGGGGACAGGTAAGTTTGGCAAAATGTATCCTGAGGAGAAAGATCTCTGGCAGTTGCTGGCCAAGCGTGCTCCTGAGTTTTCTGATTTAGGTTTTACTGGTATATGGTTGCCACCGGCGGGTAAAGGTACAAGTATCAGTGATGTAGGTTATGGCATTTATGATCCTTGGGATCTAGGGGAATTTAATCAGAAGGGTACAGTCAGAACTAAGTATGGCACGAAAAAAGAGTTACTGAAAGCCATTAATACACTGCAACAAAAGGGAATAAGCGTCTATTATGATGTTGTATTTAACCAGCGGATCGGTGCTGATCACAAAGAAGAGGTACCTCTGGCCGGGGGAGGCACAATGGAAACCTGGACCCTTTTCTCCGGGATGAAAGGCCGTAATAAATATTACGATCAAGCTAAGGAATGGGGTTGGGATTGGCAGTGCTTTGATGGAATTGATGTTGATGCCAGCGGCAAAATGATTGGGCCTACTCTTTTTCAGGGCAAAAGCTGGGACCAGTCATTTGATAAAGATTATTTACTTGGTTGTGATGTAGATTATCAGAACGAAAAAGTGGTGGACGAAGCAATCGCCTGGGGAAAATGGCTACTAAAGGAGACCGGGGTTGATGGGTTTAGGCTTGATGCGGTCAAGCATGTTGACACTGGGTTTGTGAAGAGATGGTTAGAAGAAATCCAGGCAAGTACAGAAAAAGAATTATTTATCGTAGGTGAAGCTTGGTATACCAATGTAATGAGTCTTCAATTTTACTTAGGAGCTTTGAATAATAAAGAGGTAAAATTATTTGATTTTCCACTACGGGCCCAGATGGAGCTCATGAGAGATGGCCGGATCAATATGGCAAATTTGGGTACTGCTGGGCTGGTAAATAAAAAGCCCGAACAGGCGGTAACCTTTGTGGATAATCATGATACCTTTAGAGATGGGTTGAACAGTGCTCCAATTTTTAAGCGGAAATGCCAGTCCTATGCTTATATTTTAACCAGAGAACATGGGTATCCGGTAGTTTTCTGGCGGGATTTATATAATGCTAATCTCCGTAGTGAGATGGAAAAGATTATTAAGGCTAGAAAGTATTTTGCTTATGGGCCAGGTTATGAAGTCGAAAACAATGACCAAGAGGTATACTCTTATGTCAGGGCGGGCTTAGAGGATGTCGATGGTACCGGCTTGGTGATGATGATTAGCAGTGGCGATAGTGGAGAGATCATCGAAAAAAGGATTAATTCACGCCAACCTGGTCAAATCTATTACGATTTTACAGGAAATAGTAGTGAGTTTGTAGAAACTGATAGTCAGGGTTATGGTAATTTTAAGGTAAAAAACACAGCGGAGCATGGTTGGTCAATTTGGGTTCCGAAAAAAAGAGATTAAAGAAGCTTTTCCTGAATAATACAAACGTTTACATAAAAGATAATTAAGGAGGAGATTAATAGTGATGAAAAAAGGTAGAGTATTGTTTCTAGGGTCCTTGTTGGTTTTGGTCAGCATTTTGGCACCGATATTCTGTACTGGTGCTACCAAACTGGTGGTTTGGGAGAGTTCTGGACCGGAAGAGAAATTTGTTAAAGAGCTGGGTGCAATTTATACTAAAGAGACTGGAATCGAGATTGAGGTCTTCCCTATTGACCAGTTATCACAGGGTGATAAACTGGCTTTAGATGGCCCGGCGGGCAAAGGGGCCGATGTGGTGGTCTGGCCGCATGACCGGATTGGCCAGTCAGTAGAGCAGGGAATACTTTGGGAATTTCCTGAAAGCAAAATTGATCTAAATGAATATACTAAATCAGCAGTTGATGCTATGCGTTATCAGGGTAAACTTTATGGTATTCCTTATGCGATGGAATCAGTAGCACTTGTCTACAACAAAGATTTAATTCCAGAGGTTCCAGAGACCTTTGATGAGCTGATTGCCATTGCCAAAAAAATAAATAATCCTAAAAAGAACAAGTATGGTTTTATGTTTGATTTGACTGATTTCTATTTTGCTTATGTCTTTTTTGGTGGTTTTGATTCATATGTATTTAAAGAAACTAAGAAGGGTTTAGATGTAGATGATATTGGCCTGGCAAATGCTGGTGGGATCAAGGCAGCTCAGTATCTAAAAAGCTTCCGTGATTCCGGTTTAGTTCCGGAAGGAACCAGCAAAGATGTTATCAATGGGTTATTTGCTGATGGTAATTTAGCGGCACAGATTAATGGCCCATGGGCATACCCTCAGTATGAAGAGGCTGGAGTCAATTATGGGATTGCTCCCCTACCGAAACTGAGCAACGGAAAATATCCCCAGACTTTTATTGGTGTAAAAGGCTATTACATTAGTGCATTTAGTAAAAACAAAGAAGAGGCTTTAAAGTTCATTCAATGGTTGACAACTAAGGAAAATAGTTTTAAACATTATAAATCTTCATCCATTATCCCGGCACGTGATGATGTGGTTAAGATGCCAGAGTTCCAAGATAATTTAGCTTTTAAAGCCTTTGCTATTCAGGCAAGCCGTGGTGTACCAATGCCAAACGTACCGGAGATGATGCAGGTTTGGGATCCGGCTGCTAATGCTATAACCTTTATTTTGCAGGGCCAGGCACCGGCGGATGTAGTTCTACCAATCTGTGTTGACCAGATAAAAGAGAATATTAAAATGATGAAACAATAAGAATAAGGAGAAAGATTGACCTTACTCTTTGGGTAGGGTCAATCTTCTTATATACTAAGCGAGGTGAAATGTTTTGCAACAACAGTTTAAACTAGAGAAAAAGGAGCTACAAAGTTTTGGACGCTATAGTTCCGCTTTTTTATCTGCAGTATTTATGGGAGTCGGACAACTCTTTAATGGTCAGTGGCTTAAGGGGATATTTTTAATTTTATTAAATACGTTTGTGATTATACCGAATCTGCCAGTGCTTTTGCAAAATTTCAAGGGGCTGATTACCCTAGGCGAGATCCCAATGGAAGACCATTCATTATTTATGATGATTTATGGTATTATTTCGGTTATATTAGCATTATTGATTTTATTTATTTACATAGCTAATATACGGGATGCTTATAAGAATGGACTTATAAAAGATAAAGGCGGCAAAACCAAAGGGTTCAAGGGTGCTTTAAGGGATATGATGGACTCCGGTTTTCCCTATTTAATATTATTACCGGGATTTATTTGTATCATATTTTTTACCTTACTGCCAATGGTCTTTAATATATTAATTGCATTTACTAACTATGACCTTTATCATTCACCACCTAAGCATATTCTTAAATATGTAGGGCTTAAAAACTTTTTTGATGTTTTAACAACTACTACCTGGGCTAGAACTTTTAAAAATGTTTTAATATGGACTATAATCTGGTCGGTATTAGCAACCTTAACAACATATGCTTTAGGAGGATTTGTAGCTGTATTATTAAATAATCCACGGATAAAATTTAGGAAAATAATCCGTACTCTTTTAATCTTGCCCTATGCGATACCTTCTTTTATTAGTATCTTAATTTGGAAAGGGATGTTAAATACCCATTTCGGTGTAATCAATAAAATACTAACCTCTGTGTTTAGCATCCAGAATATACCATGGTTTGAAAATGCTCATTATACAAAAGTGGCGATTGTCCTTGTTAACCTTTGGTTAGGGTTTCCTTATAGTATGATGCTGATTACTGGCATATTACAAGGGTTACCCAATGATGTATATGAGGCAGCAACCGTAGATGGTGCTAATGGGCTACAGAAATTTCGCTATATTACCTTGCCATTAGTACTCTTTGCTATTGCTCCCTTATTAATTATGAGTTTTGCTTATAATTTTAATAATTTTAATATCATTTATCTGCTCAATAATGGTAATCCACCGATTTTCGGTTATCAAGGGGGAGCTGGTGGTACGGATATTCTTATTTCCTGGGTTTATAAGCTAACATTTGAAAAACTGAAATTTAATTATGCAGCAGCAATGTCATTAATTATCTTTATACTTATTGTTGGTTTCAGTGTCTATAACTTTACTAGGACAAAATCTTACAAGGAGGAGGAGATGCTTAGATGAAATCGTCACACAGTTTACGTGAGGGTATAAAATTACTTTTCACTTACTTCTTTATACTAATTATGCTCATAATTGTTCTGTTTCCAGTTGTCTGGACATTTGTCTCTTCCTTAAATCCAGGGCAAAGCCTGTATAGTAGTGAATTATCATTAATACCAAAGGATATTACTTGGAATCACTACAAGAAGCTTTTTAAGGAAACGGATTTTGGTATCTGGTATAAAAACACAATAAAAGTTGCCTTTGCAAGTTCAGCGGTAACAGTTATCTTAGTTACTTTAACGGCGTATGCTTTTTCTCGACAACGTTTTGCAGGTCGAAAACAGAGTTTAGTTGCAATGTTGGTCTTACAAATGTTTCCAGGCATTATGAATATGGTTGCTATCTATGTTCTTCTTAATCTTATAGGGTTGTTGGATACTCATTTAGGTTTGGTATTAGTCTATGCTGGGGGGGCTATTCCTTATAATACTTGGCTGATGAAGGGTTATATGGATGGTATACCCAAATCATTAGAGGAAGCTGCTCTGATTGATGGTGCAGGTAACTGGACAACTATGTGGAAAATTATTTTACCACTAACTTTACCGATGACCTCAGTAATTGCAATCTTTAGTTTTGTGGCTCCTTTTGGAGATTTCCTCTTTGCCCGTTTGGTGCTAACTACTCCGACCAAATGGACACTGGCTGTAGGGCTTAATGATTTTATTTCGGGTAAGTTTGACAAAAATTATACTCAGTTTGCGGCAGGATCGCTACTTGCGGCGTTACCTGTTACAATTCTTTACTTATCAATGCAGAATCTATTGATTGGCGGATTAACAAAGGGTTCGGTTAAAGGTTAATATAAAAAGATTAATGAGACTTTGAGCCCTGAATAAAAAGAAATCAGGGCTCTTATTGCTCATATTCCCAGGTCTATCTAATTTCCTTAGATAGAAACAAAAACAAAATAGTTGAAAACTTTTTGTAAACGTGGTATAGTGTAAATACAAAGAGCAATAAGCAAATATGACCTCAAGGTGGTGAAGATTATGGTCTTCAAACTGACTAAAGAAGAGGTCCTTCAAGTTTGCAAAGATTGCCGTTATTATGATGAACAAAGTGATACCTGTAGTTCTGATAGTGAATCTCCTCGGGCCTTAAAGATAGTACGTAAATGTGAAAAGTGGAATGACCATTTTGGAAATGTATGTCTCTTTCGTGGTTAGCCCTGACGGGCACTTTTTTTCTTTTAAGATTAACAATACGGGCCTGTAGCTCAGTTGGGAGAGCGCTGCGTTCGCATCGCAGAGGTCAAGGGTTCGAATCCCTCCAGGTCCACCAATATAAAAAATAGCTCCGGATTTAAAGTCCGGGGCTTTTTTATTTCAGATTTAATAAGCAATTAGTAGGAAAACTATTATGTTTATGAAAAGGAATTAGCAGAAAAAAGCAGAATAAAATATGTTATGCAAACGTTAGCATATTAGCCAATAATTACGGAGGAGAAAGCAAAAGGAATAATTTATCTATAGTAAAGCTTTATAATTCTGACTATGATCCTTAGCTTTTAAAAAGCAAATGAGAAGGAGTTGAATTCTGTGAGTTCATATTTTAACAGATAAAAAAAGAAGTTTTTCATTATCACCCTTATTCTCATTATTTCATTATTCTTTACTGGCTGTTTTAAGAAAAATGATTCAGTTAAAAAGGTATCGTTTTTGTTTGTTAGTAGTAATCCCACGAATTTAAGTACAAATATTGATCCATCGCTTACCAAGATTACACTTAATTTTAATAGTAATATATCTAGTGCTAAGGTAGGTTTGAAAGAATACGATATTAAGGAATTGTCCCAAAAAAGTAGAATAGTCGAGAAAACGCTTGAAATTAATGAATTTCAACTAGAACCGCTTCGTAAATATTTTTTATACTTTACAGTTACGGATCAAAAAGGTACAAAAATTACAGGTAAAATAGCTTTTATTACTGGGGATCCAAACAAAACTAAAACAAATTCTACTATGATGCAGGCTTTTTACTGGGAAATGAATGAAGGGGATTATAAGAATATTCACCCGGGTGAAGCTAACCTTTGGAATCTACTTCAAAGCAGAGCTGAAGAGCTTTCCTACGTTGGAATAACTGCACTCTGGCTTCCGCCTGCTTCTAAAGGGATGAATGGGCAGAATACCGTTGGCTACGATGTCTATGACTTATGGGATCTAGGGGAGTTCAACCAGAAAGGAACAGTCCGAACCAAGTATGGGACCCGAGCGGAATTGGATCAAGCTATTAATTATCTCCATGCAAATGGGATTGATGTTTATTTTGATGCGGTTTTAAATCACCGGATGGGGGCTGATCAGAGCGAAGCGGTACCACTTGCAAGTGGAGGTACAATGACAGCCTGGACTAAATTTAATTTCCCCGGTAGAAACGGTACATATTACTCATCAACATGGGATTGGACTTACTTTGACGGGGTGGATGGAAATCTGTTTAAAGGCAAGTCCTGGGATAATTGCCTAGATAATTATGACTATCTAATGGGTGATGATGTTGATTATCAAAACTCTAAAGTAAAAGACGAGATTAAGGCCTGGGGTAAATGGATCATTAATGAAGTTGATTTTGATGGCTTTAGGTTAGATGCGATTAGACATGTTGATAATGATTTTGTTAGCGAGTGGCTTGATGAGGTTTGGTCTGGTACCGGTAAAGATGTTTTCTTTGTAGGTGAAGCCTGGATTGAAGATATTAATTACTTAGTTTCTTATTTACAGGCGGTTAATAATCCCCTGATGAAAGTCTTTGACTTTCCGCTATACAATACTTTTCGAACATTATCAAACGGGAGTCTTGATCTTAGGTCACTATCCAATGTAGGGTTGGTTAACAGATCTGGTTATGAAGACCTGGCAGTAACCTTTGCTGATAATCATGATACGAATCGGGATGATGATCAAAATAATCCTGGAATAGCAAATTATAAATATCAAGCCTATGCCTATATATTAATGCGTGAAAAAGGTATTCCTTGTGTCTGGTGGAAAGACTACTATGTCTATGGCATGAAGGATAAATTGGATAAATTAATTGAAGCCAGAAAATATTTTGCTTATGGCCCGGGTCATGAAGTAGATAATAATGATCATGATGTTTACTCATATGTACGTGAAGGATTAGCAGATGAACCTGGGACTGGTTTGGTAATGATGATCTCCGATGGACCAGTGGGTGGGAGTAATGTTGCGATCAAAAGAATAAACTCCAGACAGCCCAATACTACCTTTTATGATTATACAGGCCATATTAGTGAGCGAGTAACTACGGATGACCAAGGGTATGGCAATTTTAAGGTTAATGTTGAAAGAGAGACTGGATGGTCAATTTGGGTACCGGTAAATTAGTCATACTGCAGTAATATAATTTGAAATTTAAAAACTAGAGTATTTTATATAAATGGGATAGCCTAATAAATGAATAGAATTAGATTGAAAGATAATTAATTGAAAAAATATTTAATGAAAGAGAGAAAAGCTCGCTTTTTAAGCGAGCTTTTCTGTGTGGCGTATAAATTTAGATAATCTCTTCGAATTATAGTTAGCGCATTTATTGTAGCCAAAATTGATGGTAACAATGGAATTCCCTTATATAGCTAATAGGTGAAAAAGCCTATAAATCTTTTAGAAGCTATACTTAACCTTTAACCCGATTTCATCTAAATCTTTCATCTTCCCAAGAGTAGTCTCAGGCTTTCCATCAATTAACCGTAAACTGATAATGATTTCAGTATTTATTTCCGGATAATAACAGATTTCCGGCGATAATATAAAAGCATAAGTATCACTAAATTTGCTAAAATCTTTTACTTCCAGGCAAGTATTAAAAGGAATTTTAATTTTGCCATCGTGTAAAGTAAATTCCAGGCAGCTGACTAAGTAATTAGACAGTTCCTTTGTACCTCGTTCCTGGGGGAAACCATGGAGATATTGGCTATTGAAGTAAAGATCATTGATGCTATAATCAAAACCAATAAGATATTTCGTATAAGGGGTATCTTCCAGAGTTGTAATTTCGATCTTTCCGGCACCAAGAGCGGATAAATCCGAAACGGTTTTTACTTCCTCTGGAAAGAAGATTGCTACTTCGCCCCAGAAGCTTAAACCACCATAGGCACCAGCCAGATCAAAGCCAACTATTTTTCTGCGGGGATAAATCAGCTCGCAAAGGAGATCAACTTTACCCGGAGCTGCTTGGTCTGGAGAAAGAGTGATCTTTGGTACAGGCAGGGTATAACGCCCATCGATATAGCTGACTGAGAAATCACAGTCCAGAATTGATTTTTCTAATCTCAGGCCCCAGCTGCTGCTTTCTTTCAGAAGTTTAGCAGGGGGAATCTCTGTAATATACTCATTTGTTTCAAAGGGTAAAGCCGGTAGTTCAGAATGGAACAAAGATTGAAACCGCGGGCTTTCAGGTAAAGCAGCCGGTGCAAAAGTGGGGATATAGATGCCAGTTAGAGTAACCTCTCCAAGATAGGAAGTGGCTTTTAGGGCATTTGAACCTAAGTAGCGTCCAAAGGTAAAGAGATCTCTTAAATCCTCAGGATTTAGGTTATTGGTGGGATTAAGTAAATAACCTGTACCCCATGGTATTAGCTGTTTTCCGATACGGAGATCAATCTGTTGCCAAGGGGTTGCATAGAGATCAAGATAGGCTTCGTCTAATTCTAAGAGTACTTGGTTGGAAACGGATGATTCTTTAGGTAATTGGAAAGCAACTCCTGGAGCCCGGAGAGAAAATTCTCCGTAAAAACGGGCATTATTGGTATTAACTTCGGGTTGTAATCTTAAGTTGGTTTCCTGCCAGGTTAGTTCAGAATTATTCTGCAAACTGAATCTGGTTTCTGTTTGAAAATAGCCCTTCCACTCCAGCCCGGAAGCAAAGGTAGGAACGGAAAAAATCCAGAAACAGACGAACAGAACCAGAAGATAATAAAGGGTATTTTTTCTTTTCATCTTTAATCCTCCTTCTTTTTCCTCACCTACTTAAATAACGCTCTGTAAAGAACTCATCAGATAAGCCGGTGTCAAATTCTACTTTCTCCAGAAACATTTTAGTGGAGTGATTTTTTATTACATCAACCATCTCAAGCTCTCTGGCGATAAAATATCCGGAAATCTCTTGAACGTTTGAGCTAGTAAGGATTTTACAAAGACGGTTGTTTTGATTGTAGAATTCTACCTTAACAGGGAAAAAATTTGTTTTGTTTACCCATAGCATTAACTGTGAGTAACCGGTATTGTTTCCTTCTACAGCTGTTAGCTGTAAAACATAATTTTCCTGATCGGACTCTACCAGCTGTGAAGACCATTCTTCACTATATTGTTGAGTTCCTAAGTCTTGATAAGAGAAGTCGGTTCCGGCAAATTTACCGCTTTTTTGGCGGGTGGCAATCCGTTGGGTTTTTTTGAAAGCAGGCATATACACGTAGAAAAGGTCATTTGGCAAGGAAAGAAAACCAATCCCTCTTTGGCTGGCCGGGGATAAAAATTTTCCCATCCTTTTTTCACCTTTTTGCATCATGATTAATTCCCGGTTTTCTTCTTCTTTTCCGTTTTTGTCAATAAGAACCAGTTTAATATGGATCTTTTGATCCTGGGGGGCATTAAGTAGGGTATCAACCTTTTCCAGGATTGCCTTGGCTGTAAGTTGTTCAGCTGTTATTCCCGGCAAGACAGGGAAAATAAGTAATAAAGTAAGTAACAGAATAAGAAATAAATTTTTCAAGTTTTTCACACTCCTTCAATTTAATCTATTGGATGGGGGGAATTAAATAGTTACCTAAAAGAAAAACATAATCGGTGATCATCATGATGAAAATATTTGGATTCGTTTCTCCAGGAGCAGGATGATGGCGGGAAGGATAATGATTGATCCAAAACCCGAACTAACCATTGTAAGAGCAACTAAAGCTCCAAACCGTTGCAAAGGAACAAGATCAGCAAAGAGAAAGATTAAGAACCCGCCGGTGACAGTAGTCATATTAATAAGGATTCCTTTTCCGGTGGTTTGCAAGGTCTCAATAAGTGCATCTTTACTATTGGTTGCAGATTTTTTCTCCTGCCGGAACCGGTTGACAAAGTGAATCGAATAATCAATTCCGATACCAATCGAAATACTGCCAACAAGCACAGTAGCAATATCTAAGGGGATTCCAGAGTAGCCCATAAAGCCAAAGATGACAGTTAAAGTGAAGATAATGGGAATTAAACCAATTAGGCCACCGCGGAATGAGCCGAGTAGTAGTGAGACCATAGCTAAAATTAGGAGAAGAGAGAGCAGGAGGCTTTGGAGCTGGCTACGAAGCAGACTATGATCCAAGTTTTTATAGATGGAATGCATACCGGTCTGGGTAAAGGTACAAACAGGAGAATCGAGGTCTGCGATAAACTGCTCAATCTGATCAACAAGTCCGGTAATCTGATCCATAGGTGCATAAATAAGGGTAGCTTGGATTAAAGCTTCTGATTTATCCCGATTTACTAATTGGTCTACACTTTCTTCCCCTTCAATAAAGAACCAGAGATTAGCTACTTTATCTTGATGATCAGGAATTTGCCTTCCTTCGCCCATCGCCGCATTTAGCTCAATAATTAAATCCACTATTGAAAAAGGATTATTAACATTTGGCAGTGTGGCCAGAAAATCCTGAACTTTTTTCATCTCTATTAAAACAGCAGGGTCTTGAATCTCTCCATTTACCAGGATTTGAATGGGGATTGAACCTCCGAATTTTCCCTTCATGATTTTTTCTTCAGTTAGCCGGATACTGCTCTCTGGTTTAAAGTAATCAAGAACATCGACTTTCCGTTGTATTCTAGGGATACCTGCGATACTAATGGCCATGATTAATAAACCGATTATTGTGATTAATAGTTTGTTGGTATAGATCCAGCTACTAAATCTGGTAATAAAATTAGAATAAACTGTAGGTTGATCTTTCCGTTTCAGGAGAGGTTTCGTTTTAACTAGGGAAAGTAAAACCGGGACTAAAGTGGTGGAAGTTACTAAGGCAAAAAAGACTCCCAGTGCGGAGAATACTCCGAACTGTTGGATCATTGTTAGGTACGAACCAAAAATAAAGGAGATGAAGCCTGCAATAGTGGTAACTGCAGTTAAAAGAATGGGTAGCCCAACGCTGAATAAAGTTTTTTCCGCCCTTTCAATTAAAGAACCTTCAGATTTTATTTCGTAATATTTATTAATCAGATGGATACTATAAGCACTTCCGACAGCCACTAAAATTACGGGAATGGTATTAGAAATAATAGTTAAAGGGATACCAAAGAGACTCATCGTACCTAGGGTCCAAATGCTGCTAATCAGTACTGAAAGGAGGGGCAGAACTACACCGGTAAGGGAACGGAAACTTAAGTAAAGCGTAATTATTATAAAGAGACTAACTAAAGGGGTAAGTGCTTTGAGGTCTCTTACTATGGTATCGCTAATTTCCATAAGATAAAACGGGAGGCCACCGTAATAAATATCGCTCTTAAGCTCTAATTCTTCTACTTGTTTTTTTATGGCTTTGGCCACCTTTACCTTATCAATATCATTCTCTAATTGACAAATAAGTAGGGCAGTAGTGGCATCACTCGAAATAAACTTATTCCGGTACATATCTTTTGTTAGAATATAATCTTTAAGCTCTGCAAGTTCATTAAGGATTTCCGGATTATCCTCGAGATCTATTAATGTACCAATTTCGATAAAACCATCAGATTCTTTAATATCCAGAATATTAGTCAGGCTTGTAACATAAGTGATCCCTTCAATTCGTTGCAAATTGTTTGTGAGCAAATCCATCTCTTTCAGCGTTGAGGGGGTAAAAATATCTGTGGCCTCCATTGCAACCATAGCTAATAGATTCCCGCCATATTCTTTTCCGATATATTGAGAGAGTTTTACCACCGGATCAGACTTGGGAAGATAATTTAGGATATCCGGGTCGATTTGGATCTTTGTGATCGAATAACCGAGGAATAAAGTAATAAGTATGGTTAGAAAAATTACGGTTTTACGGTGCCCCATAACAAACTGGGCAAATTTATTCATCTGTATCATTGCTCCTTTCATTAGAACTAAGGAATTAAGGGAATTGCATAATTTCCTGAGCTAGTATTTAACTATAATTTATAGTGGTTAAATCTTAAATAATTAAATTATGCAATTCCTTAAATTGTATATATGATAAATTTGAAATTTAATCTAAATCTATAGGTAGCCTAATTCAAGTCAAATACCATATATTATGGTTAAAAAGTAATGTAGGTTATTATACAATTCCCTCAAATGACTATATTACAAAGGAGAAAAATTATTACCAGAGATTTCGACTAATAGACCAAACAGGTAATATATTCGATAAGTAAAGAAAAAAATATTAGGTTTATAAGTTTATGATAAGGAAGTATATTAGGTATTCATTAAACACTTATATTCTCTTATTTGAGCTAAACACATCAAGCTACATGTTATGCATTTCGCTTAGAACAGGATGATATGAAGAACAGATCAATATTGGACATTTAGACTAATTTAGTAATATATTCGAAAAGCCAATTTATCGTTTAAATAAGCCATAGAAGAGAACATGGAGAAGAGTATCAATGTTTTCTTCTATTTTAGTAGTATCTTCTTCGATTGCCCAAGGATACTCCAGTCCTTTAGTAGCCATTACAATAGCATATGATGTTAGTTCTATATCTTCGATTACAAACTCTTCGCGCTTAACACCTTCTTTAAGAATACCGCTAATCATGATACGTTCATACTCATCATAACTAACCCTTATTTTTTCAATAAACTTGTAGTTTTCTAGATATTCATCTTTAAAAACTTCATATAGATTAGCCAGACGTTTTAAAGCATGCATCCTGGTTAAAATGTAAGTACGAAGTTTATCCTGAGGGGATGCTTCAATGGCGATTGCTTTACGTATTTCTTCTTTTAGTTCTTTGGCTTCTTTTTCAATGACCGCATGGTAAATATCTTCTTTACTTGAGAAATAATAGTAAAGTGTGCTTTTGCCTTTATGGGAAGCTTGGGCAATATCATCCATAGTTGTTTTCTGGAAACCAAAACGAGCAAAGACAGTTTGAGCTTTATTAATAATTTGAGTTTTAATATCATTAAATTCTTCTGCCATCTTTTTCTCCTCTTTCATTAAAGACATTATTTTAACCACATGAAAATTTTACTTGATATGCTTTGCGGGAATCCTCCAAACCTGAGCAAAAAAAGGGTTCTTCAGGGCAATTTTAGGAAAGTTTTGGGGGGAAGAATCGCAAATTGGGCACCAGTGCCCGGCTTTTAGGATCAGGTAAGGGCTTGCTGAAAATTGATGTCCAAATGCACATTCCCATTTTAGTTTGGAATGTAAATCTCCAGGTATCATTTGTTTTGAACGGCATTTACCACCTCGGAACTGGGCTGCTTCCTGTAGATCCTTAATCCCCAAATCTTGATCCGGTTTATTTTCATCATATCCATGTTCTAGACGGAACGAAGGATTGATATTGTTGTTTTCAAACTCCCCCCATTCCGGAATTGCTTGTAAATTTGCATAAGAGCCATAAAAGGTTGAGATGCGTTTAAGATCCATATTTTTAATCCAACCCATCGGCCCATCTCTTGCATAAGCTTTGGGTTTCATGATGAAGTTTTTAATAAACCAGGGATGAACAATACGATGTAAAAAAGATTTCCGGTAAAGTTTTAGGATGAAAGGAGATTCTTCTAAGATTTGCCGGTAGTGATCTTGCAGGGTATCCCGCCAATGATGAAGATAGCTGTTTAAAACATCGGAATCTTCATAAAAATGGCAATGAAAATTACGCAGGCAAAACCATTTTCTCTCCATTAGTTGTTGAAAATTTCCTAAACCAAGTAGTTTAAAGATATCATAAAGGTATTTATAGTAAACAAATCTAGTGGCTGGCCCACCGCTGACATTATAGACTTGCTGCCAGAAATTATCGGGAATATAATCTTCACAAGTATTAGCGATCATATAACCAGCATCACGTTTAGTAATCAGTTCGCAACAGGTAGCTAATGGTTGGTGAAACATGATCGGGTTTAGTAAAGAAAGAATATTAGGAATAGCAATATAGGTCATGCGAAGCGAGACCCAGTATTTTAACCCGGATTCAATAAGTTCCCGTTCTGCGGCAATTTTTGAGAGTGCGTAATTATCGTAAAGGCTAGGTTTGAGAGGATCCCCCACCCGGCCTAAATGGATTGGAGGTAACCGCTCTCCAGTCATGGCTATAGAAGCTACATTAACAAATTTAATCCTTTGGCTGCCCAAAGGTTGTGCCTTGATCGCTTTAAGAATATTTTTTACTCCATGGAAATTTACCTTTGTAGCTAGTTCAGGGTAATGATCGGCAAGAGGAGGAATAATCGCAGCAGTATTTAGTATATAATCTGCACCGCTAACGCCCCTTAAAACATCATTGTAATTAGTAATATCACCCCAGATTATATTGATTTCCTTTTCTTTTCTATAGCGCTCGAAGAACCTCCTTTCTTTTTTCCCCGGTAATAAAAGAAGTACAATTTTAAAACGGTCACGTCTTTTTAAAAGCTCTTTAAAAGCTTCACTTCCCATTGAACCTGAAGCACCGGTTAGAAAGACCGTTTTTTTCATTGGCAATTTACCCTCCTTATTAAGAAAAAGATTATTTAATAAACCGAACTTTTATCTAAAGCTTATAAAGGCGGTCATTCAACACGAGCGACGAGTAATCTCATTTTTCGCCTACCTTAAACATCAAGGAAAATCGCGAAAGTCTGCGAAAGTGTTTTCCTTGATATAGATGAAAGGCGAAAT
>DIPO01000067.1:25858-26194 GCA_002427045.1 Firmicutes bacterium UBA5486
GATGAAAGGCGAAATGTGAGACTAATCTCATTTTTGGCCTATCTTAAAACACCAAGAAAAATCGTGAAAGCCTGCGGTAACGTTTTTCTTAGTATAGATGAAAGGCCAAATGTGAGACTAATCTCATTTTTGGCCTACCTTAAAACACCAAGAAAAATCGTGAAAGCCTGCGGTAACGTTTTTCTTGGTATAGATGAAAGGCGAAATGTGAGACTGAGACGAGTTTCGAGACGTATTTTCTAGGTAGTCGCCCACGCTGGCTACCGCCATGAAAATCAAAGTCAGGTGGGTCGACAGGCATCGGAGACGCTTCAATTGGTTGTTCATGCTGGTTTC
>DIPO01000067.1:26302-44208 GCA_002427045.1 Firmicutes bacterium UBA5486
GTTGTTCATGCTGGTTTCCTAATTATCACGAAGTGATTTACTCAAGACCAGATGAATCAACTAGGGCTATTTTCTAAGTAGGTTCGGACTAAACAGTTAGACTAATATCGTTTTATAGTCGAAAACAGGGGCAAAAAAATTATGTATTTTTTTAATGTAAGGGAATTGCTAACTACCTACGGTATCATAAAACAGAATATATTGTCTAACTTACAGAAAGGTTTCAATATATTCTGGTGTAATCTTAAAATAAAACAACGTAATTAGCTGATTCGAACAATCGACTAAAACAGTAATATATTCTACTCTTAAATTATCAGTTAATTATTGTAATGTCAAGCTAAATTAAAATAAAGGTTGGAGGAACAACCGGTTGTGTGGAGAAAATAAAAGGGCTATCGGTTTTCTGTACAAAGCCGGTAAGGTAGCTACTCATGTTGGCTACTGCCCGTCGCACATAAAAGAATGAAAATAGTGCTTTTTTGCACAACCTAGCTTAAGCTAACAAGGGATGTCATTCCGTTATTCCACATGAGCGACGAGATACGAGATAGTTAAGGAGATTTGAAAAATGAAATTACCGGATGAGTTTCTTCATAAAATGCAGAAGTTAATGGCAAAGGAAGAATATGAAGCCTTTATTAAAGCGTTAAAACAGAAAATTATTATTCGCAGTCTGCGGGTTAATACCAAAAAGATATCGGTGGAGGAGTTTAAGGAGATTTTTCCTTATGATTTGACTCCGGTTCCCTGGTGTAAAGAAGGTTTTTACCTTCCAAAAGGGTTTAAAGCTTCCAAACATCCTTATTATTATGCTGGTCTTTATTATTTACAGGATCCCAGTGCGATGTTACCAGTGGTAGCTTTAGAGCCTCAATCTGGGGAGAAGATTCTGGACCTTTGTGCTGCACCCGGAGGAAAATCTACTCAGATTGGGGCGGCGATGGAAGATGGTTTACTCTTTATGAATGATATTAATCCAAAAAGAACCAGAGCACTGTTAAAGAATATAGAAAATTTTGGCCTTAAGAATATTGTTGTAACCAATAACCAGCCTCAGGAATTGGCAGAGACTTTCCCAGCTTATTTTGACCGGGTATTAGTAGATGCTCCTTGTTCCGGAGAAGGAATGTTCCGACGGGAATCCCGTTTGATTATTGCCTGGCGCCGGAATTACCACCCATCAATCTGTAGCCCAATCCAGCGGGAATTATTGACTTATGCAGCCCGCATGGTGGCACCCGGTGGAAGAATAGTCTATTCTACCTGTACATTTTCCCCGGAAGAGGATGAATTGCAAATCAAGCGATTTTTAGAAGAACATCCGGATTTCAAACTGGTTGCTATAGAAATTGATGGAGTCAGTCCGGGAAGGGGAGAGTGGGCAGGTGAACCGCTTCTCAGTAATACTGGCCGAATCTGGCCTCATCTTTCACGGGGAGAAGGGCAATTTGCTGCTGTATTGCAAAAAGATTTACAGGGAGAGAGCAAGAGAAGCTTACCATTTACTTATCAGGAACCAGAGGAGAAAAGACTGACTGCTTTTTGGGAGTTTTGTTCAGAGGTAGGAATCAAACCACCTGCGGGGAGGCTATTTATCCAGGAAAATGATCTGCAACTTTTACCGGAAGGCCTTCCTTGCCTTAACGGTTTAGAGATTGTAAGAAGAGGCCTGTTTTTAGGTGAACTCCGTTACGAACGGTTTATCCCTTCTCCGGCTTTTGCCTTGGCTTTAGACCGGCAGGAGGCAAAACGCCAATTAGAATTACCGGTTGATAGTTATGAAGTATTAAAATATTTACGGGGGGATACTCTGTTACTGAATGAAGCGGAAGTGTCGGGAGAGGGTTGGGTTTTGGTAACAACGAATGGTTTTCCATTAGGCTGGGCTAAAAGAGTAGGAAATCTTATTAAGAATTATTATCCCTCTTCTTGGAGGATGCGATAGGAAGATAATGTTGATGAAGAAAGAAAGGCTTGATAAGTTTCTCGCAAATATGGGGCTTGGCAGCCGGCGGCAAGTCAAAGCATTAGTCCGCGACTGCCGGGTAAAGGTCAATGGCATAGTTATTTTAGAAAGTGACTTTAAAATAGTTCCGGAAAAAGATCGGGTGGAAGTAAATGGCCAACTGGTGGAATATAAGAAATTTTACTATATTATGTTGAATAAACCTGCGGGTTATCTCTCGGCGACTAGGGATAATTATGCTTCAACAGTAATGGATTTGCTTCCGGAAGAATGGCGTAAGCGAGATATTGCTCCTGTAGGGCGGCTTGATAAGGATACAGAAGGCTTATTATTATTGACTGATGATGGGCAATTGGCCCATTATCTATTAGCACCCCGTTCCCGGGTAGCAAAGACCTATTTTCTCCAAGTAGAAGGAGAAGTAACAGTAAATGATCTCAAAGCTTTGGAAGCAGGGGTTGTATTAGATGATGGGTATTGTACCCTTCCGGCAGAAGTAAGATTGTTGGCAGCAGGAAAAAGGTCGGAATTGGAATTAACAATTTACGAAGGTAAATTTCATCAGGTAAAAAGAATGTTGAAGGCTATAGGGAAAAAGGTAATCTATTTAAAGCGAATATCGATGGGTGCTTTGGAATTAGACCCGGGATTAGCTCCCGGTGAAAGCCGTGAGTTATCAGAGGAAGAGATTCACCGGTTAAAAAATAGCTAAGCAGACATTCTAAGTTAGCCATATATCTAAAGTTCATATATTAGAGTGAATTGCATAATTGTGCAGGGACAGAAAAATAAATGACAACGCAAAAAGCCCATAAAAGAAGAGGGAGAATTTAAATCTCTTTTCAGGACAAATTAACCGCTGAAAACTGGGTATAGTATAAAAGTATGCCTACGGTTAATAGAAAGATTGAGGGGGGTAAATTTTTAACCTTCATCAAAATATGAGAAGAATGATTTTTAGAGAAAAGGAGTTGGTGGGATGTTTCCATTGAAAGATAATATCCCCAGTAGATACCCGCCATTTATGACGGTCTTGTTGATTGTTTTTACAACATTTATTTTTCTACTGCAAAAATCACTTCCTCCGGATCAGATGAAGAAGGTTTTTTACCTGTTCGGATTGATTCCCTTACGTGTTTTTTCGCCAGAGAGTCTTCCGGAAACTCTGGCCAGAACAGGCCGGATATTCCCCTTTGTTACCAGTATATTCCTGCATGGAAATTGGACTCATCTGATCGGGAACATGTGGGCATTGTGGCTTTTTGGAGATAATATAGAAGATCGGATTGGTTCTTTCCGTTTTCTCTTGTTTTATCTATCTAGTGGAGTGGTGGCAGGTTTGATTCATGTCTTATCAAATCCGGCAGGGGTGGTTCCGGCAATTGGAGCTTCGGGAGCCATTGCAGGAGTAATGGGGGCTTATGTTCTTTTATATCCGGGTGCCCGGGTCATTACCTTGATTCTTGTATTTTTTATTCCTTATTTTATTCGGATACCGGCCTTTATATATTTAGGTGGCTGGTTTCTGACACAACTTTGGGGAGGGGCAATTTCCTTTTTAAATCCGGGACAGGAGGGCGGGATTGCTTGGTGGGCTCATGTTGGAGGTTTTCTTGCCGGTATTTTTTTGATTCGGTTTTTCCTATTAACTGCCAGAAACAGGTGTTATCGTTGCTGGTATGATGATGAGTACCATCCTTGGTAGAAATGGTGTATGGAGGGTGAAGTATGGGTTTATTTGAGATATTTTGGATAGTGATCATTCTTTCAAGCCTGCTTCCAGTAATAAGAAAAAAGCTGCTGGAGTCGGAACGGCAAAAATTAATCAGTCAATTGGAAAAGGCCCATGATTCCAGAGTGATTGTCCTTATCCATCGGCAGGAAACCATTAGCCTTTTTGGCGTACCTTTTTTTCGCTATATAGATATTAATGATTCTGAAGAAGTAATTAGAGCGATCCATCTTACTGACCCTGAAGTTCCTCTTGATATTATCCTTCATACTCCGGGAGGACTGGTCTTGGCAGCTCTTCAGATAGCCAGAGCCATAAAAAAACATCCCGGGAAGGTTACTGCTTATATTCCTCATTATGCTATGTCTGGAGGAACTCTGATTGCTTTGGCAGCGGATGAGATTGTAATGGATGAACATGCAGCCTTAGGACCGGTTGATCCGCAGATTGAAGGATTGCCTGCCGTTTCTTTAACCAAACTAGTACGAGTTAAACCGGTCAGCGAGATTAGTGACCGGGCGATGATCCTCGCGGATGTAGCTGATAAAGCGATCCAACAGGTTAGACAAGCTGTCTTCAATCTCTTGGTTGATAATTATGGGGAAGAGAAGGCTACCCGGATTGGGAGTTTACTGGCGGAAGGGTACTGGACCCATGATTATCCCCTTACTTATGAAGAGATTGAAGCGATGGGGTTAAATGTTCGCAGTAAACTTCCGGTGGAAATTTATAAATTAATGAATCTCTTCCCTCAACCTATACGACAGCAGCGATCAGTTACTTATCTTCCGGAACGGAGGGAAAAGCCTGGAAAGGGGGAACATTAGGTCCTCCTTTTCTTTTGGCATAAATTATGAATTGATGTTATCAGCTTCGAAGGTTTTCTTCCAACCGAGTATCAAGTGACAAGCTTATTAAACCAGGTTTAATAAGCGGGCGATCTGAGCGACTAGAAAACAGAGAATGACTCCGACCGCAGTTGGAATTAAGGCAGATAGTAAAGTCCATTTGGTATTCTTGGTTTCCTTCTGTATTGTCAGGAGGGTAGTGGCACAAGGGAAATGAAGTAGAGAGAAGAGACTCATATTTAATGCTGTAAGCCAGGTCCAACCATTATGTAGTAATAATTCTCTCAGGGCGCTAATGCTATTTAGTTCTAACATTGCTCCCTGGGAAAGGTAACTCATGATCAGAATTGGCAGGACAATTTCATTGGCTGGTAACCCGAGAATGAATGCCATAATAATGTAACCGTCTAGGCCAATTAAGCGGCCAAAACCATCAAACCACCTAGAAAAATAAGCAATCAAGGAGAGGTCTTGGATCCGAAGATTTGCAAAAACCCAGGTTAAAGCACCTGCAGGGGCAGCAACAATTACGGCACGGAGCAATACAAAAATGGTTCGATCTAAAATTGATCGAATTAGTAAGGTTCCGATTTTAGGCAAGCGGTAAGAGGGGAGTTCTAAAGTAAATGAGGAAGGAACTCCTTGAAGGATGGTTTTAGATAATCCCCAGGAGACGAGTAGAGTGATAAAAATTCCAAAGATAACCACTCCGGCGACTAGGAAGGAGGCAGTTAGGTTGTGGGAACTGTTGGCTACGATTCCCATAAGAATGGCAGCCATTGTAAATAAGGTAGGAAAACGTCCATTACAAGGAACAAAGTTATTAGTTAAAATAGCAATTAAGCGTTCACGGGGAGATTCGATGATCCGACAGGCGATAACACCCGCAGCATTACAACCAAAGCCCATACACATGGTAAGAACTTGTTTTCCATGGGCACCTGCTTTTTTAAAGAACTTATCAAGATTAAAAGCAACCCTTGGCAGATATCCAAGGTCTTCGAAAAAAGTAAAGAGTGGAAAAAAGATCGCCATTGGCGGAAGCATGACCGAAACTACCCAAGATAGAGTACGAAATAGACCAAGAACTAATATTCCATGGAGCCATGCAGGTGCATTTAATCCCTGAAAAAGGGTTGTCAGCCAGTCTTCAAGACCAGAAAACATGGTAAAAAGAAGTTCTGATGGATAATTGGCACCAGTAATCGTAATCCAGAAGATTCCGCTTAATAAGAGTAGCATTAGTGGATAGCCAAAAATTTTAGAAGTGACAATAATATCGATGATCGTATCAAGATTATGCTTAAGATGATTCTGCTGTACTACTTGTTGGGTGATTGCTTCCGCCTGTTGATAGATATTAGCAACCACCCGATCACGAAGGTTGGGCCCTAATTGTTTCCGGAGAATACGGGCTTTTTGTAAAAGCTTTTTATGGTTTGCCATTATATTCATGTTCTCTTTCCTTTCTTGTTTGTGGTTCTATTTTTCTTAAATTAAGAAATTGCCTAGTTTAAGAAATTACGTAATCGGTCAAATCAAATGAAGAATATAGCTAATTATTAAGGAATGGACTAAGATTTAGACAATTAGAATAATAGTTAAACACTATATGGTCGTTCATGCCGCCTACTCACAGTATAAAGTAATGTAAATCAAGGGCGGGTGAATCGACAAGCCCCATAGGCATTTCCCGTATTGGTTAAATACAAGCTTAGATAATTATGCAATTCCTTCAATTATGCAATTCACTAAGGTATTTAAAAATTTTTTTCATAAGGGCAATGTCGCCATCTAACAGGCGTAAAGCTAGCCAACGGCTATTAATTACAGTTGAGAAAGACGCTTCAAGTTCCTTTTTTAGTTCATCTAAGGCTTTTTCCAGCTGATCATCATAATAAATAATTTTTGGAGAAGGTTTTTCTTCGCCAAAGGCCATGGCATGAATTGCAGCTTTTAAATCATCTAATCCTTCTTTGTTCCGGGCAACAGTAGGGATTACGGGGATCCCCAGGAGCCTTTGGAGTTTTTCATAATTAATTTGGATATTTTTACGTTTAGCTTCATCCATCAAGTTGAGGCAGAGAATGACTTGGGATGTAATCTCCATTACCTGAAGAGCTAGATTTAAGTTCCGCTCCAGACAAGTGGCATCAGTTACGACTACTACGGCATCAGGTTCCCCAAAACAGATAAAATCCCGGGCCACTTGTTCTTCAACGGAATTGGCAAGAAGTGAATATGTTCCCGGAAGATCAACTAATGTTATATGATCTCCTTTATGCTTGAAAAAACCTTTGGCCAGAGTAACAGTCTTTCCGGGCCAATTCCCAGTATGCTGATTTAGTCCAGTTAAACTATTGAATACTGTACTTTTTCCAGTATTGGGGTTGCCTGCTAAAGCAATAACTGCCTCGGTACTAGAGAATTCCGAGTACAATTCTGCAAAAAATGTATTTATACCGGTAGATTTGTGGGTTAATCCCATTTTCTCATCTCCCTTCTTTGTTTAGTGGTGGCAAAATAAAATAAAGCTGGGTAAAAGATTTACCTGCTGCTAACTTCATTCTATTATATGGGCCGATTGAAAAGGAGGTACCATTGGAACGGCCTTTTAAAAATAAAAAGGAGTGAAAGAGAGAATAAACTAATTTAAGATCCTTAAATTTCGCCCATTAGCTTTATATTTAACAGAAATCGATCAAGATTTGGGTGGTTGACAAACTAAAATTTTGATATTATTAAAATATGGTGTCTTGTAAATAAATTTATGGAGGCTTAAAAGATGAAACCTTTTATGGATGATAACTTTTTACTAACTAATATTACAGCGGAAAAGCTTTACCACGAATATGCTAAGGAGATGCCAATTTTCGACTATCATTGCCACTTAAGCCCTAAAGAGATTGCCGAGAACAAAGAATATAAGAACATAACTGAGGTTTGGTTAGGCGGAGATCATTACAAATGGCGGGCTATGAGAGCTAATGGAGTTGAAGAGAAGTATATTACAGGTGATGCTGATGATAAAGAGAAATTTATGAAGTGGGCAGAGACTATGCCTCAGTGTATCGGTAATCCTCTTTACCATTGGACTCATCTCGAACTTAAGAGGTATTTTGGTATAGAAAAGCTTTTCTCTCCCGAAACTGCGGAAGAGATCTGGGTGCAATGTAATGAGCTTTTACAGAAGGAAGAGTTTAGAGCACGAGGGTTAATTGAAGGCTCAAATGTGAAGGGGCTTTGTACTACTGATGATCCTACTGATTCCCTTGAATACCATCAGGCTTTAGCTAAGGACAAGAGTTTTGGGGTGAAGGTGCTTCCTGCTTTTCGTCCGGATAAGAGCTTTAATATAGAAAAGAAAGGTTTTGCTGAGTGGATTGTAAAACTTGCTGAGGTTACGGGCAAAAAGATTGAGACCTTTACTGATTTGAAAGCAGCCTTAAAGCAGAGGATTGAGTTTTTCCATGAAGTAGGATGCCGGGTTTCAGATCATGCCTTAGATCCGATTGTTTATCAGGAAGGTACAGAAGAGGAAGCTACTGCTATTCTTCAAAAAGCTTTATCTGATAAGGGCTTAACTACTGAAGAGATAGAAAAATTCAAGACTCAGGTTTTACTCTTCTTAGGTAGAGAGTATGCCCGAAAAGGTTGGGTAATGCAGTTGCATCTTTGTAGTATAAGGAATAATAGTACGAGAATGTTTAAAATTCTCGGTCCAGATACAGGTTATGATTCAATGGGGGATTATGTATATGCCCAGGCGCTTGTGAAATTCTTGGATAAGCTTGATGAGACCGATGAACTTCCGAAAACAATCCTTTATTCGCTTAATCCTGGTGATAATGAGATGCTGGCTACAGTTGCCGGATCGTTTCAGGGTGGTGGAATTCCTGGTAAGATGCAGCTTGGTTCGGGTTGGTGGTTTAATGATCAAAAGGATGGCATGATTAGGCAGATGGTTGCTTTAGCCAATATTGGTCTTCTTAGCAGATTTATCGGGATGTTAACTGATTCCAGAAGTTTCCTATCATATACCAGGCATGAGTATTTCCGGAGAATTCTCTGTAATCTGCTGGGTGAGTGGGTCGAAAATGGTGAGGCCCCGAATGATCTGGAACTGCTCGGCAATATGGTGAAGAATATCTGTTATAATAATGCCCTTGAATATTTTGGGGTTGAGCTTTAAGCTAAATAGTTGCTTACCTTAGCTTCGCTGGGGCATATGAAAGAATGAAAATACAACTTTCATCTAAAGCTTACAAAGGCTGCCATTCAACCGAGCGACGAGTATCGAGATAGTATGCGGAGGAAAGAAGTAAGTGAATTTTATCACTTACTTCTTTTTATGTACCCAAGTAAGATCTTTTGGAAGGGATTTTTAAAAAAGAGATGTATATAAAGAATCAAGAGGCTTTGTATCTGCGCAAAGAATAGATGGAAGAAGAAAAAGGTTAAGGAGTATTAATTAATGAATGAAGTTCAATTAAGGAATGACATTGTAGAAGTAGGCCGCCGGATCTGGTTACGGGGATATGTTGCTTCCAATGATGGGAATATTACTGTCAGAATTGGTCAGGATGAGTTTCTTACCACTCCTACAGGTGTCAGTAAAGGTTTTATGACTCCGGAGATGATTGTTAAAGTTAATGGAGAAGGCAAAGTTATAGCAGGTGAGCTTAAGCCCTCATCTGAGCTGAAAATGCATCTGAGCGTATACCGGAGCCGGCCAGATGTGATGGCAATTACCCATGCTCACCCACCGGTTAGTACTGCTTTTGCTGTTACTGGTCAAGCACTTTCCAAACCTGTATTACCAGAAGTGATTATTAATCTGGGTCAGATTCCGCTAACAGAGTATGGTACCCCTTCAACTGAAGAGATTCCCCAGGCGCTTTCTAAATATCTTGCAGGCCATGATGCTTTTTTACTTGAGAACCATGGAGTGTTAACTCTAGGTACCGATGTATATAATGCCTATTATAAAATGGAGACTGTAGAACATTTTGCTATGATTACTCTGATAGCCCGACAGTTGGGTGGTGAAAGGGAGCTTTCACGGGAACAGGTTGATAAATTAATAGAACTCCGAAAGAAAATGGGGTAAATAAGCTCATCCAGGGGATCAGTAGAAACAAAGAGAGGGGTGAAAATAATGGGTAAACGCACGGTACAGATGCTAGGTTTTGATTTGGGTGCTACCTGTGGCCGGGCGGTTCTGGGAGAATTTAATGGAGAACGTATTAGTTATAAAGAAATTTACCGGTTTCCTAATGAGCCGGTAAGGTTAAATTCTAATCTTTATTGGGATATTTTAAGAATATGGCGAGAGATGAAGAAAGGGATCAAAAAAACGCTGGCCGAGGGAGTTGAATTATCAAGTATTGCAGTGGATACCTGGGGGGTAGATTATGGTTTGGTAGATAAACAAGGGCGTTTATTCTCCAATCCCTATCATTACCGAGATCAACGTACTGCTTCTGTGATGTCAAAAGTAGTGGAAGAGTTAGGTGCAGATTACCTTTATGGGTGTACCGGTATCCAATTCCTCTCTTTTAATACTATTTTTCAATTAGCAGCAGATCTAATGGAAAATAAAGGGATTATCGATTTAACGGATAAAGTATTGCTAATGCCAGATCTTTTTAACTATTTCCTTTCTGGGGTACAAGCAGCGGAATATTCGATTGCTACTACTACTGGTTTACTTAATTTTAGAAGTAAAGTATGGGATCAGGAATTATTAGCTAAAATGGGGTTCCCCATTGAGAAACTTCCACCGATAATTCCTCCGGGCACAGTATTAGGGCCACTTACACCAGAACTCTGTTGTGAGCTTGGCTGCAAACCGATTCCAGTTGTGGCGGTTGCAGGCCATGATACTGCTTCTGCGCTAGCTGCGACTCCCCTAAAACCAGGAAATGCTTTTATTAGTAGTGGGACTTGGTCCTTAATGGGTATGGAACGGGATGAACCAGTAGTTACTCCATCTTCACGTAAGTATAATTTTACTAACGAGGGTGGGATTGACTATTCAATCCGGTTACTTAAAAATATTAATGGTTTATGGTTGATCCAAGAGTGCCAGCGGATCTGGCAGCAGGATGATCCGAATCTTGATTTTTCCTCAATTTCAAATTTAGCATCAAAAGCCAAACCTTTTAAGTCAATTGTAAATTCAGCAGACCAACGCTTTTTCGCACCATTAAATATGGTGGAAGAAGTTCAACAATACTGCCGGGAGACAGGTCAGCAAATTCCTGAAGGTATCGGTGAGATAGCCCGTTGTATCTATGAAGGTATTGCTTTGGAATATCGATTAATTGCCGAACAAATTCAGATTGTTACGGGGGAAAGATTGAAAGGGATTCATATTGTCGGTGGTGGTTCAAAGGATGAATTTTTGTCGCAGTTGACTGCTGATCTGTTAGAAGTACCGGTGACTACCGGCCCAGTAGGAGCTACAATCATCGGAAACTTGGTTGTTCAATTAATGAGTATGGGATTAATCCAGAATCTAAAAGAAGCCAGAGAAGTAGTTAAAAAATCTTTTCAACTAAAAGAGTATTGGCCACGGCAGACTAAAAGTTGGGAAAAGTTTTACCAGGCATATCTTAGGCTGGTAGAAAAATAAAAAACTCCTTCACTAAAAAGTAAAGGAGTTAAAAACAGAGTAATTAAAGCTTAATATCTGTTTCTTTTCTGAGAAAAACACTCGCGGCAGTAAACCGGACGGTCACCGCTGGGCTGAAAAGGAACCTGAGTTTCTTCGCCACAAGCTGCACAAACTGCAGGATACATTTCACGTGGTCCGCGAGAACCAAACCTGCCACCATTTCTTTGTTTTCTGGCAGCCCGGCATTGGGGGCAACGACCAGGTTCATTAGTGAATCCCTTTTCGGCATAAAATTCCTGTTCCGAAGCCGTAAAAGCAAACTCATTTCCACAGTCACGACAGACTAAGGTTTTGTCTTCGTACATTGACATCCTCCTCATATTTATTGCCCGGAACGGTTTAGGACATAACTCTTATTTCTCCCTGACTTTGAGCAATAACTATGAGAAGGGATAAATAATGTATTTCACTAAACTTTCACTGGAGCATTTGTATTATAACATTCAAGGGGATGATTGTAAAGAACCAATCGGGAGTGTAAATGGGCCCTTTAGGAACCTATTTAAGCCATAGGAAACTATTTCGCTAGAAACCTTTTAAATATGACAGAAATTAGCAATAAGGCGAAAAATGTTCCGGATCTACCAGTTCTCTATATTTTTTAACCACTTCTTGTATATCTACCCAGACATCAATTTTTCGCCTAGGATCCCGTAATAAGGCTGCGGGGTGAAAGGTTGGCATATATAGAATACCCTCGTGTTCTCGCCATTTTCCTCTTACTTTAGTAATACCTTCCGAACGATTTAAAGCATACCGGAGAGCAGTGGCTCCTAGTAATAAAATAATCTGCGGCTGTAAAATCTGGATTTGTGCTTGTAGATAGGGGAGACAGGCGGCACTTTCGTCGGCAGAAGGAATGCGGTTTGAGGGTGGACGGCACTTCACAATATTGGTAATATAAGCATTAACCTTTCGATCAAACCCTCCGGCAGCAAGAATTTTATCTAATAACTGGCCGGCAGTTCCAACAAAGGGACGGCCAAGACGATCCTCTTCAGCCCCTGGCCCTTCTCCGATTACCATCAGGCCGGGTTGGCCTTCACCAAATACTACCTGTTGACATCCTGCTCTTAATTTGCAATTCCGACAAACTAAAGCTTTCTTTTTTAATTCATCAAGCTGTAAGGTTATCTCAGTTGACATTAAAACACCCCCGGTAAAATTAGCTTTATGTTTTAAGTTCCGCATAGAAGATCAGAAACCTTCCAAAGGAAAATAATTAAAGGAAACTCTCTAATTTTCCGTTTAAACTAAAGGGAGATGATTGTTTTTCAAACAGTGTTTATGATATCTTTATGATAGAAGGAACCTCTTGTAGGTAACGAATTATGCATTTTCTAAATTTATGATTATTTAGGGTTTGGAGGTAATAGAAGTGGCTCAAACTCAACAAGTACCTGTAAAAATAGGAGAAGAAATTGTTGTCGAGATTAATGGTTATGCCACGCAAGGCGAAGGTGTCGGCAAACATAAAGGTTTTATTGTTTTTGTCCCTGATAGCTTGGATGGTGAGACAGTTCGAACAAAAATTGAGATGGTGAAGAAAAATTATGCCCGTGGGGAACTGGTTGCAGTTCTTAAAGACTCGCCCCACCGGGTAGAACCGGCCTGTTCTCTTTATACTCTTTGTGGTGGTTGTCAGCTTTTACATTTAGACTATGAAGGACAGTTGGAATTTAAACGCCAACGGGTTATTGATGTCCTGGAACGTTTAGGGGGATTAAATAATGTACAAGTTAACCCGGTAATTGGGATGCCCGATCCCTGGAAGTATCGGAATAAAGTTCAGTATCCTTTTGCTCTGGCTGATGAACAAGTGATCATCGGTTGCTACCAGCAAGGTACTCATAATGTAGTAGATACCAGAGAATGTCTGATTCAGCATAATCTAAATAGCCGGATAATGAACCGTTTACGTGAATTAGTACAGGGAATGGGAATCTCTATTTATGATGAGAATACCGGGCGAGGTCTTTTACGCTATGTTTTAGTAAAGAATGGCTTTGAATCCGGGGAAGCAATGGTAGTCTTAGTAACCAATGGCCCTGAATTTCCAGAGGGTAAGGAACTAGCCCGGATGTTGGCAGCAGGTTTTCCGGAACTCAAAAGCGTCGTCCAGAATATTAATACTGGAAGCGGCAATGTAGTACTAGGTGATAGAAACAAAGTACTCTATGGTAAAGATGGGATTATTGATCGGCTAGGAGATTTGGAGTTTAAAATCTCAGCTACTTCCTTTTTTCAAGTGAACCCTGCCCAGACCAAGATTTTATACGGAAAAGCCTTAGAATACGCAAATCTGACAGGGAAAGAGAGAGTTCTGGATGCTTATTGTGGTGTTGGCACTCTTACGCTTTTTATGGCAAAGAAGGCCAAAGAGGTATATGGTATAGAGGTGATTCCTGAAGCAATCGAGGATGCAGAAGAGAATGCTATAAGGAATAATGCTGATAATGTTACCTTTGTAATCGGTGCAACTGAAGATGTGCTCCCCAGACTAGTCAATATTGGGATTGATTTTGATGTTGCGGTGGTCGACCCGCCGCGGAGTGGCTGTGAGCAAAGAGTCCTTGAAACTTTAGCCCAAGTACAAGTGGGGCGGATTGTTTATGTAAGCTGTAATCCAAGTACTTTAGCGCGGGATCTGAAGTTCCTGGTGAATCGAGGCTATAAGGTCCAGGAGATCCAGCCGATTGATATGTTTCCGCATACTTATCACGTTGAGTGCGTGACATTGATGTCAAGGGTTGAGAAGTAGGGGTATTCAAAACACTGATAAATAAAGGGTTTTCAAGGTTGTAAGATTTTCTGTCTGATGTCTGGCAGTCCTCTTAACCTTGGAAATCCTTATTTTTATTTATTGAGGAAACAGGTCGACTGTAAAAAAGTGTGTAGGGTTGAGTTGACAGATTAGATAAAATCGTAGGGTCGAGGAGATAGGATAGATATACATGGGGTTAAACAGATAATTGATTGAGAAAACACTTAGTAATTTAGGACTAAAGAACTTGAAATTATAGCGCAATGCGCTATAATGATAGTAGAAATTAAAACTTAAAGAGGAGATTCACTATGATTAATATAAAGAAAAAGTCGCTTTCTGGTTTTACTTTTATCGATTTATTTGCAGGATTAGGTGGTTTTCGAATTGCATTAGAATCGCTGGGTGCAAAATGTGTTTATTCAAGTGAATGGGATGAACCTGTAAGAGAAGTTTATGCAGAGAATTTTGGAGATATCCCTGATGGAGACATTACTCAAGTAGATGAAAACTCTATTCCTGATCATGATATTCTATGTGCTGGATTTCCATGTCAGGCTTTCTCAATAAGTGGGAAACAGCGTGGATTTGAAGATAGTAGAGGTACATTATTTTTTGATGTCGCAAGAATTGTGAAAGCTAAGAAGCCAAAGGTAGTTTTTATGGAAAATGTTAAGAATTTTGCTTCTCATGATAATGGTAATACTTTGTCCGTGGTAAAAACCATTATGGAAGAGTTGGGGTATACATTCCATCAGAGAGTTTTAAACGCTGCTGATTATGGAATTCCTCAAAAGAGAGAGCGTATTTACATGGTTTGCTTTAGAAATGATTTAGACATTGAAGAGTTTAATTTTCCAAAGCCTTTCCCATTGAAAAAACATGTTGAAGACTTTTTATTAGAAGATGAAAGCCAGGTAGAACATCTATACATACAGAGGCCAGATACTTATTTCAATGGGGTGGAAGATAACAAGTACAGTAACAAACCAATTAGATTAGGAATAGTAAATAAAGGCGGTCAAGGTGAAAGAATATATAGTGTAAAAGGGATAGCGATTACGCTATCGGCTAACGGTGGAGGAATATTTGCCAAAACGGGAGGATACTTAATTAATGGAAAAACCAGAAAATTGCATCCTAGAGAATGTGCTAGACTAATGGGGTTTCCAGATAGTTACAAAATTTGCAAGAGTGATAATCAAGCCTATAAGCAATTTGGTAATTCTGTAGTTATTGATGTTTTGCAACTGATTGGTCAAGAGATAGGAAGTGCCATGGAGGGAGCAAAGAATGAGGGAAATAGAATTCAGACAATGGCTATCTAAAAATAATATATCCAAAAAGATGCAAAGTGATCTTGTGTCGAGATTGAAACGTTTTGAAAAGGCGATAGAAAACTGCGATATTGATGAGCAATATCGCAGTGATAAGTTTTATTACCTATTCTCCCTTTTTCAAAACAAAGGTTTAAATGACAATATGAATAAGTTTAAAAATGTAGATTTGCCAATTGGTAAATACCAGCTTAGTATATTTAAGTATGCACTAAATAAGTATAAGCAATTCATTGAGGACGAGATTACCTCAAAGCCTGAATGAACTCATCTGGTCCAATACCGCTTTTATTTGACTTTAAGTCAATTGAAAAAATGACGTTTGCATTAAATGTATTAGAAAGCTTTCTGATTTCGTATTCAGAGTCTCGTAGAGAGAACATATATTCATAACCGTGTAATAGGAAACGTTGGTTGTGTAAGGATTCCGCTGAAACGACAAAAAGCTTGCCAGCATCTGTTCTTGAGCTTTCAATATTATAGCCATTGGATTTAATATAGTTTAGAACATTGGATATATTACTCTTTCCAACATGACTTGACCCACTGCGTTTAACTCTGTATTTAGCACTAACATTAAAATATTCACTAAATCTTTCAACAGGTAAAATAGTATAGTTATTTGTTATAAAATAGCGAGCACCCTTATTTCTGTAGCTGTCGATAATCCAATTTGAAAAGATTTCAGAACCATTATTCATTACTATATCTTTTCCTGCTGTTCCAGCCTCCTTAAACTCGTCAAATTGGGCATTCATATGTTCAATGATTTGTTTTGCGTATGTATTAATTGGAGTGGTATTTAGACGGCTATAAATAAATGTACTTGATGCAATATCTGGTAGCAAAACAAATTGACCACATTGTGCTGGAGAGTGCTTTGCATCAATGTAAAAAATATTGCCAGACTTAGTTGTAACTTTAATGTCTGGTATAGTGGAGTCAGATCCCCCCTCATGTTTAAAGCTTGCATAATCACCGAATTTTCTATTTAAATATTCGGTACAGTCAATTTCAAAATCTTCCCATATTGATGACATTATATTACCTCCTCTTTTTTTAAGATGTTTAATGATACAATCACCTAACTTTTTAATGACATTAACTGTCATTGCATTTCCAGCCTGCATAAGTAAGTGTCTATTTGTAACACTGTCTTTTACTTTTTCTGCATATTGTACAGGAAAACCTTGTAAAAGTAGTGCTTCAAAACCTGTTAGTTCTTTAATGGCATGATTTTTTATGTAAAAGATCCCGTCTCTTTGAGAGCGTAAAGTTGGCACCTTTCCACGGTATAACCTTAAATCTGACATTCTTGTATCGATTATAAGTAATTCTTCATCCAAGAAATCTGTTGGTACATACTTTCCCTGATTTGTTGGGTTTTTTAGGTAATATGTGAATTTTTCAAGATTAATCTCTGATATATCGTTGTTTGAATCAATTAAATAATTTTCTAAACCAGGTACGGGCTCTACTGTTGGCCATTCGAAGCCATCGGCAGAAAGATTCGATTTTTTATCAAATCCAATGAAATATACTCGTTGCCGCATTTGAGGAACGCCGTAATCAAGGCTGTTTAAAACCTTATAAACAACTGAGTATCCAATATCATCAAATTCAGTCATAATCTTTTTAATTGTTGCACCTTTGTCATGGCTCACAAGTCCACGTACATTTTCTAATATGAAACATTTCGGGCGAGTCTCGTTAAGGATTCTTATAAGGTGAAAAATGATCTGCCCTCTATCATCATTAAATCCTGCTTTTCTACCTATGACAGAGAATGTCTGACAAGGGAATCCTGCAATTAGAAGATCAAATGATGGTAGAGTTTCACTTTTAATTTTTTTTAAGTTTCCATAATTCTTTTCATTTTCAGTATCAAACATCTGTTTATATGTTGCTACCGATAGTCTACTTGTATCTGAATAACCGACACATCTTAATCCACTTTGCTCTAAACCGAGCCTTCCGGCTCCGATTCCCGAACAAAAGTCGAAAAATGTATTTATTTTCATAATGACCTCCGTATATTTGCTTAGACTTCTGCTTAATAAGGCTAGTCTTTTATTATTTCAACGATATCGGAAATATCGCAGTCAAGTGCTTTACAAACTTTAGTTAAAGTTTCTGTACTTACATTTTCATTCTTCGCCATTTTAGTAATGGAAGATGAGCTTATTCCTGCAGCTATCTGTAAATCTTTCTTTTTCATATCTTTGTCGATAAGTAATTTCCATAATTTTTTATAACTTATGGACATCAATTTCCACCTCTCAACTTCTACATTAAAAGAAGTAAAGTGGCTTAATAATAGGCCACTTTACAAGTCCTTTTTCAAGTATATCACCTCAAAATGTAAAAAACAATGCTTAAAGCATGAATAATCATGCGATAGCAAGATTTTCATGCAGAATCGATTGAAAGCTCTTTATTACGATGTTACAATATTATCCAAGGGATTAATAAAAAGAGAGATATTTTAGAAGCAGAATAAATCTTTTTAACATTGATTGGAGAGGGGGATAATATAGTGGCGGGTAATCGTTCTTTTAAAGACTATGTGGCAGATAG
>DIPO01000073.1:0-23759 GCA_002427045.1 Firmicutes bacterium UBA5486
TAGTATCTTTCTTTTTTTATCTTATTTATTACTCGCCAGCATGTACTACGCAAGGGGTAATTTATAGTAAAGTTCGAGATTCTTTATCTTCTTATTCGCTAAGGTTCTTCCATCTTTCGGCTGTTTCATTTAATTCGGCTAGAGCTGCGGCTTGATCCTTGCCAAAGATCAAGCCTTTAAGGCGGGCTAAATTCACATCGATCTCGATTGCTTCATCTCTTTCGATACTAAATTGGATGCGGGGAAGAATCTTTTTCCAGGCGGATTTTAACTTCTCCAGATTATCATTGGCTTCCTCCCAATGATCGTTTTTTATATCCTCCATCACTTTTTCAATATAGACGGCTACATTCTCATCATCACCTTTTGGATTTTTCAAATAGGGACCCCCGATCATGATAGCAACCGAGAGTATTAAGATCAAACTAGGAACCAGGTAAAAGAGGAATTTTCTCAATATGTAACCCTCCTTAATTTGGACCGGGATAATCACTAATATTGATTGGGGTTTTTATATTATCTTTATACTTATCAATAAACAGGTTGCCCTCAGTATTTAAGGAAGCTAAAAAAACTTCAGAGGGACTATTAATGCCCTGTTTTTTCAATTCTTTTTCTAGCCACTGCTGATCAAGATTAAGCTGTTTGAGATTCTGTTTAATAATTTTCCCATCATAAATCAATTCAGTACTCATCCCTTTGTACTTAGTAGGTATCTGCAGATCATTAGGGGTTATGGGCTGGTATTGGGATTTTTTCAAGACTGATAATTGTCCATTGGTTTCTAAAACTGCAAATTCTACTTCAGTTAAATCAAAAACATCCTTTTTTCGGAGTTGTTCTAGAAGATCAGATAACCGATATCTTGCTTTTTTCATGGCATCATTCATTATATGGCCATTCATAATAACGATTACCGGTTCGCCATCAATATGTTTTGAAAGTTGCCTGGATTTAATGGTGATGACCTGGAGTAAAAAAACAACAACCGACCAGGTGATTAAGCCAACCCAATGGAGCCATGCCCTACTGGTTAAGTCAGTAGTAAGGGTAGCCGCAATTGAACCAATAGTGATCCCTAAAACATAATCAAAGAAAGTAAGTTGGCTGATCTGTTGTTTACCAAGAATCCGGGCAAAGATTAAAAGGCTGGAAAAACCGATTAACCCTCTAACAATTACAATGATCGTTTCGTTCAGAGTAATCACTCCATTTAAGCAATAGGCTATAAAAAACAACACAGGTTTATTATGTGTTGGAAGTAAATTTACTATTCTAATCAGGAGTTATTAGTAACCTACTTCTTGTAAGCTAAACTAAATAAGATTATGAGACAAGTTATCAAAATGGCTAAAGTCACTAATTAGATAAAAAGTATTTACAATTTTGCAAATTATGGTATAGTAATAGTAATTACCATTATATATTAATACATACAAAATATGTTTTAGTAATTATTTTATTACCACATCATAGTTTTTGCCACAAAACCATTAATTTTTAGTATAAGCAATGGAATAATATTACTAAAATGTGCAAACGTTTGTCTTGAAAAAACCACTACCTTTAGCTGCTGTTTGCTAATAACAGGATTTAATTTTTTTAACTCTCTGGGAAAACATTAAAAATGAAGTAATGAATAATTTTGAGCATAGAAAGGAGGGTGTTTAATGGAATTAATAAATTAGGGAATTGCATAGTTCAATTATTTAGGGTTAAAACCACAAAATATTGATATTCCCACTAGTAATTCTCAGGAAGTCTTTTATTAAAAATTAAGAATTAGATTTGGAGGATTAAAATGAAAAAATTAAAACTTATGGTTTTGCTGTTTTTCCTGTGTACAGGTTGTTTTACTGTAAAAACACAAGCCGAGAGTGGTTTTTTAGGGCAGGATTTATCTATGTTGGAAAATTCTAATGGGAAAATCGTAAAAATTGAATATTACGATTTTGATAAAAGTATTGAAGATAATTTGCATAAATTGGAACAGGAAGATTACAAGAAAGGTTTCGACTTTCTTCAAAAACATTATAATTACTACAGAATGGAATACTTAAGTGATGGGTTAAAAGTTGTTGGTTTTATTGTCAAACCTAAAAAGGAAGGAAAGTATCCGGTAATTATATTTAACCGGGGTGCCCATAAAGAAATAGGGAAAATAGATATAGTAGGACTTGGTTATTTAACAACATTAGCAGAAAAAGGGTATGTTGTAATAGCTTCTCAGTATCGAGGAAATGACGGCGGAGAGGGAAAGGATGAAATTGGGGGAGGAGATGTTAATGATGTTTTACATCTTATTCCTTTAGCAAAGAGCTTGCCTTTTACCTATGCGGATCAGATTGTAATGTGTGGCGGTTCGAGGGGCGGTTTAATGACCTACTTAGCAATAAAAGAGGGAGCAGATATAAAAGCAGCAGTAGTATATTGTGGTGTTACAGATCTTATTCAATCATACAATGAATCTTATCACGGGATGAAAGATGAACTAGAAGATATGATTGGCGGTACTCCGGAGGAAAAAAAAGAAGAATATATAAAACGTTCTGCCTACTATTGGCCGGAGGCGATTAATACTCCGGTATTAATTATACATGGAAAGTATGATTCGAATGTTAGGGTAAATCAGGCGGAAAAATTGGCGAAAAGATTAGAAGAGCTGAATAAAACCTATAAAATAATAATCTATAATTGCGATCATAATCTAAATTTTTCATCTATCTATGAAGAACGGCATCGGGAGATGTTTAGTTGGTTTGATAAGTATTTAAATTAATACTCGCACTTACAGAACTTTACAGAACTAATAATCGAGTATAATGTCGGGTTTCCGAAATGGGTTGCTACCGGCGACAAAAGCTGAAAGCGATTATTTTTCAGGTACATCGAATGACTATAGTAACTAAATAGACGGAAAGTATTTACATTTACGTAAATTATGGTATAATATTAGAAATTCCATTATATAAAAATAAATACAATAAATGTTACAGAAATTATTATATACCATTTTAGTTTATAGTTTTTGGTACAAAATAGATTAATTTAAGTGTAAGTAGTGGAACAGTATTACCTATTTATGCAAACCATTGCTCATAAATACTGCCGTTTGCTAATAATAGGATTTAAAATGTTTTTAACTCTCTGGGAAATCAACAAAAATAAAGTACTGACAAATTGAGCATAGAGAGATTAGGAAGGAGGGTGTTTAATGGAATTAGTAAATGACATAAATTTAAAAGAATTACAAGAATTAAACTCAGGTGAATTGTTGGAAATAAGTGCTGGATGTTGGCCTGGATCAGGAGATTATAATCCACCTTTTTCTTGGCCTTGGTGGTAAAAAAAATTAAAAAAGGTTTATTAGTTTAATTTACTATCCCAGAGAGTCTTTTTCAATTTTAGAATTAAATTGGGAGCAGGATTAAAATGAACAAAATAAAACTTATGGTTTTGCTGTTTTTCCTGTGTACAGGTTGTTTTACTGTAAAAACACAAGCCGAGAGTGGTTTTTTAGGGCAGGATTTATCTATGTTGGAAAATTCTAATGGGAAAATCGTAAAAATTGAATATTACGATTTTGACAAAAATATTGCAGAAAATGTACATGAATTGAAACAGGAAGGTTACAAAAAATATTTTGACTTATATAAAGAATATTTTAGCTACTATAGAATGGAATACTTAAGTGATGGGTTAAAAGTTGTTGGTTTTATTGTTAAACCAAAAAAAGAAGGAAAGTATCCTGTAATTATATATAACCGGGGTGCCCATAAAGAAATAGGGAAAATAGATATAAAAGAGCTTAGATATTTATCAGAATTAGCAGCAAGAGGGTATGTTGTTATAGCTTCCCAGTATCGCGGAAATGACGGCGAAGAGGGAAAGGATGAAATTGGGGGAGGAGATGTTAATGATGTTTTGCATCTTGTTCCTTTAGCAAAGAGCTTACCTTTTACCCATGCGGATCAGATTGTAATGTGTGGCGGTTCGAGGGGCGGTTTAATGACCTATTTAGCAATAAAAGAGGGAGCAGATATAAAAGCAGCAGTAGTATATTGTGGTGTTACAGATCTTATTCAATCCTACAATGAATCTTATCACGGGATGAAAGATGAACTGGAAGATATGATTGGCGGTACTCCAGAGGAAAAGAAAGAAGAATATATAAAACGTTCTGCCTACTATTGGCCGGAGGCGATTAATACTCCGGTATTAATTATTCATGGAAAGTATGATTTTAATGTTAGGGTAAGTCAGGCGGAGAAGTTGGCGGAAAGATTAAAAGAATTAAATAAAACCTATAAATTAATAATCTATAATTCTGATCATAATCTAAATTTTTTATCGACCAATGAAGAATTGCATCAAGAGATGTTTAATTGGTTTGATAAGTATTTAAATTAATATTCCTTCCCTCATCTAAAAATAGCAGGTAAAAAAAGGGGCTTAAACAGAATGTAACAATAGAAGTTTTATTTTTTTGTGGGCAAGGTATATAATAAAAAGACAGCATGATTTATACAGGAGTGATTAAATGCCTGCTAATCGTAAGGAAAGGATAGCAAAAGGTTTGTGCCCAAATTGTGGTGAGGTTAATGACAGGGCTCCGAAGTATCTCTGTTCGAGCTGTTTAGTTTCGGAGAATCAAAGAAAGTTAATTTGGGCCAAAGAAAGAGTAAAAGCAGGGCTATGCCCATATTGTCCCCGGCCGATTGATATAGATGGCCCTTACTGTTCTGTATGTAAGGAAAAACGGATACAACGAAATAGAAGAAGGCGACAAGCGCGAAAGAAAATGGAGGGATAGCATGGAACGTCCTGAACTACTTGTTCCTGCTGGAAATCTGGAGAAACTACGGACAGCAATCCTCTATGGTGCAGATGCAGCTTATGTTGGGGTTGAGGGGTTGAGTCTCCGGGCCAAGCAAGCGGAGTTTAGTATTGCTGATCTTGAGCAAGGAATCCGCGAGGCTCACCAACAGAAGGTAAAAGTCTATGCCGCTCTTAATATTTTTGCCCAAAATCAGGATTTAAACCTGGTTAAAGAAAAAGTCGGGGTACTCTCAGAGATTGGTATTGATGGTGTAATCTTAAGTGATCCCGGGATCTTACGGATTGTACGGAAGACCAAGCCGGAGCTTCCGGTTCATCTGAGTACCCAGGCTAATACAACTAATTCTGAGGCGGTCCGTTTCTGGTATGAACAGGGGGTTAAAAGAATTGTTCTGGCCAGGGAACTTAATTTAGAACAGATCTCCGATATTGCTGCCGAAGTTCCACAGGTTGAATTGGAAGCCTTTATACATGGGGCAATGTGTATGGCCTATTCGGGACGGTGTTTTCTCTCTGCCTATTTAACTAACCGGAGTTCGAACCGGGGAGAGTGTGTTCACCCTTGCCGCTGGGAATACAAGGTGGTTGAAAGGTCGAGGCTGGATGAGGCATTAATCTTGGAGGAAGATGAAAGATATACTTATTTATTTAGTTCTAAGGACTTACAGATGATTCAGTATCTTCCTCAGGTATTGGCCGCGGGGATATCTAGTCTTAAAATTGAGGGACGGATGAAGTCTGTTTATTATGTAGCAGTTGTGACCAGAACTTATAGGTGGGCACTAGAGGCGGCCTTAAAAAACCCAGAAACTTATCAGTGTCTGCCGGAGTGGCTTGCGGAGCTGGATAAGGTTTCTAACCGGGGGTATACAACCGGTTTTTATCTGGGAGAGCAAAGGATAAACGAAGTTAATCTGGACTGGAGTTACCAGCAGACTTATGGTTTAGTTGGTACTGTGCTTCAATATCTGCCCCAGGAACATAAAATTCTGGTTGGCTTAAGGAATCAATTGATCGCTGGTGATGAGATCGAATTATTACTTCCGGATGATACTATCACCCTGGATTCCCGGCAGATGACTGATGAAAAGGGTTCTTCGCTGGCAGAGGGGCATAATAGTTATCAAGTATATTTCCCTGTCGAACGGGAGGTTCCGGTTGGGGCTGTAGTGCGTAAGCGAGTTAGTGATCTGGGACTAAAAAAAAGATAAACTTATCCGGTACCAAGACGATTTAATTCTTCCTCAAAGTGTTGGGTTGCCTGTTCATACTTTTCAGTTAGCCCGGTTAGTTCCGTATAGAGTTCTTCTACTTCCATGCTGATCTCGGAATTTCTCTTTGCCAGTCGGGCTATAAGCTCTCCATCTCCTTTGGTGGAAGCCTGGATCAAGTCCTGATTATTATTCTCCAGTTCCTCCTCCAGTTGCAGAATGATATTTTCTACTTCAGAGATCCTCTGTTCAAGGGGTGTCAGTACCCTGGATTTTCTGGTGATAATTTTGGCTCTTTCTTTTCGGAAAGCCTTTCGATCAATTAAACCAGGATCAGTCTTGTTGGTAGTGGTTGTTTTACCTCTTAAATCTTCTTTGGCGGACTCCCGGTCCGCTTCCCACCCGATTTTATCGAGAAATTGCTGATAAGTGCCATTAAAGACCAGGATTCTTTCCTGATCAAAGATTACAAGTTTATTAACCAGAGCATGCAGATACATTTCATTATGCGTAACAATTATCACTCCACCATTATAAGCATCAATTGCTTCCATTAGAGAGTCACTGGATTCCATATCAAGATGGTTGGTGGGTTCGTCCAGGAGCAAGAGGTTGCTGGGAGTGACTAAAATTTTCCCCAGAAGGACACGGCTTTTTTCACCACCAGAAAGTACCCGGATCTTTTTTAAAGCCAAATCACCGCTGAACATTAAGGCACCGCTGATGTTTCTGGCTTGTTGCTGGGTACAATTGGGAGTAGTAGTCATGATTTCTTCCAGTACAGTTTTATCCGGATCCAGCCGCTCGATATTGGTCTGGCCAAAATAACCTGTTTTTAAGCTTGGATGTGTAGTAATGAAACCTTCTTGTGGATCGAGTTTTCCTGCTAATAGCTTAAGAAGGGTAGATTTGCCTTTGCCATTCTTACCGATGATTCCGATCCGGTCATTCTTTTCTACGATTAAATTCAGGTGATCAATAAGAAAAGGCTCTTTGGACTCATAGGAGAAAGCGATCTCCTGCACCTGCATAATGATTTTAGCTGGTACCGGCTCTTCCGGGAAAGAAAACTCCAGATCCTCAATTTCAGCCAGCTTCTCCATTTTACCCCTTTTTTCCAGCATTTTAACCCGGGATTGCACCCGGCTGCTGAGCGTAGCTTTATACCTAAACCGCTCGATGAAGGCTTCGGTCTCTTTCCGTTTCTTTTCCTCATTAATCCTTGTTTTTTCGTAAATCTCCTCTTCTTTAGCAATCTGTTCATAGTATTTGGCTGTACCCCCGGCAATCTTCCGCATCTTTTGCCTATGGATTCCTAGGGTGTGGGTGATTACACTATCCATAAAATTCCGATCATGGGTAATCAGGATTAATTCATTATTCCATTCTTGCAAAAAACGGATTAACCAGCGGATTGAAGTGATATCCAGATAGTTAGTAGGTTCATCCAAAAGCAGAAGATTTGGTTCGGCGGCCAATACTTTGGCTAGATTTAAACGGACCTGAAACCCACCTGAGAATAATTCCGGTGGGCGGCCTAAATCTTCTTTGGTAAAACCTAAACCGAACAGGATCTTCTCTACCCGCCAGCTCTCATATTTATGGGCGGAGGATAGCCCAAGGCAAGCTTCTTCCAGTAAAGTGGGGCGGGAGAAACTAAGATGCTGTTCTAAGTAACCAAGGGAGTAGTTTTTAGGGATGGTAATCTCTCCGGCATTAGGGGATTCTTGTCCGGTGATTAAACGTAAGAGGGTAGTTTTACCATGACCATTCCTACCCACCAGCCCAATCCGTTCCCCCGGATTGACGACAAAATTTCCATCAGTAAAGAGGAGTTGCTCTCCATAAGATTTAGAGAGATTAATTGCTTTAATCATTTCACATCACACCTGTGTATTTAGTACATTACTAATTTATATGCTTGTAATGTAATAGTCAAGTTCCGGTGGGTAGTGGGACGTGTCAACTTTTTGTAGGATATTTTATACAGTAAAGATCAAATTTCACCAGAAGAGGACACTAACACTACGAATTAGGCACTATTTCCTATAATCTCGTCAACTTTTTCCCAATCCAAACAGATTACTATCTTAACCATGTAACTTAATTTCCACAATAATTTTACATTTTAGTTAGTTGTAATTGACAAATTTCAAATGAAAAAGTATAATAGCCATAGCAAACGTTTTACGTATAACATTTAACGTGAACCGATTGCTTCAACTCTAATATTTAATTGGAGGTGATTAATAAGCATTCTAGCTCCTGAAACTGATTAGATACTTTCTGAAGAATAATTAGCAGTATATGATGCTTTATAAGCAGGAAAAAGTGGCGTAATTTTGGAGAAATAATTAGAGAGGTAATTTAAGATGGTAAACCAAATTCCAATTATTATTGATGTAGATACTGGCACAGATGATGCAATTTGTATAACTGCTGCGTTACTAAACAATGATTTACTGGATATAAAAGCTTTTACTAGTGTATGTGGTAACGCGCCAATAGAAAAAACCAGTAGGAACACTTTAAATGTTATTGATTATTTAGGTTTTGATTATCCGGTAGCAGTTGGAGCAGATAAACCACTAAAACATGAGTTAACACTGGCCATAAGTCATGGTGATTCAGGCCTCGGAGATGTAGTTCTGCCAAATTCGGCAAAAAGTTTTATGAAACATCCCGCACATACGATCATTTATGAACAGGCATGTGCTGCAAATGGTAATCTTCAAATTCTTGCAGTGGGTCCACTTACAAATATTGCTCTTGCTATCGAGAAGCATCCTGACATTATTCCGCTCATTAAGAAAATTACAATAATGGGTGGTGGGCTTTATGGCGGAAATATGACGATGACTAGTGAGTTCAATATCTATAATGATCCGGATGCTGCAAAAATTGTTTTTGACTCGGGAATAGATTTAACAATGGTAGGCTTAGACGTAACATTAAAGCCAAAACTTCCCATTTGGGTTGTGGAAAAGGTAAATGAAATAGATACCCCATTTGGTAAATTAGTTAGTATGATATTTGATTTTATGCAGCGTAGAAAGGTTGAGATAGGAGGTGACGATCCTAACCTGCATGACGTAATTGCTTTAGCTGCAATAGTTAAACCTGACCTTTTTACATTTAAGGATTTTTTCATGACAGTAGAAACACAAGGAACTATAACACGCGGGATGACAATTGCAGATTTTAATAATGTGGAAGCAAAAGCACCTAATGTTCATGCAGCTATAGATATTAATATTGATCTTTTTTGGGACTGGTTTGTAAAGAACCTAAAAAAAGGGGGAGTAAATAATGACGAGTAATAAAAAAAGATGGTTTATTCTCACGGTTATTTGCATGGGTGGTGGAATTATCTATATCCTTCCCTATATTCAGTATTCTTTCTACAATGAGTTACAGCAGGCGTTTGGTATAAATAATGTACAGATGGGTAATTTAATGTCATTATTGGGAATTGTGGCTACTTTTGCATATCTTTTTGGGGGTATCCTTGCAGACAAATTCAATGTAAAGTGGTTAATTTCCTTATCGCTCGCAGTTACAGGTATAGCAGGATTGTGGTTTTCAACGTTTCCTTCATATCCGCAACTACTAATTATTATGGGGATTTATGGTATATCAACCATTTTAACTTATTGGCCTGCTATGATCAAAGCTGTTAAACTGTTAGGTTCAGAAGATAATCAGGGCAGGATGTTTGGCTTCCGCGAGGCAGGATTTGGTATCTTTGCATTTGTATATAGTCAAGTTGGTATCTGGCTTATATATAATGCTTCTCCAGACATAAATGGGGTAAGAAATCTTATTATTTATTATTCAATCATCTATCTTGTTACAGCTGTTTTGTCGTTTATCTTCATTCCTAATTCCACCAAAACAGGAAAAACAGAAAAGACTTCTGCGGAAGAATTGTTTAATGGTATTAAATTCGTTATAAAGATTCCAGCAGTTTGGCTAATTGGATTATCAGTATTCTGTGCTTACGCAATTAGTGGTGCAGGACTTGGAAAACTTGTTCCATATTGGACATCCGTAATGGGTATAGACTCAAGTAAAGCAGCTGCCTTATCTAGTTTACGTCTTTATCTTTTCCCATTTCTTGCAGCTCCCTTGGGTGGTTTGCTTGTGGATAAATTTAAGTCATCTACAAAATATTTGAATATAGCATATATTCTTCTGATTATATCTCTTATTATTTTTGTAATCATACCAGGTACAACAAACATGGCAGTATTAGCGGTAATTCTCGGCCTTATGGCCTCATTTATTATATATACAATGCGAGGAACATATTTTGTTCCTATGGCTGAGGCTAATATTCCCAATAAATATCTTGGTACTGCAGCGGGAATTATCAGCTTTATAGGTTTTCTGCCTGATGCATTTATGTTTACATTATTCGGCAAGATGATGGGAGATGCCCCTGGTGTGGTAGAGTATAAAACGATTTTTGGTATTTGTATCGGTCTTGGCATTGCTGGTTTTATGTTTAACAAGATTGTTCAAAACATGTTAGTAAAGCGTTCTGAAAAAGTTCACGCAGAAAACCATTCTTTATAGAAATATTGGGTTAACTTTTTATAAGCAATATTTAAAATAATATACGGAAAGTAAATGAATTTGGGGGAGTACTCCCCCAAATTCAAATATCTAAACAAAACTTTAAATAGCAGACAAAATCCCACTTTAATTCTTTTTGACTTTATCTGTTCTGTTTGTTATCATAAATCAACATTGTTATACTAATGTTAAACTTTTGTATGCTAGAGGGAATTGCATAATTTCTTATTCAAAAGTTGTAATGTTAGATGAAAAAGAATAAAGGATGTTTCAAGATGAATGTTACAATCAAGGACATTGCAAGAATGGCGGGTGTTTCCACATCTACCGTTTCTAGAATCCTGAATAATAAAGTGGGATTTATAAGTGAAGCTACGCAGGAAAAAGTTTTAAAGATTGCAAAGGAGCACTCGTATGTACCTAATCATTTTGCACGTTCTTTAGTTACAAAAAAATCTAAAATTATAGGTATTATTATTCCTGATATATTAAATCCTTTTTTTACAGAAATGATACGCGGTTGTGATGATATGGTGCAAAAATTAGGCTATTCAATGATTATGCTCAACTCTGATGATGACAAAGAAAAAGAAAAAAAGCACCTGGATTATCTAGGACAACTTAGTGTCGATGGCATTATACTAGCAAGTGGCAGTCTAACTTCCAACCTGGATATTATAAATAAATATAAAATCCCTTTTGTAGCTGTAGATAAAATTATTAAAGAGAATAAACATTGCGTTGGTGTTGTCTATTCAGATAATCGGAAGGCTGCTTATTTAGCAACTAAGCATTTAATTACTAAAGGTCATACAAAAATTGTTTTTCTGTGTGGAGCTAAAAATTCACCTAGCAGTCAAGAAAGGTTTATAGGATATTGCGCAGCAATGAATGAAGGCAATTTACCTATTGATAATAATCTTGTATACTTTGGTGAATATCTTCACGGCTTTGGTTATCTCATTACTAAAAAACTTATAGAAAGCAACTATGATTTTTCATCAATTTGCTGTATGAGTGATATGCTTGCCCTTGGTGCGATGAAAGCTTTACGTGAAAAAAGAATATCTGTTCCTAGAGAATGTGCGGTTATCGGGTGTGATGACATTTTCCTTAATGATTTAATTGATTGTCCGCTTTCCTCAGTCAAACGACGTCCCTATGATATGGGTTCGCGTGGAGTAGAGATCTTGATAAGTTACATTGAACAAAAAAATCAAGAATTTGTTGATGAATGTTTGGAACCGATACTAATTGTTCGTGAGACTACGTAATACTGTACCTAAAAAATTACGTAAATTATAGTTAGATTATGGTAATCAGAGCTGTGTACTAATCATCACAATCATTCTTAATTAAAAACCATCCATATTAAGGAGTATTTTTTTGGGGGCTCTATTTATGAGTAATTTAATATCTTACTTTATTGCGAATAAGTCAGATATTTTTACAGCATTATGCCAGCATATATTATTAACTGGTCTGGCGGTTATTATTGGCCTTGCCATTTCTTTATGTATCTGTATTTATTGTGTAATTAAGGATAAAAAAATGGATGGAGTTATTAACTTTTTTGGATTTATCCGGTTAATTCCAGGTGTTGCACTTTTAGTTATTACGATGCCAATTTTAGGTGTAGGTTTTTTGCCTGCTTTGATATCACTATGTGTATTGACGATACCATCCATTCTTATTTGTACTTATTCAGGAATTAAAAATATTTCTTCTGCGATTATACAGTCAGCTGTTAGTTTGGGAATGAATAGAAAAGAAATTTTGTTTCGTATTCAGTTACCGATCACTTATCCGTTTATCCTATTGGGCATACGCACTGCAGTGGTTGATGCAACTACCATTGCGACTGTGGCATCTTTAATGGGTGCTGGTGGTCTCGGACGATATATCCTTACTGGGCTAGCAATTAATAATCTGACCTTAACGCTTATTGGTGGAATTTTGATTACACTATTGGCATTTGCCTCAGAGATAATATTCGGATTTATGCAAAAAAGATTAGAATATAAATACTCAGGAGGTTGAGAGGTATGAGAAAGAGCTTAATTGTTATTTGCTTGATAATAGTTTTAACTGCTTTCTTGTTTACCGGATGTTCTAAGGATAAGACAAACATAAAAGTTGGTTCGAAGGATTTTACAGAATCTTATATATTAGCAGAATTATACGCTCTTGTTTTAGAGGGAAATGGTATTCCTGTTGAGCGTAAATTTAATCTTGGTGGCACAAATGTAGCCCATCAAGCCATGCTTAAGGGGGATTTAGATCTTTATCCAGAGTATACCGGAACATGTTTAATAAATGTTTTACATCAAGAACCAATGAAGGACCCAAAAACTGTCTATGATTATGTTGCAAAAGAATATTCAGAACAGTTTTCTCTAACTCTATTAAATCCTGCTAAGGCAAGCAATTCTCAGGGCCTTGCTATTTCTAAATTAATGAGTGAGCGGTTTGGCATAACTACGATTTCACAACTTCGAGACCATTCTTCGGAAATTCGTTTTGCTTCACAAGGAGCTTTTGAAGAAAATCCTGATGGAATGCGAGCATTAATTTCCACATATGGTGATTTTAACTTCAAATCTATTAACTTTTTTGATAATGCGATAAAATATGAACTAATAAAAAATAATAAAGTAGACCTTGTTATTGCTTTTACAACAGACGGTCAATTAACGGATCCATCAGTTGTTTTGCTTGAAGATGATAAACAGGCTTGGCCTCCTTATAATATTGTTCCAATTGTTCGCAATGAGATATTAATTAATAATCCTAAGATACCGGAATTACTTAATTCAGTTTCTTCTTTGTTAGATAATATAACTATGCAGATGCTAAATGCAGAAGTAGATATCAAGAAAAGGGAACCTGAAGATGTTGCAAAAGAATTTTTCGAGGAAAACTTAAAATAGGAGGTTTATCTTTGTATGGATGAAATCCTAGAGTACCGCTCTGTAAATTTTAAATACAAAAACCAGAAAAAGATGGTGCTGAATGATATGAACTTGGGCGTTGGTGTAGGGGAATTTGTTACGGTTCTTGGCGATTCGGGTTCAGGTAAAACTACATTACTTAAGCTTGCCAATAAACTTTTGCTACCAACGGATGGTACAATTTGCTTTAAAGGGAAAGATATTAACTCTTATGATGTTTTTGAGCTTCGAAAAAATATGGGGTACGTTATTCAGGAGGTTGGGCTTTTTCCCCATATGAATGTGAAAGAAAACATTAGTATTCTTTCCAAAATTAATAATATGTCTAAGTATAAAATCGAAGAACGGGTGAACGAACTGCTTTCGCTTGCTCAATTACCAAATACAAATGAATTTAAGCGACGTCATCCTTGGCAGCTGTCGGGTGGTCAACAACAGCGTGTTGGATTAGCAAGAGCATTATTTGGTAATCCTGAGATTCTTTTGATGGATGAACCCTTTGGGGCTTTGGATGTTGTTACTCGTGAAAAATTACAGCGTAGATTAATAGAAATTCAAAAAATGTATAATAAAACTATTTTATTTGTTACTCACTCACTACAAGAAGCAATTACCCTTGGAGATAAAGTGATTATCCTTCATGAAGGTATAATTCAACAATTTGATACACCAAAAAATTTGGTGCTTAACCCTCGCAACGAATATGTAAGGACACTTTTTAATGCGCCTACTCCTGTGGATAAAATGAAGTTTTTTAGTGTTGCGGATTTTTCCGAACTGATCTATCAAGGAAAACCTAATCCAATTGTAGCGGTGCAACGTTCAGAACCTATGGTTAAAGTGCTTAACTGGATTCTTAAAGGGAAAAAGGTAATTTCCGTGTATGATAAAGAAAATTTCATTGGAAATATGTATGTTGAGGATTTGCGACATATTGGAGAAATATGATGATAAACTATCTTTCGAACAATTATGATAAGTTACTAATAGCATTAGTGGAACATTTTCAGCTTGTAGGAATAACGTTGCTGATTTCTATTCCGTTTTCAACTGGTTTTAGCTATCTGATGATTACCAGCAAATTTATTAACAAAATTGCTTCATCGATTATGCTGTTCATTTACTGTATTCCTAGTATAGCATTGTTTACTTTATTAATTCCTTTACTGGGTTTAGGAAAAACAAATGCTATTGTAGGGATGACTGCATATAATCAGATCCTCTTAGTAAGGAATATTATTACAGCTTGGAGTAGTATACCTGTATATATTAAAACCTCTGCAAAAAGCACGGGAATGCCAAATTTAATACTTTTTAAGCATATTTATCTACCGATTATGTTACCACATCTTATCTCTGGTTTACGAATTACAACCGTAAGTACAACTGGTATTGCAACAATAGCAGCTCTAATCAATGCGGGCGGGCTTGGTAAAATATTATTTGAGGGAGTACGAACCAGCCATATACCGAAAATTATTATAGGTATTACTCTTAGTGCTGGGTTAGCTGTGTTGTTAAATACTATCTTCAGCATTTTTGAAAGAAAAGCGTTGTATAAGGCAACAGGAGGGCATACAACTAAATTATAGACATTGTGGTTCAGACTTAGAGAATAATAGCCGGTTTGCGTTTGTTTTCAAACGAATAATGCAACATGGCAGTTATTTTCCAATACCAAATGCTCCATATTGTTCACTTCTTTTAATCCGTAAGCCACCACCACCTCATCGTAAACTTATGAGCAAGGTTAAAGTAATACTAATTGATAAGAAATATTACAATAAAATGATAAGTTTCGGATTTTGGCCATAACAATACAATAAAGAAAAGGGCTGTGATAATAATGGGGAAACTCCTTGTTGTCGGTAGTATCAATATGGATTTGGTAGTCAGAGTCGAAAGAATTCCTAGAGAAGGGGAGACTATACCGGGGGGGAATTTAACTTTTATTCCTGGTGGGAAAGGGGCCAACCAAGCCGTGGCAGGTGCTTTGGCCGGAGCTGAGGTTTCGATGATTGGACGGGTTGGAGATGATGACAACGGAAGAAAGTTGTTGAATAATTTAAAAACAAATGGAGTTAAGACCGGAGGGATCAGGATTGATGACTCCGTATCTTCGGGCCTTGCTTTAATATCTGTGGATTGCAATGGCCAAAACTCGATCATTGTTGTGGCAGGAGCTAATGGTATGGTTGCGGGTGAAGATCTGAAAGAAAATGAAGACTTATTCCATGAAAGTGATATCCTCCTTCTTCAACACGAGATTCCTCAAGAAGCCATCGAGGTTGCTGTTCTGATGGCAAATGTGCATGGTACTAAGGTTATCTTAAACCCCGCGCCTTACCGTATGGTACCAAAAAAGCTTTTGGGGATGACGGACTATCTCATCCCGAATGAAACGGAATGTGCTGAACTGACAGGTTATAACGTGGATTCGGAAGAAGGAATGAACAAGGCAGCCGATTATCTTTTGAACCTGGGAGTAGATAATCTATTAATTACTTTGGGGAAAAGGGGAGTCTTTATAGTTACCAAAACTTCTAGACAATTGATTCCGGCTTTTTCAGTTAAAGCCGTAGATACTACAGCAGCAGGAGATACCTTCATAGGTAGTTTTGCTGCCCGCTTGCTTGCGGGAGGGCAACTCCATGAAGCGGCCCGTTACGGTTGTGCTGCTGCAGCGCTTTCCGTTCAAAGATTCGGGGCCCAGACTTCCATGCCGTACAAACAAGAAATAGAGGCTTTTCTAGATAAAGCGGCCCGAAATTAACAATTTCCTCACCTGGGAATTTATTACATTACTAATTTATATGCTTGTAATGTAATAGTCAAGCGTTGGTGTGGTTAGAGAATACTTCATCCAGCAATCCGGAGGCCTCTTTGACGATCAGTTCTGCTTCTTTAATCTCTTCCTCGGTTACGGCCGGCGGGTTTTGATGGAAAATGGGACTATCCCAATGAAGGGCTTTCCAATTACTCTCAGCCAGGCTATTGTAGGGGAAGATCTCGATCTTTTCTAAATTGGGAAGTCCTTTTGCGAGTTTTCCGAGCGCACGGAGGGTTTCGTGCTGGCCTGTCCAGTTTTTGATTAAGACATAGCGGAGCCAGACCGGAACCTTTAATAAGGCAAGACTCTTCCAATTGGCAAGGGTCTGTTCCAATTCTAACCGGGAGAGGAGTTTTGGATTTAAAGGATGCTTAATCGAAAACATTACTAAATCAACGTTTTCAACGACCGCAAGAAAAGCATCAGTTGGCCCCCATCCCGAAGTATCAAGAGCAACATGCCAGCCCTGCTTTTTGGCGGAGTTTGCAAGTTTAAGTGCAAACTCTGGTTGAAAAAGGGGTTCCCCTCCAGTGATCGTCAGGCCGGGGGGAGCCTGCAGAAATGGGCGAAATCTTTCCAAGCGAAGGAGGAGATCCTCCGGGTCAATATTTTCTCCCCCTTCAGCATCCCAAGATTCCGGATTATGACAGAAGAGGCAGCCGACCGGGCAGCCTTGGAAGAATACCACACATCTGGTGCCCGGCCCATCCAGTGTACTAAAACTTTGAATAGATTGGATCCGCCCCATATGTTTCACCTCAGCCTGCATTTACATTCTACCGTAAATGGTTCTCTCAATAACCTCTAATTGCTGTTCTCTACTGAGTTTAACAAAGTGTACTGCATAACCAGAGACCCGGATTGTTAGATTAGGATACAGTTCCGGATGTTCCATTGCTTCGACCAGAGTTTCACGGCTGTACACATTGATATTTATATGGTGTCCATTTGTTCCAAAGTAACCATCAACAAGGCCTGCGAGATTTTCCACCCGTTCTTCCGGGCTGCGGCCCAGGGCCCGGGGGGTAATAGAAAAGGTATAGGAGATTCCATCCAGGCAGATTTCATAGGGTAGTTTGGATAAAGAACGCATGGCAGCGACTACTCCGCAGTGTTCCCGGCCATGCATGGGATTGGCTCCGGGAGCAAATGGTTTACCTGCTTTTCGTCCATCAGGAGTGGCTCCGGTTTTTTTACCATAAACAACATTAGAAGTAATAGTAAGAATGGACATTGTGGGTTTGGCATTCCGGTAAATTGGTTGCTGGGCCAGAGCAGAATAGAAGTAACGCAGGACTTTAATAGCTAACCCATCTACCCGGTCATCATCATTTCCAAAGTAAGGGAATTCACCTTCGATCTTAAAGTCCTTAGCTATTCCATTCTCATCCCTAAGCGGTTTGACTTTGGCATAGCGGATGGCGCTTAAGGAGTCAGCAACAACAGAAAGGCCGGCTACTCCAAAGGCCATATGCCGGTGGGGATTAGAATCAACCAAAGCCATTTGCATTCGTTCGTAATTATATTTATCATGCATATAATGGATGCAATTCATAGTACGGCTATACAGGGTAGCAAGCCAGGTTAAGACTTGCTCATAATTTTCCCAGACTTGATGCCAATCCAGTTCCTCCCCTTCTAAGGTGGGGATCTCAAGTACCTGTTCACCGGTTATTTCATCACGCCCGCCATTAATGGCTAGCAGTAAAGCTTTGGCCAGGTTAACCCGGGCGCCGAAGAATTGCATATCCCGGCCGATCCGGGTAGCAGAGACACAACAGGAGATGGCATAATCATCACCAAAGATCGGTCTCATTAACTCATCATTTTCAAACTGCAGGGTAGAAGTCTCGATTGCGAGATTGGTGCAGTATTCCCGGAATGGTTTAGGCAATCTGGGACTCCATAATACCGTAAGGTTTGGTTCAGGAGCGGGCCCCAAGTTTCTTAATGTATGCAACCAGCGGTAATCGGTCTTGGTTACTAGTGGCCGCCCGTCTTCGCCCATTCCGCCGACCGCTTCTGTAATCCAAACCGGATCGCCGGCAAAAAGTTCATCATATGCCGGAGTACGAAGATGTCTGACCAAACGGAGCTTTATAACCAGCTGGTCAATGAGTTCCTGAGCCCCTTCTTCAGTGAGGGTTCCTTCGGCCAGATCTCTTTGGATATAAATGTCCAGGAAAGGACTATTATGGCCAAGGGACATGGCAGCACCGTTCTGTTCTTTGACCGCTGCCAGATAAGCAAGGTACAGCCACTGTACTGCTTCCTGGGCATTGGCAGCTGGCTGTGTAATATCAAAACCATAAGATTGGGCCATTTCCGCCATCCGTTCCAAAGCCCGCACTTGATCGGCAATATCCTCCCGTAAATGAATGGTAGAGTCATCTACATTGTCTAAAGCGTAGAGATCCTTCTTTTTCTCTTCCATCAGAAAAGCAGTGCCATAGAGGGGTACCCGCCGATAATCACCGATTAACCGCCCGCGGCCGTAGGCATCGGGAAGCCCGGTAATAATCCCTAGGTGTCGTGCTTGCCGCATAGCCGGGGTATAGATCCGGAAGATTGCTTCATTCTGTGTCCGGCGATAGGTCGTAAAGATTTTCGCCATTCCTGGATCAGGATCAACTTTCCTGGCTTTACAGGCGGCTTCCACCATCCGCCAACCGCCCCAGGGATTGACTAAACGTTTTAATGGTTTATCAGTCTGGAGGCCCACGATAACTTCATTATCTTTGTCGATAAAACCAGGGCCCCAAGCAGTAACACCAGCTACTTGCTTGGTATCGATCTCTAATACGCCTCCTGCTTTTCTTTCCTCATCCATTAGTCCCTGGCATTTCTTCCAGAGCCGCTCAGTCCGGGCCGAGGGGCCAGAGAGAAAAGATGGTTCTTCATAATACGGTTGATAATTGTGGCGGACAAAATTAGAAGGATCAATCTTCTCCCGCCAGGTCTCACCTTTAAAATTACGCCATGGATTCATAAATGAACTCCTCCTTTTCGGGCGGGAATAAAAAAACCGCCCGGACATATTGTGCCCAGGCGGTCGGCTAATTAACTCCATACTCCCTAGTGGTTGGTTCCACTTGATCCGCCAGTTGTACGGAGGTCAATACTATTAAGGGATTGGATAATTGTGTGTGCTTCATCACAGATTAGCTGGGGTATCAAGACAAACTAAAAACTATTGCTGGGATGTAAGCAAGAAAATAGCGGAATAGCGTGCAAAGGTTGTCATTCAACACGAGTGATGAGCGGCCAGCTACGAGTTACGAGATGTATTATACAATTCCCTAATCTGATAACAAATTATAACTTAGGAATTTTTTTTAGTCAAGAGAAATTGATTCTGTTCTTAGCCAATTACGGTATTTATTATAAGTTGACGTCCATTTACTACTTTGATATTATTAAAATTAACTGTAATTCTTTGTTTCTTTCTGTGGATAAGTGGATGCCTACGTAATTCCCTCAGATAAAATAAGTGAGAGAATTGCATAATTACCTAAGCTTGTATTTAACCACAATCTATAGTGGTTAAATCTTAAATAATTAAATTATGCAATTCCTTAAAGTAAGATAAAGATAAGGGGATAATAATAGATGAAACGTCGAGTTTTACGTTTAATTCCGGTGATCTTAAGTATTGTTTTGATTCTAATTTTATTTACTTCTACCCTAACAGGGCAAGAACTTAGTAAGGATCAGGCTTTAAGCCAGTTAATTGTAAGTTCTCTGGCTAGCTGGCACTATTCTCCAATGAAACTGGGAAATGATTTATCGGAGAAAGTTTATACGCTTTATATTAATAACCTTGATTATAATAAACGGTTTTTTACGCAAACGGATTTAAAAGAATTGGCTGCGTTTAAATTTAAAATTGATGATGAATTACGTAATGGAACCACCGAGTTTGTTACTGTTTCGTGGAAGATTTTGCAAAAGCGGATTCTGGAAGTAAAAGGTTTTATAGATGAGTATTTGCAGGAGCCACTTAATTTTACGGAAAATGAATATTTAGAACTTGATGCAGAAAAAAGAGATTATCCCCAAGATAGTCAGGAACTTAAGGTTTTATGGGAAAAAATGGTGAAATATCAGACCCTTAATGTATATATGGATCTTCTTCTAGAACAGGAAGCGAAAGATACCAAGCTGGAAGAGAAATTTGCTTCTATTATGAAAAAACCATTTCAACCGGAGATTGAGGCCAAGGCGCGGGCAAAAGTACAGAAGGATTTCAATAGAACTTTTGACCGGTTGCTCCAGGAGAAATCAGAGGAACGCTACCATAGATATTTGAATGCTGTAGCAGGAAGTTTTGATCCCCATACTAATTATTTTGCACCTAAGGCCCAGGAGGATTTTGAGATTGAAATGACCGGAATGCTGGAGGGAATCGGGGCACTTCTTCAAGAAGAGGGAGATTATATAAAAGTAGTCAGTATTGTGCCGGGAGGCCCTTCCTGGCGTCAAGGCCAATTAAAAGCTGGCGATCTGATTTTGAAAGTAGCTCAAAAGGATGAAGAGCCGATTGATTTGGCGAATATGCCTGTAGATGAGGTAGTAAAATATATTCGCGGAAAAAAAGGGACTGAAGTAATTCTGACGGTAAAAAAACCGGAAGGTCAGATTGAAGTCATTTCCATTATCCGTGATGTTGTTGTTTTAGAAGAGAGTTATGCTAAATCACTAGTGATTGAGACGGAGAAGAATGGCAAAAAATTTGGCTATATTTCTCTTCCTTCTTTTTATCATGATTTTGAACGTGGGGGGAGAACTTCTGCCGGAGATGTTAAGCTTGAACTTGAGAAGCTGAAAAAGGAGAAGGTAGACGGGGTTATTCTTGACCTTAGAAATAATGGTGGAGGCGCTCTTGATGATGCAGTGAAGATGGCTGGCCTTTTTATTGAATCCGGTCCTATAGTACAGGTTAAAGACCAAAAAGGGAAGATCAAGGCGCTTAATGATCCGGATCGGGGAATTGTCTATGATGGCCCATTAATAGTGATGATTAATTCGCTCAGTGCTTCAGCCTCGGAGATCCTAGCTGCTGCTCTTCAGGATTATGGGCGTGCAGTAGTGGTTGGCAGTACCTCTTTTGGTAAAGGATCGGTCCAGGAGTTAGTAGATCTGGATTATCTTTTGGATTATATTTATCCGCGGTCCTCTGAATACAAACCATTAGGTTCTTTGAAATTAACTATCGAAAAATTTTATCGGATCAATGGAGGATCCACACAGTATAAGGGCGTAAGTGCTGATATTGCACTTCCTGATCCTTATGCTTACCTAGATATTGGGGAGAAGAGCTTAGATTATGCTATGCCCTGGGATCAAGTAAAACCATTGTCATATAAAAAGTGGGATGGACAGCATTGGAGATTGGAAGATTTAAGAAAGAACAGTGAGCAACGGATAGCGTCCAATCCAAATTTTGATCTGGTAAAGCAGAGTATTGCTCAAGTTAAGGAACAAAAAGAACAGAGTGTCCAGCCTTTGAAAATCTCTGAATTTCTGGAAAAACAGAAGATGAATCAGTTAAAGGCAGAAAAATTGGATGATCTAAAACCCCGGGAGCAAGCTTTCAACTTTCAAATGCTTGAGAAAGAATTAAAGGATTCAATAAGAAAAGAGACTAACCAGGAGTGGTTGGAACAGATTAGTTCCGATATTTATCTTGAAGAAGCAATTTGGATTTTAAATGATCTGACTGCGGCAGGTGTTATGCTAGAAGCAGCTTAGGTAATAGAAGAATAATATGACAAGTAATGGGCGCCGTTTGGGCGCCCATTTTTCTAAGTATTTCACGCTGGCTACCACCTGCGCACATGAGATAATGAAAAAGCCCCGGTGGGTAAGTCGTTCATGCCGCCTACCTAGTCGCTCATGCCGGTTATCTTAACATCACGAAGTGATTAAATCAAAAGCTAGGGAAGTCGACAAACCTCAAAGGCATTTTCCTAATTGATCAAATACACGCTTGAGGTAATCCCCTAAATTATTAAAAAATAGTTTAACAATCTTGATTAAAGAGGAAAAAAGTATTATACTTAAAGATGTAAGCGTTTACAGAATTGATTATTTTACTTATCTCCTGCGGGGTGATGGTGATGCATATGAAGATGCAGGATATTGCTGATTTGGCCGGAGTCTCGATTGCTACAGTTTCCCGGGTTATTAACCAACCGGAAAAGGTGAAGATCGAGACCAGGCAAAAAGTAGAAAAGATCTTAGAACAGACCAATTTTGTTGCCAATGCGGTTGCCAGGGGCTTGGTAGTAAACTCAATGAAGACTATTGGAGTTTTAACTGTTGATGTCCGGGATCTTCATTTTGCTAATATTATTTATACGATAGAACGTCAATTCACTGATTTTGGTTATAATGTAATTTTATCGAATACTGGTGGTGAATTGGGCGAAAAAAAACGATACCTCCGTGTAATGTTAGAAAAGCAGGTAGATGGTTTAATTTTAATTGGTTCTGTCTTTAAAGAACATACTGGAAATAAACATATATTAGAGGCCAGTACAAGTGTACCAGTAATTTTAGTCAATAGTTTACTGGACGGGGATAACATTTATTCAATTCTCTGTGATGACTCCTATGGAGTTAGAAAAGCCGTTAATTATCTGGTAAGTCGAGGACGAAAGGATATCTATTACTTTACTGATGTCAAAAGTGCCAGCGGAATTGCCAAACTTGAGGGCTTTGTGCAGGGGATGAAGGAAAATGGTCTGGATTCTAATAATGTGATTGAAGTTTCCCGTACATTAGAAGGCGGGGGAGATGGTATCCATCAATTAATGGCGGAAAAACGAAAGGTATCAGCTATTATTTGTGGAGAGGATCTTACGGCAGTAGGTGCGATGAAAGCGCTTACAGAATTAGGTTATAGAATTCCTCAGGATGTAGCTGTAATTGGGTATAATAATTCTATTCTTGCCCAGACGGCAACTCCTACTTTATCATCTATAGATAATCTGGCAGAAGCAATGGCACGGCAAGCAGTAGAAGTCCTTATTAATGTACTTCAGGGCAAACAAGTATCCAAGAAAATACTTCTTACTCCATCGCTTGTAACTAGAGGGAGTACAGAGCTGATATAAAAGTGGCAAGTAAGAAAATTGTATTACTCCCGATTTATGAAGAATAATAATACTGCTAAATTTTAAGAGGTTTAGATTTACTATCGTTTGTATGGGTTATCATTCACTATGAGAGGCTAGCTACGAGAAACATTATGAATTTACAAGTAGTCGCTCACGCTGGCTACTGCCCGCGCACATGAAATGATGAAAATATAAGCCAGGTGAGTCGACAAGCTCCAGAGGCGCTTTA
>DIPO01000073.1:23858-32316 GCA_002427045.1 Firmicutes bacterium UBA5486
CGACAAGCTCCAGAGGCGCTTTAATTAGTTGTTCATGCTGGTATCCTAATTAACACGAAGTGATTTTATCAAGACCAGATGAATCAACTAGGGCTATTTTCTAGGTAGAGGTTAATAATTCTGTGTGATTCAAGGGGCGGTTAATACTGCTTCTTGTCTAACAATAAATTTTGCTTAAGGGGGAGAAATAATGTCAAAAGCGGATATTGGCTTGATTGGCCTAGCGGTCATGGGAGAAAACCTAGTAATGAATATGGAGAGTAAAGGTTATACTGTAGCGGTTTTTAACCGGACCGTATCAAAGGTTACCAAATTTGTGGAAGGCCGGGCTAAGGGTAAAAATATTATTGGTGCCCAATCATTAGAAGAATTAGTGGCAAATTTGAAAAAACCTCGTAAGGTTATGCTGATGGTTAAGGCAGGAAAACCAGTGGATGATTTTATTGAATTACTAATTCCGCATCTGGAACCCGGTGATATTATTATCGATGGTGGTAACTCGCATTTCCCTGATACGATTCGGCGGACCAAACATGTTGAAGAGAAGGGTTTATTATATATTGGTACCGGGGTCTCCGGTGGTGAAGAGGGTGCTCTCTTGGGACCAAGTCTGATGCCTGGCGGCTCACCAGCAGCCTGGCCTCATGTTAAACCAATCTTCCAAGCGATTGCCGCCAAGGTTGAGGATGGCAGTCCATGTTGTGATTGGGTAGGTGAGGATGGCGCTGGCCATTTTGTAAAGATGGTTCATAATGGTATTGAGTATGGTGATATGCAATTAATCTGCGAAGCCTATCATCTGATGAAAGATCTTTTAGGAATGACACCTGATGAAATGCATGAGGTCTTTAAGGAGTGGAATGAGGGCGAGCTTAATAGTTATTTAATTGAGATCACCGGAGATATCCTTGCGCAAAAAGATGAGGATGGTGCGCCCTTGGTGGACAAGATTCTAGATACTGCCGGACAAAAAGGTACCGGAAAATGGACAGGAATTACTGCCCTTGATGAAGGTATTCCTCTAACGCTGATTGGGGAAGCTGTCTTTTCCCGCTGCCTCTCAGCGATGAAAGAAGAGCGTGTTGCAGCTTCCAAGGTTCTACAGGGTCCTAAGCCCAGCTTTAAAGGGGATAAAAAAGCCTTTATTGAAGATATTAGAAAGGCACTCTATGCTTCCAAGATTGTATCTTATGCCCAGGGCTATACTCTGATGCGCTCGGCGGCTAAAACTTATGGTTGGCACCTGAATTATGGCGGGATTGCTCTGATGTGGCGAGGCGGTTGTATCATTAGATCAACCTTCTTGGGGAAAATAAAAGAAGCCTTTGATAAGAATCCGGAACTACCCAACCTGTTATTAGATCCCTTTTTCAAGGAAAAGGTGGAGTTTTGCCAAGAGGGCTGGAGAAAAGTGTGTGCTACAGCTCTGACAAATGGGCTGCCAGTTCCAGCTTTCACTACTGCACTTTGTTATTATGATGGTTACCGGTGTGAAAGGCTCCCGGCTAATCTGTTGCAAGCACAGAGAGACTATTTTGGAGCTCATACTTACGAACGGGTTGACAAGCCGCGAGGTGAGTTCTTCCATACAAATTGGACCGGTACAGGGGGAAGTACTTCAGCTTCTACCTATACGGTATAAACTCAATGATGAAACGGGCAGGCCTTTTTGGTCTGCCCTTGCTTCAGATAAAGAAGTGAGGGGCTTCCAAGGTTTACATTTTAAATCTTACATGGGGGTCTGGGAAGATCGACCTCGGGCCCTAGGTGTTGCTAGGTTTTAATAATTACGTCTCATGAGAGTATGTAGAAAAATGATTTTAGGTGAGGGATGAGGATGAGAGAAGTAATTCTGAGAAACGAGAAGATAGATCGTAAACGTTTAGAATTAGAAATAAAGAACTGGTTAAGCAGCTTAACTGTTCAACCCCGGAAAGTCTTATTGCTACCACCGGATTTTACCCGTTTTCATTCTAAAGCGGGGCTGATCGTGCAATTACTTTACAAGGCTCTGTCACCACAAACAGAGGTGGAGATTATGCCTGCCTTAGGAACGCATGTTGCGATGAGTCCTGAACAAAGAGAGGCCATGTTTGGTCCTGAAATCCCAGATCAATGTTATTTGGTGCATGATTGGCGGAACGAGGTAGTGAGAATTGGCGAGGTGCCCGCGGATTTTGTTTCCGAGGCCTCAGGTGGTTTAGTATCCTATCCGATTGGTGTTGAGATCAATAGAAGGTTATTGGATAAAAGTTATGATTTAATCATCTCTGTGGGACAGGTGGTTCCCCATGAAGTCGTAGGAATGGCCAACTATAGTAAAAATATTTTTGTCGGGTGTGGCGGCGTGGATATTATCAATAAATCCCATTTTTTAGGTGCGGCTTATGGTATGGAACGAATGATGGGTAGAGATAATACGCCAGTACGTAAGGTCTTTGATTATGCGGAAGAACATTTTCTTAAAGAGATTCCTTTACAATACATTTTAACAGTAACAACTACCCAAGGTACGGAAACGACGATTAATGGTTTGTTTATGGGTCGAAACCGTCGTATTTTTGAAGAAGCAGTAAAAGAAAGCCAGAAACAGAATCTGGATTTGTTGGATAAGCCTTTAACAAAAGTAGTGGTTTATCTTGAACCCGGAGAGTTTAAAAGTACTTGGCTGGGTAATAAGGCAATTTATCGAACAAGGATGGCAATTGCCGATGATGGTGAGCTATTGATTCTTGCTCCCGGTTTAAAACAATTCGGAGAAGATCAGACCATTGATGTTTTAATCCGTAAATATGGATATGTAGGAAGTAAGCGTGTTCTGGAATTAGTTGAAAAAGAAGAAGATTTAAAGAATAACCTGTCAGCAGCAGCTCATCTGATTCATGGCTCTTCTGAGGGTAGGTTTAAGATCACCTATGCTCCTGGACATTTGAGTAAGGAAGAGATTGAACAGGTAAATTTTGCTTATCTCTCTTTGGATGAGGCTTTAGCAAAATATAATCCGGATCAATTAAAAGATGGTTTTAACACCTTGGATAATGGGGAAGAGATCTTTTATATCAGCAATCCGGCTTTAGGGCTGTGGGCTTTAAAGGAGAATTTTCAGTAGGTTTTCTTTAATATGGCGGAATGCATAATTATCTACTTTATTCAACAATTATGCTTATTAAATTATGTAATTCCCCAATTAATATAAATGGAGGCGATGGTACAATGAGTGATTTGACTTTGTTTTATCAGCAAATAGCAGAGAAAAAAGGGGCATCAGACCTAAAAAAGACCGCCACCTCTAATCCGGAGTGGGGAATTTATCCAGATTCTCTTCATGATTCTGAAGGTACAGTTTTATTTATGTTTCGAACCGGAGCAGAGAAAAAATTAGTGGCGGCTGGTAATAGTGGGAAGATCTACAATGAACTCACAGGAGTAGAAAAAACGCAAAATGATTTAAAGATCAAAGAATGTGAGCTAACAGTAGAGAATAGTAAAGTAATCCGGAAGTATTTTGAATTCACCAACCCGATTTCTTTAGCCGAATATAAAACCACTTTTGGGCTTGGTGATCGATTAGGGCTGGCTTCTCCCGGCCATCTTAAATTATTCAAAAAATACCCTTCAGTCCGCCCAGTCTTAGCACAACAGTCGATCCGGGAATTAAATTTAACGGGGCGGGATTATGGCCAGGTGCTTGCAGATGCAGTCTGGGCAGTTTTTCAGGAGGATTATAGAGAGGGCTATGGGGCTGATGGTGATCACTTAAAAGCCTTGGATGATATTCAGATGGCTTTAGATTATGGTTACACCATGATCACTCTTGACTGCTCCGAGCATATTAATAATTTATCTTCTGAACAGACGGCAGAGATTGAGAAAATCTATCAGTCTTTAGAGGGTAGGGAGCAAGAAAAACTGGAGAAACAGTTTCTGGATAAAACTTTTAAACTAAAGACCGGTTTAACTCTGACCTTTACGCCTGAGGCGCTCAAATTCAATGTGGCGATCTATCAGCAAGCAATAAACTTTGCACTTAAGGTCTATAATCAGTTTATTAAGCCGCTTCAAGGTAAAATTGATTTTGAGGTTTCCATTGATGAAACTGCAACCCCTACAGATCCGCTCTCTCATTTCTTTGTGGCCGAACAACTGACTACGGCCGGGGTAAAGATTAATAGTATGGCTCCACGATTTTGCGGCGAGTTTCAGAAGGCGATCGACTATATTGGAGATTTAAAACAGTTTGAAGTAGAATACAAAGAACATACAAAAATTGCTGAGCATTTTGGTTATAAACTCAGTGTTCATTCAGGAAGCGATAAATTTGCTGCTTTTCCGGTGATTGGCCGGGAGAGTAAGGGCCATGTTCATGTTAAAACCGCCGGAACTAACTGGTTAGAAGCGGTAAAAGTGATTATTGCTGCTGAACCTAGTTTATACCGTGAAATGCATGAGTTTGCTTTTAAACATCAGGAAGAGGCGAGAAAATATTATGTTGTTTCTGCTGATCCTAAACGGGTTCCGGATATAAACAAATTAAGTGACAAGGAACTAGCAAGGCTGATGGAGGAAGATGATTCCAGACAAATTATTCATATCACTTATGGACTGATTTTATTAGCTAAGGATCAAAATGGAAAGTATATTTTCAGAGATCGTATCTATGAATGCTTGCGCCGGAATGAAGAATTATATAATCAGTTTTTAGAAAAACATATTGGGAAACATATGGAATTACTTGGATTCTAATGAAGGGATTTGTCCAAAAGTTTATTTATCCGAAAAAGGTTCTCTCTTTTTTTACCGCCTGTAAGAGGGCGGTCTTTTTTATGCAATTTATTTTTTAAAGAATCGTAAATCTTACATTTTGCACCTTTTAAGCAAAGGTCAAGCCAGATTTATTATTTACTGGATGTAAAATAGCTGTTATTCAAAACGAGTAATAAGCGATCAATGAATAGCGACAAGAATGCTCTCTATTTAATAAAGTTCTTATAGATAGTGCATATTATTCTACAAAGCTATTATATATTTTAAGGAATTGCATAATTCAATTCCCTCATTTATGTAGGCTTTATTTGTGCCTTCCAGATTTAGCAGGGTTGTTCCTTAGTGTTTAGTATTTAAAAGATTAATTTAGAACGGACTTTACTTAAAATGTGTAAAATGTAAGATATTAATGCTACAATTATCTCAAATGATAAAATGATAAATAGATAAACAGTACATAGTGGGTAGAAAAAGAAATAACATTTAGGTTGCAAAGCAGGAAAAAGTAGAGTAAGACTCGAATTGTGAAGGAAATATCTTGTACGGAAGAAGGGAGTCATAGATGAGTATGTCCGATTATACTCCAGTACCAAATTTTATCCGCAATATTATTGCTGAAGACTTAAAAAACAATAAAAATGATGGGCAGGTTATAACTAGATTTCCACCGGAGCCCAATGGCTATCTCCATATTGGACACGCTAAATCGATCTGCTTAAATTTTACCTTAGCTGCCGAGAATAATGGCCGTTGTCATTTGCGGTTTGATGATACTAACCCTAGTAAGGAAGATGTGGAATATACGGATTCCATCCAAAGGGATGTAAAATGGCTTGGGTTTGACTGGGGGGAACACCTTTATTATGCTTCTGATTATTTTGAACAGCTTTATGAGTATGCTGAAACTTTAATTAAAGAAGGTAAGGCTTATGTTTGTGATCTCAGTGCTGAGGAGATCCGGGAGTACCGGGGGACTTTAACCCAACCTGGGAAAAACAGCCCTTATCGGGAACGTACTGTGGATGAGAATCTTGATCTTTTTAGAAGGATGCGGGCCGGTGAGTTTCCGGATGGCTCCCGGGTGCTTCGTGCTAAGATTGATATGTCATCTCCAAATCTGAATATGCGTGACCCGGTTATTTACCGGATATTACGTGCTACTCACCATCGTACGGGTGATGAGTGGTGTATCTATCCGATGTACGATTATGCACATCCTTTATCTGATGCCCTGGAGATGATTACCCATTCGATCTGTACTTTAGAATTCGAGGATCATCGCCCATTGTATGATTGGTTTTTGGAACAGCTTCCTGTTCCTAGTAATCCGCAGCAGATTGAGTTTGCTCGGTTAAATCTGACTTACACAGTAATGAGTAAAAGAAAACTTTTGCAACTGGTAGAGGGTGGCTTTGTCGCAGGATGGGACGATCCACGGATGCCAACGATTGCCGGATTGAGACGATTAGGCTATACACCAGAATCGATCCGTGATTTCTGCGAACGGATTGGAGTGGCAAAAAGCAATAGTACGGTAGATATTGCTCTACTTGAACATTGTCTCCGGGAGGATCTGAATAAACGTGCACCAAGGAAAATGGCGGTTTTACGTCCCTTAAAGGTAGTAATCGAAAATTATCCGGAAGATCAAGTAGAAGAATTGGAAGCAATAAATAATCCTGAAGATCCATCAATGGGGACACGTAAGATACCTTTTTCCAAAGTAATCTATATTGAAGAAGATGATTTCCGTGAGGATCCACCAAGGAAGTTTTATCGCCTTGCTCCCGGACGTGAAGTGCGTTTGCGTTACGGTTATTTTATAAAATGTACTGATGTGATCAAAGACGAAAATGGAGAAATTATTGAACTACGCTGTACATATGATCCCGAGACCCGTGGAGGATCGGCTCCGGACGGTCGCAGGGTAAAAGCTACTTTGCATTGGGTTTCAGCTTCCCATGCCCATCCGGCGGAAGTACGATTGTATGACCATTTATTTACTACAGAAGATCCGGGTGCAGAAGAGGACTTTAAAAGTTGCCTGAATCCCGATTCTTTAGAGGTCTTAACTTCTTGTCTGGTAGAGCCTAGTCTGAAAGGAGCAGCCCTGGAAAGCAAGTATCAGTTTGAAAGGCAAGGTTATTTCTGTCTGGATCCGGATTCTACAGCAGAAAAGTTGGTATTTAATCGGACAGTTTCTCTCCGTGATACTTGGGCTAAGATCCAAAAAAAACTAAAAAAATAGATGCTAAGCAATAATAATCTCCACTTGGCTAGTAATTTAGTAAAAATATAAGTTGGTGTTAATCGACAAGCAGCGAGGTGATTATAAACTCTAGCTTTGTTGGGGCGCTTGACAGCCAATTGGTCTAAGTTTATAATAATAAATACTAATTAATTCCAGACAGAGGGTTGACGATGTCCAAAAATATGATTCGTATTGTTACCACAATTCTTATATTTTTAGCTCATATAGCGGCGTACTTTCAATTTCATTGTCAGATAGAAGTGGTGTCTTTTCCCCAAGACTGGATCAGAAATTTTGGAATATTACTTACAATTTCATTGATGATAACGTTTATTATCCCTATTTGCCGCAAAAAAGGAATCTTATGGTTCCTTTTTATCTTTAAGGCTACAATTTTATGGGTAATAGGGTTGCCTTTGGGAAACTATCTTGGAGTAGAAATTACTCTCTTGTCATCTTTAGTTATTGAAGCTAGTATCTACATTTCAGAGTTGTGGCATGGGGTGATCTTTGCTTTTTTAGTAAGCGTGTTAATTATAGTATCACAACGAACGATTACTGCTTGGAATATATTAATGCCAGTACCTTCAACTCACGATTTGATTTCGATGATCGTATATGTTGGGATGGTTTTCGTTTTAGGTGTATTTTTGAGAATTCAAAATAATAGCCAAATTTCCTATGCCGAGTTAAACCAGAAGTTACATGAAGCATCTTTAAATTTAGCACAGGCGAATTTACAGCTCCAGGAATATGCGGTTATGGCTGAACAACAAGCGGAACTATCTGAACGAAAGAGGTTAGCTAGGGAAATTCACGATACTTTAGCTTATACACTTACAAATTTGATAATGATGTTAGAAGCAGCCTTGGATTTGACTAAAGGTGATCGAAAAACTCTTATAGAGCATTTAGTTTTAGCTCGTGATCAAGCTAAAGCAGGTCTATCTGAGGTTAGAAGGGCATTACAAGCGTTACGTCCAACGGAAATTGCTGAAATGACTGGACTTAAAGCCATTTTTCACTTGGTCAAAACATTTACTAAAGCAACTAATATTGATGTTACGTTGAATATGGGTGATGCTCCTTTAACTTTCGGTCCGGAAGCTGATTTAACTGCGTATCGGTTGGTTCAGGAAGGTATTACTAATGCTATGCGTCATGGACTTGCTACTAAGATTATTATCTCTATGGCCTGTAAAGGGAAAGGGGTAATTATTTCAATTAAAGATAATGGCATCGGAACTAGTCAACTTCAAACAGGATTTGGGCTAATGGGTATGCGGGAACGCATTGAAAAATTGGGGGGAGAATTGGAGATTTTTAGTAAACCAGGAGAAGGTTTTTTTCTTTCCGCATGGCTTCCGTTTGCTGAAGGATATGGATAAATAAATTGTTAATATAAATTAGAGAACACTTAATCAAGCTTTTTGCGTTGTGTCC
>DIPO01000073.1:32478-44512 GCA_002427045.1 Firmicutes bacterium UBA5486
AAAAATCAATGACAACGCAAAAGGTATTAATCATAGAAAGATATTGACTGATGAAAATGTTAATAATTGCTAGCTCCAAATTTACATGGAGCTTTTTTTTATGAAAAAAAGTACCGTAGTACTATAAGACGGAAAAAAAGAAGGACATATATAGTACCACAGTCAGATGACAATAAAAACGGGTAATGATATATTTAAAATGATGTTAAGAATTATATGTAAGATAATTTTACTAGGCAATTCCTTCTCTTTATGATATTTTGGATAGTTATGGAGGCTACTAAAGGAGGTGAAGAGAGACGCAAACCTATTTTTACAGGTCCTAACCCATTACAGAAAATATGAGGAGGTTTTATGAAAAATGTTTAAAAAATCGATGATTTTTGTGTTGCTTATTATTCTCTGTTTTTCTAGTGTAGCAAGTTCTGCAAAAACTGTAGTGCGTTTTCAGGATTGGCACATGACCGAAGATGTCTGGCTTAAATGTCTAAAAGAAGTGAAAGCGGATTATGAAAAACTTCATCCCGAAGTAGAAATTCGTTTTGAACCGGTTGCCCATAAAGATAAATCAAATAAGTTTATTATTGCTTCTGAAGCTAAAAATGCACCGGATGTAGTTCATTGTGAAATACAAGACATTCCACCTTATATTGCTAAAGGTTATCTATTGAATCTAAATGATCTGATTGAAAAAGAAGATAAAAACTTTTTAGATCAATGGGCTGACGGTCCGAAACAAATCTGTAATTACTATGGTCAAATGAGAGCTATGCCTGATAATGCCCAATCCATTGTGCTCTTTTACAACCCGAGACTTTTTAAGCAAGCGGGTTTAGATCCTAATAAGCCTCCAACAACTTGGGAAGAATTTCGCGAATATGCCAAGAAGTTAACTAATGGTAAAGACCAATGGGGATTTGGTATGGTAGCGAATAAGAGTGCTTCTTTAATTAGTAGGTTCTTTCCGATCCTATGGTCATTTGGCGGAGATATTTTCAATGAAGATATGACCAAATCGAAACTGGATTCACCAGAATCTATTGAAGCATTTGAGTTTTTTGTTGATTTATATATAAAAGATGGTGTAACTCCACCAGCACCGAACGAAATGTCTGCACAGGATGTTCGTACATATTTCTCTCAAGAAAAAGTGGCAATGCAATTTGGTTCTGGTTTTACTATATCCATCGTGGATCAACTTAATCCAAGTTTAAAAGCGCCCGAAGTTCTAAAATGTGCGCCATTACCTGTAGGTAAAAATAAAGTTACCTTCTCCCAAATGGACTTTTGGGGCATAAGTGCAAATACAAAAGTTAAAGAAGAAGCTTGGGAATTTGTGAAATATTTAACCAGTAAAGAGGTTCAGACCAAATTTTTCATAGATAATGGTGTTACTTCTGCCCGTATTGATGTCGGGGAGTCGGAATTAATTAAAAATAATAAATTTGGCAATGTTATTTCAGAACAAATTCCTTATGGGAAAGCAATGCCTATGTTTATTGGTATGAACGAAGTCAATGACGCAATAATTATTGCTACTCAAGAAGCTTTGACTAAACAGAAGACTCCAGAAGCGGCTTTGAAAGATGCATCCGCCAAAGTAAATTCTATTATTGCTCGTTATAAGTAATTTAACTGTTGTATGGACGGGGGATGAGTTTTGTTTATCCTCCGTCCTCAAAATGGAGGGCTAGAGATGAGATTTTCTCTTAGCGATAAATTGCTGGCGTATCTATTATTGCTTCCAGCTGCATTAGTTCTTTTTTTTGTATTGTTATTTCCAATGGTCTCGACATTGCTGACGAGTTTTGGGATTGAATTGAATAATTTCAACTTTACTTTTGATAATTATGTTCGTTTGTTTAAGGATCCCGAGTTTTGGAATAGTTTTAAAAATACACTGATTTTTGTACCCATATCGGTTATAGGGGATTTAGTTTTAGGATTATCAGTTGCCCTATTGTTGAATCAAAAAATAAAAGGAAGAAAATTTTTCCGAGTGTTAGTGTTATTACCCTGGATGATTCCGAGTGTAGTTACTGGAGCAACCTGGCGTTGGATGTACAATCCGATTTCCGGTATTATTAACTCAATTTTGCTACGAGTCGGCCTGATTGAGGAGCCAGTATTATGGTTAAGCTCAAAATCAATTGCTTTGTTTAGTATTATTATGGCAAATATATGGCGAGGGTTTCCTTATGTTATGTTAATTATGCTTACTGGCTTGCAGTCTATTGACTCTGATATTTATGAGGCTGGAACCATAGATGGAGTAAATTCTTGGCAGAAATTTATTTATTTAACTTTACCTAACTTAAAGAAAAATATCATAGTGGTTTTAGCGCTAACCACTGTATGGGAATTCCGCCAAATTGACCTAGTCAAAACGATGACTGGGGGTGGACCCGGATCATTAACCGAAGTATTGGTATCCTTCGTATTTAAACAGTACTTTGAATTCTTTCAGTTTGACTATGCCTCAGCCATTGCAGTAATTATGAGTGTACTGATGCTTATAATTAGTATCCCTTATATAAAAGGAATTTTGGCAGACTAGTGGGAGGAGAAAACGCTATGAAACAAATATCGAAAAAAGTTAGGTTTAATTGGAAAATAGTTATTTATCTGTTGCTTGCTGTAGTTTTAATTTATGTGCTTTTTCCGATCCTATGGATGATTATAACATCGCTTAAAAGTGAACAAGAGGCTTTACTTATTCCGCCAACTTGGTTTCCCAAAAAAATAACGACTTTTGGTTTTCGATACATGTGGCAAATGAAACCGTTTTTAATTTATTTTAAGAATAGTTTACTTACAGCTGGACCAACTGCAATCTTTTCCACGTTATTTGGTGGGTTGGCAGCTTATAGTGTTTCCCGATTTCGTTTTCCGTTACGTAAATTTTTTATGGGTTTTGTGTTATGCACACAGATGATCCCCGGTGTTTTATTAGTGGGGCCGTATTTTAAGGTCTTAAATAAATTTCAATTATATGATACACACTTAGCTCTAATTCTTGGTTATACTGCAGTTGCGTTACCATTTTGTACCTGGATGTTAAAAGGATACTTTGACAGTATTCCTCGTGAACTAGATGAAGCTACTCTCGTCGATGGTTGTACTAAGTTTACTGCTTTTTTTAAAGTTATATTACCGTTGTCGTTTCCCGGCATAGTCGCTACTGGAGTTTTCAGTTTTTTATTGGCATGGGGAGATCTCCTGTGGGCGCTTTGTCTAACCTCATCTGAGTCCATGTCAACAGTTACATTAGGAATTGCTAATAGTGTTGGTGAATATCGAGTGGTCTGGCCAGCCTTAATGGCGGCAGCACTGATCGCGTGTGTTCCATCAATTGTATTTTATTCATTTCTGCAAAAATATATTGTGAGCGGTATGACTAAAGGTGGAGTTAAAGGATAAAAAGATAAATGATTATTATAAGGTGATAGTATGGATGTAAGTTTAACGATATCAACTCCTGGATCTAGATTTTCTCCTATTGTGCTTCAGGGTGATTATATTGAGCAAATTAGAATTGCCAAGGATTTAGGCTTTAACTATGTTGAACTGCACGTTCGTGATCCAAAGAAGATCGACCTTTCTTTATTAAAGAAAGGTTTGCTTGAAACTGGTATTAAAGTTTCAACTATTGGGACGGGTCAAGCTTATGTAGATGAACAGATCTATTTTTCGTCTCCTGATGAGTCAATTAGACGTAAAGCTATAGAGCGTATAAAAAATCAAATTAGGTTTGCTGCTGAACTAAAAGCAAAAGTGATTATTGGAACGATTAAAGGGCCCCTACCTCTTGAGGTAGAAAAGGTTCAAACCGCTAAAGATTATATTCTTAAAGCTCTTATAGAATGTGTAAAGTTTGCAAAACAATTTGGAACTCAGCTTACTCTAGAAGCAATTAACCGCTATGAATCAAACTATTTGAATAATGCTGCAGAAACTGTTGAATTAATTCAAGAAGTTGATTCTCCATTTTTGGGCTTGCATTTAGATACCTTTCATATGAACATTGAGGAGATATCTATTACAAAAACCCTTTGTAAGTATTCGGACTATTTGGCTCATCTTCATTTAGCAGATAGTAATCGTTGGGCTCCGGGAATGGGTCATATGAATTTTCGCAGTATTTTAAAGACATTGCAGGAAATAAATTATCAAGGTTTTCTCGGAATCGAGTGTTTACCAGTTCCATCACCGAGAGAGGCAGCTGTATATTCTCTAAAATATATTACTAATATGCTGAAGAGGATGTAAACTAATATCTTATAAGAATCGCCACTAATTACAATTTACTCTTGGTGAGGATACAAGGGCAGCATTAATTTAATGCTGCCCTTAACTAATTTTTACAAGCAGTGGGGAATTATCATGTTCAATCAAATCCTAATTTGCTATAATAAATATGTTCATCGAATTTCATTTTTAATGTTTCTGGTTAAAAGAAAGCCTCTCCAAATTGAGATACCTTTTATCAATAATATCATGGCAATGATACTTCTTTCGGATCAGGCAGTATTGCTAAATTCTTGCGTTAATTCAAAAGAGAAACACAAGATTTGTTGGAGAAGGGAGTCGAATAAGATAAATGGATAAAATTAAGGTTTTGCTTGTAGATGATCAGCTTCTTTTTGTGGAAAGCTTAAAAACAGTTCTAAATACCAGAGCACAGGATATGGTAGTGGTAGGAGTGGCTCATGATGGAATTACTGCTGTGAAGTTAACAGAAAAATTACAGCCGGATGTAATATTAATGGATGTTAGAATGCCTAAGATGAACGGGGTGGAAAGCACTAGAATAATTAAAGAAAAGTATCCGGAGATTCGGGTACTAATGTTAACGACTTTTGATGATGATGAGTATATATTAGAAGCTTTAAAATTAGGAGCAGTTGGTTACATCTTAAAAGATATACCTCCATCTGAATTAATTGCGGCAGTCCGTGCGATTTATCACGGAGGAGTTTTAATTGCGCCGAAGGTTGCGGTTAAGTTAGTTAATAGAATAGATCACGGTAACCTTCAAATGCGAATGGAATCTGGAAAGCCGATTCCCGAATGGCTCAAAGAGATGAGCTCCAGAGAGAAGGAGATTCTCGGCTTGATGGCTCAGGGGTATGATAATAAAGAAATTGCACGTAAAATTTATATTGCAGAACAAACAGTTAAAAATTATGTCAGTATTATATATTCCAAATTAGGTGTGAAAGATCGGGTTCAAGCCTCACGAATGGCAATAGAAGTGGGATTGGACCGTTATTATAAATAACCATCTATTCAAGGAGTGATGGAAATTAAACAATTCCTTTGAATTTAAAAGTAAACACTACTAAGGAATTGCAAAATTAAATTATTTAAGATTTAACTACATATTTGAAGTGAATTCATGACTTATTAATCCATACCACGGAAAACGTTATTGCAAGCTACCACGATTTTTCCACAGTGTATATAGATGTCACGAATTTAGACTGGATAATCCCACTAAGAATTGTCAAACAATACCTTATGATTGAAGGAGTCTTTCTGGTTAAAACAGGAGGTTAGATAATGGCAAAACATGGGTACCCCGAACCAACAGTAGGGGCTTTAATCTTTAATCATTCCGGTCAGATCCTTTTGATCCGGGGGGAAAAATTTAAGAATCGCTATGTAATTCCCGGAGGCCATATTGAGATCGGTGAAACAATGGAAGAAGCATTACGAAGAGAAGTTAGGGAAGAAACAGGGCTGAAGATTAATAAAATCAAAATCATCGGTTTACAGGAAGCAATCTTTCCGGAGCACCATATAAATTCTCGGCATTTTATATATATCGATTTTCTTTGTCAGGCCGAACCAGGAGAAGTTGTTCTGAATCATGAAAGTGAAGAGTTTATCTGGATAAACCCGGAAGAAGCTTTAGAAATTCCACTAGAAACCTATACAAAAGGTTTAATCAGAGAGTATCTGAAGGGTGAAGAATCAGCATTTCGAAGAAGTATTTTTTATAAAATTGGGAAATAAGGTAAAAAAGAAAGCCGGCACGAGGGCAAGCAGAGCTATTTATTTCCCCGGTGCCGGTTATTGAGGATAGAGAGAGGCTGAACCTACAGGCGGTTTATGGCTATCCTATACTTATACAGTACCTAAAACCAAAAGAATGAGAATTAAAAACAGAACAAACGCCAACATATTATCAAAACCTCCAACTTTTAAAGAACCCATTATTCACCCTCCATTTATAATAGATTTGCTTAAACAATGGAACCAGTTTCTAATTATATAATATGGGAGACGACAGAAAGAAGGAACTCTGCTTTTGGTATAACTAAAAGAGGGAATTGTCTAATTCCCTCACCTTAAGTATTCATTTAACCAAGTATGCGATTTCTTAAACAAAAAATTAAAAAATATGCATAAAAAGGATAAAGTCGGGATATATTAATATTGCAGTCTGGGACGGATGGCGCCAAGCCTGTACATTGTATGAAACAGGGGCTAGTACTCCCCTTGGATGTGTGTTCGAGTGATGTAAGGCTTTTCCTAACCCAGCTGTAAAAAAGGTCTCCTTACTTGCGCATTTGGGGATCTTTTTATGGGGAGCCGGAAGCGGCTCCTCTTTTTTTATTTTTTATTGACATTAGTGTCATTAATGCTATAATATTTACTAAGAACTTAAGTGACACTGATGTCGAAAAAAGAGGGAAAAGCATGCCGAAAATTGTTGATATCAAACTAAGAAAAGAACAAATTATGCAAGAAGCAATCCAGGTTTTTATTGAAGAAGGTTACCACAAAACTAAACTCCATCAGATTGCTGAACGTTGTAATATTGGAAGGACTACTATTTATAAATATTTTAAAAACAAAAATGATATTTTTAATTGTGCAATTAATAATGTTTTTGACTTGCTTGACAATGATTATAAGATTATCGCGGCTCGATCTCATGCTTCTCATCTTGATAAGATAAAAGCCTATATTGGCATGATTTTAGAAGATTGCTATGAAAAGAGAAATACAATGATTATGCTTGTTGATTTATGGTTGCGGATCAAAAGGGAGAACAATAATGAATATATAGCAAAAATAAAAGACAGAGCAAATGAGGTTCAGAAGGTCTTTGAAAAGTTATTACATGATGGGATAGAAGAAGAAGAACTAAAACCGGTAAATGTAAAAAGTATGGCCTTTACTCTTTTTTCGTTAGTGGAATCATTTGTAATTCAGGTTTCATTTGCAGATAAATTATCGCTGGCAGATAGTATAACATCTGTAAATGTTCTGCTTGATGGGTTAAAAGTATAAAATAAGGTAAGACTTGATGTTGTAACTCGCTGCTAGATATTTGTGTTTGCCTTGTTTTACTTATTAAAAAATTACTTTGAATTATGAATATAATTTTTTTTATCTTTAAGTGACAGTTGTGTCATTAAAAATTGAAAGGGGATAGTAGAATGAGTTTCATTAAAAGGTTTTTTGGGTCATTATTAATGAAGAAAGGTTTAGGCTATCTGAAAGAAAATCCAGAAGAAAATTTACCCAAGATTGTTGATTGGCTTGAAAAATATACTGTTAAGCCACATCACGAACATTATCTTGAAATGGCTAGGGAGATAATTGATGACAAGGATAACAACTGGTATCAAATGATACAGCGGGCATTAAAGGAGATAAACCCTAATACTTTAGAGAAGTTTTTGACTAGTTTTGTAATTAATTCAGCTTTTATTGGTAATGCCAGAGCTATGAAGATGAAAGAGAAACATCAGTGTAATGTTCCGTGGGCAATTTTAATGGATCCGACTGCAGCTTGTAATCTAAAATGTACAGGCTGTTGGGCTGCTGAGTATGATAAGGCCGATTCTCTTAGTAATGAAGAATTAGATAAAATCATCAGACAAGGGAAAAAACTGGGGATTTATATGTATATCTACTCCGGCGGTGAACCCTTAGTGCGAAAGAATGATCTGATTAAGCTGGCAGATAAACATCAAGACTGTGCATTTTTGGCATTCACGAATGGAACTTTAATCGATGATACTTTTGCGGAGAACCTAGCTAGAGTGGGTAATTTTGCTTTGGCGATTAGTGTTGAAGGTTATGAAGAAGAGACTGATTTGCGTCGGGGTAAAGGAACTTATCAAAAAGCGATCAAGGGGATGGATACCCTTAAGAAATATGGAGTACCATTTGGCTTTTCCACTTGTTATCATAGTAAAAATACAGAGGTTGTTGGTTCAGATGAATACATGGACTTTATGGTTGAAAAAGGCTGTATGTTTGGATGGTATTTCACTTATATGCCTTTAGGAAAAGATGCAGTGCCTGAACTACTGGCAAGTCCAAAGCAGAGAGAATATATGTATCATCAGGTTAGGAAGGCCCGTAATGAAAAACCAATCTTTTTAATGGATTTTTGGAATGATGGGGAATATGTTAATGGTTGTATTGCCGGTGGTCGCTGTTACCTACACATTAATGCAAGTGGTGATGTGGAACCATGTGCCTTTATCCATTATTCTAATGTAAATATCAGGGAGACAAGTTTACTAGATGCCTTGAAATCTCCACTGTTTATGGAGTACCATCGCAACCAGCCTTTTAATGAGAATCATTTGCGGCCATGTCCATTGCTAGATAATCCTGATTATTTAAAGGAGATGGTTCATAATTCCTGTGCCTGCTCAACCCAACCAGCTGACAAGGAAGATGTGGATGAATTGACGGATAAATGCCAAGAGATTGCTAAACAGTGGGGAGAGACGGCAGATCGGCTTTGGGAAAAATCCCAACAGAAGAAGTAAAAAAAGAGGCCTTAGGCCTCTTTTTACTATGACGCTTTATTACTGCTTCTTCAGAAGATCGCGGATGATCTCGCCGGCAATGATTAAACCCATTATTGGTGGGATATATGAGATACTCCCCGGTGCCGGCCTTTTTAAAGGACAGTTGCATCCCTGGTTGTTTTTATCAGGGAGGGGTTGTACCCTATTTGTTACCGGAGGTTCGGTAGAATAGACTGCTTTTACTCCGTGAGTGATCCCTCTCTCCCGCAACCCTTTACGGACGGCTTTGGCTAAGGGACAGGTATGGGTCTTACTAATATCATCAATTTGAAAGGCTAGAGGATCTAGTTTATTTCCTGCTCCCATTGCTGAGATAATCGGGATTCCCCGTTTAATGGTGTATTGGATTAAGGCAATTTTCGATGAGACTGTATCAATGGCATCTACTACATAAGAAAGAGCGCCATGCAATACTAGGGGGAGGTTATCTTCACGTATAAACTCTTTCCAGGTGACAACAATGCAATCAGGGTTAATTGCTTTTACCCGTTCGGCCATTACTTCTACTTTAGAGCGACCGTAATTCCCTTCGAACGCATGTATTTGTCGGTTAGTATTGGTTAGATCAATCTCATCAAAATCAATTAAAACTAGCCAGCCAATTCCAGCTCTGGCTAAGGCTTCAACCACATATGAACCAACACCACCTAGTCCAGCGATTGCGACCCGTGCCCGGCGAAGGGTTGTTATCCCTTCGGTACCAATTAACTGTTTTGTACGGTTAAAGCGGTCTATTTTTGCATTAGTATCCATTCTTCAGCCTCCTAAGATAAGAGTTATGTTAGTAGTAAAATTTCAAGAGAAGTGTAGTTGTTGAGTGAAAAAACCGTTTTCATTGAAGTTCTACTATTTTTTATTCTTTCCTTTTAATTCTCTCATAACGATCAAGTAAAAGGATTTTATTACAGTATGAGAGAATTGCATAATTACCTCAAGCGTGTACTTGACTACAATATATTATGGTCAAATATAAAATAAATGAATTATGCAATTCCTTAAGTAATTTGAAGCCTAATGAGGAAGATTGTTTATTGCTTATTATTTTTTACGAGTTCTTCCTGTTTTACCGTTGATTATTGGCAGGAGATTAGAAGAGCAAAAAAGAATATAAACGAATTGCACCTATAATTTAGGCGGCAGATTTTCTCTTTTGATTTAAGGGGAATTTAGGTAATAACTTATTATTTCGAATAATATATTGTTGTTATTATGGAGATGTAGGAGAGTTTTTAATGAGAATTTTCAAAAACCGAAGGAGAGCTTTGCTGATTGGTTTATTAATGTTAATTTTGAGCTTAAAAGCAAGTGCCAATGATGAGTTTTACCCTCTTTCGCAAATAAAACCAGGAATGATTGGGAAAGGGTATACGGTTTTTTCAGGGACAAAGATTGAGTCTTTTCCAATCCAAGTAGTTGGTATTCTTAAGGGGCAGGGTTCAGTATCTAATTTAATTTTAATTAAAATCAATGGAGATAAACCCCAGGGTATCGCTTCCGGGATGAGTGGCAGTCCGGTTTTTATTAATAAAAAATTGGTGGGGGCTATTGGTTATGGTTTCCAGAATGCCGATCCCCGTTATGCGATGGTGACTCCGATTGAAGAAATGATTAAATTATGGGATGAACCGGTAGCAAAGGGAGAAAAGTTTAGTTTTTACGATGGCGGGCTCGCTGGTTACCGGGGTATAGCTTTTGGTAATGAACCACCGGGAGAGTCGTGGTTATGGGCACAGCCGGTTTCAACGCCTCTTTTTATTTCTGGTTTTGGTCCGCGGGCTGGTAATTATCTGTTCTCTGCTTTTCAGAATACCTGTTTAGCTTCATATGTACCGGAGAGAACAGAGACCTATTTGAAGAATAATACTTTGTTCCCTTTATTTTTAGGGTTAAAAAGTAAACGGGCTGATGCAGCCAAGGAGAACTTAGAACCGGGAAGCGCGATTGCTGTTACCTTAGTAGATGGTGATTATCAGGTATCTGCTCTCGGGACCTTGACCTGGATTAAAAACGGGAGGTTTCTAGGTTTTGGACATTCCTTTTTAAACAAGGGGAAAGTGGAATATGGGGTTGGTGGCGCGGAGATTATAGAGGTCATTGATAGCAATCTCTTCCCCTTTAAAATAGGTGTTGCTCTACCCCGTACCGGACGGGTGATGCAGGATCGAGGAGCCGGAATTGCGGGAGAACTCCATACTTTACCTCGGACGGTTAAAGTGCTAGCGGAAGTGAGTGATGATTCCTATCAATCTACTAAGCAATATGAATTTACAGTAATTAAAGATGAAACGCTTCTTCCTGGATTGGTTTTAGCGGGATTAATAGATACTATTGATCGGACTTTGGATCGGATTGGGCCTGGGACTGCAACGGTGGATTTTGAGATTAAAGGTGAGAATATTCCATTGATTCGTAGGGAGAACCTCTTTTATGGCCAAGATGTGGCAGTTAGTGCCTTAAAAGAGGTAGGGCAGATTCTCCAGATTGTAATGGAGAATGAATTTATCGACCCTGATTTAACCGAGGTGGTAGTCCGGGTAAAAGTGAATCCGGAACGTTTAAGCGCAAAACTGATAAAAGTAGATATACCAAAAAAAGAATTTGAACCAGGAGAAAAAGTTACTTTAATGGGAAAAGTACGTCCTTTTCGTGGGGATGAGATTGAATTACCATTGGAGATTGAAATGCCTAAAGAGGCAGGAAAATGGCTTATTATCGTTTATGGGAGTGATTCTGGTTTGCTCCCGGAAGAAGATCTGGAGGGAACTGGTGAGGGAGATTTAACAGCTTCGTATTTTGACTCATTTTCCGGTTTGGAAGAAATTTTAAAGCTTTTTTTAGAGCAACCCCAAAATAACCAGTTAATAGCGGAAGTTTTACCCATTGAACAAATGGGAGAGATCGGGGAAGATGAATTTAATCAGGAAGAAAAAACTGAGGAAAAAAGCAATTACTGGAGAACAACCACCCCTTATTATTTAACCGGAGAGAAGCAGATTTTAGTAGAGGTAGTGGATTCTGTAAAAAATAATAACAATGGAACTAAGATGCTGGTTGTTAAATAGAGGATTGCACAGAAATGTTTAGAAAAACTGCTTGTTATGAAAGCTTTTTGCGTTGTGTCCTTTTTAAAAGGTCCCAACACAATATATAGTGTTGGGCTTGTATTAGGCTATCAATATATTGTGCAGGGA
>DIPO01000073.1:44609-63127 GCA_002427045.1 Firmicutes bacterium UBA5486
GGACAGAAAAAATCAATGACAACACAAAAAGCCCTATGAACAAATAACTCAATTTTGGAACAAATAAAGACCATGGAACGTTAAAATTATTATAACTTTAATTAGTAGTATTTCGATACATACGCCTGTTTGATTATGGAATTAAAACAGCTATGAATTACCTTAAAAGGAGGGAACAGGGTTTGCAATTAAACAGGGAAAAAATCCAGTTCCTTCTTATTATATTTTTATCTTTATTGATGATCATCTTACTGTTAGTGGGGGGAATATTCCGTTACACCTCACTTGCAGATCGATTAACAAAGACTCTGGAAAAAGAATTAGCCAGGCAGCTCTCTATTCAAGTAAAGATCGGCGGGCTAGGGCTTTCTATGGTATCACCGGAGATCTATGATGCGGAGCTTCGAACCCTAGAGGGAGAACCATTGTTGGATGCAGAAACGATTCGGATTAGTATTGATTGGTTTAGCTTGCTCTGGCACCGTTCAGTGGTAAATTCAATACGTCATATTGAGACAACCAATTCAACAGTCTGGATTAGCCAGGATGAACAGGGAGAACTAAATATCCGTTCTCTTATTCCAAAGGCTAATCTTTCAGAAACGGGAAAGAAGAAGGAAGTACCGCGGCTAACGATTAAACTAAAAAATTCTGCTCTGAAGATAGAACTTAATGAAGATAAATGGGCTTGGGGAGATTACCGTCAAATTGATGGTATGGTTGATCTTCGAGCTTATCCATTGATTCAAGGATCAGCTACTGCTACCAGTATTATTGATCCAGGTGCCGAGGCGAGGGTGGAAGTAAGATACTCTGTTACAGAGCAAAGAGGAGAATTTGATATTTATGCAAAGAAGGCAACAGCTTCGGTTTGGGGAGTAAAAGTCTTGAAATTATTGGGTTATGATCATGAGTTTAAGGTTGAAGAAGGTAAGCTTGATGGCAATCTGCATTTTGTAATTGATGAGAAGCGTTTAAAGTTAGATTCCACCCGACTAGTATTTGCTGATTCGCAATGGAAAGTAACCAGATTACCTTATCCGGTAGAGGATTTAGATACAGACCTTACAATTGCTCACCAAGGGATTGAGTTCCGGAGTTTTAAAGGGAAATATAATCAGAGCCGGATCAGTCTTAAGGGACAGATCTTGACGGAACCTGCTGCTCTTGCTCTGGATTTATATGCTGCTTCTGTAAATTTAGAGGATTGGCGAAGTTTATTTCCGAGTTTAGAAGAATGGAAGGTATCAGGAACTGCTGATTTATCCTTAAAAATTGATGGGAGACTGCGGGATCCTCGTTTTCAGGGAGAGGTTAGGATTGATGGGGGGAGTCTGACCATACCCGAGTCTCAGTTTAATCTGGATGGGCTTCGCCTTCTGGCGAAGGTCTCCGGGGATGATCTGAATTTTTCATACATGGAAGGGAAATTGGATGGAGCTCCTTTCTTTCTGAAAGGAACGATCGCTGAATTTAAAGATCCTAAGTTTAATCTTGATCTTAATTTCAGCAGTTTTAATCCCGGAAAGATTCTACCGCCTAGTTTTCCAATCCAGGGAGGACAGTTAGATGGAAACCTCAAGATTACCGGGAAATTTACCTCGCTGGTGCTTAATGGTGTATTATCTACTAAGAGTATTAAATGGAGCGGAGAGGATTTCCGGGATGTTGAAGTGGCCGGGGAATACCGGTGGTATACTGATCATCTTAGAATCAACAAACTAAAATTTAAAGCTTTAGAGAGTGAGGTTAAGGCTTCAGGGGAAGTAATCAATTTAACCTCTGTTCCTATTGTTAAAGGAGAAGCTACTGCGGAGGGTATTGATTTAAAACAAATTCCTCGGGAACTATTGGAGACAAATAAAATCCCGATGCTTAAGGGCAATGCTGATTTGAAGATGAGTTTTCAGGGGCCATTTTCGGATTTAATAGGCCGGGGAGAACTGGAGATTACTAACGGGTGGATTGATCGCTTAAATTACGATAATTTACATCTCTATTTCTCTTGTAATCAGGAAAGAATTAATTCCCGGGCTTTTTTGAGTAAAAACGAGGGTAAAGCGATCTTTACGGGGTGGCTGGAACCCAAAACCGGGAAATATCAAGGCGACTTCTTACTAAGAAAGATGGATTTTGATTCATCATTATTAACCGGAGATTTAACGGCAATAGGTGGTCTTTTTAATGGATCCTTTACTTTAAAGGGGATTTTAGGATCTTTGGATTCCTTAGCTGGCCGCGGTTGGCTAGAGGTTAATAATTTACACTATGGTGATAAATATTTTGGTGTTTTAAAGCTGCAGGGGGAGGCTAATTCCGGTCAAATTCAATTAAATGATTCTTTCTTAATAACAAAAGCAGGCCAACTTCAGGTTACAGGAGAGGTCAATTGTGGGGACAAGCCTTCTTATGATTTACGGGTTAATGGTGATAAAATTTTACTCCAAGATATTTTGGCGTTTGTACCTAAAAAACTTGATTTGGAGGCGGATGGCCTAGCAGACTTAAATCTGAGAATTACAGGATGGAAGAAACCTTTGATTCATGGAGAGATTGTAATCAATAGCCTGAGATTTAATGATTATGATCTAGGTCGGGGGGAGGCTCGCCTTTGCTGGGAAGAGGGGAGTATATTTCTGGAGGAGGTAACTTTTACTCAGGCTGCCAGTTGGTGCCGGGGAAAAGGTTCTATAAATCAAAAGCAAGGCCTGGATATTCAAGTAGAGACTGAGAATTTCCCTTTATCTTCTCTAAGGGGGTTGTTAGGAAGATATATTAATAATCCAGAAAACCTAAGTAAAATATCGGGTAGTTTAAGTGGGAATGGACGGCTCCTGGGTACCTTAAATGCACCGGTATTTAAAGGAAAGCTTACTATTATTGAACCTAAAGTAGCTGGTTATAAACTGGACAAGATCGAAGGAAATTTGAGCTGGAAAGATAAAGATATATTCGTAGATGAGATGGTTCTAAACCGGGCAGAAGAAGAGTTTATAGTTTACGGAACAGTCAAACTTAATGCGGCGAGCCCTTATTTAGACTTGGGCCTAAAAATAGAGGATGCTAGTCTCGCGGAAATCTTGATATTAATGGGCCGTTCACCCAAAACCCGTATTGATGGAAAGGTTTCTGGATATTTACGAGTCTTGGGTCAATTGGATGAGCCACTCATTAGACTAATCGCCCAATTTAAGGATGGAGAAATTAATGGTTTTACCCCTTTAAATGGAGAATTAGATTTACAGCTTAGAGATTCTACAATTACTGTAAATCGTTTAATTATTGATGATTTAGAGGGCGAATTAGTCGCGACTGCTGTGTATACTCCAGGAACTGAGATTAAACTTGCTGTTGATACAGAAGACTTTTCCGTGATACCGTTCCTTGGTTTAATTGGAGGCAATTTACCGAAAGAGGGCCAAGTTGATCTTCATTTAAATCTGGATACTACAGTTGAAGGAATGGAAGGGGAGTTTAATGCATTAATAAAGGATACGACCTGGGGTAATTTTAAATTATCTCCCTTATATCTTTCAGGTCAGCTCCGAGATGACTTATTATTAATAGATGGTGAAGATCTAGGGAAAAACCGATTATATGTTCAGGGAAAGCTTCCTTTGAACCCGGAATGGTTTGGTTCTCTTGAATTGCCTACGACCTGGCCACACCATGGTAGCCAAATTGATCTGGGGATTGGCGCTGAAAAAGTGGAGGCAGTTTCCATCAACCCATTTTTTTCTAAACCGCTAGTAAAAGCGGGAACTATTGATGGGCTGATTTCGTTAAATGGAAACTGGGACCATCCTTATTTAGTTGGGATCTTGAATATCAAAGGCGGGAGAGGATTAATTCCTGCGGTACCGGAAGAATTAAGAGATGTTAATGGTGGTCTCTACTTTTCGAATAGAGGAGTAGAGATCAGAGGATTGAATAATAAAGAAGGAGGATATTTAGAGGGACGTTGTGGCAGTGGACGTTTTCGCTTAGGCGGAAGTATTCTCTCTAATGGACTTGAACCTAAAGAATTCAGATTGCATTTAAAAGGAGATAATTTGTATTTAAGTCAGTCTTTCTATGATGGTTTGCTCAGCGGGGAAATTGATTTAACCGGACCAATTGAGGATGCTGTTCTTAGTGGACAGGCAGTAATAAAAAAGGCCAGGATTGGGGTACCTTCTTCTTCCGGAGGAACTTTGCCTTTTGATTTAAATATGGATCTTAATCTTCGAGCGGCTAATGATGTATATTTCCGGATGTATGGAATGGCTTACGTTCCATTTACCGGGAGGTTACATGTAGGAGGTTCCCTTAGTAAACCAGAATTAACCGGAGAGTTTAACTCGTCTCGTGGTTGGGTGAATTTTATGGGGGATACTTTCCGGATTAAACATTTAAAGGCGGAATTTCGCCCTGATTACAAAATCTTCCCTTATCTGGAGCTTGAAGCAAGCCGCTTTTTGGCAGGAGCAGAGGTAACTCTTACTACTCAAGGTTGGTCTGGAGAGTATGAAAATTTAGTTATTAATCCAAGTTCTAATCCGCCAATGAGTAAAGAAGAGATTCTAAAGCTTTTAAATTGGCCGGAGAAGATCAACGAGTTTGGGGTTGTTACGGTAGGAAACTTGTTCCAAGAGAATATCAATATGGTGGGAGATCTCTTTATTGGCCGTTTTCTTGACCAGTTCCGAGGGATTGTGCCGATTGATTTTCTTACTCTGGAGCAAGATCGGGAAGAAGGTACATTCTGGATGAATGTGGGGAAATCATTGAGTGAAGATTTATACCTTTCCTATAGCCGGAGCCTGACGCCTTTAGAAATCGAACAATTATGGACATTGGAATGGAGATTAGCACCTAATATATCTTTGCTTGGTGATTATTCTGCAAATGATGGTTTACGATGGCAATTACAGTATAACCTGCGTTTTTAGTAACTTGAGGAATTGCATGTTTACCTTGGAAATGCTTTGAAGAGTGTCGATTCATCTGCCTTTGATTGGCATTACTACGTAATACTGTCGGTAAGCGGCATGAACGACTTGCTTGTCGACTCACCCGGTTTTGATTTAATCATTTCGTGGTGTTAAGGTAACCGGCATGAGCGACTATTTCAAACTTTTATATAACATTTTCCTCCAGATTTACCGTAAAACTTTATTTTATAGGAGAAGGGAAAGGGATGCTTCATAACGAATTTGTTATAGGTGTAATCTTACGAACGCATCTACGGTCCTAAAAAAGGAGGCTAATCTGGTGATAAAGATAATTAAATCTACATTTTTTATAATATTGACATTTATACTTTTAATGGTATGTACTTGGCCTGTGGCTGCAGTAGAAGATGTCGTTCTTTCTATAGAAGTTACTGGGAACCAGGAGATTAATGATGATCAGATTTTACGGGCGATTACTAATATCCGTTTAGGTGAACCTCTGAACCAGGCATCGATTATCCAGGATCGGCAGGCGATAATGAATCTTGGATATTTTAGTATGATTGAACCTTATGTTGAAGAGTTCCTAGGCGGGGTTAAAGTGGTCTTTAAGGTAGTAGAGAATCCTACGATTAAAGGGTTTAAGGTTGAGGGTTTAGAACGGATAAAACCAGATGAGGTTATTTCTTTTCTTACTCAGAAACCAGGGGAAGTTTTCAATTATATTAAAACCATGAATGACCTGGTTATGGCGCAACAATACTTTAATGAAAAAAAAGGACTGCTTATTCCGCCACTTCGTGGCGATGCCAGTGAAATGAATGGTTTAATGGAGATTGATGATCAGGGCCTGGTTACGCTGCATCTATATGAAGTCAGGTTAGGGAAGGTAATTTTTAAAGGTTTGGAAAAGACCCAGGAGTTTGTAGTAGCAAGGCAAATTTCTCTAAAAGAAGGGGAGGTTCTTGATTTTAATCAGTTACGGGAGGATGTTCAACAAATAGCTAGGTTACAATTATTTGATGATATTAATCCCCGGCTACAACCGACGGATAATCCCAAGCTTATGGATGTAGTAATAGAGTTTAAAGAAGGAGAGAACCGTCTATTGTCTTTAGGTGTTACTTATACGCCAGTTGACAATCAGCTGTTAGGTAGTGTCGGTATTGTTGACCCTAACCTAATGGGTTTGGGACAAAGCCTCTCTTTTAATATGGAACTTAATCCAAATAATGTTTTTAATTTAAACTTTGAATTTTACGAGCCTTGGCTGGATGAAAAAGAGACTTCTTTAGGTTTGAAACTCTTCTCCAATCATACGCTTTCCTTATCTGGGACAGAGAAGGTTGATGGAAAAGATCCCGAGAACGAGAATCAGTACACATACAAATATAATGAGAAACGAACGGGTTTAAATCTGACACTGGGCCGTCCTTTACAAAGAAACCTTAGAGTTGATACTTCCTTCCATATGGAGCGAGTTACAATCGATCCTAAAGAATGGATTCCTTTAAAGACTAACACTTACGAGCCAGATGCTGATAAAACTCTAGATTATCCTTCTAATTTAAACCAATTTAAAGATGAATACTGGAACAATAGCCTGGGTCTTGGTTTGAGTTATAATAAACTTCTTTATACCAAAAACTACACTACAGGAGGGTACTTGGCAAACTTAGGGTTTAACCTTCATGGCGGTATCTTTGGCGGAGATTATAATTATCAACACCTTTATGGTGAATTTAAACAGTTTTATTCGCCATTTAATAATACAACCCTTGGTTATCGGATTAAGGGCGGAAAGATACTAGGTTCGCCGCCAGATTCCAGTAAACTTTATTTAGGGGGGGAATTATCCCTACGCGGGTATGATATTAGGCATGTTGAAGGTGACCAACAGGTACTAGCTAATGTAGAGTTAAGACAGAGGATTCCGAATACGGAAAATTTAGAAGCTGTTCTCTTCTATGACTTGGGAACTGTTGATTTTGATCGTTATTACCAAAGTTATGGAGTGGGTTTCCGCTATAATATTCCGTTATTGGGACAGTTACGTTTCGATTTTGCTTGGACTCCGGAGGGCGGTAAGCCTAAATTCAACTTCTTTTTTGGTGAGATGTTCTAGAAACGATAAGCTACCAGCTGCCGTCTAGACACTTAGAATCTAAGGTTTAATTATTAAAAGGAGATGTTTTCTAATGAATAACAAAATGACTAAATGGTTGATACCAACACTACTAATTTCAGTTCTAGCTTTGGTGATTTCAGGTTTAGTAGGAGCACAAAGTAAAAATAAATCCACAGTTGGCTATATTGATATGCAACGTTTGCAACAAGAGTTACCGCAATTTAGTGAACTGCAGGATTTTTTAACTAGAAAAAATGCAGAGTTTAATCAATTTGGTAATTATCTGCAAACACAGCAAAATAACGAACTAATCCAATTAGAAAAAGATAAGAATGCAGAGATAAAAGGGAAATCAAATGAAGAAATAAAAGCTATTGAAGAAAAATACCAGCAAAAAGCGATAAAAATAGCAGAGGGTAACCAGAAAAAACTGGAAGAAGAAAACAACCGGCTTTCAAGGGAAGTGCAAGCTAAACATGAAGAGATCTTAGCTTCCATTAAAAAAGTTTTAGAGGAGATCGTGAAGAAGGAAGGCTATTCAATAGTCCTGGAGAAAAGCGTTGTTTATTATGGTGGTGAGGATCTTACAGATAAAGTGATTGCTGATTTTAAATCTACTAAATAAAGTAAATTATGTTGTTAGAGGTATTATGCAATTCCTTAAGATTAAGGAATAAAGGGGATATTTTGGTGAAAAACAGAAAACTAGTAATATTAATAGTATTAGCTCTGTTCTTAATACTGGTTTCTATCTCCATTTATTTAAAACAAACAGCTACACTTCAATGCCAATATGCTTATATAAATACAAACAAACTAGTTCAGACTTATAAACAATCAGTAGAATTTCAACAACTCTATCAAAAAACAGAGAAGGAATTTCAAGAATTTGGACGTTCTCTGCAAGAGCAGACTAAGAAAGCAGTCTCAGCTCTAGAAAAGGAAAAAGAGAAACAGAAGCAAGGAAAGAGCGCGGCAGAAAAGAGATTGCTTGATGAAGAATATGAAAAAAAGCTACAAAACCTTTATGGAGAAAAGCAGGTTGAGTTGAATAATAAAAAAACTAAATTATATGCTCGGCTTGAACAGAATCTTCTGGTAAAGATTAAAGAAGCAACTGCTAAGGTAGCTCAGGAAGAAGAGGTTCCTCTGGTTGTCGAGGAAGGAGCTATTTATTACGGGGGGATAGACCTCACAGAGCAGGTGCTGACCGTCCTTAAAAATGGCGGTGTACAGGGGAATGAATAAATCAAAAACAGCTTATTATATTTTGTTTTTCATATTTGTTCTTGCTTTATTGATAAGAGTAAGCAGTTTTGTTTCAAGGGATTATAAGCAGGAAGAAATTAAAGCTGGTAGTATTGAAGAGAATATTGACCAGTCAGCAATTTTTCCTTCGAAACCTGATTGGGGATCATATAAGAATTTACCGCAGGATTTTACTTTATGGGGAAAGAGTTTTAGCTGGAAATTTAATAAACCCGGTAGCGAGAAACTTACATCCGCTTGGAATGATAATGAGCGGAACCAACTTGTTTTTTCTGAACAAGAAAGAGCAGTTTATGAATTGGAGTTAATGGAACACAAGGCTCTTTTAAAAGAAGCAGTAGAACTCCGGCAAAAACAGTTTGATTTAGAACTTGAGGGTAGACTGAAGCAAAAGGAAAATCAGTATCGGTATGAAAGTATGATAGCACTGGAAGCGAAAGAAAAGATGCAGACTGTAGAATTGGCTGATTTTCAAGCAAAAATTGAGGAAGACTATTCATCAAAGCTTGCCAGTTTGCATTTTAGGTTAGAAATACCCGATCTATCTTCTGAACAGAAATTAATGCTGACGAATGAGGTTTTAAAACTCGAACAAGAGATGAAGGCAGAGATTGGTGAGAAGGCACGTGAATTAGAAGAAGATTTGCAAAGATTTGAAGAGGAGAGAAATCGTATTATTTCCGAAGAGCTTAAGGATTATCGTATAAAGCTTAAGCAAGAAGGAGAAATACGGTTTCAACAGGAAAAAGAGAAGCTTGAACTAGAGCTATTAGAATGGAAACAAAGAAGGGAATCTGAAATGGGATTCCCTCAGGAAAATACTATAAATATTAATAATAAGGAGGAAATTACATATGGCGACCATAGGTGAACTTGCAGAGCTGGTAAATGGGAAAGTGGTCGGGGAAAGTGACATAGAGATTAGTGGGGTTTCTGGATTAGAGGATGCAAAGCCGGGAGAAATCTCTTTTGTGGCGACAACGAAAGTCCTTAATTTAGCGAAGACCAGTCGGGCTTCGGCTTTTATTTTCCCATCAAATTTGAAGGAATTAGGTTTTAAAGGTATCGAAGTAGACAATCCGCGGTTAGCTTTTGCACATATTTTATGGTATTTTAATCCTAAACCGGTTTTGCAAGAGGGGATTCATCCTTCAGCAGTAATTGGGGAAGGATTTAAGTGTGACTCGGGTTGTCATATCAGTCCTTTAGTCTATATCGGGGAACATGTAAAGCTTGGGAAAAGAGTTAATCTTCATCCGGGTGTGGTGATTGAGGATAATGTAGAGATTGGTGATGATACTGAAATATACTCTAAGGTGGTAATTAGAAATAAAACCATTATTGGCCGTAATGTAATCATTCACCCGGGGACAGTAATTGGTGGCGATGGCTTTGGTTTTGTAACGGTTAATGGAGAACATTTCAAAGTCCCTCAAGTCGGCATTGTAGTGATTGAAGATGATGTTGAGATTGGTTCTAATGTAACAATTGATCGGGCTACAACGGGTCAAACCCTGATTAAACAAGGTACTAAAATTGATAATTTAGTACAGATCGGACATAATGTGGAAGTCGGGATTAATAATATTATTGTGGCGATGTCAGGGGTTGCGGGTAGTACTAAACTGGGTGAAAGAGTAACGATGGCTGCACAATCCGGGATTACTGGTCATGTAAATATTGGTGATGATACGGTAGTTGCCGGTCGAGGAATGGTGATTAGTAGTCTTCCGCCTAATTCTTTTGTTTCTGGCCAACCTGCTCGGCCCCATGGCGAAGATATGCGGATCCAAGCTGCAGCCGGTAAATTACCTGAACTTTTAAGAACCATCCGGCAAATGGAGAAGCGTTTAGCTGAATTAGAAGGAAAGAAAAAGTAAGATAAAATTTGACAAAATACTTGAGACCCCGGGGAGGTTTTATGCGCTTTTACGTAGAAAACTCTGTTCACCCGGGTTTTTTATTTATTTAGGTTTATAACTTTCTAGAGGGGCTCTGATCATGAGGATAATTGACCGGTATCTTTTACGTGAATATCTGACACAATTTATTTTTTGCATGGCTGGTTTTTTAGTTCTGCTTATTGGTAATTTTGTTTTTGAAATATCCCATTTTTTAGTAGACAAAAGAGCATCATTTCAACTTATTTGTTTACTTGTTTATTACCAGATCCCCTATTTATTGATGGATGTTTTTCCGGCTGCAGTTTTATTTGGGGTTTTCTTAAGCCTAGGACGGTTATCAAAAGATCGGGAGATGGATGTATTGCGTACCTCGGGATTAAGCTTTCCCGGGCTTACATACCCGATTTTGATAATTACCTTTTTTATGTGTTTGGGGGCCTTTTATTTTAATGATTATGTAGTTCCTTTAGCTAACCACCGCTATGAGCAGGAAATAAGAAAAATGATTTATAAAGACTTTATCCCTTTTATTCAAGAGAATGTTTTTTTTAAGGGCCCGGATGAACGGATTTTTTATATTCGCCGGATAAACGAAGAAAAAAAAGAAGTAGAAGGGGTTTTAATATATCAAGTGAGAAGAGACAAATTCCCATTAATGATTGCTGCTGCATCAGGAAAAATTGAAGAGCAATGGTGGCACTTGAAAGATGGCCGTTATTATGAATTGGATGACGAAGGTAAAATTACTGCCTTCTCAAGCTTTGATGAAATGATTGAGGATGTTGGGGAAGATCTCAGTTTTTTTCTGGGAGAAAGTAAAAGTACAGATGAGATGACCCGTGAGGAACTGAAGGAACATATGGAGATTCTCAAGAAAAGCGGGGTAAGTACCGCTCCGTTTGCTGTAACCTATCATCTTAAGGTCGCTATTCCTTTTGCCGGATTAATTTTGGCACTTCTTGGATTACCTTTTTCTACCTTAGTACCGAGAAATGGGCGGACTTGGGGCCTAGCCATCAGTCTTCTTCTTATTATGATCTACTTTTTTGCTACAGTACTCTTTCGTGAATTAGGGACTTCAGAGGTTATTCAGCCTTTGTGGGCAGCATGGATACCGAATCTTTTCTTTCTTCTATTAGGGCTGATATTATTATTTAAAGTGATCAAGTAAAGGGTTGGTGGCAACCGTCTTGAATAAAAAAATCTGCAAATATAGTGTTTTTATACTTTTATTTTATCTTTTCTCTCCTTCTCTAACTCAGGCTGCAGAGAAAGGGTTGATTATTGCTGATCAGTTTGTAGGTGATTATGAAAAAGAAACTTTTGTGGCTAAGGGAAATGTAACAGTCACCTACAAGGATTATGTGATTACCGGAGAGGAAATTATTATTGATTTGACAAAAGACTTAATTAGCTCTCAGCAAGTAGTTGAGGTTAAAGATCAGGAACGAACGGTTAAAGGTAGGAACTTTCATCTTTATCTTCGGGAAGAGCAAGGCGGCATCGAAGATTTTTTCTATGTTGAGCAGTCGGATACTGGTGAACCGCTGATCTTTAAGGGGAAAACAGCTGAAATTGATGGTGAAGAATTACGCTGCCAAGAATCATCCTTTACTGGTTGTAATCTAGAAAATCCCCATTATCACTTGACTGCTGAAAGAATGGAATATTATCCCGGTGATCGGCTGGAGTTTTATTGGGTTTCTTATTGGGAGGGAAAGATTAGACTTTTAGTTCTTCCAAAAATCGTCTTCTCGCTTAGAGAAGAAGAGAATGATTTTGATGAGTCAACTTTTGGTTATAATTATACGGATGGATTTTTTTTAAAAATGGTATACAGGTATGCTTTAAGCAATAATCATCAGGGAAAACTGCTATTTGACTTAATTCAAGCTAAGGGCGTAGGGGAAGGAATTAAACATAATTTTCTGGTAGGGACGGGTAAGGAATTAGAGGTTAGTCTCTATCATCTGGATAACCGTTTAACTACTCATCATGATTATCAAGTCATTACTAACTGGAACCAGGAGATTGGGGCTCTTACCTATTCAGTAGGTGGGAATTACAATGATCTAGGATATCCGGAATATCGATTTAAAGGTAATATTTACTACAAAAGCAAGGATTGGCCTGCTAGTGGCCGGATTGAACTGGGAAGAAGGGGTTTGATTCCGGAGTTCTATATTTACCCTTGTAATCTGAATCTATCTTGGCGGCCTAATCGCCGAAGTCAGCTGAATTATAAGACTTCGTACTATTATCGGCAGGATCTGCCTACTTCAATGATTAAAGACCAGAGATACCAGAATGATTTGGATTTTCGGCAAACCTGGGATCTATTTTCATTAAAGAACTTTCAGTTACAGGTTAAAGTTAAACAAGAGTATCGTTATAGCGACCGTTATCAAATTCCTTACTATCATGAACTTCCGGCAGTTGGCCTGCAGACCCCGGATCTGAACCTTGGTTTTCCCGGTTATTACAGAACAAACCTTGATTTCTTGCGATTAGTTGAAATCAGGGGAGACCAAGAAAAAGAAGGCTATCGCACCGAGCTGTTAATCCAGCGCCGCCCTTTGGGAAGAAAACTTTGGCAGGTTGGGGGGTTTACTTTAGATCTTGCTAATACATATCGGTTCCAACACTACCAGATCGATGAAGGGGTTTTTGAGCGGAAAGCAATGATGATTGGTTTAACCGGCACTGAGAAGTTTACTCCCAGGTTTACATGGACGAATACAGTTAGCTGGATAGAAACTGAGGGGGCCGCACCGGTATTAGAATTTCCCCGTTTGGTACAGAATTCATACCATTTTCTACCAGGAGGAAATATAGCTAGCCGGCTCCAGTATAATTCAAAAACATTTACCTCTAACCTTTCAAGTGGTTATAATCTTAGTGGGGTGGAAAATCCCTGGCATCCTCTACAGTTTACTGCAGCATTAAATATTAATTCCGATAATACTTTAAGGTTTAATGCTTCGTATAATCCTAATCTTCAGCAGTATAATTATCTATATCTTATTGCCAAATGTAAATACCAGTCAAGTAAGGATAATAATTTTTATCTGGATTTATATTATGATTTTACAACCCAAAAGTGGACAAGATTGGAAACTGAAGCTCAATTAAAACAGAATTTAACCAAAAACTTACAAGCAGATCTGGATATAAAATATAGTTTCTTTGGTGATGGTTTGGAAAAAACCAGATTAGGCTTAAATTATAACTGGCACTGCCGGGAGCTGTTCTTTGGTTATGATCTGATGAGAAAGGAGTATCTGTTTCAATTCTCGTATAAAGTATTTAAAGAAGCCGGTTTCGGTTATGGGACAGGGCAGCAAGGCTTTATCTGGACCGGAGCGGATGTTTGGGGGAATCAAGGTGGGACCTGGTAAAGCCCGGGAGATGTTTAAGAGAAGCTTAATCATTCTTAGTATTCTGTTAGTATTAATATTATTTTATTTAAGTCTACGCTTGGAGCAAGAAGTTCCAACTTCTTCTCTTGAAAATAAAGGGCTTCTTCTTTATAATGCCAGTTATGAAGGTTGGGATGAGACGAAGAGATTATGGGTTGTAGAAGCGGATCGGATTTGGCAGGCTAAAGATGGAAAGAATCTTTTTTTTCATGGGGTTAAAAATCTGCAGTTTTTCCAGAATGATGATCATTCTATTTCTTTGTTGGCAAGTGAGGCTAAGATTGAATTAAAAAAAGAACTCTTAACCATCTCTGAAGTTCGTGGCTTTATATCAGAAGGAGAATTTACAACCAAGGAAGTGAAAATTAACACTAAAACTAGACAAGTATTCTGTGACAACAGGATTTCTTTTCAGAAAGAAGGACTAAAAGTGGAAGCTGACCGGATGGAAGGGGATCTTGAAACAGAAGAATATCTTTTTTCCGGGAATCTTGAAGTGAAACAAAAAAACAATTACTCACGGGGCGAGATCTTTCATTATTTTGCTAAAGAAGATCGTTTTGAAATTCAAGGTGAGGTGGAGGTGGAGCTGGAGTTATGAAGAAATATTTGCTTAGTTCCGGATTTCTCCTTCTTGTAATACTCTTTTCCTGTTCCGGAATGCTTATGGCTAAGGAAAAAGGGATCTTTAAGGGAATCGACCGCTTTGGTGGTGATACCGATGGAAAAAGTATGTTTATGGAGGGAGAAAATTTAGAGTATTTTCAAGGAGAAACCTATATCCGCTTTGCAAGAGCAGAAATTATTGAGCTTGATGATGGTTCAAGAGAAGTAAATTTTATCGGAACGGTTTTTTTACAATATGAGGATCTAGAAGTCACCGGAGAGAAGTTTCAATATAATACAGATCGAAAAAATGGAGTTTTCACCGGAAATGTGGTTTTAGAAAGAGAAGAAGTATTAAGTGCAGAGGGTGAAATTGAGAAAGAAGGAATTAATCTAACCTGTGGTTCATTGTTTCTGGATACAGATGAAAAAAGTTTTATTGCAACGGAAAAACCTTTTATTAAACACCCGGATTTCCAGGGTAATGGTGAAAAAATCAGCTATTTTGATGCCACGGAAAGGCTAACGATTTCCGGAGGCTTTTATATCGAAAAAGAAAAGGAAGAGATTAAAGGGGAAGAGATCACTTTTGATCTAAAAGCAAAAACTTTTGAGGCTAAACGGGGGACAGAAGCACTTGAGGTGGCCTTTGAGATTGAAGAAGAGAAAAATGATGGGGAAATAGAGCAGGGAAATAGTGGAGGAGAAGGGAAAAAAGCAGAAGATAAAAGATAGTGGGGTACATGAAAGAAACTACGACGAAACTTATATAGCTTTTATTCAAGATGAGTGGAGAGCGACGAGATACATTATGCAATACCATCAAAAGGAAGAGAGGTTAGGGGAATGCAGGTTAAGGATATAGTAAAGGAAGGAACTGTTTCCGGAATCTTTTTAATCCTGGATAGTCAGCACCGGATAGCAAAAAACGGAAATGCTTTTGCTGCCCTCCGGATTGGCGACCGGAGTGGTGAGATTCCTTTTAAAGTCTGGAGAATAAAAGAGAAAACTTATGATGAATTACAAAAGGGACAGATCATTAAAGTTCAAGCGATGGCAAAAAACTTTAATGGTACTCTTCAACTGGAAGCTGATGGAGAAGAGGAGTTTTATCAGATTTGTCAAGAAGGAGATTATGAAGCATCTGATTTTTTGCCGGTAACAATGGCAAATATTGATGAAATGTGGGGAATAATTGATAATACGAGGCAGGAAGTAATGACTGAAGCTTACCAAGTACTGCTGGATACTTTCTTTGGAGATGAGAAATTCCGTCAAAAGTTTTCTTCCGCTCCTGCGGCGATGCGTCATCACCATGCCTATTTAGGGGGGCTTTTAGAGCATACAGCCGGTGTAGTAGTTCTTTGCCAGGCAGCGGCCAATCAATATACTGAGGTTAACCGGGATCTATTACTTACCGGAGCCCTACTACATGATATAGGTAAGATTCAATCCTATAAAGGTAAACTTGGGTTTGAAGGGACAGACCAGGGAAAACTTATTGGCCATTTAGTACTAGGAGTTCAGATGGTAATGGAAGCGATTTATAAGCTTCGTGACTTAAGAGGGAGTGATTTTTTCCCTTTGACAATGGAATTACCATTGGTTCATCTTATGCTTAGCCATCATGGGAGATTGGAATGGGGTTCTCCGATGGAGCCTGTCCTTCTAGAAGCTTGCCTTCTCCATCATGCCGATCATATGGATGCTGAGGCAGCAAAATTTAGGGAAGCCATCCGTAACCATCCTGAGGATGGCGGGGACTGGACAGCGTATAACCCGACCCTAAAACGTTCGATCTATTTACCGGACTTGGAATTTACAGATAACGAGCGACGGACAACCGAGAATGAATTTATACAAACTTCGCTGTTTGAGAATATTTACAATGAAGATGTTGGAAAGAATGCTTGAAGTAGTTAAAGTCTGTCATTCAATACAAGTGACGAGCTGCAAGCATGTAGAAAAGGAAGAGATTAATGGTAATTGATGATCGAGAAGAATTAAGCAAAGAACCTGCTCCTACCATAGTGACTAGTGATGAGCAACGAACCAGCAATGGTAGTCTCCAACCTGGGAGACGAGCGACCAGCGACCAGCGACGAGCAACGAGTCGTGTTGCTTTTCATACCTTAGGCTGTAAAGTTAATCAGTTTGATACCAGTGGTTTGATTGCTAAATTCCGGGAACAGGGATACGAGATTGTTGATTTTAAAGAACCGGCGGAGATATATATTATTAATACTTGTACGGTAACCAAAACAGCTGAACAAAAAGCTAGGCAGCTGATCAGAAAAGTTAAGCGGGATCATCCTGAGTCTATGGTAGTAGTTACCGGGTGTTATGCCCAGACTAAAGCGGAAGCTCTAACAAGAATGTCAGAGATTGATTTATTGGTGGGGGTCGCAGGGAGGAACAATCTTGTTAAATTAATAGAACAGGAGTCTTCACTACGGGAAAAGAATAAGGTGATTCCCTGGGAGAGTGGTAGTCAATTTGAAGTCTTTACTCCTGAATATACTGGGAAGACCCGTGCTTTTTTGAAGATTGAGGATGGATGTGAATCCTATTGTAGTTATTGTAAGATTCCTTTTGCTCGTGGACCAGTCCGTAGTCTCCCGTCGGAACTGGTGAAGGCTGAGATCAGGCGAATGCTGGCTCTTGGCTATAAAGAGATTGTATTGGTTGGTATTCATCTTGGAGAATATGGGAAAGATCTTGATACTGACCTGGCTTCTTTACTTATGGAGATTGAGCGTGAATGTGGGGATGATAAAAAGGGTGAATGGCGGTTGCGTTTAGGTTCTATTGAACCAAGAGATTTTTCTCCTTTATTGATGGAAGTCTTACACTCTTCCCAGCTAATCTGTAATCATCTACATATTCCATTACAGAGTGGGAGTGGAACAGTGCTTTCCCGGATGAATAGAAGGTACTCCCCTGATGATTATGCGGGCTTAGTCTCGATGTTGCGTAAAGGTATCCCCCGGTTTGCTCTTACTACTGATGTCATGGTAGGGTTCCCAGGGGAAACCAAGGAAGAATTTACTGAGACCTTAAATTTTATTAAAGCAATTGGATTTTCCAGAATTCATATCTTCCCGTATTCTATGCGGGAAGGAACCAAAGCAGCAAGAATGAATGGGCATCTTTTCCGGAAGACTAAAGAGGAAAGAGTCCGGCAGCTTGAGGTAGTAGCGGAAGAACTGGCTAAAGAGTACCGCTTGAAATTTCCTGGTGAGATTGTTGAAGTTTTGCTGGAGGAAAAAAACTCTCAAGGGTATTGGGAGGGCTTTTCCCGCGAATACCTTCGGATTCAGGTTAAGGGTGACTGGCAAGCCAATACTTTACTGCAGGTACTTGTTACCACCCAGGAAACCGAGGTTCTTACCGGTAAAGTGGTAAAAACAGGGGATGTTTAAAAAATCAATCTTAAAATATGAAGAAGGGTTTTTATTAGTCTTGTCGAAATCATGAACGAGGGGAAGGGAGGTTTTGTAGTGAATGACTGCATTTTTTGCCGGATAGCGAAAAAAGAAATCCCGGCAGAGATTCTTCTGGAAAATGAGAAGCTCATTGTTTTTCAGGACAAAAACCCCGTTGCCCCTGTTCATGTTTTACTGATCCCAAAGAAACATGTGAGTAGTATAGTTGATCCTTTGTTAGCAGAGGATCAGCAATTAGCGGCAGCGATTTTTGCTGCGATTAAGGAGATAACAGAAAAAACAGGGGTTAATGAGAATGGCTTCAGAGTCGTTGTTAATCGTGGAGCCCATGGTGGAGAATCTGTACCCCATTTACATTTTCATATTATAGGCGGCAGAGAACTTTCCTGGCCTCCGGGATAATTGACTAGACCTAGATAATATAGTATAATAAACTATTATTATTTTGTTTCTCAAAGAGAGTTATGTGCCTAAATAGATAAGGGGCAGCGGAGGGAGGGAAGTTGATCATGGCCGAAATCAAGATCGGGAAGAACGAATCCCTAGATAGTGCCCTGCGCAGGTTTAAGCGACAGTGTCAGCGCTCGGGGATCCCGGCGGAGATTAGAAAAAGAGAGCATTATGATAAACCAAGTGTACGTAGGAAGAAAAAATCCGAAGCCGCCCGGAAGAAGAAAAAGAGATATTAATGCTGTCTCTGAAGGTCCACCCGCAATGGGGAGGACCTTTTTATTTAGCAGTCTGTAAAATTAAAAAATAGTTAACGTATATTCTGAAACCATTAGTCTGTTTCACTAGCGTTGCATAAAACT
>DIPO01000044.1:0-5184 GCA_002427045.1 Firmicutes bacterium UBA5486
TTAGGAAACCAGCATGAACAACCAATTAAAGCACCTCTGGAGCTTGTCGACTCACCTGGCTTATATTCTCATCATTTCATGTGTGCGGGCGGTAGCCAGCGTGAGCGACTACCTAGAAATAAACCCTGGGTACTCGATGGCTTATCATACATACTACTTCGTAATTAATCGTTCCCAGTAAAGATGCTATTTCATCAACAGTAATTTCCTTATCTCCTTGTTTACCGATTAATACTACCTCGTCTCCCACTTGTACCGGGGCATCCCCAACATCTACCATACACTGGTCCATACAGATCATTCCCACAATCGGGTAAAACTCTCCACCAATTAATACACGTGCTTTCCCGGAAAGCAACCTATTTAAACCATCCGCATAACCAATTGGCAGTGTAGCAATCATTGTCTCCTTCGGGGTATGATAAAGCTGTCCATAACTAATCCCGGTTCCAGCCGGTACCCTCTTTACCTGAACTACCTTAGTTTTAAGAGCAAAAGCTGGTTTTAAAGGAAGACGGCTTTTATTCACCTCGTCAGAAGGATAAAGCCCATAAAGGATAATTCCAGCCCGCGCCAGATGAAAATAGCTATCAGGAAGGTTAATAATTCCGGCACTATTTGCCAAGTGAATATGAGGTATCTTAATACACTGCTCTTTAAGGCCTAAGAGTAGTGTATTAAAGACGTTCAATTGTTTTCGGGCATAAGTAAGATCCGAATGATCTGCTGTCGCAAAGTGCGAATATATTCCATCTATCTTAAGGTTGGGTAAAGTAGAAACCTTCTTAATTTGCTCAACTGCTTCTCCCGGACAAAAGCCAATTCTACCCATTCCAGTATCAATCTTAATATGAATCCTCATTTCAACGTTTTGACGACAAGCTTCTAAAGATAGTGCTCTAGCACTTTCTAACAGCGTTATAGTTCCAATTAATTGATACTTGCAGAATGCCGCCACCTGGTTTGGTAATAATGGCCCCAAAACCAGAATATTGGCATTAATTCCGGCTTGTCGAAGAGCAATACCTTCCTCCGGTGTAGCCACTGCAAACCAGCTAATTCCTTCTTCCATAGCTACCTGGGCTACTTTTACCGCGCCATGCCCATAAGCCTCTGCTTTTATTACTGCCAAAACTTGAGCCTCAGAACCGATTAATCCTTTAATCTTTCTAATATTTGCTTTGATTGCTTCCAAATCTATTTCTACCCATACAGGTCGAATTAAGGCATTGATCTCATCAAACACTTTTGGTCCCTCATTTCAAAACATAAGGTATTCGCGGTAAAAGGTCTCCAGCCAGTATCCCAACTGGGCCAATCTCCTTTGCCGCTAAATCCCCTGTTCTACCATGAATATTAACCCCTACAGTAGCAGCCTGTACCGGATTAAGGCCTTGAGCTAGTAAACCTCCGATCATCCCAGCCAAAACATCACCGGTTCCTGCAGTGGCTAACCCCGGATTGCCTGTAGGATTAATATAAACTGGTCCACCTTTACTACTCACTAAAGTAGCTGCACCCTTTAGCACTAAAGTAACACCCCATAATTTAGCCTTCTCTCTAACCAGGCTCAGGCGTTCTTCCTGAACTTGGCTAGTAGAAATTCCGGCCAGGCGAGCCATCTCACCAGGGTGAGGCGTAAGAATTAATGAGCCTTTAGCTTCCTCCCACCAGTTATCCATCGTCGCCAAGATATTAAGCGCATCTGCATCCAGTACCCGAGGGACAGCTTGTAAAGAAAGGATAGATTTTAGTATTGCTCTACCATCTTCATTGGTAGAAAGGCCTGGACCCACAATAATGGCTTGATAATCTTCAAATTTTAATTCCGGCCATCTTTTAACCATTACTTCCATCGGCTTTTCTGAAAGGATTACCCCTTCACGGAGTCCAAGTGTAACTAATCCTGCCCCACTCCTTAGTCCGGCCAAACCCGCTAAAACCGGAGCTCCGGTCATCCCTGGCCAGCCTCCAATCACTAATAAATGGCCATTATTCCCTTTATGCGAATCCGGTTTTCGGACTGGAAGCAGCTCTCTAATCTCATCGTCATCTAAAGTATAAAAAGACCCTGGAGTTCCTTCTAGTAATGGTTTCGGAAGGCCAATTGGGTCTACTATTATTCCACCGGCATACTCCCGTCCGGGGTAGACCATTAATCCTACTTTAGGTAAGCCAAAAGTAAGAGTAAGATCTGCTTTTATTGCCGGTCCACTTATCCTGCCTGTATCGGCTTCCACCCCTGAAGGAATATCAACTGCGATTACCGGGGCAGTACAATTATTTATCAGTTCAATTGTTGTTGCCAGATCTCCAGCCACCTTCCCCCGAAAGCCAGTGCCTAATAGTGCATCCACAACTACTGTAACTGAGAGCAATGCAGGGTCAGAAGATAATGAGGACCATGGTAATTCGTTTATTCCTAATTTCAGTGCCATCTCTCTGTTTTGTCTGGCATCCGGAGGTAGATTAACCTCCCCATCCGGCCGGAAAACCGTGACTAGATAGCCAGATAAATAAAGAAGCCGGGCCAGTGCCCAACCGTCTCCTGCATTATTTCCCTTTCCGCAGACAATCGCAACCTTCCCTAATTCAAAACGGGAACTGAGTACTCTCTGCAAGCCTAAAGCCGCATGTTCCATTAATATTAACCCTGGATAGCAATAATCTTCCATCGCAATCCGATCAATGGTTCTCATCTCTTGTGCAGTAGCGACTTTCATCCCGCAACATCCTCCAATATTACCTGAGCAACCGCATATTCTTTACAATGAGAAATACTTAAATGAACCTTAGTCACTCCTAGATCCTTAAGATGGAGCATGAGTCTTTCGGAAAACAGAAAGTGAGGGGCACCCAGAGCATTATTCTTTATTTCTACATCTTGCCATTTAAAACCTCTGAAACCAGTTCCCAAAGCCTTAAAAAAGGCCTCTTTGGCAGCAAATCTCCCTGCTAGGCGGTTAGCCGCCATTTTGCAGGACTCCAATTCTCCGTCTGTAAATATTCGTTTCAAAAGTTTCTCTTTCCGTTCTGCAAGAATCCTTGAGAATCTCTTCACTTCTATTATATCTATTCCTACCCCTTTAACCAAAAAGTAATCCCCCTAACATCCCATCTGTTTTCGGCTCACCAATCTTCTTATAGAAAGAAGGGGAAACATTCTCATATCCCAGTTGTTTATAGTACAAAAGAGGTTCTGTCCCTCCTACTAAAAAGTAACCGCCCATTCGTAATGATTGATTAAACTTAATATATAGATCGTTTTTCGCTTGTTCAGTAAAGTAAATTACTACATTCCTACAGATAATCAGATCTAAATCTTTTTCAAAAGGATCCTTAAGAAGGTTATGTTTTTTAAAAACCACTCTTTCCTTTATGTTTTCCTTAAGATAAAAAGCCTCACCTTCCTGTCGAAAATGCTTTTTAATTAAATCCGGTGGCATACTCTTTATCTCGTTTTGTAGGTAAACCCCTTTCTTTGCTTTGTCTAAAACTACTTGGTCAATATCTGTAGCTAAAATCTCTGCTCGAGTACTTGCACATAATTCATGCAAAATAATTGCCACCGAGTATGGTTCCGAACCATTAGAACAACCTGCTGACCAGATTTTAATTTTCCCCGGTTTCTTTAATAATTCTGGCATTATTCTTTCCCAAAGTTCCATAAAACGATCCGGATTTCTGAAAAACTCTGAAACATTAATCGTTAATTTTTTAACAAATTCCTGATATCGCTGAGGATCCGTTTGTAAGATTGTAAGGTATTCATCATAATCCGAAACTCCCCAAATATTCATTAGCGAATGTATCCTTCTATCCATTTGTTTGCTTTTATAAAGTGAAAGATCATTACCACAAAGACGCGAAGCAGCTTCTTTAAATTCTTGATAAGTAAGAGGCATCTACCAATCATCCTCCGCATAAAATGTTTTCAATTTAAAACGCATATTTTTATATAGAAAACCAGCACGTAATCTATTTTATTCGACAAGTATACATCTTTTCCCTCTTAAGCCTCTTCCATTCCTTTCCCTAGCTCATCTGCTGCTTTTACCATTTTATCCTGTTCCAATGGTTCAATATGAACAACCGTTTTTGCATTAAATTTTTCGGCAATTACTTTCTCTACAACCTCCGAGAGAGCATGAGCAGAAACAAGATCCATCTTACGATCTACCTCTATATGCAAAGAGATTTCTTTATGGTTTCCATAATCATGGATCTTTACCTTATGGACTTCCTCGACTCCAGAAACAGACTTAGCCCGCGCAAAGATCTCCTTAACAATTACCTCGGATGGGGATAGTCCTAATAGCCGATTTCCAGAAGAAGCCGCAAACTCGTAACCAGTATAAATAATTAAGATCGAAACCGCCAACCCGAAAAGAGGATCCACCCACACTAACCCCTTGACAGCAGCTACATTACCAATCGCAACTAAGGCTGAGGCAATTGCATCACTACGGTGATGCCAAGCATCAGCTTTCAAAGCAGAAGAATCGATATTCTCCCCCAAAGACCAGGAGAACCTAGCCATCCACTCCTTAACAAAGGCTGAAATCAATAGAATAACCAATACCCACCAACCGCCACTAACCGGTACTGGGTTTCGAAAACGCTGGATTGAAGATTTTAAAAATTCTATTCCAGTAAGGATTAACAGAATCGCAATCACTAAGGTTGCAATAATCTCTAACCTACCATGACCATAAGGATGTTCTTGATCCGGTTCTTTACTACCATATTTAAAACCAACAAGCACCACCATAGATGAGACTACATCGGATAAAGTATGAAAAGCATCCGCAATAATCGAAATACTGCTAGTCAATAAACCAATCAAAAGTTTAACAATGAATAATACAATATTACCAATAATACTTACCCAAGCCTCTAGAATTCCACTAAGCATACGAGAATCTGCATTTTTCTTTATCGCTTTTTCTTCAACAAACTTCTTCTGTAACCACCTTGAAAAGATATCCATAAGAAGACCTCCTTATTTTTACTTAAAATATAGTAAAAAAAATCCCGTGGGATGGATGGTTGCGTCCCACAGGCTAATGGCCTGCTGCTTAAAAAAAGCCCGGTTATAAACCTGATCGCTATTATTTATTATTATATACTAATCCTCCACAAAATGTGAAGGGTGTTTTTTCTCGGGCTTTTTGCGTTGTCATT
>DIPO01000044.1:5334-21205 GCA_002427045.1 Firmicutes bacterium UBA5486
TGATAGCCTAATACAAGCCCAACACTATATGTTGGGTCCTTTTAAAAAGGACACAACGCAAAAAGCTTAATCAATAATCACTTGCTCAAGGCTACGTTTTGGGACATGATGTACCTGATTTTCATCACGCCAGTATTTAATATCCCCTTCCTCTTCCACTTCTTCCAAGACTACTTTTTCCTTAGGATAGCCAAGCGCCAGCACTAATAGGATCTTTAAATGTTCAGAGAGATCAAGAGCTTTTCGTAAACCTTCACGATCCACCGCGCCCAAAATACATCCCCCTAGTCCAACTTCTACCGCACCTAACAATATACTTTGGGCTGCAATTCCTTGATCACACCCAAAATTCTCGCTAATCCTAGAATCACCAAGGATAATAATATATCCAGTCGGCTGCTCCCCCTTGATTGGTCCCTTCCAATTATCAAGATAGCCTGCCCACCTAAGGTGAGAAAAGATTAGAGCATTCTGCTTCGGTGTAACTGATAGAAAATATTTCAAAGGCTGCCTATTTGCTGCCGATGGAGATAAGCGGGCTAAATCTACCAACTCTCTTAAAGTCTTCTCGGTAACTGGTTTGTTTTCGTAAAACCGGCGATAACTCCGGTTTTTCAAGATCAAATCTCTAACCATTATACGACCTCCACAAAGATATTCACTTAGTAAAAACTCTCGTAACTAGTCACTCGCTCGTATGAATGGCAGCCTGTCTTTACAGTTTCTGTTATTCTTTACCTAGCCTGGTCAGAATGTTGTTTCGCAAGTGAAATTGGATTTCTTCATTCATTGATTCTTGATAAAGCAGAGGTTGAAATTAGGCCGAGCGACTATCTAGAAAACAAACCACTTAAAAAAGTCTGGATCTCGGTTCTAATCGGCATGAAATAGATATGAGAACCTAGCTCTTCAGTAAAATCCAGTGCTCTTTTGGCAAAATTAATATTCCATTCTAATGTTGGTTGAAAGCCAGCGGGAAATATTAAATGGTTTTTTGTTTCCCAATAATTAACCGATTTTTCCGAAGTCACCGGCGATATCCCCCAGAAAACCTCCAATCCTTCTAACTGTTCTGCGTATATTTCCATTAATCTTAGATCGAAAAAAGGTTGCGTAAAAAAGCCATCCGCCCCCGCATCAATCTTTCTTCTGACATTATCAAGTTCCCCTCTCATACTGGTCCGGTACTGATCAATCGCTGTATAAACCTTGATTGCAGGGTGCTCCGTTTTAAACTTTTTAATCAAATCTATACTAGTAGAGGGATAAATCTTTCTAGTCATATCTTGAGGGGGATCTCCTGTTACGACTAGGACTTCTTTAGTCTTTAATTCATGCAACATATTAGCAAATGGTAATGGTCTATTCATATCAAGGTCAATCGCTCTGATATGCGGAATTGCTTGTTTGTAATAACCCCTTACATATCTACAACCATCCCAGCTTCGTAACTCAAAGCGAAGTAAATCAGGGATATTTACCGTATCGATCTGTGGAAAATTGTTTTTTACCATCTCCAGATCTGTCAACAATGATTCAACGTTTCTTGGCACTAATTCAATGGATATCCGTCCCAATTTCCGGTTTCCTCCTTTCCCTGATTAAGACTTTTTATAAACCATTATTATACTACGAGTCGTCACTGCAATTAAAACCAGAACGCCTCCCACCAATGCCCAGATCCCTGGTTTTTCTCCCGTAAAAATAAGTACCCATATTGGATTTAGAACCGGTTCAATCAGAGGAATCAGGATCCCTTCCATTGCAGTAACATGTATTAAAGCATTAGAATATAAAATATAAGATAAACCTAACTGAAATAAACCCATAAAAACAAGAACAACCCAGCCCTTAATATCTGGGTAGGGTCCAGTCATAAACGGGATAGCAATTATAGCTGCTAAAATGTTTCCTAAGATAACAGACTCAATAGGCGAACCTTGTTTCTGCATACGTAAGAGTACCGCCACCAGAGCAAAAGTCACTCCACTTAAAACTGCAAGTATATTACCCCAAAAAGCACCCGGAGAAAGCTCATCCTTAAAAAACAGGCCCATCCCAAGAAACACCATGATAATTGCTACTAAATCCATCCGTGTCGTCTTCTCCCCTAATAACAAATGACCAAAGATCGCCACATAAATAGGAGCAGTATACTGAAGCAAAATTACATTAGCCGAAGTCGTCATTTTGTTCGCAACTACAAATAAAATTACTGTAGCAGCATAGGCAACAGCCCCACCTATTTGTGCTGCCGACCAAGTAAAATGTGGCCGCTTAACATATGCCCACATCAGTAAGGCAGCAACCGCACTACGGATCCCAGCGATAGCTACCGGATTCCAGTCTACCAATTTGATCAATATCCCGCTCGTACTCCAGAGAACAGCTGTGCAAACCAGTAAGATCACAGCCTTTCTCTGTTCATAATCAGAGCTTACTTTCATTTCTTTATTCATCTTTAGCTTCATCCTTCTCGGTAAATATTAGGCTGTAATCTTATAGCACAGTAGAATTTCAACTAGTCGTGGTATTTATTAATAATAGAAATCTGATGTTCTCCGGTACCTACATGAATTAATTTAACAAGCAAAGCAATTTTATTATCTGAATTCAAGATCTTCCAGTAATAATCGATATTTTCTTCCGCACTATTAAAGAGTTTTACCAGGTATGGTTCACCACTAAACGATGGAAGAGGTTTACCATCTCCCATATAAGTATGTAAACAGTGTCCGTAACCGGGAATCGCTTTTGCATAATTAAAATACTCCCGGACCGGGTATTTAGGATTATTATTCACTGTTTTTAATATGGATAATTTATAAACATTCTCTTGGTCATCTAAATCAATCATTCCAGAAATTCGCGGGGTATAATTAGGAGCATCAGGTTCGAATTCTCTACTATTCAAAGCTGATTCAAAAGATTTACCCTTTTTTAGGAACTGATAAATAGTATCTGTCTGGTCTCCATTAGAAACAATATGCTGATTTCCTAGGTGTTTTACTGGATAATAAATAATCAGGGAAGGATCAGTTACTCTGCTTTCATCATATGCTTTGGTCTTAATAAAACCATTTTCTTTAACAAACAACCGATTCCTGCTATTATCACTTCTACCCATAATCCAGTAAATCTGAATCAGATGTTGAAGATCAGGACTTAATCCCAGAATAATTCCCCGTCCAGGGTAAGAGTTTTCTTTAAGTTTTTTCATGTTAGAGCCAACAATATTTTCAAACATTAACTCTGCTCCCCCTTAATCTGTCTTTTTCTTCTGTTAACTGTTTTAAGGGAATTGCATATTACCTACCCCACATTTCGTAGCCTTTAAGCAAAGGTCATGCTCAATTATTCTTCTGCAAACTGGGTGCAAAATAAAAACCCGCTTAAAATAGGAAGTGCGAAAAGATAGATTTAAACAATTGAATTTTGCAATTCCTTAGTTTATACTAATTTGACATAATAAACTCTTTTCCTTTACCGGATACAGATCTTTAAATATTCACCTTTCATACCCTTTCATCTTAAAAACCTCTTCAATCTCTCTAGCATCTCTGGTATTTAATATATCTTTCTGCTCTAACCAGCCTTTACGTGCTACTAGCAAGCCGCATTTAGCCAAATTCAGTTCCCCAATACTATGGGCATCCGGATTAATAGCAATTAATACCCCTTGCTCTTTTGCTCTTCGGCACCAACGCCAATCCAAATCTAAACGATAGGGGTTGGCATTAAATTCTAAGACAATCTTTTTTTCTGCTGTTTTAGTGATAATAGCATCCAGATCTAAATCATAACCCGAACGTTCGAGTAAAATCCGGCCTGTCGGATGTCCAAGAATCGTTAAAGCAGGGTTGTCCATTGCTTTAAGTATTCTCGCGGTCATCTCTGCTTTCCCCATCCGGAATTGTGAATGAATTGAGCCAATCACAAAATCAAATCCTTTTAAAAATTCAGGATCATAATCCAGATCTCCAGTAGGTAAAATATCAGCCTCAATCCCTTTAAATATCTTAAATTTATCGTATTTCTGGTTAAGCCGGTCAATCTCCTCCCACTGCTGAAAAACCCTTTCTCTGGTAAGGCCACGGGCATATACCGCCGTTTGGCTATGATCTGTAATCCCTAAATAATGATAACCCTCTGCGATCGCCGCTACTACCAATTCTTCTAAAGTATTTACACCATCACTATAGTTAGTATGAAGATGAAGTACTCCTTGCAAGTCCTCAGGTTCTACTAAGGATGGCAAGGAATCTTCTCTTGCCCGCTCAATCTCCCCTAAATCTTCCCGGAGTTCAGGCGGGATAAAGGAAAGGCCTAAATATTGATAGATTTCTGCCTCATTTTGACAGTAAATCACCTCTTCACCCTTGAAAAGTCCATACTCATTAAGCTTAAACCCAAGTTTTTTTGCCCAATGACGTAAAGCGGTATTATGTTCTTTGCTACCAGTAAAGTGTTGCAGAGCATGCGGAAATTCCTCTGGTTTTACCACCCGTAAATCTACTTGATTTCCAGTACTTAATAAGACAGAAGTCTTAGTCTTTCCACTACTAATAACCTCTGCTACTACCGGCATATCAATAAAATAATCCATTACTACCCGCGGCTCAGTGGAAGCGGCTACTAAATCAATATCCTTAACTACTTCATTGCACCGTCGTAAACTCCCCGCAATCTCAACCCGTAAAACTGCTGAAGATTTCAGCAGATCTTGCTGAAGCTTTTTAGCAAGTTCATGAGCCTCCGCCCATAAAAACAGCCCCCGATGTTCTTTAATAAACTGAATCCCTGCACAGATCTTCTCTTGAGTTTTAAGCCCAAATCCTGGTACAGAAATGATCCGATTTTCCAAGCATGCTTTCTCTAGCATTTCAAGGCTAGTAATTCCAAGAGCATTATAAAGCTGGTTAACTTTTTTCGGCCCCAAACCTGGGATCCGGAGTAACTCTACTAACCCAGGAGGTGTGCTATTTTTTAAATCCTCATAATACTCAATACTTCCGGTTTTCTTCCACTCTATAATCTTGCTCGAAATTGCCTCTCCAAACCCCGGAACTTCCCGAAGTCGTTCCTGTTCAATTAGGATCTCTAGGTCTTCCTCAAGATTTTCCACCGTCCGGGCTGCATTATAATAAGCTCCAGCTTTAAAGATGTTTTCCCCTTTCAGTTCCAGTAATAGGCCAATCTCATTAAAAATTTTTGCTAGCAAATGCTTATTCAATCCCTCACCCCGTAAAATTGATTATAAAAATTAGATAATACAACTTGTAACTCGTGCCCCAGCAAAGCCGGGGTAGAGGATTACTTTACATTCCTTGCTTCGATTATAAGCACTATGATCCTTTTTTACAATACCATCATTTTTTTCCTGCATCAAGCCATTAGCTAGCTATAATAAAAAACCAGTCTTCCTTAAAACGGAAGACTGGTTTTTATAAACTCTTATAAATATACTAACGCCCTTTAGCCTTTAAGTCCGGTTGTACTGATTCCTTCTACTAGGTGCTTTTGGAAGGTAATAAAAATAAGGAAAATGGGAACTAGAGATAGCACAGCCATTGCAAACATTGCTCCCCAGTGGGTAACAGAGGTAGGGTCAGAAAATAATTGTAAGGCCAAAGAAGCCGGGTACTTTTCAATAGTTTGAATATATAACAAAGCTTGCAGGAAGTTATTCCATGTCCAGTAAAACGAGAAGATACCTGCTGTAATCAGAGCCGGTTTGATATTAGGTAGAATAATCCGGAAGTAAATGCTATATCTATCACATCCATCAATCCTAGCTGCTTCATCAAGCTCAATCGGTAAGCCCTGAATAAACTGAACCATAAGGAAGATGAAGAATGGGCCGGCAAAGAAGCTAGGCAGGATAAGCGGTTTAAATGTATCAATCCACCCCAATTTATTAAAGAGCAAGTATTGGGGGATCTGTAACACCTGTCCTGGTAGTAACATTGTTATAATCATAACTTTAAACCAAAATTTTTTACCAAAAAATTTAATCCGGGAAAATCCATAAGCCACAAGTGAAGCGGAAAAAATCTGGCCAAAAGTAGAGATACTACTGATAATAAAGGAATTCTTGAAAAAGGTCCCAAAGGTAACACCACCAAATCCTTTCCATCCTTGGGCGTAGTTTTCAAAATGAAATTGATTAGGGATTAATGAATGAGCATTCTGAAAAATTTCAGCATGTTCCTTAAATGAACTGGCAATTAGCCACATTACGGGATAAAACATAAAAAATCCAAATAAGAGAATAAATCCATGATAGGCCACACTTCCTGCCGTTTTTTTCAGACGTTTCACTTAAAAATCCCCCTTTGACTCATAATAAACCCAACCCGCGGAAGATTTAAAGATAAAGGCCGTAATTACTCCAATAATAAAAAGCAGAATCCAGGCTAGGGCACAAGCGTATCCCATTTGACTATAGGTAAACCCTTTCTGGAATAGGTAAAGAATATAGACCAATGTACGGTCAAAGGGTTGACCTCCAGTAATAATATAAGCCTGTGTGAAAACCATAAAGTTGTTGATCAGCTGCATTACTAGATTGAAAAAGATAATTGGGCTTAACATCGGAAGAGTAATCTTAAAGAAGGTCTGCCACCAGTTAGCACCATCAATTGCTGCTGACTCGTAAAGACTGGCCGGGATCTGTTTTAATCCTGCTAAAAAGATCAGCATTGGTGAACCAAACTGCCAGGCAGCTAAGACGATCAAACTCAAAAGTGCCGTCTTGGGATGAGTATTCCAACCAAAACCTGTTTCTATCAGACCTGCTTTAATCAGAGCAGAGTTCAAAGCACCATACACCCCGAATAATTGACGCCACATCACTGCTACCGCAACACTACCGCCAATTAGTGAAGGAATATAATACATCGTTCGGTATAAGCCAACAAGCGCTCTTTTTTGCGAGAACAAAACAGCTAAAAATAAGGCAAAAATTAACCTCAGAGGAACAGCACCCAAAACATAAGTAAAAGTCACTTTTAAAGCCTGCCAAAACCTGGGATCTGCAGTAAATATCTCTTTATAATTTTGTAAGCCAATCCAAACCGGAGGTGTTAACACACTATACCGGGTAAAAGATAGATATAGTGATAAACCCATTGGGATAACCATAAACGCAAAAAAGCCTATCAACCAGGGCGAGATAAAAAGGTATCCGGCCAAGTTGTCGTTGTTTAACGTATCTCGTATCTTTGATAAAAGGTTACGCACCCTCACTACCCCCTTAAATCATAAACTGACTCGCACCAAAATCAATCTAAAAAACCAGATCCTAAATAGGCCAGCCTTTAGTTAATCATAACAACGATTAAAGCATGTTTCATACAAATATCATTCTATGAAGTTAGTCATCTTTCCCTTTTCTCTTAAGACCCTGGTCTTATTGGAAGATTCTCTACAGGCTGGCCATTTGCAGCCTGTAGAGAATGTTTCTTAGGAATTGTTAGAAGTTCAGTAATTAATACAATTCCTTCAAGCTTAGATATAAACTAAGTCAATTATAAGGCTTCAGCCAAGATCTTGTTCGACCGGTCAAAGAACTCTTTAGCTCCTTGGTCAAGAGTAATAACTTTATACAACATCTTATAATGAACATCATTTAGCACGTCAATAACTTGTTTGAAAGCTGCTGGCGGTGGTGGGTCAATTGCACTAGAATGTTTTCCTGCTAAATCAATAATCTCAAACATTGCTTTTCCAGTTTCATCTAATTCTGATGCCATCGCTGCCCGGACCTTAGAAGAGATTGGCACCCCGCGCTCGGCCTTAAGAATTTTATTAACTTCAACATCATTGATGAAGAAATCAATAAATTTCACAGCAGCATTTCTATTCTTACAGTCTTTGGTAATACTAAAGAACATAGATGGCTTCAAATAAGTACCTTCTTTAACCTGCTTCTTATCTTTTGGGAACAGAGCCATTTTAAGCGGTCTTTGAGCTGCATTGTTAAAAGCAACAATCTGGTTGGTCCAAACACTGGACATCGCTGCTTTCTTCGTAACCAACAAGTTATTCTCAACACTGGTAACTTCTAATCTAACTTCTGGTGGAGCAAATACTTTATCTTTTGTTAAATCAAGATCCATCTTATAGAATTCAACAAAGAGTTTCGGATCAAAACCAAGTTTTTTCCCAGAAGGATCAAAGATCTGCTGTCCGCGTTGTCTCACATAATGCTCTAACCCAGAAATATTATTGGTAGCAAAGCCTAACTCATTATCTGCGAACATCTTAAGGCCCTTACGAAGTTTCTTACAGGTATCTAAATATTCTTCCCAGGTCCAATCCGGATTCGGTTCGTTAACATTGGCTTTGGCAAACATTGCCGGATCATAAGCAAATACATAGGTATTAGCACCAAGGTTTACTCCGTATAGTTTACCATTAATTTTTCCGGGTTCAATAAAGGTATCCTCTACATCTTTCAGATTCAAACCTTTGTTAACATACGGATCTAAAGGAATAATCTGTCCACTCTCAGCGTACTGGGTAATGTATTTGAAATCTTGCTGCATAATATCGGCTAAGTTCGAACCAGCGGCTTGGGCTGCCATCCGATCCCAATACCCTGACCAGCTGGTATACTCCGGTTTAATTTTGTAACCCGGGTTTTTCTTCTCAAATAATTCAATAACTTCAATCGTCTGATCATTACGTGTTTGGTTACCCCACCAAGTTAGACGAAGCGTGGTCGGCTCGGTTGAACCAGTCAAAGCAAATGCGGCCACCAAAACTGCAATCAACGTTACTAAACCAATAGTTCTCTCCATTTCCAAACCTCCTCAATTATTCTTACTTTGGGTAGTGATACTCTGTTTCTCAAAAATCACCCCCTTATGATCTGAAAACCTACTATAATGTAAATTGTAATTTATGATACAAAATATTAAGTCCCTTCAAATCAAATGATAATATATTTGTTGCATTTTTGTAATAAAATAATCTGGGGTTTTTGTTTAAAAAACAGATAATTTGAGGTTTGTATTCTGTTATTTGTCATCTTTAAATTTTAAGGAATTGCCTTTATTATGCAATTCCCTCAATTTGCACCCCTTACTCCGGTGAAAAACTTCCTATATTCTGATGGGGTATATCCTGTATTTTTTTTAAACACCTGACTAAAATACTGTGGATTATCACCAAACCCTACTTGTTTGGCAATTTCAAATACTTTTTGGTCAGAGGTCTCTATCAAGTTTTTTGCTTTTTCCATTCTTATTCGAATTATATAATCACTAAACTTCTCACCCATCTCTTTTTTAAAAAGTTTACCCAGGTAATCAACATTCATATAAAGCATCTCATGGGCTAACCATTTTAAAGTTAATTCCTCTCTATGAAGGTTTTCATTAATCAATGTAACTGCTTTCTTAATCTGCCCACAATATCTTTGGGCATTCTCTTGATAATTAACCTCTGCAATCTCCAGGGCAATCTCTTGAATAAAGCAATGAATCTGTTCTAGAGTATCAAATTCTTCAAAATCCACCATCTTTCTTAAATAATCTGGTAGTTTCCCTTCCTTACTAAAACGGATCACAGTAGAGAATAATTCTAAGCAATGAATCTTTGCTACATTCATTTCGTGAGTAGTAGCTCCTAGTTTTAAAAAAAACTGATCAATTTCTGCGTTAACTTCCTGGATATTACCGCTTTTAATCAGGTACCCTAGTTGTTCATAATCAAAAATAAAAACCTCTTCTCTTTTCTGACTTGTATTAATATCTTTTTTCGTAATAATACTACCTTCTCCTAAATAAAACCGGTATTTCAAGTATTCACTAGCTTCCCGATAAAGGATGGGGGTTTTTTTTATATCACCGGAACCACTAATCGCAATAGTCATATCTCGCTCGTAATATTCATAGAAAGTCTTTTTTATCGCATCAACAGTTGGTAGAATTTTTTCTAAACCTAAATCTTTAATTAATAAAAGAACTTCTTCACCAATCGTCGTACTCAAAAGAACATAACCTTCCCCTAAAACCTTCTCCGCTACTCGTTGGCAAGCAAAATTATATTCAAATTCAAATACCCCTTCTACCTGGCAGAGGATTAATCTAACCGGCTGGCCTTCAAATTCTATCCCAAACAGGCCTTTGTAATATTCCCACTGCTGTCCATCATAGAGTTTGTTAGTAACAAACTCTTTTAGTACTTGAGCTTTCAATTGCGGCATAACTTTCTCTAAATCGTTTTTTATCTTAGTTATATGGGCGTCTCTCAGCTTTTGTTGTTTAATTTCAGCACAAACTTTCTCTAATACTTCTAGGATCTCCCTTTCATTACAGGGCTTTAATAAGTAATACTTCACACCATACTGCATTGCGGTCCTGGCAAACTCAAACTCTCCATAACCTGACAATACAATAAATTGAAGCTCTGGTTTCTCTTCTTTAAGCTTCGAAATTAGTTGTAAACCATTCATTCCCGGCATTTTGATATCAGTAATAATAATATCTATTGCTTCCTTACTGACTATTTCATAGGCCTCCAATCCGCTGGCAGCCGTACCAACTAAGGTAAAACCATGTTCCTCCCAAGGGATAATTTGGGCAATTCCTTCTCTAATAATCCGCTCATCATCTACAATTAATATTTTACTCATCTAAACTGTCTCCTCATCAATTTTAATCGGTAGGCATATAATAACCCTAGTTCCTTTTCCAGGTTCGCTACTTATACTAATCCCATACTCTTCACCGTAAAGCATTTTTATCCGGTCATCAATATTTTTTAAACCAATCCCGCTTCCTTTACTTTTAATTTCTCCCGTGCGTAATTTGCTCCAGTATTCCGGATCCATCCCCGGCCCATTATCTTGAATAAAAAGTTCTATATTCTCTTCTCTTTTTTCGGCCCACACCCTGATCATACAAACCCCTGTCATTTGTTCTAAACCATAATTAATTGCATTCTCCACAATTGGCTGGAGAGTAAGCTTGGGGATTAAATATTGTCCAATCTCGTTCTCTACATTCATTTGAAAATCTAAACGCTCTTCAAATCTTATCTTTTGGATGGTAATATAATTTTCCAAAATCTTTTCTTCTTCGGCAATAGTAATTAAATCTTTTTTATATACTGCACTCCGTAGCAGTTTCCCTAAGGCCTCAACCATCATTGAAATCCGCGGTTCACTATTCGTTTTAGCCATCCAGTTTATTGAATCCAAAGTATTATAGAGAAAATGCGGATTAATTTGTGCTTGTAATGCTTTGTATTGAGTATCTTTAAGTAATATTTGCTTTTGATAATTCTCTTTGATCAGTGTATTAATCTTCTCCACCATCATCTCAAAGTCCCTATATAATTCATTAATCTCCTCTATATTACACTCCACAATCGTTTCTTTCCCATTTACCTGAAAATCATCCATCTCGATATCTTTCATTTTAAGTGCTAAAATTTCAACAGGTTTAGTAATATTTTCAGCAAACTTTAGACCAAACCAAAGTGCCATAATAAAAACTCCAGCATAAATCAGAAGCATAGCATTTCGCACAAAAATAATCTTCTTATAAATAGTTTCATAAGGAATTACATTAACATAGGTCCAACCAGAATACTTTGCTTGTGTAATAGCAATAAAGAATTTTTTATTATCAATAGTTTTAACACCATAATTTCCATTATTACAAATGGATTTTACATCTTTCCATTCTAATTTTTGATTGCTTGAAAAGATGTTTTTTTTCCCACTAAAAATTTGTAAGTTTAAATCTGCACTTGAATTCGGGTAGTTACCAAAAACCTTTCTCACTAATTTATTTAAATCAATTCTAATCACCATTAGGCCTAAATAATCCAGGCTTAAATTATGCGTTCTCCTGATCACACGAGCCGCAATTAAATAATTGTTCCCTGCTTCTGGTTCAATCCAAATGTTTTTCCCTAGATGTTTTATTGCTTCAATTAATATCTCTTTATTCTTTTCTTTGTTTAGCTTTGTATCTACTCCCACTGAAAACTGATTAGATTTACTGTCAATAAAATCGATGGAGGAAATATAATCTTCGGAAACAGCATAGGAAAGAAGAATATCCTGGAGCCGGCTGGTTGCCTGGTATCCCAGATATATATCTGAAGAATCTTTAATCATTGACAAATTATCCTGTACATTTGGATCAGCCATAATAATAAAGGAGTTATCCTCTGTTTTTTTTAATTCATCTTCAATACCCCGCGAGGAGAGGTTTAGAACCTTCGCCGATTCATTGTATAATTGTTTATCATAAATATGTAAGGCAATCTGAAAGGTTCCCATACTAAGCAGGCAAATAGTAAATACTACAGTGAAAAGAATCATAAAAAGCCTAAAGCGTAATGTATACCTGGTAGAAAACCATCTACTAACAGGCCTAAGTGTTTTATTGCAAATTTTTAATAACACAAGCTACCCCACCCCTCTCTAGCTACAACAATTATTTACTTCTCTTTCAAATATCAACTTACCTTTAGGAAATTGATTTCTATTTAACAATTTATATACAAAGATGAAACAGTAATCTATCTCATGACCCGCTTCTCGTTGATCGCTTGTAAATTTTTTTATAAAAAAAGAGAAACCCCACATTCGACTAGAATGAAGATACCCCCAAAATAAAAGGGGTAGAGGTTCCACTTTGATCTACTTTATTTTAAGAAGATAAAATCTTTTCGGCAGTCTTGGCATGAAGCCTATAATTCATCCATCCCTTGATTATAATACTTAATTATGATAAATTTATATTAATCCTACTATTTTACTCGGTTTAGAAAGGAGCCTATATCTTGCTGATTTCCACAAGAGGGCGTTATGGTTTGCGTTCCTTGGTTGATCTTGTAATTAATGCCGGAGATAATCCAATTCCACTCCGGGAAATCGCCGAACGCCAGGGAATATCTGAATCTTATCTCGAACAAGTCTTTGCCATCCTTCGTAAAGCTGGGCTGATCACTGCGGTTCGCGGTTCTTATGGTGGATATACCTTAGCGAGACCCGCAAGCGAGATTACAATCAAGGAAATCCTTTCTGCCCTTGAAGGCTCACTGGTACCGGTAGATTGTGTCACAAATGAACAAAATTCCCAGTGTAGAAGGAAAAACAGTTGCATTACCCATTCCTTCTGGAAAGAACTGGATGTAAAAATTAGTGAGCTCCTCTCTTCTACAACTCTACAAGATTTAGTAAACAAAAACGAAAACCGGCTTTAAGGTTTTGATTCTAAAAGCTATTTGACTTCATACCCCTGGTCCTCTATAACTTCTTTGATCTCTTCCAAACTGACCTGCTCAGGATCAAATTCAAGTTTTGTTTTTTTGCTTTTAAGATCCACTTTAACACTACTAACACCTTTTAAGGCACCAACTGCATTTTCGATACTCATTACACAATGCGAACAAGAAATCCCTTCTACCTTCAACTCAATTTTTTGTTTTTCCATTATTATCTCCTTTTAAATTTAGTCTTTTCAAACTAAGCGAATTAGTTACAACCGAAACTGAACTAAAAGCCATAGCAGCTCCAGCAATTGCCGGGTTAAGAAGGCCTAAAGCAGCTATTGGTATCCCCATAATATTATAGATAAAAGCCCAAAAAAGATTCTGTTTTACCTTAGACATGGTTTTGCGGGAAAGTTTAATCGCCTGGGCAATGGTTCTCAGATCCCCACGGATCAAAGTAATATCCGCTGCTTCCATTGCCACATCGGTTCCGGTTCCAATCGCCATCCCTATATCAGCTGCTACCAAAGCCGGTGCATCATTAATCCCATCACCCACCATCGCTACTACTTTTTCTCCTTTTTTCAGTTTTTCAATTATCCCTGCCTTTTCTTCCGGTAAAACCTCTGCTATTACATTTTCAATCCCCACTTGACGGGCAATAGCTTTAGCTGTCCGTTGGTTATCACCGGTAAGCATATAAGTCTCAATCCCCATCTTTTTTAGTTGAAGAACAGCCTCCTTAGAACTATCCTTAAGAAGGTCAGCTACTCCGATAATCCCAGCCAGTTTACGATTGACTGCCATCAGCATTCCTGTTTTTCCCTCATCTTCGAGCCGGGTAAGAACTGTTTCGGTTTCCTCCAAGTCCACTCCTTTTTCAATCATTAGTTTTCTCGTTCCGATCAGTATTTCTTCTCCCTCAAGTTTAGCACTTACCCCTTTCCCCGGAATAGCATTAAACTCATCCGGTTCCGGAATCTCTTCCTTTTCCATCAGTGCTTTTTGGTAAATTGCTACACCAAGTGGATGTTCAGACCGTTTTTCCGCAGTAGCCGCAAGTCTTAAAAGTTCTTTTTTAGAAAACCCATTCAAAGCAATAAGATCTGTCACCCCTGGCTGGCCTTGAGTAATAGTTCCGGTCTTATCCAATACTATTGTTGTTGTTTTATAAGCCATCTCCAGATGCTCACCACTTTTAATTAATATACCGTTTTCTGCCCCTTTTCCGGTTCCTACCATAATCGCAGTAGGGGTTGCCAGTCCTAAAGCACAAGGACAAGCAATTACCAGAACCGAAACTGCACTAATCAACCCTCGATTAATCTCTCCGGTCAATAGATACCATAAAAGAAAGGTAAAGATGGCTACCCCTAAAACAATTGGAACAAATACTCCCGAGACTCGATCAGCAATCTTCTGGATCGGAGCTTTAGAACCCTGAGCCTCTTCCACCAGTTTAATAATTTGAGCCAAAACTGTATCTTCACCTGTCTTACTTGCTTTAAATTTAAAAGCACCAAATTTATTGATCGTCGCACCAACCACCTGGTCTCCTGTGCCTTTTTCAACTGGTAGGCTCTCCCCGGTCAGCATCGATTCATCTACTGCTGAATCTCCTTCCACAATTACCCCATCTACGGGGATCTTCTCCCCCGGGCGGACCAGAACTAAATCTCCCACTTTTACCTCTTCTACCGGGATATCCTCTTCTACTCCTTCCCTGATTACCCTAGCGGTTCTAGGTGAAAGGCCCATCAGTTTTTTAATCGCCTCTGAAGTCTTCCCTTTCGCCACTGCTTCGAGATACTTTCCTAAAAGAATTAGAGTAATAATCATTACTGCTGCTTCAAAATATAAGTCTTTCATTATCATTCCTGGTTTTAGCTCTTGAAAAATAGCATTATAAAGACTATAAAAGTAAGCTGTCGTAGTTCCCAAGGCAACTAGTACATCCATATTAGGAGCTTTTGCCCTTAGAGCATAGAAAGCATTCCGATAAAATCTAAAACCAATAATAAACTGAACCGGAGTGGCTACTGCCAATTGAAACCGCCAATCATGCAATATTGGCAGATCAATTCCTAAGATACTTAGGAACATTCCTAAAATTAAAGGCGAACCCAACAAAGCAGAGAAAATAAACTCCCTCCGCAGACGTTCAGTCTCCTTGTTCCGTTCTCCAACTTCCTCTTTCGCCTCTTTGGCCGAATAACCAAGATCAGTAATCAGCTTAACTAAATCTTCCACTTTTATTTTTCCTGTCTCAAACTCTACTGCTGCTTTTCCAGTAGCCAGATTTACTACCGCCTTATTTACACCCTCAAGCCGGTTAAGTTTCTTCTCAATCTTTGTTGAACAGGCAGCACAAGACATCCCCGTTACTTTTAATTCAACCTTATTTTCTCCCAAGGGTTGTTGTTTTACTGATACCTTACTTACCACATCTCCACCTCCACATCTCGTCGCTCGTGTTGAATGGCAGCCTTTGTAAGCTAGTCTTGGATGAAAGCCCTTTTTTCATTCTTTCATGTGCCCCAGCTTGCTGGGGTGTGGGACTACTTAGAAAATACTCTATTCATTCTTGAGTAATCCCCCGTTATTCTATTCCCAGCCTGGTCAGAATGTTGTT
>DIPO01000044.1:21355-30747 GCA_002427045.1 Firmicutes bacterium UBA5486
TGGGTCGAGCGACAGGGAGGTCGTGAGCCGCTTTTTGTCCAAGGATGGACTATAAAGCGGGTGCCCTATTTCAGCCGGAGCTGAACCTTAGAATGCTTGAAGAAATTCACGTGAACCAAAAAACAACTTCTGACCAGGCGGAGATTATAACTTAAATTTTCATCATTTCATGTATGCGGGCGGTAGCCAGCGTGAGCGACTTAATAAAACGAGTTTACCCCCTCAAGATTTATTGACATTAAACTCCCTCTTATGCTATTATAACTAATAACCTAGTATTTTACTAGGAATTTATAAAGGCAGGGGATATAGATGAGCAGAATTGCTAAAAGCATAACTGAATTAATTGGAAATACCCCTTTGCTGGAGTTTTCAAACTACAACCAAACCCTTGGGCTTAAAGCTTGCTTAATCGGAAAACTCGAGTATTTTAATCCTGCAGGAAGTGTAAAAGATCGAGTTGGCTATGGTATGATCAAAGCAGCCGAAGAGGCAGGCCTTTTAAACAAAGATACAGTAATCATTGAACCAACTAGTGGAAATACTGGTATTGGCCTTGCCATTACTGCTGCTGCCCAGGGTTATAAACTGGTACTAACCATGCCAGAGACTATGAGCATAGAACGAAAGGTTTTACTTAAAGCCCTTGGGGCTGAACTAGTACTTACTCCCGGCTCAGAAGGGATGGATGGTGCAATCCGCGAGGCAGAAGAATTAGCAACCCAGATCCCCAATTCCTTTATTCCACAACAATTTACCAATCCTGCTAATCCGGAGATCCACCGGAAAACTACTGCTGAAGAAATCTGGCACGATACTGAAGGTAATATTGATCTTTTTGTCGCCGGAGTTGGATCAGGAGGTACTATTACGGGCATAGGTGAGGTTTTAAAGAATAAAAAACCCTCAGTTCAAATAATTGCTGTTGAGCCTTTTGATTCTCCAGTCTTATCCGGAGGTAAACCTGGCCCCCATCAACTTCAGGGCATTGGTGCCGGTTTTATTCCTGAAGTTTTAAATCAATCGATTATTGATGAAGTCTTTAAAGTTAAAACCGAAGATGCTTATCAAACTGTTCATCAACTAGCAAAGACCGAGGGAATCTTGGTTGGTATTTCTGCAGGAGCAGCCGTCTTTGCTGCCACCGAGATCGCAAAACGCCCGGAAAACACTGGCCGGAGAATAATTGTCCTGCTTCCGGATGGGGGAGAACGTTACCTTTCAACACCGCTTTTTTGCAGCAAATCGAATCTTAAATAATTGAATTATGCACTTTAACATAATATAAAAAGGCTGTTCCAATTATTCTTTTGGAACAGCCTTTTTATAAGTTTATTTAATTATATATCCCAGCAAATATTATTTTTAAAAACAGCCCCGGCCTTTCCGCTGACCACTATTTCCGCCACGGCCTCTTTTCCCTTGCGCCTTTTCTCGTTCTGATCTAAGAAGTTCTAATTGTTCTTCTGTTAATATACTCTGGCAATTCTTTTGATTAGCATTCTTATGCTCATAGATTTCCTTTCTGAGTTCATTAACACGGTCAATCTTCTGCTGCATCACCTTTTGATCGGGATCCTTCTCCAAAACCATTTGCCTTAATTCAAATTGAAGTTTCTGTAATTCTTCCCTACGAGCCTGATGTTGAGCATAGTTTTCTTCCTGTAGCTTTTTTATCTGTTCCCGTTGTTGATCAGTAAGCTCCAAACGGCTTATTGGTGTTTGAAGATCATCTGCAGTTAGCATTCTAGGCCCACTTGCCTTACCTCCAAAAGGGCCAAATGCTTCAGCTACAGTCATAGCTCCAATCATCAGAACAATGAGAAAAGATGCTATCTTTATAAATCGTCTCTTCATACTTTTATCTCCTTCTCAGGGTTTCCCCCTGCTTTTGTCTTTAATTATAACTACAAGATTTGAAAAAATTATGAAGAGAATAGGAAGATACTATGGATTTTAAATAAAATATCGAAACTCGCTTGCTTAGGCTGTCATTCAATACGAGTAACGAGCAGCCAGTGACAAGAGAAGAGTTTTGAGCTACAGGTTGTGAATTTCTTTACCTGTTAAGCTCGGTGGTATTATTCTCCTTGTGATCCTCAATTACTTTTTTTATCTCTTGAAAATCACTGACTGGCATATCTCCCGGAATCGTATTTTTAATTGCCGCCATTGCATTACCAAATTCCAAGGCAACCTCTACAGAATTATACTTAAGTAGGCCAAAAATTACCCCCGCCAGGTAAGCATCACCGCTACCAATTCTATCCACCACTTCAATCTGTTCATATGGTTTTTCCTGATAAAATCGATCTTCTTTCTGGTAATAAATCGTAGAATTCCAATTATGCTTAGTAGGACTTAAAACCGTACGTTGAGTTGCAGCTACCAGCCTACAACCGTATTCCTCGGTATAGCTCTTTAAGATCTCTGGTAATGTTCCACGTTTCTGAAACATTCTGCGGGACGTTTCTTCCGAGACGAATAAAAGATCAATATAAGGAAGGATCTTTTTAATTTCTGTACGAGCCTCTTCCTCGCTCCAAAGTGATGCCCGATAATTTACATCAAAAGAGATTAGTGCACCCGCTTGCTTAAACCTCTTAATCATCTCAACAGTAACTTCTCTAACCCCTTCTCCCAGTGCCATTGTAATCCCGCTAACATGAAAGACTTTTGTTTTACTATAAACCTCTGGTGACACCTCTTCCAACTTAAGAGTAGTAAAGGAAGAAGCAGCCCGGTCGTAGACGACTGTAGGTTTACGTGGAGCTGCACCGCTTTCATAATAATAAATCCCTAATCTGGCCTTTTTACTCTGATCATAAATAATATAATCATCACTAACCCCGGTAAATCGAATTTTATTCTTAATATATTTACCAATTTCATTAGCCGGTATTTTAGTAATCACTCCGGTACGCAGGCCAAGAAGAGAAACCCCTGAAACGACATTTAACTCTGAACCTCCAGCTCGTTTCTCAAAGACTTCTCCCGCCAGAATTCTTTCTTTATGCGGCGGGGAAAGGCGGAGTAATACCTCGCCCAAACTAAGAACGGAAAACTCCTTATTATTAAAACGATCATCAAACAATTTACTTCCTCCAGTTCTACGCATAATTCAATTATTTAAGATTTGGCCACATTATATTGTGGCCAATTAAGTACCAAAGGTAATTATGCAATTCCTTCATTTTATGATAAGCGACGCTCAATTCGAATCGGAGAATCCGTCTCTAATTCATAAAAAGCATTAATTCGCGATCCTGATGAAAACTGGACTGTAATCTTTTTAGTCGAAATATCCACAACCACAGCCTGCTCGCCAGTACTTAACATCACTACACTGCCCACAGGGTAAATAGCAGCTGCTCCGGTCAGTGCTTCCACTACCTCAGGATCATATTTTTCGGGGCTCTCTTTTTTAAGTTTCTCAATCGCTTCATGGCTCCAAATGGCTTTCTTGTAAACCCGTTGTGAAGTCATAGCATCATAGGAATCTGCCACTGCTACAATCTTACCGTAGAGATGTATATCCTTTCCAGTAAGCCCTTTAGGATAACCGCTCCCATCTTCTCGCTCATGATGCTGATAAGCAGTATGAGCCGAAAGCACACTTAACTGTCGCATACTTCTTAGCAAATCAAACCCATATTTACTATGTTCTTTAACATTATCCATTTCCTTTTCTGTAAGCCGGCCCGGTTTAGCAAGGATCTCTGGATCAATACAAACCATTCCTAAATCATGGAGAAGTGCCCCGACCGCTAACTCCTTGAGTTTATCTCTGGCTAAACCCAAGTTTCTGCCAATAAGTGTAGAAACAATACAGACATTCACTGAATGAAGATAACAATAATTATTATGATTTTTTAGATCCATAATATTAAAGAGCACAGTTGGATTTGCTAAAATCTCATCCAGAATATAATCGATTACTTTATTTACCTGATTTAAATCCAAATGTTGGCGTTTAGTAGCCTTAATAAAGGAATCTTTAACGCTTTGTATCGCCTCTCCGGTTGTCTGATCACTAAGTGGTGCAGTAAAATCCATCTGTTTTTCATCCGGTAAGTAAACATATAAATAATTATAATCCATTTGCTTTAAACGTTCTAAATATGTTTTTGAAAGTTTTACCCCATTAGATAAGAGTATTCTTCCATCATTACCAAATACCGGCCTAGCCAGAACCATATCCTCTGTAATTTCATCTAAAGATAAATATCTCATTTTGTGCACACCAACTTTACATTCTTAAAATTATATATAACTAAAACAAAAATAGTTAATCATAATATCTATATTGTAAATTTGCAAGGAGTTTCAATCTTCAAAATTAAATTGGTACATTCCTTCTTTAATAATCTCTGAGACCGTAGGATGTGGAAAGATCATCTTTTCGATCTCATCAACCTTCATTTCCCTATCAATCATAAGCCCAGCCCCATAAATAATTTCCGCAGCATACTTTGAGATTAGTTGAATTCCAATCAATTTCTGACTCCTTTTATCGACGATAAGCTTACAGATCCCATCTCCACCTTCGTGTTCCGCTAAATACCTTCCACTATAACGCATTGATATTTTAACCGACTCATAGTCAATTCCTTTTTGCTCAGCGGACTCCTGGGTTTCTCCAACAGAAGCAACTTCTGGGTCAGTATAAATTACTGAAGGAATAATATTATAGTTTACTCTTTCATTACCGCCCAAAATATTACTAATACAGACTTCCGCCTCTTTATAAGCGGTATGAGCCAGCATTGAACGGCCATTTACATCACCAGCCGCATAGACACCAGGTATATTAGTACGGCAGTATTCATCCACCTTTATCTGACCATTTTTATTCACAATACCAATATTATCAAGTCCTAATCCAGAAAGAAATGGTTTCCGTCCAACACTCAATAGTATTGAATCTGCTTTTATTGAACTTGTAAGATCATCATTTTTAAATTGAACTTCCCCGTCTTTTATCGCAGTTACTTGCGAATTTAACCTAAAATCCACCCCCTTTTTTTTATAATTTTTTAATAGGATCTCACCGATCTCCCGATCAAGTTCGCCTCCTATATGATCCATCATTTCAATAATAGTTACCTTGCTGCCAGCTGTATTAAAATAAGCAGCCATCTCTAAACCGATTACTCCTCCTCCAATAATAACTAATGATGATGGAACTTTCTCTACATCAAGAATCTCCCTGCTAGTTAAAAGATAACCTTTTTCCCACGCCTCTTTAATGCCATTTATTGGAGGAAATAGTGGTACTGACCCCGTCGCAATTAATAAGTATTTACTAGTATATATTTCTTCGCCGGCTTTAATTTCTAAACCGGACGGGTTGCTTCCCATTATTCTACCGGTACCTTCTACTATGGCCACCTTATTTTTCTTTAACTTATTTCTGATCCCCGCCATCAAAATTCTAACAACCTTATTCTTTCTGGCCAGTACCTTTTGATGATCAAAACTAACTTTTTCTGCTTTAACACCATACTCAATACCATTTAAAGCATGGTCAAGCACTTTTGCCGAATAAAGTATGGTTTTAGACGGAATACACCCTTCATTTAAACAGACACCACCCAGAAAACGTTTTTCTATCAAAAGAGTTTTTAACCCTGATTTTCCCGCCAATGCAGCCGCATGGTATCCGGCCGGGCCACCACCAATCACTATTAAGTCATATTGCAATTCATCACCTTCCCTTGTTTCGAACAACACAATTAGGCTTTGATGAGAATAGTTTTAGCAAAAACAAGATATTTTATATCTAAGCTTTTTGCGTTGTGTCCTTTTTAAAAGGTACCGACAATATATTGTGCAGGAACGGAAAAAATCAATGACAACGCAAAAAGCCCTATCTAGAGGGAATTGCATATTTAAAAGCCAAGCTAAATTAATTTTCTAATGTATATCAAAAACTCAACTAAAGCAGCCGCTGGCTATCTTAAAAGATCTCCTGCACTGCTTGGGCTGCCTTATAAGAGCTTCTAACCAGAGGGCCGGCAGCCACATAGCAAAAACCCATCTCCTCCCCAATCTTTTTATACTCCGCAAAAACATCCGGTGATAAATACTCTACTACCGGGTGATGTTTCGTAGAAGGAGCCAGATATTGGCCAATCGTAAGTAGGTCACATCCAACCTTTCTTAAATCTCTAAATATATCTATGATCTCCGTCCTCTTCTCTCCCAGCCCCAACATAATACCGGATTTTGTTAGAAGCTCCTGATTAATACTTTTTACAGTAGCCAAGAGTTCCAGAGATCTTTGGTAATTAGCCTCCGGCCTAACTTCAGAATAAAGACGGGGAACAGTCTCCACATTATGATTAATAATATCTGGCTTAGCTTTCACCACTGTACAAAGAGCCTGATAATCTCCTTTAAAATCAGGAATTAATACCTCAATGGTCACTTTACGGTTTAGATTTTTAATTTCTCTAATTACCGCAGCAAATTGTTCTGCCCCTCCGTCTGGTAAATCATCTCTAGTCACTGAAGTTATTACTACATGCTTTAATTTAAGTTCTGCTACTGCCTGAGCTACACGTGCCGGTTCATCTTCTTCCGGGGGTAATAATTTCCCGTTTTGCACATTACAGAATGTACAATGGCGAGTACAATATTTACCAAGAATCATAAAAGTCGCGGTTTTCTTACTAAAACACTCCATTAAATTAGGACAACGAGCCTCTTCACATACAGTATGGAGTGTCAACCTTTTTAATAATTTCTCAACTTCGTTTTTCTCCTTACCTGCTTGCAGCTTAACTTTTAACCACTGCGGTTTACGTGATTTCATTGTTTCACTCCAGTTTATCAAGATTATAGAATTGTCTTTTTCAAAGAATCGTAAAATTTGCTAAATAAAAAGCTATAGTTCTCACCTTTTCGCTCCTTTAAATTATTTTAACTTGACCTTTACGTAAAGGATACGAAATGTTGAGTTTTGTTACAATATTACCTCCTATTTTAGTATATCGGCAAATACTTCAGGTTTTTTATGCATTTTGTCGAAAAAAAAACCGATCCTAAATATTTAATTTAGAATCGGTTTTTTACTTAAAACTTGTATACCTCACCACCGGTAAGCAAGCGAATCCCGGAAGCATTCAACAACTGAATCGCCCGGTCAATCTCTTCTACTCGAAAAACAACCACTGCATTCTCCCTTGTTTTCCCGACAAAAGCATACATATACTCAATATTTACTCCTTTTTCTTCCAGAATATTGAGTACTCTTGCTAATCCTCCGGGTTGATCCGGAGTTTCTACTGCAATCACTTCAGTTTCGCTTACCGTAAAATGTTCTTTTTTTAATACTTCCTCTGCTTTTACTGGATCATTAACAATTAATCTTAAGATTCCAAAATCAGTAGTATCAGCAACAGAAAGCGCTCTAATATTTATCTTGTTTTCGCCTAACACCCTAGTAACACCAGCTAAGCGTCCGGATTTATTCTCTATAAAGACTGAAATCTGCTTTACTTTCAACCATTTCCCCTCCCTATAATCTTCCTTGAATTATATTTTACTATATTTTAGATTTACCGGCAATTATAGGGGCAATAAATTGGTCCGCTTTACCATTATAATTAAACCCGATAAACTTCTCTCTTATCTACCACCCTTTTAGCCTTACCTTCACTCCGGGGAATTGTTTTCGGTTCTACCAATTTAACCCGAACCCCAATCCCTAAAGTTGTTTCGATCTCTTTTTTAATCCTTCTACCTAAGCCCTCCAGTTTTCTTACTTCACTAGAAAATAGTTTCTCCGAAACCTCTACCCAGATTTCAAGATCATCCAAATTACCTTTACGATCAACTACTAATAGGTAGTGGGGTTCAGTATCGCCATTCGCCAGTAAAACACTTTCAATCTGAGAAGGAAAGACATTAACTCCCCTAATAATTAACATATCATCGGTTCTACCTAAAATCCGGTTCATCCGGATCATAGTTCTCCCACAATCACAGGCTTCAGGATACAACAAGCTTACATCTTTAGTACGATAACGGATTACCGGAAAGGCCTCTTTTGTAAGAGTAGTAAAGACTAACTCTCCCTCTTGACCATAAGGAAGAGGCTTGCCTGCCTCGGGATCTATTACTTCTACTAAAAAATGATCCTCTGAAATATGCAAACCATTCTGCTCTTGACATTCGATTGCTACTCCAGGCCCGATAATCTCTGATAAACCATAGATATCATAAGCCTTTACTCCTAATTTTTCTTGGATCTCCCGACGCATACTCTCAGACCAGGGTTCAGCACCAAAAATTCCAGCTTTTAAAGGAAGTGTCCGGAGATCTATTCCCTCTTCAGCAGCGACTTCAGCCATATATAGAGCATAAGATGGTGTACAAGCCAGCATTGTAATGCCAAAATCTTTCATCACCTGAACCTGCCGTTTAGTATTCCCCCCTGAAGTAGGAACCACCGTAGCGCCTACCATCTCTGCCCCATAATGGACACCTAGGCCACCAGTAAATAAACCATAGCCATAGGCAATCTGAATCCGGTCACGAATACCCCCACTAGCGCTACTGATACTCCGTGCCATAATCTCAGCCCAAGTCTTGATATCGTTTCTTGTATAGCCAACCACCGTCATCTTTCCAGTTGTCCCCGATGAAGCATGAATCCGGACAACCTCATCCATCTTAGCTGCGAACAAACCAAATGGATAATTCTCCCGCAAGTCTTCCTTAGTGGTAAAAGGAAGATACCTCACATCTTCCAAAGAACGAATATCTTCAGGTGTTACTCCTATTTTTTCCATCTTTCTCCGGTAAAAGTCTACGTTTTCATAAACTCTACGTAAAGTAGCCTTTAATCTTTTTAACTGTAACTCTTCCAGACGCCTTCTGGACATACTCTCATATTCCGGACTCCACATCACTGCCCAACACTCCTTTACTTAGTAAATAAAAAAGCCTTTCGTCTCTATACTGCGAGACGAAAGGCTAAACTTCCGCGGTACCACATCGCTTACCAAATGGGCCACTTTCACCACGGGGATCTCAATCTATCCCGATGGCTGTCCTCTGATAACGGCGGGACAATCCCGGCTTAACCTACCACCCTTCCGGGCTTCAGTCTACAACTCCGAGGAGAACTTCGCACTAACTCCCGGGACCTCCCTTCCACCAACGGAGGTTCGCTAAAACCCTTCTTCCAGGCTACTCTTCCTCTTCATAGTTTTTTTAAAATAATTTATTGCATTATACCACAGCATCAAGCAATCGGCAAGAGGTTAAAATAATATTATGTAGTTATTCTATGATAATGTTATGTTAAAGAAGTTTTTTTGCGTTGTGTCCTTTTTAAAAGGTCCCAACACAATATATAGTGTTGGGCTTGTATTAGGCTATCA
>DIPO01000044.1:30802-45736 GCA_002427045.1 Firmicutes bacterium UBA5486
ATAGTGTTGGGCTTGTATTAGGCTATCAATATATTGTGCAGGGGCAGAAAAAATCAATGACAACGCAAAAAGCCCTCAGGGGACTGGAAAAATGTCACCCTTCTTTTAATAAAGTAAGGGAATTGCATAGTTACCTTACTTATATACAGTTCCTCCCCTAATATTTTAACGATTTTAGATCCCGAGGATCTCCCTAACCGTCCCCTCCATCTCCTCCGGATTAACCACCTTTTGATGAAGAACCGGTTTTTCTTCCAGGCCCAAAAGCCCCTGGGGTACTTTTACGCCGGTAAGATTCGAAAGTTCTCTAAGCAGAGAAAACTCATCCTGATCAAGAGTAGACTTGTCTCCCAATACTGCCCGGGCTACCCCCGCGTTAAACTTAAAAGGACTAGCCGTCGCCGCAATCACTGTTGGCCGCCCATCTCCTGTTTCTTCTATATAATCCTTAAATACTTTATAGCCAACTGCAGTATGAGGATCAATTAAATAATTGAACTTCTCAAAAACTTCTTTAATCGCCCTGGTAGTTTCTTTTTCTGTAACATATCCAGCCCAGAAAGTCTCTTTTAAGATCGCAAGCTGCTGTGGGATTAAACGATAACTACCCTCCACCCGCAATTTTTCCATATAATCCGTTACTGCCTGAGGATTATGCCCAGTCAAATCATAAAGCAGCCGTTCTAAATTACTGGAGACCAAGATATCCATTGACGGCGAAATTGTCTGGTAAAAACTGCGCTTCCGATCATATACTCCGGTTCTGATGAAATCAGTTAACACATTATTGCTATTGGAGGCACAAATTAATTTATGTACAGGCAGCCCCATCTTTTTCCCATAATATGCCGCCAGAATATTCCCAAAATTCCCGGTAGGAACAACTATATTGAAGCTTTCTTGTGGTTTCAATTTACCTTTCTTAATCAATCCGCTCCAAGCTCTGAAATAATAAACTAGCTGCGGAACAAGGCGTCCCCAATTAATCGAATTGGCAGAGGAGAAACTTTTTCCGGCCTGTTCCATTTCTTTTTGTAAGCTACAATCGGAGAAGATAGTTTTTACTCCAGTCTGAGCCTGATCAAAATTGCCCCTCACCCCGATGACAAAGGTATTCTCTCCTTCTTGGGTTACCATCTGCTGTTTCTGAACTTTACTTACCCCATCTTCCGGATAAAAAACAATTACCTTGGTCCCGGGGACATTTTTAAACCCTTCCAAAGCGGCTTTACCTGTATCTCCAGAAGTAGCAACCAGTAAGACAATCTCCTTTTCAAAACCTGTTTTCCGGGCGGCACTGGTTAAAAGATAAGGGAGTAATTGCAAGGCTAAATCTTTAAAGGCACAAGTTGGCCCGTGCCACAATTCCAGAAAAGCCAGGTTGTCCTGGAATATAGTCAAAGGGGTTACTTCCGGAGTATCAAACTTCTCCCCATATGCTAGACTAAGCATCTTCCCCAATTCACCAGGTAAATAATCAGTCAAATAGAGTTTCAAGATTTTCTCTGCTGTTAACTGATAATCCAGCTCAAGAAAACTAGTTAACTCCTCCGGTGCTAAAACTGGGTTAGACTCTGGCAGAAAAAGCCCGCCATCAGGTGCCAATCCTGTTAGAATTGCCTGTGCAGAAGTAATAGGGCTACTATCGCCCCTTGTACTTATATATTTCATTTAATCCCCTCACTTCAAAACCATTAATGATATAAGAGAATTGCAAAACTGCCGATCTCACCTTTCGTGCCCTTTAAGCAAAACTAAGCTAAATTGGGAAGGTGCAAAAAGAGCTATTATGGTTTAAAATAAATGAATTTTGCAATTCCGTAAACTTAATAAAAGTATATATAAAGTTAGAGAAAAAGCCCAAAAGAATATTTTTTCTTGGGCTCATTTCTTTTTATATTTCTTGTAGATGGTTTTCAGTAACCATTATTCTCCCTTTACTCGGGATACCGAAGTTTTTGCCATCTTTACCTCAACTTTATCAGCAATACGCAACTTTACTTCATCATCATTAAGCTCTGTGATTTCTCCATGAATACCACCAACAGTAATTACCTTATCCCCTTTTTTTAAAGCATTAAGCATTTCATTCCGTTTTTTCTGCTGTTTCCGCTGCGGAACAATCATTAATACCCAAAAAACTCCAATAACCAGAATCATTGGGAGTAATGAAGCAAGTGGACTAACTGTCGGGGTTTCTGCTTGAGCTGCTGCCAATGTGTTTAAGTAAAACATAAAACATCCTCCTCTAACCTTTAAAATTCTAATTTACCTTAATATTCGTAGTATAGTATACCACAACTAACAAAAAAATCCTACATAGATTAATCTCCAAAGCTTTTTGCGTTGTGTCCTTTTTAAAAGGTCCCAACACAATATATAGTGTTGGGCTTGTATTAGGCTATCAATATATTGTGTAGGGCAGAATAAATTAATGACAACGCAAAAAGCCCCTCCAAGAATATTAAAATGATTTTCCTTCCGAACCATAATAATCAAGGAAAAATTCTCTTTTTGCTTGGTTAAATCTACCTTCTTTTAAAGAATTACGTATTTTCTCCATCAATCGGTGAAGAAAGAATAGGTTATGATAACTTACAAGGATCGCTGCTAGCATTTCCCCCGCCTTAAATAAGTGTCTAAGATAAGCACGAGTATAATTGCGACAGGTAGAACAGGAGCACGCCGGATCCAAAGGTTTAAAATCCCTAGCATATTTTGCATTCCGAATCACGACCCTGCCCCGGCTGGTCATCGCAGTTCCATTCCTGGCGATCCTGGTCGGTAAAACACAGTCAAACATATCGATTCCCCGAGCCACACCTTCCCATAAAGCATCGGGAGAACCCACCCCCATAAGGTATCTAGGTTTCTCCTCAGGTAGAAGGGGAACCGTATAATCCAATACTTCATACATTAAGTCTTTGGGTTCACCAACACTTAATCCCCCTACCGCATACCCAGGAAAATCAAGTTCTACTAGCTCTTTCGCACTCTTTTCCCGTAGGTCTTGATAGGTAACCCCCTGTACAATTCCGAATAAAGCCTGATCTGCTCTATTATGCCTTTCCCGGCATCTGACTGCCCATTTTGTCGTCCGTTCCTGAGCTTCCCTGGCTAAATCGTAAGAGGAAGGATAAGCCAGGCACTGGTCAAAAGCCATCGCAATATCAGAACCCAAATCCATCTGAATCTCCATCACTTTTTCCGGTGTAAACAAGTGAGGAGAACCATCAATATGTGAACGGAATAATACCCCTTCATCACTTACTTCATTAAGTGCTGATAGGCTAAAAACCTGAAAGCCACCTGAATCTGTTAAAATTGCCCCTGGCCAATTCATAAAAGAATGAAGCCCACCAGCTTCTTTAATAAGATCCTGGCCCGGGCGTAGATACAGATGATAAGTATTACCTAACAGAATTGTTGTTCCCATCTCTTTTAAAAGATCAGGACTGACTCCTTTAACTGAAGCTTGAGTACCAACAGGCATAAAAACGGGTGTAGAAATCTCACCATGCGAAGTAGTCAACTTACCTATTCTCGCCTGATTCTCCTGTGATTTAAATTCCACCACGAATTTAAACATAAAAACCCTCCTGTGAAGATAAGAGCAGTATAGCACCCTTATTATATTATCAACATCGCATCACCAAAACTAAAAAACCGATAACGCTCCCGGACAGCTTCTTGATATGCCTCAAGGATTAACTCGCGATCAGCAAATGCAGAAACCAGCATCAATAGCGTCGAACGAGGCAGATGAAAATTGGTCACCAGGCCGTCCAAGACCTTGAATTTATAGCCGGGGTAAATAAAAATATCAGTCCAACCTGCTCCGGACTTAATCGTTCCATCTTCATTTCCCATTGTCTCAAGAGTCCGGGCCGAAGTAGTTCCCACCGCAATCACCCGATGCCCGGCAGCTTTGACTTTTGCCACCTCTAAAGCAAGCTCTTTACTGATGTGAAAATATTCGGAATGCATCTGGTGTTCTTCAACTTTTTCAACTTTTACCGGACGAAATGTCCCCAAACCTACATGAAGTGTAAGTAGCCCGGTTTTAACCCCTTTTTCCTTAATCTTTTCTAATAAATCAGTAGTAAAATGCAAACCGGCAGTGGGAGCAGCAACCGAACCTTCCTGCTTGGCATATATGGTCTGATAGCGTTCTCTATTCTGAAGTGGCGCTTTAATATAAGGAGGCAAGGGAACCTCTCCCAGCTCGTTTATGCTCTTCCTTAAAACCGCACCTTGATGATTAAAGCGCAAAATCCTTCCCCCATAAGCGGTCCGCTCTTCTGTAACTGCTTCTAGTTCTTCCTTATCACCAAAGAGTATTCTCTGCCCTTGGCGGATTTTTCGTCCCGGCCGGACTAATGCTTCCCAGGTATCCTCTGAAACTGCTCTCAATAATAAAACTTCGGTTTTCCCTCCGCCAGGCTGTCTTCTCCCCCATAAGCGGGCTGGTATGACCCGTGTATCATTAAAAACCATCAAATCCCCCGGTTCCAGCCACTCGATAATTTCAGGAAATTGGGAATGATGGATCCTTTTATTTTCTTTCTCTACCACCATTAAACGAGATTGATCCCGCTTTACCAATGGTTGCTGAGCTATAAGTTCCTCCGGAAGTTCGTAATTAAAATCCTCAACCCTCAAGCTGTCACTCATCCTTTTTGCTACTCGCCTTATTACCTTTATGGTTTTTGTACTAGAGGAAATTGCATAATAACCTATGACGTTTTATGTTAAGAACCTTTTAATACGTTTTACCTTGTTCTAAAATTCCAATTTGGGCAACAACAGAGTCTTGCTCTTACTCTTCTCATTATTATCTAAAAATAACACTTTAGGATCGTTTATGAATAAAGATTCTTCTTTGATCTTATTCTTCATGACTTTACTAGAAGGTTGCGAAGGATAAGAATCCGCACCAACAGTTACTTTCGGGTAGAAAAAAGCTTGAGTCAGAATAAATAAAACAAAGAATAATCCAATCAATAAAGAGCCTTTAATTTTATTACCAACATTGATAACCAAGCCATACACTTCTTCCCCGATCATCGAGTAAGTATCTAATCTAACCCGTTGAAAAACCCCTTGTTTAGTCAAGATGATACCTTCGTTTTCTTCCGTGGTTTCTAATAAAAAACCTCTAACCAGTTTCATAGGATCACCTTTCTTTTTGAACTTTAATATAATCAGATAAATAAGGAAAATCACCTGTTTTTAAAAGACACAAAGCTACTAGAAATATACGGTGGCGTCTTAACGTCTTTCTGGATAAACCAAACTTCTTTATCATCCAACTGTAGAGTAATGAACCATCTTTCATTATCATTGCTAATGCCGGAGGATGGTTGATAATCTCTTCAGCTATGTAAAACAAGTTTTCTCTGGTGTCCCTATGTTTGGGGGAGGATTCAACGAGTTGATTAAGGGTAATCCCAAATCGTATAAGAACCCGCTTAAACTCTTCGATCTCTGCTCTCCGATCATCGATCTCCATCTCCTTCTGATAGACTGTTTGGGAACCTATAATAATAACCTTCGGTTCCTCTTCCTCATTATCTTCGGGAGATCGAAAACCACTCAAAGGAATCTCCTTTTTTTGGTGGCGCTGCCTGCGAAAATAATCGATTAGCCGCCTTCGAATCACTATATTAGCAAAAGAAAGAAAAGAACACCTTTTAGCAGGAGTATATTTATCAATTGCCTCATTAAAGGCAATTAAAGCTATACTACACTCATCATCACAAGTCGGATCTAAATATCTCTTACTGGCTCCCGCCGCTACCCGCATGATAAAAGGGGAATATTCTTTTAGCAGGGTCTCTCTGGCGTTAGGATCGCCCTTTTTGGCCCGCATCAATAGAAAAGTAAGTCTCTCTTCTCCGGAATCCAGCTGTAATCTGCATTCTTGTTTCACCTGATGCAACTCCTAACCACTAACCGGCAGAGAAAGCAATATATCTTAATCTATTTACTTTGTTCTGTTTCTGTATAACCTAATTCCCGTAATACAGAAAAAGAGTTTCGCCAGTCCTTTTTAGTCTTAACCCATAGATCAAGATATATCGGTTTTTCTAAAAAAACCTCCACCTTCTTCCTGGATGCTTTTCCTATCCTTTTTAGAAGGCTGCCACCCTTACCAATTATTATTTTCTTCTGAGAATCTCTTTCTACAAGGATAATAGCTCTAATATATACTTTTCCTTCAGAGCGTTCCGCAATCTCCTCAATAACCACTGCTGTAGAGTGGGGAACTTCCTCTTTAGTAAGGTTTAGAATCTCTTCCCGGATAAATTCAGAAATAATAAAGGTTTCAGAACGATCGGTCAGCATCCCTGCGGGATAATATTGGGGCCCAACTGGCAACATTGACTTCATATTTTCTAATAATACCGGAAGTCCCTCGCCCGTTAAAGCTGAAATCTTCACCCAAGGCCATTCTTCCGCTCCTACCATTGTAAGAAACTCTTCTGGATTAAAGTCCGGTTTCAAATCTAATTTATTAAAAACTATTAACACATCAATCTTGCTATTTTTTAAAAATCCAGTCACCCACTGGTCACCTTTTCCAGCAAGTTGTGTGGAATCAACTATCCATAATACTAAATCAACCAGTGGGATAGTATTACGAGCCACCTTATTCATTTCTTTTCCCAGCTGATGTAATGGTTTATGTAATCCTGGAGTATCATAAAAAATCAGCTGAGCATCTTCAGTGGTAAGAATCATTCTCACACGTTCCCTAGTAGTCTGAGGCTTATCTGAAACAATCATCAATTTTTCTCCGGCCAAGGCATTAATCAATGTTGATTTGCCTGTATTGGGCCGGCCCATAATTCCCACAAAACCAGAACGAAATTCTTTCATCATCTACTCCCTATAACTTTTTTCGTTTATATTTCACTCTAGTATTACTTTAAATACTCTTTATCAAAAGCTCTTGGTAAATACTCATCCAACCTGCCCACTTCTACCTTTCCCTGAAGGTTGCCCATAATCAGTGGCAGCTTAGGAGCAAATTCGGCTAGAAACTGCCGGCAAATTCCGCAAGGCGATCCTGGTTCCTCACTATCAGCAATTACTGCCAGGGCTAAAAACTGATCTTCTCCTTCTGATACAGCCTTAACAGCAGCTACGCGTTCAGCACAAATGGTAGCACCATACGAAACATTTTCAATATTAGCGCCCCGGAAAATCCGACCGCTACTGGTCAAAAGTGCTGCCCCCACCTGATATCCAGAATAAGGAGCATAGGCTTTCATTCTAGCTTCCTTCGCTTCTGCTAATAGTTTTCTCTTTTGTTCTTCTGATATTTTGGATAAAATATCTTTTTCTTTCATCTTTTTCACCCCAACTTATTGATAAAGTTGAAAAATAAGTATAGTAAGAAGAATTCCCAGAAGGCTACCGATAATTACTTCTAAAAGGCTGTGGATTTTACCTTCAACACGACTTTGAGCCACCATCAGACTGAGAACCAAGACAAAGCAAGCAACCACTCCGTCTTGACTAATCATAATAATAGCAGTTGCTAAGGCAAAAGCTACCGCTGCATGCCCACTGGGCATTCCACCCGAAAAGGGACGGCCTGTCCTCGTATAAATCTTAAAAAGAATAACACTCGCAATAACAATACCCAAAGCAATAATCGTAATATGAGCTGGGGAGGTTCTAATATTTTCAATCACCTTAGGTAAAGCCGGAGTCAATTTAGGAAAAAAGACAATATAGCCTGTAACCAAGGAGTTTATTGCAGCCAAAAGTACAGCTCCAGCTGCTACATCTTTCGCAATTGCCGCTAAAGGATGGTATTCCTTTGTAACCAAGTCAATAGTCACTTCTATTGCTGTATTTATTGCTTCTGCTAGCAGAACAAGAATAATCGAAAAAAAGACTAGCAATAGTTCGATTTTAGAAATGTGTAACCAGAGACTAGTAAATAAAACAAGAATGGTTATAAAAAAATGAATACGCATGTTTTTCTGCGTACGGTAACAGTATAACAACCCTTCAATAGCACAATTAAAACTCTCCGGTAGATTCTTATTCCGCATTTAACGGCCCCATCCTCCCTTGGCTAAAAACTCTTCTTCTTTCGCTCTCATCACTTTTCTTTCGGTTTCATTCTGGTGATCATAACCAAGAAGATGGAGTAAGCCGTGGGCGGCTAAATAATGTAATTCCCGTTCAAAAGTATGACCATAATCCTTAGCTTGTTCTTGAGCACGGGGTACACAGATTACAACATCACCGAGTAATTCCGGAGGCCTTGTCTCTTGATCGAAGAATTGTTCAGCAGGTTCCTCCCCTTCCTCCAAAGCAAAAGAGAGAACATCGGTGGGGGCATCAATTCCCCGGTAATCCCGATTTAGCTGCTGTATATACTCATAATCTACCAGTGTTAACCCTACTTCTGCCTGCTCTCTTCCATGAGCTTTGAGAATAATCTCCCCCAGGGAAGAGAGCGAACTCATCGTCTGTTCGCTAATCTCTGGAAAATCGGGATTATTAATTATTACCCCCATTATTCTTCTTCCTTTCCATTGCATCTACTTCCGGATATTCAATCCGATGATGAAAAATGCCGCCTAATACTTTTAAGAATGCAGTTTTAATCTTGTCTAAGTCACGTAAAGTAAGATTTGCTTCATCCAATTGCCCTGATTCTAATCTTTCTTTGAGAATCTTATCTACAAGTGCCTCTAAACGGGCAGATGATGGTTTATTCATCGCTCTGGCAGCAGCCTCTACTGAATCAGCAAGCATTACCAGAGCTGCTTCTTTAGAACGAGGTTTGGGGCCGGGATAAGAAAAATCACTCTTTCTTATCGTCTCCTTTTCTTCCTCAAGATTATCCGAAGCTTTCTGGTAAAAGTATCGGACTAAATCAGTTCCATGATGCTGTTCAATAATATCAACAATACATTGAGGCACCCCATAACTCCTAGCTAGTTCCACCCCATCCCGGACATGGGAAGTAATAATTAAAGTACTTAAATTAGGAGAAATTTTCTCATGAGGATTATCATTAGCAATCTGGTTTTCCACAAAAAAGTATGGCCTTCGTAATTTACCTATATCATGGTAGTAAGAACCAACTCTGACCAGTAGACTATCGGCATTAATTACATCAGCAGCCGCTTCTGCCAGATTCCCCACAATAATACTATGGTGGTACGTCCCAGGTGCTTCAATCAATAGACGCTTCAGTAATGGCAGATTGGGATTTGCCAACTCCAAAATGCTTAAGGGTGAAGTCAACCCAAAAAGGTGTTCCAGAAAAGGCAGAAACCCGTTAGCCAATGCCGTAGAAAGAATCCCGTTAAACCCGGCAACGATCGCAAACCCCAATTGAGTCCCTAATCTTTTAGCACCAAAAAGAAACCCAATCGTGACAACGGTAAATAGATTGATTCCTGATAGTATTAACCCCATCCGGATCATTTCTTTTCTCTGTGTTATATTGATCATACTATAAATCGAAGCTGTCCCACTAATAAAGTAAAAGACTGTTATGGCAAGATTAAAATCTAGAATTACACCAATTAGCAAGCTGAGTATGGTAGTAGCTACCCAGGCGACTTGTGGATCGCTCAGGAAAGATAGGACTATTCCCGCAAACGAAATCGGAATCAGATACTCTATCCATTCTAAATTCATAAGGCTCATGGCCTTAGCTACTGCCAGAACTACCAGTGCAACCAAAGCTAAAAGATAAAGCTGGCGTTCTTCTTTCAAAAATTCGCGTTTAAAATAATAGATGTAAAACAGACAGATCCCCATCAATATTAAAGAAAATATTGTTAAACTAAAGAAGATAATTACCCGGTTTCCCCGATTTTCAATTAAAGCAAGATCCCGAAGAATCTGGATATGCTCATTAGTAACAATATCCCCTTCCCGGAGTATTAAGTTTCCTCTTTCAATCTTGACCGGAATTACCTTTTTTCTTGCTTCCTCTTGTAATTGCCTGATCTTCTGTTCATCCCTGGTTAAATTAGAAAAAAGCATTTCCGTCAAAATATTCTGAATCAACTGCTTATCCTGGGGTAAAATAAGAAACTCTTCATCATTAATATACTGGGCAAGATTAGTTCTAATCATATTTAGATTTTGTGGGCTAATCTTCTCCTCAGTCTCCAGGAATACATAGACCTGACGGCAACTTTTTTTCATCCGGTCATAATCTTCAGCCGGTAAGGTTAGAACCTCTTTCAGCGTTTCTAAAGGAAAATCAATATACTTCTCATCAATACTTATTAGTTTCTGACGGGTTGCCAATAAAAACTGTTCCGAGGGAGTCTCTTCAGTACCCCCCTGAATACTTTGGAGTTCTTCTCTTTCTTGATCAAAGACAGTAAAAACTGTGTTAAACGTATTGCCCGCTTTTACTCCCGCCTCGATACTAATCATCTGATACTCTGGTTTGTTTTTTGCTTCCTCCACTGCCCGATCAGCAGCCTGATTCATTAATTCCTTAGTCTTTTCTGTATTAACAACGGTTCGAGATGCTCTAATATCTTCTCCAATATAAGGTTCTCCCAGTTGAACATTGATTATCTGAGGAACTAAATCGATCTGAAGAATAGCTACTAAAGCTATGAAACTAGTAAATATTAAAATTCTTTCTCGTATAACTTTACGGGAAAAAAACCGTCGTAATAATAATAAATTGGAGCTAAAACTCCTTTTTTTTCTATTCTTTTTCATTAAATTTTTCTCTGGGAGGTTAAAATCCTTATTTCCCATATCTAGGCCTCCTTCATACTAAGAGCCTTTTCCTCCTCACTTCTTTTCATATTTTTCATATGCCCGAATTATTTTTTGCACCATTTCATGACGAACCACATCCTTATAACCAAGATAAACAAGGGCAATCCCCGATACATCCTTAAGAACTTCCGCGGCTTCTACCAAACCGGAGACTTGTCCTTTTGGTAAATCTATTTGTGTAATATCTCCTGTAATTACTACCTTAGAGCCCCATCCCATTCTCGTAAGAAACATTTTCATCTGTTCAGTTGTGGTGTTTTGTGCTTCATCTAAGATTACAAAAGAATCATCCAAAGTACGTCCACGCATATAAGCCAATGGTGCGATCTCAATGATTCTACGTTCCACATAACGTTGGTAGAGATCCGCCCCTAAAATATCGAACAAAGCATCAGTTAAGGGTCTTAAATACGGATCCACTTTATCCTGCAGATCTCCAGGTAAAAACCCAAGCTTTTCTCCGGCTTCCACTGCCGGACGGGTTAAAACCAATCTGTTTACTTGCTTGCTCTGTAAAGCTGCAACCGCCATCGCTACTGCTAAATAAGTTTTACCGGTTCCGGCAGGGCCAATGCCAAAAGTAATACCATGATTTCTAATGGCTTCAATATATCTTTTCTGTCCTAAGGTACGAGGAGAAATCCGTTTACCCCGATTGGTTACTTGGATTGGGCGTGCTGAAAAAGTGGTATCCTTAACCTCATCCTCATCTCCCCGCTCCAATATATCTAATATATATCTAATCTCAGAAGGCCCAAGTATAACTCCTTTTTCTACTTGATCTCGTAATTTTTCTAAAACATCCAGGGCTTCTGTTACATGTTCATCCTTACCTGAAAGAAATATTGTACTGCCCCGGGCTGTAAGTTCCACTCCCAAAGCTTTGGAGAGTTCTTTAAGATTTTGGTCATATTGTCCAAAAAGAATCGGTGCAATTTCCGGATCAATGTCTAAAGCTATTTCCGAATGATTCAAACTTAATTCTGCTCCTCCTTCAAACCAGGTTTAGCTATATTTTCCAATGTCTCCACTACCAGACGATACCAGAGGACCTCCTTTTTTACTTCCCATTCTTCTTCACTTTTCATTGGTTTCAAACCCGTTGGAAGTAAAAAAGTAATTTTTTCGTTCCCTGCAATCCTAGCCTTATTTAAGGCCATCGCAGTGGGGATCTGCCTTTTACCCCAATTTGCTGTCTGATATATATCCTTTATTAGTTCTATTAAACTAGACTTATTCCTTCCTCTAAATAAAGTCTTTCTGTAACGCTCCTGTTGATACCTGCCGGTTATTTTCCCTAAAGAAAAGAAAGGAATTATTTGATTTCGAATTTTTATGCTATAGACTATTCTTTGTTCTGATGTTAGATCGGGATTATAAACCTCCAGCGGTTCCTCGATAATAACTTCGTACCAAACTCTGGCAATTACTTCCCCTTCTGCCCTTATTTTTTTTGTCTCGATATTCCCATCAAGATGCTGTAAAAATTTTTCCCCTAACACTAAAATATCCCCTCGGGATACAGTATCACCCTCTTTAACCAAAGGAGTACCATCAATCAGTAAGATTTTTGTAATTAGCCCATCTTTAGCAGCAACCAGACTTGTAACCTCTTCTTTAGTAGTAGGTGGTAAAGTCTTTTCCACCACGGTAACCAGTGAGACCACTCCCTTAAGCTCTATCGAAACCCATACTGTATCTGAAAGGCGAATCCTTAATTCCTTAATAAACCAGTCACGCTTTTTCTCTATTTTACTTCGTAACATCCCGGGAGAAAGCCCCAGTTCGGAAAGCTCCTTAAGAACCAAACCTTTCTCCAGTTCTTGAACTCCTTGTATTTCAATAAACCAGATAAATGAAGATAATATATAGAGCGTAATCACAAACAGAGCCATCCCCAAAAGCCAGCCTTTTTTCTTCCCTACTTTTTTATAGAGAAACGGCCACCCGCTCTTCTGTAATATTCTCCCGCTAGTTCCGGTTTTCCTGAAATAAGGACGGAGAATACGATAATCTTCTGCTTTTACTTTTAATATAATAAACTTCGGCGTCTTTCTTTTTACATCCCAAAAGGTAATCCCCTTATTAAGAGCGTAATTAAGTAGTTTTTCTCCATTATAACCCTTAATCATAACAACAAGATAGCCCTGGAAAAAAGCTAAAATTCTCCGGGAGCTCAACATCATTCTTCACGCTCCACCCATTCTAATTTACTGAGCTCTCCTTCTAACATAATCTCTTCTTTCGTAATCAACAATAAATTTAGGTTTTTTCCAGTAGCTTTTACCTCTCCTACAGGTGTATCTATCCGCACTACTTCATTGGTATACTCGATTATCCCCCGGTGATTTTCTAAAAACAAACGCTGGTTTCCCATTAAAACCAGACGGGGTAGATCTAAAAGCACATCGGATGGTAACTCCAAAAGGTCGGCAATTTTAGCTTTAAATTTCTGTTTCTTCTCCACTCTTCCCATACCATCCTTCCCGTAAATAAAAAAAATCCACCTGCTTTTACAAAATTATGCATCAGAGGTGGGAAAAATGAGAAGTATATGAGGGAATTGCATAATTACCTCAAGGGTGATTTGACCACAATATATAGTGTTTATCTTTTATTCAAGGTAATTGTCTGATATTAGAGAATTACTAGTGGAACTAACAATATATTGTGGTCAAATTTAAAATAATTGAATTATGCAATTCCTTAATATAGCTATTCCTTCTATGATTAGCAATTTTTTTCGAGATAATCCAGCAGTATCTCCCTTTTATTACGTTTGGGATCTTCAATTACCCACCGAAAAACCTCCTGTAAAACTTCTCCAACCTTAGGACCCGGTGAAAGAGAGAGCAGCTCCATTACATCATGCCCATTTATTGCCAAGTCTCTTAAAGAAAAAACCGTCTCACCGGTAAGTAAAGCCTCAATCCGTAAGGCAAAAGAAGAAAGCCCCTCCAGAGTCAAATGAACAGCACCACCAGTACCAACAATATCTGCTCTTCTTAATTCTAATAAATCTTTGATATTCTCTCTTCCTACTCTAATGACTAAGCGACGTAAAGCAGCATCAGAGACCGCGGGATTGCATGAAAACATGTGCCAGCGGATTAAGTTTGACACTTTTTTACCAAAGCTACTTGCATACCGTAACCGTTCTAATATCCCGGCAGCCAACTGCTCTCCAACCTTTTCATGGCCATAGTAATGAATCTCCCCTTCCACCTGAACTTTAGAACTTACTTTTCCTAGGTCATGAAGCAAAGCAGCCCAACGTAGTTCAGGAAGAGGCTTAATCGCCTGGGTAGTTGCGACTAAATGTTGAAACAGCCGGTTTTCCTCCCGGAGTACCGGAATAAACTCCGGAATAATAGTGGTAAGTAACGAAGTTCTAGCCATTCCGGTTAGCCCTCTTTCCGGAAAAGAAGAACTCAGTAATTTCGTAAGTTCCTCTCCAATCCGTTCCCCACTTATTCTTTTTATTTCTAAAGGATTAATCCCCTTTTCTGTCCGGCGTTCTCCCCGAAACCCCAGAGTTGATTGGAACCGAAAAAATCTTAACATCCGTAAAGCATCTTCTTGAAACCGTAGTCTGGGTTCGCCCACTGTTCTAATTATTCGGCGTTTTAAATCCCGTCTTCCACCAAAGGGATCAATTATTCTTCGCCTTAAAGGATCAATTGCTATCGCATTTATTGTAAAATCACGACGGGAAAGATCCACTAAAAGAGAGGTAGTAAACTCCACCCAGTCCGGGTGCCTCCCATCCGTATAAGCACCTTCCCGCCGGAAAGTTGTTACTTCGACCGTAAAGTCTTTAATCACTACCAAAACAGTGCCAAACTTTTCACCCACTAGAATAGTCTTAGCAAAAATTTCTTTTATTCTCTCCGGAGAAGCATTAGTACTTAAATCCCAATCGGTAGGAACTTTAGATAGCAGCAGATCCCGAGGTGCCCCACCTACAAGATAAGCCTCATAACCATGTTCTTGTAACCTTGTAAGCACAAAGATCACCTCAGTAGGGATCACCCGCCATAGTTTTTCCCACCATCTATATCTAAGCACGTTCCTTCCTCCTACTTCGAATAAAAGATAAACATAATTTGTTCATGCCAGCTGCCTAGGGCTTTTTGCGTTGTCATT
>DIPO01000044.1:45914-49805 GCA_002427045.1 Firmicutes bacterium UBA5486
AAGGACACAACGCAAAAAGCTTGCCTAAAAGATACACAATGAATTCCTTTATGTGCATAAATATAAAAACTATGAATAAAAATAATTAGCCCTAATGCTAAAGCCCTATATTTGAGGTGAGCAGATGAAGATCATCATCCTCACTAGAGATAAAATTCAATTGTTTCTATATTTACTTGGAATCATTCTTTGCCTATTCATTCTTTTTCCTTACTTTTCTAATACCAAATATACCAAAGGCAGTTTAAACAGAATTACTCTCCTTGTCGACCCTGGCCATGGAGGAGTTGATGGAGGTACTGCCGATCACCTAGGAAATCTAGAAAAAGACATTAATCTCGCAATCGCTCTGAAACTCCGGGCTCAACTCCGTCAAAGCGGCCTAAATGTATTTATGTCACGGGAAACCGATACTGAACTATCTCCGTTTATCAAAGGGCGGCAAGGAAGGCACCGCCGAGATCTATCAGCAAGAATCGAAAAAGCAAAAACCACCGGTAGCCTGTTTATCATCAGCATCCATTGCGATTGGTCCACAGATCGGGGCCGCCATGGAATGATTGCTTTTTATAATTATCAGGATCCAGCAGGGAAAAAACTGGCTTTAATCGTACAGGAAGAATTTAATAAAATACAAAAAACTCCTCAAAAAGCCGCACCTGGTAATTACTTTATCATTAAGCAACCTGGAGTCAGCGGGGTGTTACTAGAAGTCGGATTCCTTTCCAATCCCGAAGAAGCAGTTTTGCTCCAGAATAAAGAATACCAAGAAAAAATCGCCCTTGCTATTGCTAATGGTATTCTTCAGTACTGCCGGAATCTATCATCAACTTAATCTTTAACGAAGAGCTCTGCTATAATTCCCAATTAAGATCTTCGGAAATTCACGGGCCAATTCATCAAGGAAGCCAGAGACACCCAAAATTTCTCCTGTTAGTGGCTTTTTACTTTTGTCAATCTCCTTCCAGATAAAATCAGGATCAATATTTAAATTCCGCATCTGAATCATATCTACCGGGTGAGCTTTAAGAAAATGGAATAATTCTTCCATCTGCGACTGCCGGTCAGTAAATCCCGGTAAGGCCAGTAGATTAATCGAGACAAAGACCGATTGCTCCCGTAAGCGGTCAATTGACTCCGCAACTTGGGAAAAAGTATAATTTTGCGGTTGATGGTAAAAAGAATAGTATTCGGGATTTGTCGAAAAGATACTAACCCTGGCAGAATCCAGTCCTACACTAGCCAGCTCTGCCAGTGCCTCAGGCATCCCGGCATTTGTATTAATATTAATTGTTCCTGCGCTCGTCTCTTCCCTGATTTTTTCTATTGCTTCCTTAATTAGCTCCCAAGCTAAAAGGGGTTCCCCTTCGCAGCCCTGGCCAAAACTGATAATCGCCTGTTCTCCAGAGAGATGAGGAAGGGCAATCTCTAATACTTCCCTGACAGATGGTTGGAATTCGATCCGTTCTTGGGCTGAAGGGCAACACTCTGCCGGTTGTTTGGAGATACACCCCAAACACTGGGCATTACAGGCCGGGGAAACAGGAATTCCACCTTCCCACCGCCCATAAAATATATTCTGGGCAGTAAGGCAATGATACTCCAGGGCACATTTGGCCAGTTGCCTTAAGATCCTGTTATTAGTACATTTTGCAAGTTTCTCCTCAATTAAGCTAGGTAAATTAGGAGAATTATATAATAAAGGATTCCATTTTTCTACTTCATCTGTACAACGGATAGCTGCATATAATTGCCCATCTTTAGCTGCCACCGCTGTATAACCGTAAAGGGGTAATTGAGGCGCCTCTAAACTCCTTTGATAAGCCGGAAGAAATAATCGGGTATAACCTTGGGGAAGAATAGCTGCTACTGCCGTAAACTCTTCCTCATCAATCGTCACCGGTTCGCCACTTCGAAGATCTAAGCCGATTGGCCGCCGTCCCGGCAGAAAAAAAAGATCGGCTCCCGGAGGAAGAGGGATTAAATCCTCTGCTGTCAATTCCCAAAACTCCTGCCCCGTAGCGCCTAATGGTATCAATTCCGGTTCAAACCTTAACTCTCCATTTTGATCAGCATAGACTAAATTAAACTTACTATTCAAATTATTGCCTCCAAAACTATTTTCACCGCTAATTCTTTCTCCCAATTATACCATACCAAGTTTAATAAATAACCATCCAAACTTGCTTCTTGACTAAAACTAAATTTATTTTAAACTCGCTCCTAACTCAAACAATCCATACTTTTATTTATTTTTATCAAAATAATTTTGCAACAATCCAATACCTTTATTATGTAAATTAGTCACTTCTTTGAACATACTTTCGTAAAATTCAAAGCATATTTTTCTTCTATCTTTACAAATCTCTTTTGCTCGCTTAGTATATAACTTACTTTCAAGTTTAAGCAATTTATTATTAACAATATAAAAGAATGAAATACCTTTTTGTTTGCAACCATCAATAATCGTACCATTAGTATCTACAAGATAAAGTGGTTCATTAATTTTTCCTCCAAACTGTAGAGTCCTTGCTATCCCAATAGCTCCTGAAATATCTAATGTATCAGCATCAAATATAATCTTTGCTTCTAAACTTTCCGGAGGCAAATTCCTACGATATCTATGAGTAAGAATACAGTCTTTTACATGACTTGCTTTAGTTTTTTCCCAACCTATTCCAAGCAAGAATTCATAAGCCATATTTGAACCTACAACTGCATGATCACAATTCGGATCCCTATATTCTGCGTTCCTACCTATATCATGTAGTAACGAAGATGCAATCAATATATCCATATCTATACTCTCATTAGATCCAATATCCAACACCATGTATAGTACACGAAAAATATGTTGGCAATCGTGAATGCTATCACCTATACTATTTTTCATATATTGTTCTATTTTATAATACGTTTCTCTATCCATCTATTACTACACTCCTACAAATGCAAACTCAATGTTTTTAAACAAGTACTTAAAATAGCACTCAGTTTGAAATTAGTCCGATAAAGTCCTTTTCTAAATATTTATCGAACATTTTTGTGTTTCTAATAAATCATAGGCTGATCATTCAAGTATTCTGTTAAAGTACTCTAAAACGGATTTAATATACTTTCCACCGCAATCCGAGTTAGTTAATATTACAATACCGCGACCACTTTGAAGCTCTAAAGCATAAGTACACGTCCATCCAATGTTTCTTCCACTATGGGAAATAATAAGCCTGTTATCATTATCGCTAGTAATAAAATATCCAAACCCCATATCAGAAGTATTATTGATATTAGTTAGTGGTTTTTGCCATTATCCTCAAACTATTGTTGGAGATAACTTTTCCCTGGTAGTCTTCGCGAGAATAAAGAAAATAAGCTTCATTTAGTAAGCGGGCTAAATCTCCGGCTGTAGAATACAAACCAGCTGCTGCCCTTTCAACAAAAAGATAGTTTAGTAAATGCTTAAAGATCGCAATATATATTAAAACAATAATAAGCCCGTAAATATTGAAACTATACGTTATATATCCTAAAATTCCACCAACAACAAACGACAAGAAAGAAAGGATTTTATAAAACACTAAAGATATTCTAAAATTATTATTGTTTTCCATAATTAACTTCTTTACGGTGCATTTTGCCATTTTCCCCGTATGATGGCAGGTTTCTCCCCCATGGAAAGGATAACCGAAAAACATTAATAACCTCCCCCAATCCAAAACCATAGAACCATCCTTTCTAAATAATAGTATTAAAAAGGTTTAACCTTAAAAAAATAATTATTTCAAAAGACGAAAAAGATAAAAATATAGGCTTCCCAGCCCGGATGGCGCGAGTAGATATTCTTTCAAACAAACACGGCCAGTAATTCCGCCTAACGTTTGGCATTGCCGA
>DIPO01000044.1:49899-51741 GCA_002427045.1 Firmicutes bacterium UBA5486
GCATTGCCGACGTCGATGAGCTTACAGGCGGGTTACTAACCCGACCCGCCGACTCGGTTGGCGAATCGATATAACCGCGAATTCTTCATGACCCAACTTCTTGGATTGTACATCAAGAATTACTTTCCGCAGCCCGGAGCGACAATGCTGTTTTATGTGATCTTGGTGGCTCCCCATTTTTAGGCCCAAATATTTCGAGCATTACAATAAATTTAACCAATCCCTTTTATAATAAAGGATTCTGATAATGGTAACTGTCTTTTCTTCCTCAAAAATTATGTAGAATACAAGATAATTACCAACAATGGTTTTACGTATGCCATGTAATGAAAGTGTTTCGTCCCTAACTAGCAGATTTCGATAGGGCATTTCTTCTAAGCTAAAAATAGCATCTGCAATTCCATTTACCACCCGCAAAGCAGCTTCGGGCTCAGATAGTTCCTTTGTAATATAATTTCCAATTTCATATAAATCCCTACTAGCGGGGTCAGTAATTTCGATTTGGTATCTATTCATTTTCTAGGTTTTTCCGGACACCCGCGAGTGCCTCATTAAAGGGTTTCACCTTTTTTGCTTTTTTCGCTTCCAACCCCTCATCAATCAGTTTGTGCAATTCCGCCTTTCCAATAAGGCGCTCGTAGTCCTCTATGCTCATCACTACCAAATCCCCACGCCCATTTTTTGTGATGTAAACCGGCTCCTTGTGCTCTCGGCAAAACCGGGAAATCTCATTGTACTTGTTTCTTAAATCCGAACTTGGTCTTATCTCTGACATGAAAAACACCCCCATTTATTATATCGACATTATATCATAATGTTGATATAATATCGAAAGGGTAATCATTAACACCTCACAACAATTCTTTCCCCCACGACCAATGTCACATAACGTCTCGTTTTCACGACGACGAACCGGACCAGCGGAGCCTTTCTCTTTAGCGGTGCTTGCCGCCCGGTGAGAAGGTGTGGCAGCAGTGACCCTTTAGCACGCCTGAAACGTGAAAACATTGTTATCTGATGCACCCTGCGCTTCAAAGTGATTCTATAATACAAACATTAATAAAATAATTGGATAGGCAATAAACAAATTCTTTTTGCTGATAATATAGACGCTCCCATAAAATAATCCCCCTATGCAAGACAATATCCCAACCAATAAATCACCTTTTGTAAATATATGGGCTAAACCCCAGGTTAAAGAAACAAGTATTCCTCCCCAAGGAATATTGCCTTTTTTAAACCATATTTCTCCAGCCTGTTGAGCAAAAACAATTATTAATATAAACAGACCTGTTTCGAATATGTAATAAATATATTGAAAAATAAATTTTAACCAACCATTATATTGGAACTCCTTAACTACTTTAAATCCATTCCAATCAATAACACTTATAACTATTGATATAGCTAATAATCCAAAACAAAAAACCCAACGTTTTATCCCAATAGTACTGTTTTGTGAAAACATATCAAAATTAAGCTTTTTCTTTGCTACCATTATCAAAATAAAAGAAGTAATAAACCAAATTATACAAGTGATAATCCAGTGAATTATAATCTCTGTGGTTGAGAAGTCACTAAGTGCTTTACCGTAAACAAGCGGTTCGATTAAAAAGGCTAATAAAGCTTCTAAACCTAGCCCTGTAAATGCAAATAAACTAAAAACAAAAAATACAAAACCCTTTTTTGATTTACCTTGGTTATCAATCATACTTGTTCTCCTCTTCAAAGCTAAACTATTAAAATCCTATCTTATTGGCGAATCGATGTGGTCGCGTCGGCTCCATGAATCACCTTACCTCTCCGACATCATGAATTGGCTTTCCGCGACCCGAAGCGGCA
>DIPO01000044.1:51846-55871 GCA_002427045.1 Firmicutes bacterium UBA5486
CGAAGCGGCAATGCTGTGTTATCTGCTGTTTGCCGTGTATCTACCCTTTTTTATTTGTAGCCTCAAAATAAGGCGGTTAGGGGTAGAGGCGAAATTTAAATTGTAAATCCCGACAAGATGATTAAATTATCTCGGTTCATAACCGTCAGATCTATATTTTTATACCCTATCCCAAAAGTCCAGTCACCGGCATACATCCCCAGTCTAATCCCCACATCGTGTATTGACGATTCTATTCCCCACATTATTCTATGTTCTCCAGACAGGATCACTCTATTATGTAAAGCATTATAAATATCCATGCAGATTTGGGTTATCTAGCAATACAGGACATACATAAATATCGCCATTGTAGTTTACTGAAAATCTACTCTTGCCCGCATCGCACCTCGTACTTAACATATCCTGACAAAATATAATTTTTAAAAACTTCCCAAGAAAATCTTCTCCGTTTAAAATAGTATAAAGATAGCCAGCATTACCTGCTAATGTTTGTTCCAATAAAAACTCCATAAAAGTATCATAGTTCTCTTTCACTTCCCTGATATTGTTTTTGTTTATACTGTAATTGCCATTATCATATCTTACTGGCCTAATACTAATTGCGTCTGCCATTTTCAAATCATACAAAGTTAAAAAGATTTCCTTAACGTTGGGGTGTTTACCTGTTAGGGTTACAGCAAACCCTAAATGGTCATATCCTTCAATTTGTATACAGTTTCCAATTATATTTTTATAGGTTCCTCTACCATCTCTAAATATTCTCAAGTCATCATTTATTTCTACCGGGCCATCTAAACTAACACCAAATAAAATATCCGTACTCATTAGAAAGTCAATCTGTTCTTTTTTAAGTAAAGTTCCATTTGTAACAAACGTAACTAATATATCACGATCTAGTTTCTCCCTGATTTCTTGGCAATAATTATATATATCCTTCACCAAATCAAACCTTATTAAAGGCTCTCCCGAACCAGACAAATCTATGATGTACTTTTTCCATCGGGGGCAAGCTGGTTTATAAAACAATCAATGGCCTTTTTAGCGGTATTAAAGTCTATTTCTTTTTTGATTATATTTGGGCTGGTCCCAAAACAATATTTACAGCTTAAGTTGCAACGCCTCGATGGATGTAAAACTAATGTATAACAAAGATAAGGACCCATTTCCGAATTATCATTATCTTCTTCATATCCCTCAAATATATTGTCTAGCCTTTGATTTATTTCGTTTTCCGGATATTGACCTTTCAAGATTTCACTTATTTGCACCCGAGAATACTGGTTGCTTAAAGATATAATTGTACTATTTAATTCATCAAGTGCAAAAGCTTTTGATGAGGAAACATTTAGTGCAAATGACTCTCCATTATATTGAAATTGATAAATTTCTCTGTGTTTTATTTTTTGGCCCAAAACTTATTCTACCTCCTCTACATTTAGACAATGTTAGCTTCGTCACAGTACGATGAATTCATACGAGACCTAAACCGTTCATGAATCAATCGAACTATCAAAGATAACTTAGTTACATCCTCAGAAGTGACCGCTTGTTCAATATTCTTTCTTAATCTTTATGTCTAGTAAACAATTATCCGTTCTCCGTTAATAATCCGTACAGCTTCATCCACCAAGTTTTTTGCTAATTTATACGTTTCTGGTCGGATCATCTGTTGGTTAAAGCGCAACTGAAACTCCACAACCACTTTGTTTTCAACCGTTTGGGTTTCAAACCTCAAGAAGCCAACCTCATTTTCTATAAACACAGCTTTGGGAATTTCGACCTTTCTGTATTCAGTAAGGAGAACTATTTCGACCTGTCGTATAAAGTTATGTCTGAGAAGTAGATCAAGTGGGTAGAGACGGTCCTCATTTTTGAAATATTCATCAAAAGTACCTTCATTACTATCAGGACAATCAAGGGGAAAGCATAAAGGCCGAATCGTGAAACCCCTTTCTGTTTTACCTGGTTTTTCCTTAACCTTCCTAATTAAGGAAGTAGTTACGTTTATATCTTCATTGATATCGTTTGCCCCACTGACCAGCAGATACCTGATATTAAATTCAGGAAACGAGTTCTGTGTTTTATCCAACCAACCTTCCCGGTAGCATCCAGCCCCATCCGTTTCTGTTTCATATAACTCTCTCTGATATGCTTCATAGGTTCCGGTAAACTGCTGATTAATGAGGATATTTTCTATTCCTTCATCCCCTAAGACTATTTGCTTGACTATAATATTTCTATTCTCTACCGGCTCAATTGGAGTCTGCAGAAAGCGGTTCGAATACGGCAAATAGACATCTTTTCCTTGAATAGTAGGCGGTAAATCCCCATATTTTATTGTTTCGGCACTAGGATCTAAGAAAAGGTCTAATTCCGGTAGATAGACAATCACATGGTTAAAAACATCTAATACGATGTCGAAACCAAAATTATATTTTATATGAAGAAAGGCCGGCTCTGCCGCAATGTCAATCTCTTTCAAAAAGGCCATCAATAACACCGTCTTCGCTTTACAGTCTCCATATTTGCGCTCAAAGGTTTCAATTGCTGAAGGCGGGATATACGCACTCTTAAAATCTGTATCGGGGTCTTTAAACTGAATATTAGTACTTACATAAGTGTATAACGCCTTCATTTTTTGTTCCAACTCCCCGGTGCTAGTGAGCTTTTCAACCTCCTTTTTCATCATTGCCGTTAGTTGGAGTTTTTCTGCATTAAAAATAGTCTTTATCCAATTACCAAACTTCTTCCACGAATCCACGCTACTATACAAAATAGTCGCTAAGCGATTGACATCTTCCTCTGGAGAAACCGGAGCAATATCCTCTATCTCCCAGGTATAAGTTATTACCTGGTCCGTTTTTTCAACCAACGGTGCTATATCCATATTTAAAGTTTTATAATAAAAACCTTTATTAGCAGGAACTTTTACCACTAATTTACGGTTTTTTACATATACTTTGTTTACATCAATGACCTTATATTCCCCAAATTCGCCATTCCATTTGGGATTAGCTCTTGTTTGACTATGAAAGGTTATAATGTCCCCCTTTTGTAAATTTCCTTCTTTTAACTCAAATTTATTAATTTTATTTCCAGAGGATGAGATTGTATCTTCGATCGGATTACTCAGCTCAATGATTGTCCCATCCGGCTTAATTATTGTCACGCTTACCTTTTCCACAACTACATCAGCTAGATGATATGAATAGGCGAAACTCTGAAATATTTGATTAGCAACCTCATCCAAAATTTTTACACTATTATTTTGGGTATAGATATATTCCTCACCTGTATAGTCATATATCTCTTCATATTTTAAGATCGTGAAAGTCTCTGATAGTATTATTTCTTGGTCTATATTATGCGCAAGTACCATCGAAGTCTTTAGAAACAAAAGAAAAACCAGCAATATTATAATCTGTAAAATCTTCTCCATCAGAATGTCTCCTTTAATATAATATAATTAATTTGTTATAAAGGTAACATAGTTATATCCCTATTGATGTATAAAGGATATAACTATGTTAGATGACATTTATTTTATATAGCTAGAGCTAGCATTTTCTCGTTCCCGGGGTCGGTTTTGGGCAGGTACAAGGTTTCTTTTTAGCAACGAGCTTTGTTTTGAAAACCCATCCCTCTTTTTCATTCCACATGAGTTCAGTTTCCCATACCCATTCAACTCGCCACAACCACCTTCAATATCCATTAGTTCATGATCGCTTAGTAACATCATCACCATAAATCACCTCCTGTTAATTTTTACACTTCCCGGAAAGTTAACCTTATTTTAGCATAGATTGGCGTTTTTAAACACCCACATAAATATGTGGTATGTTAATCTGTTTCTTAACACACCCCTATATTGTTAATATCTAATAATCCTAACTTGATAGCTTTTACAACAGCCTCGCATGTAGAATTTACCTTTAGCTTTTTAAATATTCCTTTTTTATGATCTCTTACGGTTTCCCGTATCAACGCAACACTCGATTCGGGTGGTTGGTTAGACCTTACCC
>DIPO01000044.1:55983-57727 GCA_002427045.1 Firmicutes bacterium UBA5486
ATAAGGACTTTCACCTTATCAGAAGCACCAAGCTTGCTTGGCGCACTAACATCTGCGGGTTTGCGACGCCAAGACTCTTAGTGCGACTGCACTTAGGGTCGCAGGTGTGGTGCGGTATTCTTCATGATTCGGCTTCCAGATTAGGCATCTTGATTTCACTTTCCGCACCTCTGTGCAAACCCCGCTGTTAGTCGTAGTTAATCTACCTTTTTCTTTCTTTGACAATTTGTTGTATTAAATTCTTACCTTGCGCCATACACATTGGAACACCACCCCCTGGAAACACCCACTGACCCGTCATATAAAAGTGACGTAATCCAGGCAATTTTTTAGGTAATGTCACACCAAATGTTTCTATTGTAGGCATCCAACCCTCATAAGATCCTTGCCAATTACCAGTATACCTCTCCCAGGTAACTGGAGTGGCAACATCAGTAACTTCAATATCATCTTTAATTCCAGGGAAAATATCCTCTAATATTCTAATATAAATTTTCAATACCCTCTCTTTTTCATAGTAATATCTATCTCTATCTTTTTCATACAGTTGTTTCCAATAGAAATAGTCCGTTTCTATTTGAGTTTGAAGAACACTTTTACCTTTGGGTGCAAAATGAGAATCATGGCAATAGTGGAAAAACCCGGACCACCAAATCTCTTTGCCGTTAACTAAAATCGGTTCATTCAATTTAAAATCCTTTATTTCCGACATGCTGGAAAAATCCCTTTTTATTCCTAAACTAATTGATAATATTGGCGGCCATAAATGCGGTTTACGATAAAAACGTTTTATTTTTTTGGTAAGGTACTTCCCCTCAAGCATTTCAAAGAGTGTTGTTCTACCATCACAAGCAGAGATCACTATGTCTGCAGGAATAAAATTACCGTTATCCAGTTCAATCCCGATAGCACAAGAATTTCTAATAATAATTTTTTTGACCCTACATTTATAGTGCACTTTACCGCCCAACTCAGTATATTTCCTTTCAATCTTTTGCGCAAAATTTAGCGAACCACCTAGCGGATAACCGGCTTCTTCTCGATGCATAAAACTTAGTGGCATAACTGCCATCAAAGCCGGTAATTTTTTAACTGGAAATATCCGATAGAGTATTTCTTTCAATACATTATTATTAAACAGATTATTAAGATACTCTTCAACTGTTATCCTTTTCAGTCTCATAAAGGAAGGCATAAAAGGAAGAAGTTTTATAAACCCGGTTATCCCAAAATTCCCAAAGTCACCATCCATCGGTGGATTGAACTTAGTATATTTTTTTACAAGATTGATATATTTCTTGATCCCTTTTTTCTCTTCAGGAAATAAATGCAACAATTCAGCCTCAAACTTATTAATATCCGTATAAACAGTCATGCTCTGACCATTTACAGAGATAACTCGAAATTTATCAGTATAGAAAAAATCAATAGAATCGGCTATACCTAGTTCCTTAAAAATTGGGTACAAACTTGTTCCTCTGTTTGAACCTATTACCCAGTGAAGGCAATGATCGAAAAGATAATCGCCTCGTTTCCAAGATGTACAAACACCGCCAGGATTTGAGTGCATCTCATATATTTCAGATTGGAAATTGTTCATTTGCGCATAACACCCAGTCGATAATCCAGCTATCCCAGCGCCAATAATTACAATCTTTTTCATCTATTACATCCCTCTCCTTAGCATTTTCAACAACACAACTGGTTACGTCCAAAATTTGGTATTGCCGACGTCGATGAGCCT
>DIPO01000044.1:57874-59427 GCA_002427045.1 Firmicutes bacterium UBA5486
TAGCGAATCGATGTGGCCGCGTATTCCTCATGATTCAACTTACCAGATTCACTTCATGAGTAATCACTACCAAAGGTTTTCTCGTTTCCACTCACCGCGCCCCGCCACCCTGCTGTTATGCGAAGCCACATCGCTCCTACTTTTAATGACACCACGGATGTTGACCACTTACGAAATCCCCTAAATTATCTTACAGCTATATTTAGGTCCATTTTCATCGTATAACACTGCATTATTTATCAATATCATGTGGGGATCTTTTAATCTTTGAAGTGAATTATTTTGGTGTGTAAATTCAAACCCACAATTAGGGCATTTGGGATTAGTCCCCACTTTAAACTTACCCCCACATTTGCATTTTGGAAGTGAATTATCTATTTCATTAAGAATTTCTTCATTCGCTCCACCATTCCAAACTTTTTCTTTACCTGATTCCCTCAATATTACATTGGAACACTTATCACAATAAAAATGAGGATAACTTGCGCTCATTCCACTTGATAGCCAAGCAAAAACAATTGATTTACAATTTGGACATTCAATATGTCTTACCCACGGATCATTTTTTTATATTTCACTTTTTCCATCAATTTTCCACCTCCGACTTCTTTGATCATACATCATAAAACACTAACCGCGCCCCACTAACTTGGAACCCGTTGTTATATTACAGCCACTCTCTCCTGTACATTTTCATTGTCCATTCCACTCAAAAGGTTTGCATAATCTCTTTTGACCTTTCATATCAATGTTTGTCTCCTCCATAAAAAGTATACTATTTGGTTGTCTCATTTCCGGATCCGAAAAGCGAACCCAAACTAACCTATTAAATGCATCAATTTTTATATCCATATAATTATCCAGATTTATACTCTCAATTCCAATCGCTTCAACTACTTTATTTTGGTAATCTCTATATTTAACATACGTATCTTGGGAATTACTCTTTTTTCACCGTTTATAATTAACTCTTGATCCTCTTCAAGCTTAATACCAAAGACCTCTTCTTCTTCGGTTAGATATACCCTTGCCCCTTTGCGGAGTATCTCATCCACATTGTTAATCTTCAACTTTACATCCACCGGTAAATTACACGAAAGAATTTTGCCGTTTTTATGATGAATTAGGTGTTGTCGTTTTTTAACGTAACTTTTTTATTGTTCAATAGATAGGTTACTTTTTTGGCTAAATAACAACTTTTTATTTCGCCGGTTTCATATAAATCCAAATCCGCTTGTCCGCTGGGGAAAATTTCCCGGTAGCTTGCTTTAATTTTTATTTGTTTGTCCCCGACCGGTAAATAAGTATCCTGTAATAAATATCCCGAGGCTATTTCCCCATTTTCATGTAACGAAAGGGTGTGCATAAATCAAACAGGTTTATTGGCAACTCTTAAAATTACTCCTTTTTCTATAGGTGCAAAACGTAACTTTCCGTTTAAATAAAACGAAACTAAACATCCTTTCATTGCTTCCTGAAATTCACGCAAAGCAATCATAGATGAATTTGCAAAGATAATTTTATCTCCTTCTTCTATAAAAACAACCTTGTCC
>DIPO01000044.1:59567-62179 GCA_002427045.1 Firmicutes bacterium UBA5486
AGGAATCGTAATTTGCCCTTTTGGAGTTACTTTAGAAATTTCCATCACGATTTCCCTCTCCATTCCTTACTTTCCTTACTTATTCTGTTATACCACGCAACAAGGAAAAACGTGCATTATTTCTTCAACCCCAAAATAGCCCGTCCGGATGGCGGGCTTCGCATGGTATGTCGGAACGTCCCGCAGGTTTCCGAAGTTCATGAACCTTAGCGCGACTGCGCTTGGTAAATGAATTTGGAAGAAGCGACGTAGGAGCAAAATCGGAAACCTTGCTCTTATGTGAAGTGCTTGAAGCTTTATTTATCAATTAATTTTTTTATCATTCTATCAATACCCTCATATACTTCATTCATATTTTGAGATGCTAAAAAGGCAGGCGTACTAATTACTTTATTCTCTTTATCAAAAACAATCTCGTTTGCCTTGCAGTTTTGAAGTTCACAATTTAAACTTACTAACAGGTTTTCATAAGCATTATTTGCTGTTGCTATTTTTATTCTTTTTCCCATACCTTCTAAACTTTTGGGAATTAAAATTACTGAACCACATATTCCTAAAACTGGTTTCTTAGCTTTATAAAATTTACAAATAAGTTCTTTTACACTCTCATCAACTTTAAAGTTTTCTCTTTTTATAATATAATCAGATAAATTTTTGAATACCCCTAATCCCCCTGGTAAAATTAAAGCATCTAATTCTTCATCCATTGCCATTTTAAGATTTTTAATCCTACCTCGACCTATTCTTGCAGACTCTATTAAAATATTTCTTCCTTCATTTTGCTCTTTTTCAGTCATATGATTAATAACATCAAATTGCAATTTATCGGGAGCAATCACAGTATAATCAATTCCATACTTATCTAAAGCTAAATAAGTTAACATAACTTCTTCAACTTGACTTCCATCCCCTAATCCACAACCACTTAATAATACTCCAACTTTCATTTCTCTCTCATCCTCTATACTTTTTTCAAGCATTTCACAGTCAAGGTAGAACAGCGGATTACTCCGCCACCCCCTCACAGATCCCGGCGTGCATTTTTTCCGCACCGGGCTCTTCAGTAAGTCTCGCTTCCGCAACAATATCAAGTAAAGCAAAGTTGACCCTGTCTGTATGCCTGCCATTTCTTAGTAGTCTTAGGGGTTGGTATATTGTGGCGTTCCAATATCTCATGATACTCTTTCCATGTGTAACTTCTTCTTTGACTTCGACGATTTAGCCATTTATACCAGATTCAAGTTACCCCTTTAAACTACTTCATATTAGGCATGTCGCCTAACGTCCCGCAGGTTTACGAAATCCATCAGACTTAGAAAACTCCCTATCGTATTCTGATGGATTTGGGTGCAGTGACGAAGGAACGAAACCGTAAACCTTGCTGTTATACGCTGTAGTGGGCCCCCCATAATTAACCAACACATTATAGACAAAACGGTGAATAATGGTATATACTATGATATATACTAATACTATTCTATTAAGGAGTGTGATTATTTTTATGGATATTGCTAAATTGTTTAAAAACGGTAGAAGCCAGGCTGTTCGTCTTCCAAAAGAATATAGATTTGATGGTTCAGATGTTTATATTAAAAAATTTGAAGATATTGTGCTATTAATTCCTAAAGACAGCAAATGGAATTCCTTAGAAGCAAGTTTAAACTATTTTTCTGATGATTTTTTAAATGAACGTAATCAACCCAAAATACAAGATAGAGATGAGTTATAATGAAATATATGCTTGATACAAATATCTGTATTTATATAATAAAAGGAAAACCTAAAAAAGTTATTGATAAATTCTATACATTGAATATTGGGGATGTATGTATTTCTTCTATTACTCTTGCTGAACTTGAATATGGTGTAGAAAAAAGTGATTATAAAGAAAGAAATAAGCTTGCACTTACTGGCTTTCTTTCATCTATTGAAATACTACCTTTCTCTGATCAAGCTGCTGCTGAATATGGTAAAATTAGAGCAAATTTAGAACGACAAGGTAATATAATTGGAGCATATGATTTAATGATTGGCGCACATGCATTATCAGAAAATATTACTCTTGTTACTAATGACACCAAAGAATTTAACCGGATTGAGAATTTATCTCTTGAAAACTGGGCTTCGTAATAAACATTCTTTGCCACTATGGCGTATAACGTATCAGGGATTTAAGAAGTTCGTGAATCTTAAGGCGACTGCCCTTGATGAATGAATTTGCATGGAGCGTAGCGGAATCTTAAATCCCATGTTATGTGAAGTAAGCTGGGCTTTCATTTCGCTTTCTAATTGTTTGTTTTAATTTAATTACTATTATTCTTTATATACCAATATGAATGAACTTCTGCATCTTTTGGAAATAATATTGCATGTATAATTTCATGAGGTATAATCATCTATAATGTACCCATGATTTAAGACAAAAATTTCGAAAACCTAAGTGAGCCTGATATAATAAAAAGACAATTAGATTGTCAGAAAAGAGGGTTCACGAATGGGTAGACGACAATTCACTCCTGAATTCCAGACTAGGATTGTACTGGAGCTTCTTAGAGAGGCGAAGCCCCTTGGCGAGCTGGCGGCTGAACACGAAATTAGTCCAAACCAGCTAA
>DIPO01000044.1:62204-62511 GCA_002427045.1 Firmicutes bacterium UBA5486
CAGCTAAGGAACTGGAAGAAAGAGTTCCTCGAAAATGCAACAAGGGTGTTCTCCGAAAGCAAGCAGGAAAAGGAGCTCCGTGCCAAAGAAAAAGCGATGGATGAAGAACGCAGGGAGCTAATGGCCAAAGTCGGTCAACTCACAATTGAGGTTGACTGGCTTAAAAAAAAATCTGCAGAAATGCTTGGATCCGATTGGGAGACTAAATCTGGTTACAAAGGACGATAAGTTGTCTGTTGCCAAGCAAGCCAAGCTACTGGGCGTCAACCGGACAAGTGTCTACTATACCCCCGTTGAACCCGATGGA
>DIPO01000044.1:62816-69618 GCA_002427045.1 Firmicutes bacterium UBA5486
GCAGTATATCCTAAGCCCAACCTGTCTAAGCCTAATAAACAACACAGGATATACCCCTACTTGCTCAGGAACCTGGATATCAATCATGCCAATCAGGTGTGGGCGATCGACATCACCTACATCAAGATGGGCAGAGGCCATATGTATCTGACGCCTATCATTGACTGGTATAGCAGGTATATAATCGGCTGGGAACTCTCAGATACCCTTGATACGGCGCCGGTGCTTGCGGCAGTCAAGGATGCCATAAGGCAATACGGCAATCCGGAGATTATTAACAGCGACCAAGGCAGTCAATTTAGTAGTGATGATTATACAAGCTACCTCAAAGCCGAAGGGATACGACAGAGCATGGACGGGAAGGCGCGCTGGGTTGATAACGTAGTTATCAACCTTGGTTTAGAAGCCTAAAAACTGAACGTATTTACATAAACGAATACACGACACCAAAAGCACTTAGAGTCAGTATTCAAGAGTACATCTATGAGTACAATACGGAAAGGCCGCACCAGACTTACAATTATATGGCTCCCATGGAAATTTATCTGGCTCAACAGATTGCAGCATGACCGAAGAAAAACGAAAGTTTAAATGGTATTATCTGGTTCACTAAGAAGAGAAAAATATTTGTCTTGACAAGGGGTACATCTTAGTCTTTATGAGCTAGTTCTGATTTCACTGTACTTAGTTACTGATATTGATAATCCTCGGGCAATAAATTAATTTTACAAGAGCCAAGTTGGCAAGGTAAGAGGCTCTGATCCTTGGTATAAAAAATGCTAAAACCGGTAGTCCGTGTAATAATTATTGTTTAGATCCTATAGAAGCAATGCTCAAAGTAATTGATCCCTCAATCCAGTTTAAAGTGGAAGAAACCTCATAGGATGGAGGTAAATGTAAAATAGAATGTGAAGATGAATGTGGCTTTAAAGTCTTACTTTCATATTCATGCTAAAAAGGAAAAGAAGACGCGTGGGAAGACCATGAGCGTCTTTTTTTATTTTCCCCCTCATCCAAAATATGTTGACGTTGTTGTCGCGATTCGTGATACACCTTTCACTTGACAAAAGCAAAAACAAGGGTATAGTATAATTTAATAGTAAAAAAGGAAAATAATTATGTGAAACACCAATAATTGGGTTTGATTTATGTAAGCCCTACGGTTAGGTTAAAATTGATGGTATATAAGGGTCATTATAAAAATCTTTTTCGCAATGATTATTACTACTTAATTCTTACTAAGAAAATTAAGTTTGGCTTTGTTCAATTTAAAATATAATATTTTAACTAAAAAAAAGGAATTGAGAAATGAGACTTATATTTTTGTGCGCAAACGTTGACACAAATAATTTTATTAATTCTGGATACAGAACATTACAGTTAGCTCATAGTTTAGCCAAAGAGGAAGTAGAGATACATTTTATAAGTAACTTTGGCAACGCATTGTCAATCAGCAATAATAAAGTTAGTAAAAAGATCTACTATCATAACGTTTCCCTTTATAATTGGCCTGATATTGACTATATCAGCTATGTATATAAATTAAATTTAAGCTTTATACCTGTGTTGTTTAAAACGATCAAAAAATACGGACCTTTTGATATTTTATGTAGTTTTGATTGGACGGTAAGTATAGCCGCCAAAGCCGGAGCAAGTAGTTATCAATTAATTTGGGTTAATTTTTTAAGTTCTTTAGAATCAATTAGAAATGATTTGGAGAACACTGACAATAACTATATCTTTACAATGGAAAAGTTTATTTTGAAACAAAAAAATACCATTATTACTGAGTCTAATTATTTAGAAAGCGAACTAAGAAAAATGTGTAAAAAAGATAAAAATATTAAATATCTTTTTCCATACTATACAACTTCAGATATCAACAGGTATTTCCCAACTGAAAAACGGATAATTATAATTTATTCATCTTTTTACAAACAAAACCAAATTGAAATAGTATTGGACCTGGTTTCTAAACTTAAACCTTATGAGAGAAACTATAACATATTAGTAGTTGGTGAAGGGATACTTTTCCACAATATAAAAAATAATATTTTAAATAGTAACGCAGCCGATTTTACAGTAGTAAAAGAAAAGTTAAGTTACGGGGATCTTGTTTCTTTTAGTAAAAATATAGATCTTTTTATCGCAGCTAACCCTTATTACACCAATCTTTCGGTTATTTCCGAAATACTCCATTTAAACATACCAGTCTTTATTAATAAAACAAAGTCCTTCAATGACCTGCATAAATTTTTACCTAAAACACACTTTTTTAACGGAGCTGAAGATCCCGAGCTTCTAAAAAAAATAAATGTTTTGCTTAAGAAAGAACCAGATACCAAAGGAATAATGAATGAGATTTATTCAGTTGAATCATATGCTAGTAAACTTATACAAATATTTCGAGAATTACGTAGCAACTGAGAAGAGGGTATTAAATGAAAGTTTTAATGATTGGCTGGGAATTTCCTCCTTATTTGGTTGGCGGATTAGGTACTCACGTTTACAACCTTTCAATCAATTTAGTAAGAAGCGGGGTTGACTTAAGTTTATTTGCATTTAAACCAGCAGGAAGTAAAAAAATCGAAAACGTTGAAGGAATTAAAGTATTCAGATTTGCTTACCCTGAGATGCTTGCATGTTGTGGAAGACGGTCCGAAATAATAATTGAAAATGAACTCTTTTCTTTAAATATCCTTAAAAATATCGAAAAAACCCTTCGTTTAATTGGTTGTCCCGACATTTTACACGTCCATGACTGGATGGGTGCTTCCCTAGGTCTGGTATTAAAAGAAATTTTCCAAATTCCTTTGGTAACTACATTACATGTTACCTCTAAAGAATTGGAGAGGTTATATCCTTTGGGGATATACGGTAACTTAGCAGAAAAAGAAAGGTTATTGACTGTCAAGTCTGACCGAATTATTTGTTGTAGTAAAGCCATGGTTAACGAAGTTAAAGGCCATTATGAAATTAACCCAGAAAAGATTGTATTGATTCCGAATGGCGTAGAGATCGAAACCTTTCAACGTCCCTCATTTAATAATTCAGAACTGTCTTTAAAACATAATTCAGGCGAAAAGGCTATTCTATTTGTAGGTAGGTTAGTTTTTGAAAAGGGCATTTTAAATTTAATAAAAGCTTTACCTCTCATTATTGAACAAATTCCACAAGCTCATTTGCTCATTTGTGGAAAAGGATATTTAGAAAAAAAGATTAAGGAAGAAATATTGAGATTACACATTGAAGACAAAGTTTTACTGACGGGGTTTGTTAACAGACAGGAACTTGCTGATTATTATGCTTTAGCGGATGTAGCGATATTCCCAAGTTTGTATGAACCCTTTGGCATAGTTGTATTAGAAGCGCTGGCCACAAAAACCCCAGTCGTAGTTTCAAATGTGGGAGGGCTCATGGATATTATCCGGGATGGATTAAATGGGTTAAAAGTACAACCAGGAGATTATGAGGATATAGCTAGAAAAGCAATCTTACTTCTTAAAAATGAATCATATGCTCGTAAGCTCGCGGAACAAGGGTATCAAGATGTTATCAACAGTAAAAACTGGGAACAGATTGCTAGAGAAACAAAAATGGTTTATGAGGAAATTGTGAGGGAGTCAATATGTTAAGGGGAAAGATAGTTTTCAATACCCAAAAAGATAACCACTTAAATGTTTTACTAGAAAAAAAATACCCTCAAATTTTAAGGTTGACTTTTAACGAAGAGGTCTTTTCCGAAGATATTGCTCACAAATTAGATAATATTTTTTTAACTCCGTTACATCTACGGATTGGAATCGTTTACAAAAAACCGTTGAAATATTTAGAGCCCAACGATTTTTATAACCTGGATTACTTATTATACAATTCCTCAATCACCTTACCTTTTTGTAATTCAAAAACAATTTGTTGGGATTCGGATGATCATTTATTGGAGATTATTACTTCTCTGGAGCGGGGGAAAGAGAAAGAGATAAGTCAAGCAGGGGAAAACCCATTCTGCAGTGTAATTATATCAACCTATAATTCTAAAAACTTACTTCAACTTACATTAGAAGCATATACAATACAAACCTACCGCAATTTCGAAATAATTATTGCTGATGATGGTTCAACCGACGGTACTGAGGAGATGGTAAAAAAATACAATAGATATTACCCAATACAATTTTGCTGGCAGGAAGATCGAGGTTTCAGAAAAGCTGAAATTCTTAACAAAGCCTTATCTATAGCTAGGGGACAATACATTATCATGACAGATCATGATGCTATACCAGGGCCGGATTTCGTAAAACAACACATTGAAGAGCACCAAGAAGGTGTTGCATTGTTGGGTGGCCGAAGATGTATACCAAAGGAACATCAAGATCAATTGAGCATAGACAGGGTTCTGCTAAATATAGATTCACTTAAAAAGTTAGCAACTCTTCAATGGTTTTACCAAAAGAAATTACGGTTAGTTTCGCTTGTTGATAACCCGTATTTTTATGCATTGGGGGTAAACATTTCTCTTCATAAAAAATATTTTTTAGAGGTATCAGGTTATAACCAAAGTCTTGTAGGTTATGGGGATGAAGATATTGATCTTGCGAGGAGACTTCATGAACATGGACTTAAATTTAAAGGATTATTAAATTCACAGTTATATCATGTTGAGCATCCCTTGAACCGTAATTTCTTCTATATTGTTAAAAAAGGCAATAATTTACAGGTGAAAATTAAGCAAGTTATTAAAGAAAGGGGATTTTCTCATAAAAAGTGTGTACTGCTGTGGACAACGGATAAATGGAGAGCAGGCACAATAAAATATAGCAATTTGGTTTTTGATCCCCAAACATTTTCTTTTTATGGAACTCTTGTTCTGCCGTCCGGTGCGGAAAATATCTTGTTTAAAATTCAGTATATTACCCAATATGATGAAGTGGTTTGGAATGATAACCAGGGTCAAGGTTGGTCTTGGGATCTGAAAGGGGACTATTGTTATAAAGTAATGCCAGATAGTGTTGAGGAAAGGCGAGACTATGGTGATGTTTCAGTCTATATTCCCGCATATGTTGATCCAATTTGTTTTTAAGTGTTCTTGTTTGAGGTGAAATGATGGAGGAATTAAAAAATAGGCCGGGGTTTTTCCTAGGAGTATCTAATAATGGACATTTTATTTATAACAGTGAAAAGAATTTATTTTATGAGGTAGATGAAATATTTTACCAAGTATTAAAGCACCTTTCAGATTATGTAGATGAAGCAGACATAATTAAGAAACTATCTGAAAAGTATTCAAAAGATAAAGTTATTGAATCTCTAAGGGAGGTAAGTATTCAGTTACAAGGCGGCGTATTAAAACAGGAAAGGATTTTTCTGGAAGAAGGGTATTATCTTGATATAGATGTGCCTTCATTTCCTGGACATATAGATAAGGTAATTGAATACATTAACTATTTTCCATCATGCAAGTTTTTCCATATTAACTTTATTAATACAAACAACTTTACTGATTATAATTCTATTAATGATTGGATTGATGAAATTAGTAGTATTGTTGCTGGTACGCCACGAATTATATCTTACTATCTTATTACTAAATCAGACACCATAAACCCTGATTCTATCCAAGATCTTAATAATAACATGATTAATTTAGTAATAATAGTTGAAGATAATACGATGGATAGTGGTTTGAGGAAAATAGTAAAGAATAGCGGAATAGGATTACTTATAAATAACTGGGAACCTAATTGGAAGCAATTTATAACAGACTGCTTTAATCTAAATGATAATAGCTTTTTATATTTTAATATCAATGGTATGTTAGTTGATCTAATAAAGATGGAGACGGAAGGACTATCACAAAAAATTATAACTTTAAAAAACAGCTTAAGCCAAATAAACCAATTATTTATTAACTTAAGTTCAAATTTGAAGAAAATTATAAGAATAGAACCTTTTTATAGTGGTTTTCACCTACTCCAAGGGCAACTGTTCAAAAGGTTTCATTGTTGGGCGGGAAGAAGGAAGCTTTATTTAAACAAGGGAAAATTATACCCATGTCAACGGCTTTGCCGAGAAAGTGAACAACTTAATTCAGAGGAATCTTTGTTATGTAACTTCAAGCAAATTCAGTGGTACATTTCAGACCTTGAGCAAAAACCGTGTCTAAATTGCTGGGCGAAAAGCTTTTGTGGGGGCTTTTGCCGTGCACTTTCTGAATATGACCATTATCATAATTATTATTGTGATATCCAAAAGTATTTAGCGCAACTACACATTAATAATTACCAAAAGCTAACGAAAGTTTTTTACTCTGAGAGCTTTTCGGAGCAAAATAAGTTATAAACATAAATAGAAGGAGGTTGTAAAATGATTAAGTTATTAAATGACGGGATGCAAAATGTTAATCACTCAAGAGAATATTTTTGGGGGTTAAACCAAGGGAGAGTTGGTTCTAGACAAATTCAAGATAAAGCAGAGATAAAAGAAAATAAAATTCATATTCAAGATTGCTCGGAAAGTATGATTACAAAATCAAGCAATATTAATTGGAATCTTAAGTACAGTTTTTACAATGCTCAAGGTAGAAGAGCCAGTAGCATTTTTTCGGCCGTATCCCGTTCCAGTCAAGATGCTAGACTTAGTTTACCGGTTAAGGGGAATCTGATAATTTCAAGCGATTACGGGGAAGATCGTGGGAGTTACATACATAGAGGGATTGACTTTGACGGTGATAAAGGCGATGGTATTTATAGTGCAGCTGGGGGAAAAGTAATATATGTTGGTTCACTAGCTTTGCAAAAAACAT
>DIPO01000029.1 GCA_002427045.1 Firmicutes bacterium UBA5486
TCAGGGTAGATCTTAGGTGAATTTTTCTTTCCAGAACCATCTACACCAGAAGTTAAGTCCTCTCCCCCAGGGTTGGACCCGCCGGTACAGGCTCTCTAACTTGTTTTGTTCTTCATATTCCACCGTAACATTGCTAACAAAAGGCAATCCACCAAGGCCCGGAGTTACAAAGAGTTCCTCCGCTTGTTCTTTTCCGGTTCCGTTCAAGAAATTGGTTACCTCTGCCAATTGGTCGTCAAGGTTTTGCTTTTCCTCCCAACTGAGGTTTATCCCTTGGATCTTAAACTGTTTCGGTTCTTCCTCTTAGGACAATAGTCCATAATTTGTTTTCCGGATCAATTGAACCGATGGTCTCCGTTTTAACTAAACGGGAAAGCTCATCGTAGTGGTATCTCTCTTCCACTGTGCTGTTCACTGCTTTAGTTAGGTTACCGAGCTGATCATAGAGAAACTCTTTTTTACCCCCGTCGGAAAAGAGAGTTTCCACTAAGCGGTTAAGCCGATCATAGTTGTAGGTTGTCCGGTTACCGTTAAAATCAACTTCCGCGGTTAAGTTTCCATTGGCATCTAAGGTATAGGCCTTTTCACGTCCTTGATAATTCACTTCTTTGACCAGCCGATCAAGTTCATCATAGACGTATTGATAGGTATCACCTTTGGGATTGGTAAAACTAATGAGGTTACCGTTCTCATCATAATTGTAGACGATCTTCTGGTTGGCGGCGTCAATCTCCTCAATCAACCGGTTGAGCGCGTCATATCTATATTTTTGCACGTATCCTTCCTGATCGATCCTTTGGATTAGGTTTCCTACTTGATCATATTCATAACTTACTCTCTGCCCCAGTTGGTCGATTACTGTAATCAGCCGACCAACAGCATCATACTCATAGGTTACCTTATTACCTAAAGCATCCTTGCGCCAGGTGATCTTATTGAGATAGTTATAGCCGATCCCGGTCTTATTCCCAAGGGCATCTTCAACCTCTACCAACCGATTTAACTCGTCATATTTGTATTTAGTGGTTACTCCTTCCGTTCTTCCTCCCAGTCAAGGCCTGCACATTGGAATTTGAACTTCTTCGGTTTCCCTTTGGGGTAGATGATTTAGATAGATTAACGTTTTGGTCATAATTGTATCAGGTAGTATTTCTGTTTTTATCGGTATAAGTGGTTTAAATCTATTGTTGATATCTTAAATCTACAAAAATCTCCAGTTTCTTCCAGATTATGTCCTTCTTTAATAGCTTCTTCTCTGGCATTAATATAAGAGTTTAATTCATTTTCAGTATTAAATAACCCATATTTATTTAGGGCTAGTTTTAAGGGGATGAAAAGAGAAATATCTTCTTTACCATACATATCATCATAAAGTACAGAGAAAAAATCTTGTGTTGTTCCATAATCAAATCCTAAAAATTTATTATGGTAGTACGGACCATCCCATACAGGATCTTCTCTATCTGTCTCAACAAATAATACTCTTACATTTAATTTATACTTTTGACAAACACTTAAATATCTTTGTATATATTCAATTGATGGAACAACAGCCAATGAATACTTTGTTTGTTTTCTATCATAAAAATAGTTAAACCACTTATCCTCAGCTTCTTCTGTCAACGTTTTTGAAGCAATATCAGTTTTACATGATAAAGGCCACGAGTGAAAACGTTCAATTCCTAAATAGTTAGTTGACGATTGTAAATTTATCTTTGATAAATCCTGCACTAATAAACCATTTAGTGTCCATTTCCTTACAAGCATTTTTCCGCTCCCCTAAAATTTCTATTTTCTTATATAGATTACTCTATAGGTATATGATTTACTGGTCCAATATGAATATGTGTTTCTTTAAAATTACAATTAGGATGGACCCCTGGTCCACGTGCGGGTAAACCTGCCTCTTTTGCTTCTTCCACTAAATCTTCAGCCTCTTCTTTAGTCAAATTTTTCAATTTTTTGGCCTGTTTAGCCTTTTTGATTACTTCTTGTTGTTCAGGAGTAAATTTATCTTTATTAGAATCTGTTGGTTTATCAGTTTCAGCTAGATTTTTTATTCCTTCCACAATTTTGTTTACAGCATTCGTCACATCTTCCTGTGTTTTCTCCCTTACATCCTCATTGGTAAGTGCAACTACAACCGCAACTCCTACAGCAATTTCCCCAAGAATTGTAGGCTCTATTGCAGCAACTGCCGCCAACGCTTTAAGCCCATCAATAATTGCTTGAGCAGAATCCGGGTCAGCTACAGCCTCTCCGCAAACTAGCCCTAACGGATCAATAAAATTTACCGGATCCCCACCGCAGCACTGGGTGAAATCCCTTCTTTTTACCGGCTGGTAAAGAAAAAACCCCTGGGGGATTAAGACATATCTTTTTTCTGCCGAAGTTCGGAATCAGGTTCTTCGGCAGTCCGTTTAGTCGTAGTATCGGTGCATACCTTCCGGCACTCAATGCCCACTCATTTTTAGGTAAGGATACCCGTCATTCTTACTGTCATCAATAGCCCATATATTAATAAAATCCCAGCCATTATATAAGGTCTGCAGTTTCATCTCCGCAGTCGCCGCTGGTATCCCCTTTCCGGTATCAGTTTGGCCTGTTGTTTCAGTATCGTAATAACCAGCAATAACGGCACCTTCGTTCATCCCCACCAGACCTCCTGTCTCATTTTTACCTTTGACAGTTCCTGCGCTATAACTGTATTTGATGATAGCATCATAATCATTCATTCCAACCAGACCACCCACGCACTTCGTACCTTCAACTTTTGCTCTGGCGTAGCTGTTTTCAATACTACCGTCATCAGAATTAACTCCAACCAAGCCACCTACTACTTCCTTCCCTTTAACACTTCCCGTAACATAACTCCTTGTAATACTACCACCCCAAATCGCCCCCACCAAACCGCCTATCCCCAACTCACCTTCAACTTCTCCTATGACATAACTTTTTATAATATCACCTTCAAAATTCGCCCCTACCAAACCACCTATCCACTTCTCACCTACAATTTTTCCCGTAGCATAGCTGTTTGTAATCCTACCGCTATTAATCCCTGCTAAGCTACCTATTGCATCTTTCCCTTTAATATCCATTCTTTCTAAGGCTATATTTTTCAATGTTCCATCATTATACCCAAACAACCCAACAACAGGAGTTCCAATCCCAAATAAAAAAGTTTTATCGCTGGAGCGGCTAATTGTCAAACTAATTATTCTGAATCCATTTCCATCGAAGCTTCCTATAAAAGGTTCTTTTGACAAACCAATTGGTTCCCATCCCTCAGTTGGGCTGTAATCCTTTAAATCGATATCTGCCGTTTGTTTAAAATGCTTATCCAGATAGTTTCGAATGTTATTTAGTTGTTCTGCTGTAGCAACTAAATAGAGTTCTGCCTCTGTCCCACTTCCCCCTGCAAAAGGAAATGTCTCCCCATATTTTCCTTTTTTTTCTGAGAAATCTGCTGTGTTATGAGCAAATGGTGTTGAGTATTTCCCCCAAAATATACCTGTCTTAGAAAAAGGCAATCGATGATTGTAGTACCGATTTGGGCGTTGATTTTCTCTATGGCGGTTATAATAATAAAAACCAAGAACAACACGCTAAGTGTTTGCCTATAATCCTTTCTCATCAATAGCACCATTGATTCTCCTTCAAAATCAAATTACACGCTCCAGTATTCGATAATTAGTCTTATTGAATCCTGCATTTCACACCAATTTCTACCACCCAAATTCTCATGGTATGGCATGTTAACCATATAAATTCACCTAAAAATCACAACCTGCATTTCGGGGTAACATAAACTATGACCTGAACGCCTATATAAAAATGAGCTGCTAAACTTAAACTTACCCTGCTGATATAAGCTCATGGCTCATCGCTGTTTCCTGGTGCTATCACTCTTTCCGTATAAATGCTACTTGCGGGTCACAGCCGGTTTTCAACCATTTTTCGTACCATTTAAGCATAATCATCAACTTGGGCAATTTCCGCCTCGCTTTGCACTTTTATTAACCGATCAGGTAACCCCAAGGTCTCGCAAAAAGCTAATTGAATAAAAACGTGACATCTGGAAAAAGTTTTGAAACTAACCAAAAATATGTAATTTGATACTAACTCGTAAAGTACCGCTAGCATTCATCTTCAGCCATTAACTTATCTAATTCTGATTTAAATTCTGATTTTATTTTCTCAAATATTTCTTTATCACCTGATTGCGGTGTATACCCTTGATCGCCTCTGGCTCTTTCAGGATCAGGCATGTCAGTTTCAGGATCTCCTTCTAATTTTTTCAATTCTTTCTCCAATATTTACTAGTGTCTCTATTTTTTCTTTTTCTGGTTTGAGTGGACTAAGTAATTCTCCAAATTCTTTATCAGTCATTTCCTCCGCAAACTATTTCCGCTGCTCTCTCGATGTCATCTTCTGTTATTTCTTCTTTATCCTTAGTTAAATCTAAGAGCTGCTTTTCAACATAGTTTTTCGTCTGCTGATATTTACCAAGAGGAAAGGTACTCTTTTTTAATAACCCAAACGGATCAACGAAATTCACCGGATCAGAGCCACAATACTGATACCAATTCAATCCATCCTTAACCGGATCCTCGGTCAGCCACCGCATGCTTCGAGGGTTGTAATCCCTAAAGGCAAAGGAGTAAATCCCCATCTCCGGCTCGTACCATTTCCCGGTAAACCCATACGGATTACCACCCATCCCAGCTAAACCATGGTCGAACTTCCCATTATAAGCAACCCCATAAACATCGTACTCATACCTCTCTACCACCTGCCCGTTATGCCCGGTGAGCATAACCACCGAACCCAAGGCGTCCTGGTGATAGAAGGTTACATCCTTCAATGGGTCGATATTACCCCAGCCTTTGCCAAAATCGACACAACTTTACCATGGTAATAACCAGGTTTACCCCTTTAACCTGAACTTTTTCGGTGCTTTTCACTAGGATGTAGAGAAAAAACCTCCGTATATTGTGTACTACGGAGGTAAAAATTCTAAATACTACTTTAAATCACTACTATTAAAGGTCAATGTGTATTTATCAGCAAAAGCTGTCTCTCTTTTTCTTTATTTAGTTTTAACATATTTTGATATCGTAGTTATATATCTTTTATTAAAGCTA